>CACHPE010000036.1 GCA_902581605.1 uncultured Pelagibacteraceae bacterium | reverse complement strand
GTAATAGACCTGAAAAATTTGGAGAACACTCAGGTCTAGGATTAAATATAGTAAAAAATTTGGTGGAACTCCATGATGGTGAAATTGTAGCATCTAATCGTCCTGATAAAGAAGGGGCAATGATAGAGATAAGATTTCCCAATGTTTAATCATTTCTTGATAAATAAATACTTAGCTGTATAAAGCTTGCAATGGAAGATTATAAAGTAAAAGACATTGCTCAAGCTGAATTTGGTAGAAAAGAAATATCAATAGCCGAAAGTGAAATGCCTGGTTTAATTGCTTTAAGAGAAGAGTATTCTAAAGAAAAACCATTAAAGGGTGCAAGGATTATAGGGTGTCTTCATATGACAATTCAAACAGCTGTACTAATTGAAACCTTAGTTGCATTAGGTGCTGAAGTTCGTTGGTCTTCTTGTAATATTTTTTCAACCCAAGATCATGCAGCTGCTGCCATTGCAAAAGCTGGAGTCCCTGTTTATGCTTGGAAAGGTGAAACAGAAGAAGAATATTTATGGTGCATAAAACAAACGATAGTTGGAAAACCAGATTGGAAGCCCAATATGTTATTAGATGACGGTGGTGATTTAACAGCTATTATGCATAATGAATATCAGGATTTAATGAAAGATATTAAGGGTGTTTCGGAAGAGACTACCACTGGAATTAAAGCACTAAATAAAATGGAAAAAGATAAATCACTTTTAGTTCCAGCAATAAACGTGAATGATTCTGTCACAAAATCAAAATTTGATAATTTATATGGATGTAGAGAAAGTTTAGTGGACGGTATAAGAAGAGCTACTGATGTAATGATGTCTGGAAAGATTGCTATTGTTGCTGGATTTGGAGACGTTGGAAAAGGAAGTGCCGCATCCTTAAGACAAAGTGGAGCTAGAGTTTTGGTCACAGAAGCAGATCCAATTTGTGCTCTTCAAGCTGCAATGGAAGGTTATGAAGTGGTTTTGATGGAGGAGGCTATAAGCAGGGCTGATATAGTTGTAACAGCAACGGGGAATAAAGACATTGTTACCGCAGATCATATGAGGGACATGAAAGATAGAGCCATATTATGTAATATTGGCCACTTTGATAACGAAATACAAGTTGAAGCTCTTAAAAATTATAAGTGGACTGAAGTAAAACCTCAAGTGCATGAAATAGAGCTGCCTAGTGGAAAAAGAATTATTCTTTTAGCTGAAGGAAGATTAGTTAATCTTGGTTGTGCAACTGGACATCCAAGTTTTGTTATGAGTGCATCATTTACTAATCAAGTGATTGCTCAAATAGAACTTTGGCATAATCATAAAAATTATGAAAATAAAGTTTATGTACTTCCAAAACATTTAGATGAAAAAGTAGCGACTTTGCATTTAAAAAAAGTTGGGGCAAAACTAACAAAATTATCAAAAGAGCAAGCTGAGTATATAAGTGTTGGAACAGAAGGTCCTTTCAAACCAGATGCCTATCGCTATTAAAGATAGCAAAATAGATATCACTTCAGAGAAGTTAACTAAAGAATTAGCTAAAGAATTTACAAAATATCTTAAAGGTGGCGAGTTTATTTTTTTATATGGAGAGATGGGTGTTGGAAAAACTACCTTCGTTAAATATTTTATAAATGAGTATCAAAAAATAAATAATGTAATACAAACAGAAATTACAAGCCCTACTTTTAGTTTATTAAATGAGTATCAGGTTAAAGATATAAGAATAAAACATTATGATTTGTTTAGAATTAATAGGAAAGAAGATATCAAAAATTTGGATATTTTTGAAAAGGATAATAAACTAATTACACTTATAGAATGGCCACAATTGATAGCTGATAAACAGGATATTAAATTTATAACTTTAACATTTAATTATTCAAATGATTTGAATGATAGAACTGTAGATATAAAAGTTTAAATTAAAACTTATTTTGATGAAAAGCTTAGCAAAATTGAAAAAAATAAAAGGTGACGCATCTTTTAGAGAATTTTATAGAAACAGAGAAAATAAATCAATAATTGTAATATCTA
>CACHPE010000035.1 GCA_902581605.1 uncultured Pelagibacteraceae bacterium | reverse complement strand
AAGCTGACTGAGTATTTTCCATTTTAGTTTCTTGCTATATTTTTACTGTTTAATTTGTCTAACTCGATAACTGTAGGATTTTGTGCTGAGTGTGGATGTTCATTTCCTGCATAGATTTTTAATTTTGTTAATTGTTTTCTCCCCAATACTCCACCAGGTAACATTCTTTTAACTGCCATTTTTAAAGTTTCTCCAGGTTTTTTTTCATGAAGTTTCTCAGGAGTTGTAACTTTAATTCCACCTGGATGACCAGTGTGTCTGTAATATTTTTTATCTTGAAATTTTTTTCCAGTAAATTTTGCATGTTCAATATTTTTAACAACAACAAAGTCACCATCATCCATATGAGGAGTGTATGTAGTTTTGTTCTTGCCTCTTATGATATTGGAAACAACAGTCGCTAATCTTCCAACTACTGCATTCTTCGCGTCTATTTCATACCAAGATGAATTTAATTGGTCTTTTTTAGTGAATTTTGTCATTGTGCGAGGATTAATACTATTAATAATTACAAAGTCAATTTTATATTTAGCTTGAAATATGTAGCTTATATGCTAGAAATTAGTTGCCGATTTGATCCTATTGCGGGCATATAACTGCTAAAAAGGAAATTTCATAAAATTAATAAAATCGGTAGGCATTTGAACTATATTGTGCGCCTAACATAATGTTGAAGCACTAAAAAAGGAGTAAAATGACTAAAAAAAGAAATAACCCTGAAACTATTGCCATACATGGTGGTGACTATAGGAGTGATCCAGCAACGAACGCGGTAGCTGTTCCAATTTATAGAACAACATCGTACCAATTTAACAATACAGAGCACGCTGCTAACCTTTTCGCTCTTAAAGAATTTGGTAACATATACACTCGTATAATGAACCCTACAAATGATGTCCTGGAAAAAAGAGTTGCCGCTCTTGAAGGAGGTCTGTCATGTGTAACTGTATCTTCAGGTCAAACCGCTTCAACGTTTGCTGTATTAAATGTGGCCCAAGCAGGTGATAATATTGTAAGTTCAACTGATCTTTATGGTGGTACAGTATCTTTATTCACGCATACACTAAGTAAACTTGGGATAGAGATAAGATATGCAGATCCAAGTAATCCTGAAAATTTTGAAAAGTTAATAGATGATAAAACTAGAGCTTTTTACGGTGAAACCTTGCCAAATCCATATTTAAGGGTCTTTCCAATAAAGGAAGTTTCTGACATTGGAAGAAAATATAACATTCCACTGATAATGGATAACACAGCTGCACCAGTAATATGCAGACCGATTGAACATGGAGCTGCAGTAGTAATTCACTCACTTACAAAATATATAGGTGGACACGGTACAGCAGTTGCAGGTAGCATAGTTGATAGTGGTAACTTTGATTGGACAGCTGACCCAAAAAGACAACCACTATTTAATGAACCAGATGCGAGTTATAACAATGTCATCTGGGGAAAAGCTGTTCCAGAACTGACTGGTGCAAATGTTCCATTTGCAGTTAGGGCAAGAGTCTGTTTATTAAGAGACTTAGGATCAGCTCTTGCTCCAGATAATGCTTTTGCAATAATTCAAGGTCTTGAAACTGTTGCTTTGAGAATGAGACAACATTGCGCCAATGCTGAGTATGTAGTTGATTTCCTAAAAAAACATAAAGAAGTAACAAAAGTTATTTATTCTACTGAACACGATAAATCTATTGCTGATAGAGCAAAAAAATATCTCAAAGGTGGAAATGGACCAATGATTGGTATTGAGCTTAAAGGTGGAATTGAAGCTGGTAAAAAATTTATCGAATCTTTAAAAATGTTCTATCATGTTGCTAATATTGGTGATGCTAGAAGTTTAGCAATTCACCCAGCAAGTACAACTCACAGTCAATTAAATGAGAAAGAACTAGCTGCATCAGGTGTTACCCAAAGTTATGTAAGACTTTGTATCGGTATAGAACACATTGATGATATTATTGAGGATCTAGATCAAGCTTTAAATAAATCTTCAAAAGGTAACTTAAAAGCTGTCAGCTAATTTGAGTTTTTGATGTCTAAAATGGAAACTAGTAAACTGTTTTTTGATATTTTGTAATATAAAGAAAATATAAAGTTGAAAGAATTATCAAAATAGAATTTATCTGGTGTAGAGATGCATAAAGCATTTTTACTCCAGATAAAATTGTTAGAACTCCTAAAAATATTTGAAACAACA
>CACHPE010000034.1 GCA_902581605.1 uncultured Pelagibacteraceae bacterium | reverse complement strand
TGGCTCATTAATAAGAAGTGCAGCATCATTTAATATTGATGGACTAATAATTAAAGAAAGACATTTTCCTCAAGATAGTAAGTTAATGTATAAATCAGCAAGTGGTTGTATGGAATATGTAAATATATTCCGAGTATCCAACATAAATTCCACATTAAAAAATTTAAGAGAAAAAAATTTTTGGGTTTATGGTTTTGATGCAAAAGGTCAAAAAGATTTCACGGACATTAAATGGGAAGGAAATAACATTCTTCTTTTTGGATCTGAAGGATTTGGTATGAGACAACATACAAGTAAATATGCAGATTTTTTCGTAAAAATTAATATTAATGAAGATATTGAAAGTTTAAATATCTCAAATAGTGCAGCAATTGTGTTTCATCACTTGAGTTATTTAAAAAAAAAGAGTTGATTATTTAATAAATAATTAATAATTATTGCGCATGCCCTTGTAGCTCAGCTGGTAGAGCAATTGATTTGTAATCAATAGGTCCGCGGTTCGAATCCGTGCGGGGGCACCATCACTCAACAAAATCAATACTAATTATTTTCGCAAAATTAAAATTAATTAATTCGATAACAATAATTGCTACCATAGTGCTACCACTTTTGTAGACCAATCAAGTAGTCGTTTAATATCCTTTGCTTTAACAGTATCCACCAAATTCTGAAATCTCGATTGAGTTTTCTAATTTGTCATTGTTATCATTATAGACGGTTTGAATATGTATCATTGGTTTTTTATTTGTGCACCTACTGTAAAATTCTACTGATCCTAAAATTCCTCTAGGTCCAAAACCAAGTGCAGGGTACTTAGTATTATTAAATGGATGTTCAGTTATAGAACATTGTAAATGGTAAACCATATAATTCATCACAGTTGTCTCAGAATTTGGTAATATTTTTACATCTTGTGCACGACCACAATTAAAATCTTGTACAGTTATATATCCTCTAAAATAACCGTCATCTATTGATGCTTTTAGAAGTGTTGATTGAACGTATTTTACTGCAAGATTATGATTTGCTTTTGCTGCATTAGATTTCGCCGCACTTGTATACCCACTATAAGCAACCACCCCTACTGCAGCTAAGATACCAATGATTGCTACGACGACTAAAAGTTCTATAAGAGTGAAGCCTTTTTGTTTATTTGAAATCATTTTTTTAAATCTGCATCAATTACTTTATCTCTACATTTAGTCTGAATCCGAATTCTATTAGGATTACCATAATAAGACCAAACAGTCGTATAACCATTTTTTGGAGGTGTTCCGTTATAAGACATTACTGCATATGGCCAGGCTTCATTATTATATGGATCCTCAAGATAGTTAGTCATACTAGTAGCTGTGGCATAACCTATTGAATAAAAATCTCTAGAACATGGGACATCAATCTCTTGTCCCTTAACTCCATTTTGCCAATCAAAAGAATTGCGGATTTTAATTGATGACTCAAATTCACATAATGTTTGATTGGATAAAACTTTTTGTACTATTTGTTTATGATTAGCTTTACACGCGCTTTCTTTTGCTCCCGTAGTATACCCACTATAAGCAACTACCCCAACTGCAGCAAGAATACCGATGATTGCTACAACAACTAAAAGTTCTATTAGAGTGAAGCCGCTTCGTTTCATAAAAAAACACTATCACTGTTACCATATTGTTGCCAAGCCGGAATCTTTTTTCGAAAATTATTGATAAACGATAATTATTTGAGGTTATAGAATTGATTTGTAATCAATAGGTCTGCGGTTCGAATCTGTGCGGGGGCACCATTACTCAACTAAATCAACATTTATTATTTTTGAAAAATTAAAATTTAACCAAATCCTGATTTTGAGTATGTCGAGTTTGTGTCTGGATTAATTATAATTTTTTATCATTTAGCTTGGTCATAGCTTTCCCAGGTGAAAAAGTATAATCATTGTCATCCATTAATTTTCCACTTCCATCATAAAGTTTCCAATTAAATTTTAATTTATCTTTCTGCTTCTTTCCTAATTTTAAAATAGTCAATTCTATTTTTCTTGGCTTACCACCAGAAGCACCTGTAAATGATCTGGTCTCACCTTCTTTCCAAACACCTAAAGGAAATTTACATCCATTTTTTATTACTCTTCCTCCACGTCTATTATCCCAAACCCTACCAATACACTGTCCATCATTAGTGACTGTAAATAATTGTGTTTTTAATCCACTTTGACTTTTTCTTGTTCTTTTATAAACCTTTATTGTTTTTCCGGTTTGAGGATTTTTCCAATCTTCAGGTCCAACTATTTTTTTTCTTTTCTTTTCACCAAATACTAAATTAGCATTTGTAAATTTAATTTCTGTATCTTCTCTTATTTCACCACCGGTAAACAGCTCTAAAGGAATAAATCTTTCAACGGCTAATACTGGAATAATCCACAACAAACACAGAACCATGATCCCTAAAAGTTTTTTCATTTGCTAACTGGTCTCTCTTCTTATTTGTTCAATTTTAATTTTTTTTTGTAGACTTCTATTTTTGTCATAAAGAAGATTAAACTTTATTTTATTATTA
>CACHPE010000033.1 GCA_902581605.1 uncultured Pelagibacteraceae bacterium | reverse complement strand
TCTAAAACAACCGGAATTAAAATAACTAAAATTGGTAAAATTGTATCTAGTAAAGATAGGACTTTAATATTTGATGAAAAAGGCAAGCAAATACGAGCTAAATCCAAAGGTTATATTCATCAGTTTTAGAAGTTAATCGTTGTCTTTTCTATCTTTTTTTGTATTGTGCGGGCTTAAAAATTTAACAACCAACAACTTAAGGTTAATATGAACGGAACAGTCGAAACAATACTATTATATACAATTGGAGCTGGTTTATTATCTATCGTATATGGATTTTTAACTGGAAAAAATATTCTTAATTCAAGTGCAGGAAATGCAAAAATGCAAGATATTGCATCTGCAATTCAAATTGGTGCAAAGGCATATTTAGCAAGACAATATAAAACTATTGCTATTGTTGGTGCTGTAGTTTTGGTAATTGTAAGTATTGCATTCAGTCCATTAGTAGGTCTAGGATATTTAATAGGTGCCGCTTTATCTGGTATCGCAGGATATGTTGGAATGTTAGTTTCTGTTGAAGCAAACGTTAGGACAGCAGAAGCGTCTAGAAAAGGTTTAGCTCAAGGTCTTTCAGTTGCTTTTAAATCTGGTGCTGTAACTGGAATGTTGGTTGCTGGTTTAGCTTTATTAGCTATAGCTGTTTATTATTATATATTATTGAAATCTGATGTTGAAGAAAGAGAAATAGTTAATGCATTAGTTGCATTAGGTTTTGGTGCTTCTCTAATTTCTATTTTTGCAAGATTAGGTGGTGGAATTTTTACAAAAGGTGCTGACGTAGGTGCTGATTTAGTTGGAAAAGTTGAAGCTGGAATTCCAGAAGATGACCCCAGAAATCCTGCAGTAATTGCAGACAATGTTGGTGACAACGTTGGAGACTGTGCTGGTATGGCTGCTGATTTATTTGAAACCTATGCTGTTACAATTGTTGCAACAATGGTTTTATCATCAATTTTCTTTGTTGGAGATCTAAATATGATGATCTACCCATTATCTATTGGTGCTGCATGTTTGTTAACATCTATAGTTGGAACTTTTTTTGTTAAGCTTGGAAAAAGTAATAACGTCATGAATGCTTTGTATAAAGGATTTGTTGTTTCTGCAGTAGCCTCTTTAGTAATTTTGTGGCCTGTTACAGATTACGTAATTGGTTTTACAAATGAATATACAATTAATGATAAAACTTTTAATGGAATGGATCTATATTATTGTGGTGTTATAGGATTAGTTATTACGGGATTATTAATCTGGATAACTGAATATTATACAGGAACAAGTTATAGACCAGTTAAATCTGTTGCTCTATCGTCAACAACTGGTCATGGTACAAATGTTATTCAAGGTTTGGCAGTTTCTATGGAAGCAACCGCTATTCCCGCTTTAATAATTGTTGCTGGTATCCTTATTACAAATTCGATTGCTGGACTTTTTGGTATTGCAATTGCTGTAACTACTATGCTTGCATTAGCAGGTATGGTTGTTGCTTTAGATGCATACGGACCAGTTACTGATAATGCTGGTGGCATAGCAGAAATGTCTAATCTTGAAAAAAAGGTAAGAAAAACAACAGACGCTCTAGATGCAGTAGGAAACACAACCAAAGCTGTTACAAAAGGCTATGCAATTGGCTCAGCTGGTTTAGGTGCATTAGTTTTATTTGCGGCTTACACAGAGGATATCAAACATTTTTCAAAAGAAGCAGGGTCTGCACTAGAAGGTATCGTAGTAACTTTTGATTTATCAAATCCTTATGTGGTTGTTGGTTTATTAATTGGTGGAATGTTACCTTATCTTTTTGGCTCAATGGGAATGCAAGCTGTTGGAAGAGCAGGTGGTGCTGTTGTAGTTGAGGTAAGAAGACAATTTAAAAAATTCCCTGGTATTATGAAAAGAAAACAAAAACCTGATTATGCTAAATTAGTAGATTTGCTTACTGTTGCTGCTATTAAGGAAATGATTATACCGTCATTGTTACCAGTTTTATCTCCTGTCGTTTTATATTTTATAATTCTATCGATTGGTGGACAAGTTGCAGCTCTTGCTGCGGTTGGTGCAATGTTACTTGGTGTTATTATCACTGGTTTATTTGTAGCGGTATCAATGACTGCTGGTGGTGGTGCTTGGGATAATGCAAAAAAATATATTGAGGATGGAAATCATGGTGGAAAAGGTTCAGAGGCTCATAAAGCTGCTGTTACTGGTGATACAGTAGGTGACCCATATAAAGATACAGCTGGACCAGCAGTAAATCCTATGATTAAAATAACAAATATAGTTGCTCTATTATTGTTAGCAGTAATTGCTGGATAATTTATTTTGCTCTAGATCTTTTTTTGGCCCTCTGTCCAAGAGGGTCATTAATTTTTTGTCTTAAACTTGACATAAAACTATAGATAAATGAATTTCTTTCAAAATCATTGTTAGTAGTTGCTTCAACAATTTTTATATTAGCCATATCATCTTTATTATAAAATTCTTTTTTTTTTAAAATTCCATACTTGTTAATTTCTAATACCAAAACATCATTTTTATGTATTTTAACTTTTCCTAGTTGTAATAATTCTGACTGAGTATGCTTTCTTTCAATGTATATCCATAGATCATTATCAAACTTACTTTGGGTTGAGGGATTGCCAAGTAATTTTTTAATATCATTGATATTGCTCTTAT
>CACHPE010000032.1 GCA_902581605.1 uncultured Pelagibacteraceae bacterium | reverse complement strand
TTCTAAGAGTGGCTCTGTCTTCCATTAAGCCAATATTATTAATATCAGGAACTTTTGAACAACCCACACCTTGATCGACCCATCTTACAACATAACCTAATAAGGTTTGCGCTGAATTAGAAATTTCTTTGTTTATATCTTCCACAGACCAATTTGGTCTGTCTGCTATGGGGATTGTTAAGAGATCATCAAGCTTAGCTGGCTCTCTATCAATTAATTTTTTTTGTTCATTGAAAATATTTATTTCATGGTAATGTAAAGCATGTAATGCAGCTGCTGTTGGAGAAGGAACCCATGCGCAGTTTGCTCCTGCTTTTAAATGTCCTGTTTTTTGTTCCATCATATCTTTCATTTTATCTGGCATTGCCCACATTCCTTTTCCAATTTGAGCTTTACCAGAAAACCCACAACTTAAACCAATATCAACATTGTTATTTTCGTAAGCATTAATCCATTTAGACGATTTCATGTCACCTTTTTTAATCATAGGACCAGCTTCCATTGATGTATGCATTTCATCACCAGTTCTATCTAGGAAGCCAGTATTGATAAAAAAAACTCTATTTTTAAGACTTCTTATACACTCTTTTAAATTTGCTGATGTTCGTCTTTCTTCATCCATAATTCCAATCTTACAAGTATACTTGGGTAAATTTAGAACTTCTTCAACTTTAGAAAAAATTAAATCTGTAAATGCTGTTTCGTCTGGACCATGCATTTTAGGCTTTACAATATAAACCGATCCAGTTCTTGAATTATTTTTATTTTTAATATCATGAAGCGCAGCTGCTGTAGTTATAAAAGCATCCATAATTCCTTCAGGTATTTCACTTCCATCACTTAATAAAATTGAAGGGTTAGTCATCAGATGACCAACATTTCTTACTAGCAAAAGACTTCTTCCATGTAATTTTAAACCTTTACCATCTTTTGAGATATAACTTCTATGTGGATTTAATTTTCTCTCAAATAATTTTCCTTCTTTTTCAAATTTTGACTTAAGGTCTCCTTTCATTAGGCCTAGCCAATTTCGATAACAAATAATTTTATCTTCTGAATCAACAGCTGCTACACTATCTTCATTATCACAAATTGTTGACACTGCTGATTCTAGTATAATATCACTAATACCTGCATGATCTTGTTGAGCAGCAAAAGCTCTTGAGTCTTTTAGAATTTCAATATGTAAATTATTATTTTGTAAAATAATTGCAGAAGGATTATCACTTTCGCCTCTGTGCCCAACAAATTTATTTTCGTCCTCCAAATCAAAAATATCAGCACCTTTCAAAACTTTTAATTTTCCATACTTTACAGCAAAGCTTGTAATTTTATTCCAGCTTAGTCCAGCTAATGGAAAGTATTTATCTAAAAAATCCCTTCCATATTTTATAACCATTTCACCTCTTAAAGGATCATATCTTTCAGATACGCTATCTTCAGATTGTTCAATTACATCTGTACCATAAAGACTATCATATAAACTCATCCATCTTGCATTCGCAGCATTTAATGCATACCTTGCATTCATGACAGGCACAACTAACTGAGGCCCAGCTATACTTGCAATTTCTTCATCAACATTTTCAGTTTCTATTTTAAAATTAGGTCCTTCATTTTTTAAATAACCAATTTCTAATAAAAATTTTTTGTACTCATCTAAATTAAACTCTTTACCTTTATTTTTGATATGCCAATCATCTATTTTCTTCTGTAAATCTTCCCTAAATTTAATTAATTCTTTATTTTTTGGCGCAAGTTCATCGAGTGTTTTTTCTAGACCTGACCAAAAATTTTCTGAAGATACATTTGTATTTTTTAATAATTCATCATTTACAAAGTTTGATAGCTTTTCAGATACTTGAAGATTATTAATTTTAATGTATTTTTCTTGCATAGCACTTAATTCTTACCCCATCTGTATTTTTGCCTGAGAGCTTTACTCCTTCGGCGGAAATCAATCTCTTTCCAGAGTGTTATGCTTTAATCGGTCCTTTTGCCTGAGAGTTTCCGGGGTGGTTGCTCCTTCGGCGCTATTAATAGTCTCTCCCGATAATGAATTTGTATCTGTTAAATGATTTAAGTCAATTAATAAGAATTACACCCTATTTGATATCATTTTATTGCCTTTTTTGTATTTTAACCATCCGCTATAAATAAAACATGAAAAATTATCTAAATTTTGAAACGGAAATTAAAGATCTAGAAAAAGAACTAGAAAAATTGAAAGATCCTTACAATCAAGAGGGATTATCAGAAGTCGATACTCAAAAAATTTCAAGCACTCAAACTGAAATAGATGAAAAATTAAAAAATATTTATTCCAATCTTGATCCTTGGCAGACTACTATGGTCGCTCGTCACGAAGATAGACCTAAAGCAAAATTTTTTATCGATAATTTATTTGATGACTTTATCTCACTATCTGGAGATAGATATTATGGAGAAGATAAATCCGTTTTAACTGGATTTGCAAAATTTAATGGAAAATCAGTTTTAGTGGTAGGCCAAGAAAAAGGAGAAGATTTAGATAGCAGAATTGAGAGAAATTTTGGAATGATGAGGCCAGAAGGTTATAGAAAAACTATAAGATTAATGAACTTAGCAAACAAATTTAATATTCCGATAATTTCATTTATTGATACTCCAGGAGCATATCCGGGGGTTGGTGCTGAAGAACGAGGACAAGCAGAAGCAATTGCAAAATCAATCGAATGCTGTATGGAGCTTAAAGTTCCGACTATTGCAATAATTATAGGCGAAGGTGGTTCTGGTGGAGCAATTGCATTAGCTTCATCAAATAAAGTCCTTATGCTAGAAAATGCAATTTATTCAGTAATATCCCCTGAGGGATGTGCAACTATTCTATGGAGAGATCCAAAAAAAATGCTTGATGCTGCGAAAGCTATGAAGCTTTCAGCTAAAGATTTACTTAAATTAAAAGTTATTGATGAAATAATTGACGAACCATTAGGTGGTGCGCACAGAGATAGAGATATAATATTAACCAATGTTAGACAAACCTTAATAAAAAATTTAAATTATTTTGACAACTTATCCTCAGAAGAAATAATGACTGAGAGAAAAAATAAATTTCTAAAAATTGGAAGAAATGATGGTTTTATGAC
>CACHPE010000031.1 GCA_902581605.1 uncultured Pelagibacteraceae bacterium | reverse complement strand
AGGAACAGTTGCAACTGGTAGAGTTGAGTCAGGTGTAATTAAAACTGGAGAAGAAGTTGAAATAGTTGGAATTAGAGAAACTAAAAAATCAGTTTGTACTGGAGTTGAGATGTTTAGAAAACTTTTAGATTCTGGTGAAGCTGGAGATAACGTTGGAATTTTATTGAGAGGTATTGAAAGAACTGATATCGAAAGAGGTCAAGTTCTTTGTAAACCTGGCTCAATTACTCCACACACTAAATTTGAGGCTCAAGCATATGTACTTAAAAAAGATGAAGGTGGAAGACATACTCCTTTCTTTACTAAATACAGACCGCAGTTTTATTTTAGAACAACAGACGTTACAGGTGAAGTAGAATTACCAGCTGGTACTGAAATGGTTATGCCAGGTGATGATGCTAAATTTACTGTTAAACTAATTACACCAATCGCAATGGCAGAAAAATTAAATTTTGCTATCAGAGAAGGTGGAAGAACTGTTGGAGCAGGAGTAGTAACTAAAATTATAGAGTAACTCTATAAATAGGAGTGTAGCTCAATTGGTAGAGCGCCGGTCTCCAAAACCGGAGGCTGAGGGTTCGAGTCCCTCCGCTCCTGCCAATTAGAGCTTATAAATTATGAAAAACCCGATTAAATTTATACAGGAAGTTAAACAAGAGGCTTTTAAAGTTACTTGGCCTACTTGGAAAGAGACATTGCAAGGTGCTTTAATGGTTTTTGTTATGGCTGTTGTTATGTCTTTATTTTTTCTTCTTTTAGATCAGGTTTTAAAATTTTTCTTAGAACTTTTACTTAAAGTGAGTATTTAATGAAAAATTGGTACATTGTTCAGTCTCATTCTAGTTTTGAAAATAAAGTTGCTTCATTAATTAAAGAGGAGGCAGATAAAGCTAAAATTGCTGATAAGTTTGAGGAGATTATTGTACCGACTCATGATGTTACTGAGGTTAAGAGAGGTAAAAGAATACAAAGAAAAAAGAAATACTTTCCAGGATATGTATTAATAAAGAGTGAGATGGATAATAATATTTATCATATGATTAAGAATATAAAGAGGGTCAGTGGTTTCTTGGGTACAAAAGGTATTCCAGTTCCAGTTTCAGATAAAGAAGTAGAGAAGATTTTAGGTCAGATCAAAGATGGTGTTGCTCAGCCAAAATCTGGCGTAGATTACAGTGTAGGTGAAAAAGTTCAGGTTGTAGATGGTCCATTTGCATCATTTACTGGAATGATTGAAGAAATTGATGAAGAAAAAGCTAGACTTAAGGTGTCAGTTTCTATATTTGGTCGTCCTACTCCTGTAGATTTAGAATATAATCAGGTTGAGAAGGTAAGTTAATGGCAAAAGAAATTAGTGGATTTATAAAATTACAAATTAAAGGTGGTCAAGCCAATCCAGCTCCACCAGTTGGTCCTGCATTAGGTCAACGTGGTGTCAATATTATGGAGTTTTGTAAAGCTTTCAATGATAAAACTAAGTCAATGGCAGGTAAACCTGTGCCAGTAGAAATTACAGTTTATAAAGATAAAAAATTTGATTTTAAAATTAAATCACCTCCAGCATCTTTTTATATTAAAGAAGCTGTAAAACTTAAAGGTGGATCAAAAGAACCTGGACGAAATATTGTTGCTTCTATTTCTAAAAAACAATTAGAGAGTATAGCAAAAGAAAAAATGAATGATTTAAATGCTCACGATATTGAGGAAGCTATAAAAATTATTGCAGGATCAGCTAGATCAATGGGTATAGAGGTAAAAGAGTAATGGCTTCTAAAAGATATAAAAAATTACCTGAAAAAACTAAAGACTTGAGCGCTGAGTCTATAGAAAAACTATTACCTGAACTTAAGAAAAACTGCACAACTAAATTTGATGAGTCTTTAGATTTAAGTTTTCAAATAAATAACAAACAAAAGAAAAGTGAAGTTAATATCAGAACAGTTGTTAATTTGCCTGGTGGAACAGGTAAAAAAGTTAAAGTTGCTGTAGTTTGTGAGGATAATAAAGCTCAAGATGCAAAAGACGCTGGTGCAGACATAGTGGGTGGCGATGAGTTTGTTCAAAGAATCAAAGGTGGGGAATTAAACTTTGAAAAATTAATTTGTACACCAGGAATGATGATTAAACTTTCTAAATTAGGAAAAGTTTTGGGTCCAAAAGGATTGATGCCTAATCCAAAGCTTGGTTCAGTTTCTGAAAATATTAAAGAAGCTGTAACTAATGCTAAATCTGGCCAAGTAGAAATTAGAAATGATAAAGATGGAAATATTGGAGTTAGTATTGGTAAAAAATCTTTTAGTGATGATCAATTATTAAAAAATTACAATGCAATTTTAGATGCCTTAGAAAAAGAAAAATCAAATAATACTTTAAAAGGTGACTTAATTAGGAGTGTATTTGCTACATCAACAATGGGCGTTTCATACAAAGTTAAATTAGGAAAATCGATATAGTTATGATGAACAAAGAACAAAAGAAAAATTATATTGAAGAAATGACTAGTAAGTTCGAAAACAGCAAAGCTGTTATGGTTACTCATTACCAAGGTTTAACTATGACTCAGTTAGATGAATTAAGAGCCAAAATGAGAGAACATGGAATCATATTTAAAATAACAAAAAACAGAATTACAAAATTAGCTTTAGAAAAAACTAAGTGTAAAGATTTATCAAATTTATTTACTGGTCCTACAGCAGTAGCATTTGGAGAGGATGCTATAATGTCTGCAAGGATTCTTTCAAAATTTGCAAAAGATAACGAAAACTTAAAATTAATTGGTGGAATCATGGATAATGAGGTCTTAGATCAGGCCGGTGTCCAAAATGTAGCTAGTTTACCTACATTAGATGAAGCAAGAGCCAATATTGTGGGTATTTTGAACGCTTCTGCATCTAAATTAATCAGTATTTTGCTTGCACATTCAGAAAAAATGAGTAGTTTGTCCGCAGAAAATTCTGAAACACAACCCAAAGAGTAATACATATGCCTGACCTAAACAAAATTATTGAGGACTTATCAAGTTTGACTGTTGCAGAAGCAGCTGAACTTTCAAAACAATTAGAAGAAAAATGGGGTGTAACTCCAATGGCAGCAGCAGCTCCAGCAGCAGCAGGTGGTGCGGCTCCAGCAGAAGACAAAGATGATTTTACAATCATGTTAGTTTCTGCAGGTGATAAAAAAATTAATGTTATCAAAGAAGTAAGAGCAGCTACTTCATTAGGTTTAAAAGAAGCTAAAGATCTTGTAGAGGGAGCACCAAAAGAAGTTAAATCTGGTGTGAACAAAAAAGACGCTGAAGAGAT
>CACHPE010000030.1 GCA_902581605.1 uncultured Pelagibacteraceae bacterium | reverse complement strand
AAATCTCATCAATAAACTTTTCTTCTTTAATAGAAAAAGTTTCAATCATTCCCTTTATTTGATTAATTGATGTATTTTTTAATTTAAACTGATCTTTACTTTGAATAATTGACAAAATAAGTTCGTTATATGCCTTTACAAATCCTTCATCAATAATTTCATTTTTATTAAAATTTATTTCAAAAGGTGTTGATATTTCAATATCATTTATAGAAAATGTCTTTGCGTGACTTTTTCCTGTGGAAAAGAAAATATTTATTAAAGCAAGAAATAATAAAAAATTATATAAAAGCTTTAAATTACTAAGTAGAGAAATAAATTTCATAAAACATATTAATGAATAAAAAAAAATTTACCTATAAAAAAAGTGGAGTTAATATTAAAGCCGCAGACAAGTTTGTTGATTTCATTTCTACAGTTTCAGCAAAAAAAAGAGGCAAAAAAAAGTTTTCTAATATAGGAGGGTTTGGCTCAATTACAAATATACCAGCTAATATTAAACAACCTAAAATCGTAGCTTGTACTGATGGTGTGGGAACTAAAATTGAAATTGCAAATACATTAAATAAATTTGATACTATTGGAATAGATCTTGTTGCTATGAGTGTAAATGATTTAATTGTTCAAGGAGCTAAACCTTTAATTTTTTTAGATTATATTTCAATAAATAAAATTGATCTTAAAAAACTTAAAGCAATAATAAAAGGTATTATCAATGGCTGCAATCAATCAGAATGTGAACTTGTGGGTGGAGAAACTGCTGAAATGCCAGGTACTTATGAAAAAGGTAAATTTGATATTGCAGGTTTTGCAGTAGGAATTGTGGAAAAGAATAGAATTTTAAATAAAAATAAAATAAAAAAAAATAATCTTATAGTTGCAATTCCTTCCAGCGGTTTACATTCTAATGGTTATTCTCTTGTAAGATATTTATTAAAACAAAAAAAAATAAATATTAAAAAAAATAAATTTTTAAAATCTGAGCTATTAAAACCAACTAAAATATATGTTAAGGAAATAATGAATTTAATAAACAACAAATTAATTAATGGTTGTGCAAATATAACTGGAGGAGGTTTGTCTGACAATATTAAAAGAATTATACCAGATAAACTCTCTGCATATATAAGTTTAGATAAAATTAAAACTTCTAAAATATTTAATTGGATTAAAAATAATGAAATTTCCGATAAAGAAATGCTTAGAACATTTAATTGTGGAGTTGGTTTCTGCCTTATTATTGAAAGTAAAAATTTAAAAAAAATAAGTAAATTTTTTTCAAAAAAATACAAACCGTATGTTATTGGAAAAATTTCTGAAGGTAAAAACAAAGTTAACTTAAATGGTTCTATCAACTGGTATCAATAGAATTAGAACAGCTGTATTTATTTCAGGGACAGGAAGTAATTTAAAATCTTTAGTTAAATTTTCTAAAACTAAAATATCTCCTATATCGATTAATTTAATTGTTTCAAATAACCCTAAGGCAAAGGGTTTAAATTATGCCAAAAAATTTAAAATTAAAAAAAAAGTTTTAAATTTTAAAAACAAAAAAGTAAGTGAAAATAAACTACTTTGTATCTTAAAAAAAAATAATATTGAAATGATTTGTCTAGCTGGATTTATGAAAATTTTGTCAAAAAATTTTATAAAAAAATGTAAAAGGAAAATTTTAAATATACACCCCTCTTTACTGCCTAAATACAAAGGATTGAATACTCACCGAAGAGCAATAGAGAACAAAGAAAAATATTCAGGATGCACTGTTCATTTTGTGAACTCTAGATTAGATTCTGGTAAGATTATTCTACAAAAAAAAGTGAAAATTTCAAAAAATGAAACTGAGAATTCTCTTGCAAAAAAAATTTTAGCCCAAGAACATAAATTGTACCCAAAAGCTATATTAAAAGTTTTTAATCTTTAAAAAAAAAATCTATTTCAATTTTAGCATTTTCAACACTATCTGATCCATGAACAGAATTTTTATCTATAGAAATTCCATATTTTTTTCTGATAGTGCCCTCTGCTGCATCTTTTGGATTTGTTGCGCCCATTAACTCTCTATTTCCCAATATTGCATTAGACTTTTCAAGAACCATAACAACAATTGGACCTGAAGAGAGATAATCACATAAATCGTTATAAAATGGCTTAGTTTCGTGAACTTTATAAAATTTTTCTGCTTCTGATTTTTCAATTTGAATTTTTTTTTCTTTTAAGATTGAAAAACCTTTAATTTTAAACATTTCCTTAATCTCATTTTCAAGATTTCTTTCAACTGCATCTGGTTTAATAATAGATAAAGTTTGTTCTAAATTATTCATAATTATCCTCTATTAGTTTATTTAATAATCTTACTCCATAGCCTGTAGCACCACCTGAATTTAATGCTCCTCCATATTTTGAAAAAGCCATCCCAGCAATATCTAAATGCGCCCAAGGTGTTTTGTTTAAAATAAATCTCTGCAAAAATTGAGCAGCAGTAGTAGATCCAGCTCCTCCCACATAGTTTATATTTTGCATATCTGCATTTTTAGAGTTAATTAGTTTGTCAAAATTTTTACTTAATGGCATTCTCCAAACTTTTTCCTCTACTTCTTCGCCTGCATTAATTAATTGTTTTGATAATTTATCATCATTTGAAAATAAACCTGCATATTCTGATCCAAGCGAAACAATAATTGCTCCTGTTAAAGTTGCTAAATCTACTATGAATTTAGGTTTAAATTTTTCTTCTGTATATGTTAAAGCATCTGCTAATACTAATCTTCCTTCTGCATCTGTATTCAAAATTTCAACTGTCTTTCCGCTATATGACTTTACAATATCTCCTGGTCGTTGTGCATTCCCACCTGGCATATTCTCAACAAGACCTACGACACCTACAGCATTCACTTTTGCCTTTCGTAAGGCTAAACTTTTCATTAGTCCAACTACAACTGCAGATCCAGCCATATCATAAGTCATGTCCTCCATAAATTTTGCAGGTTTTAGTGAAATACCACCCGTATCAAAACAAACTCCTTTACCAACAAATGCTAAAGGTTTAGATTTATCTCTTAACCCATTCCACTCCATGGTTACAAGATATGATCCTCTAATACTTCCTTGCCCAACTCCTAACAAAGTATTCATACCTAATTTTTTTAATTTCTTTTCGTCGTAAATATTTACTTTAAGACCAAATTTTTTTAATAGATTTAATCTTTTTGCATATTCATCAGGGTGCAAAACATTACCTGGCTCAGATACTAAATCTCTTGTGAAAAAAGTTCCTTCTTCTATTGCTTTAAATTTAATCTGATTT
>CACHPE010000029.1 GCA_902581605.1 uncultured Pelagibacteraceae bacterium | reverse complement strand
TGAAATAAAAAATAAAATTTGGGTTTTAAATGACAAATCTTAATCAACAAATTCTTGAGTTTGATTATGAGCAAAACTTTAAAGATCAGGATTTTTATGTTTCAAATAGCAACGAACATTCTTTTCGTCTTTTAAACAGTTGGCCAAAATGGGATAAAAATTTTATAAACTTAATCGGTGAAAAGTTTTCAGGAAAAAGTCATTTAATAAATATATTTTTAACAAAAAATAGAGGAATTAAAATTAATTCAGAGGATATGAATAATGATTTTCTTCAAAAAATTAAAATATATGAAAACATTATTGTTGAGGATTTAACTGAAAAAATAAATGAAAACTTATTTTTTTCACTTATTAATATAATTGATCAGGATAATAAATATTTGATAGTAACCTCAACAATACCAATAGTTGACTTTAAATTTAAACTAAATGATCTAAGTTCAAGATCTACAAATTTTATTTTATCTCAAATAGAAAAACCTGGTGACGATTTAATTTATGCATTAATACTAAAAAATCTTTCTGACCGTCAAATATCAATAGACCAAAAACTTATTAATTTTATAATTAAGAGAATTGATAGAACATATGGCAAAATTTCTGATTTCATATATAAAATCGACGAAATTAGTTTAAAAAGAAAAAAACCAATCGATTTTAAAATTATTAGAGAAGCATTAGAGGTCTAATTGAATAAATACAGAACACATAAGTGTAATGAATTAAGAAAAGAGGATGTAAATAAAAAAATTTCTCTATCAGGCTGGATTAATAAAAAAAGAGACCACGGGAATTTATTATTTATTGATTTAAGAGATAATTACGGAATTACCCAATGTATAATTGATAAAGATAATAAATATTTTTATGATTTAGAGAAAATGCAATTAGAAACTGTTATTAAAGTTGAGGGAAAAGTTGTTAATAGATCTAAAGAGACAACTAATTCTGAAATTGACACAGGTGAAATAGAGGTTGTTATTGAGAAGCATGAAGTTTTAGGCACTTGTAAAGAGCTACCTATGCCAATCTTTAGTGATCAAGAATATGCAGAGGAAATAAGGTTGAAATATAGATTCTTAGATTTAAGAAGAAAAAAAATTCACGAAAATATTATTTTAAGATCTAAAGTTATTTCATACATCCGAAATGAAATGACTAAATTAGGTTTTTTAGAATTTCAAACTCCAATTTTAACGTCATCTAGTCCAGAGGGTGCAAGAGATTTTTTAGTGCCTAGTCGTTTAAATCCAGGAAAATTTTATGCGCTGCCTCAAGCTCCTCAGCAATTTAAACAATTAATAATGGTTTCAGGTTTTGATAGATATTTTCAAATTGCACCATGTTTCAGAGATGAAGATGCAAGAGCAGACAGAAGTCCTGGGGAATTTTATCAATTAGATTTGGAAATGTCATTTGTTGAACAAGAGGATGTATTTAATGTTGTTGAAAAGTTAATGGTTAATACATTTAAAAATTTTTCTACAAAAAAACTAATGTTTGATAAATTTCCAAAGATTTCATACAAAGAAGCAATGCTTAAATATGGTACAGATAAACCAGATTTAAGAAACCCGCTCATTGTAAATGATATAACTGAAATATTTACTAGAGAAGACGTTTCATTTGAAATATTTAAAAAATTAGTAAAATCTGGATCTAAAGTAAGATGTATTACTACAAAAAATACAAAAGATAAGCCCAGAAGTTTTTTTGATAATATTGATAAATGGGCAAAAGGAGAAGGTGCTTCTGGTTTAGCTTATTTAACCATTGAAAAGGATGGAGATATTTCAGCTAAGGGCCCTATAGGAAAATTCTTTTCAAAAGATGCATTAGTTGAAATTATGAAAAAAACAAACTGTGAAATAGGGGATAGTATTTTCATGGCTTGTGAAAAACAAGATGAATTAGAAAAAATTACTGCAATAGCAAGAGATAAAATTGCAAAAGATCTAGATTTAATTGATGAAAATGTTTTCGCATTTTGCTGGATTGTAGATTATCCAATGTTTGAAAAAGATGAAACAACAAACAAGATTAGATTTAGTCACAATCCATTTTCAATGCCTCAAGGTAATTTAAGTGAAAAAGATTTTGAAAACCCATTAGATATACTCGCTTATCAATACGACATAGTTTGTAATGGCATAGAATTATCTTCAGGAGCAATTAGAAATCATAAACCAGAACTTATGTATAAACTTTTCTCGATTGCAGGATATGATAAAAGTCGAGTAGATGAAAAATTTAGTGGAATGATTAATGCACTTAGTTATGGTGCACCACCACACGGTGGAATAGCACCTGGTATTGATAGAATAGTAATGTTACTAGCTAATGAGAAAAATATTAGGGAAGTTACTATGTTCCCAATGAATCAAAACGCGCAAGATTTGATGATGAATGCACCATCTGAGGTAAATCCAGATCAACTGAAAGAATTAAATCTTTCTTTAAAAACTAAAAAATAACTTATTTTTTACCTTTTAAACTTATTTTTACATCTGAAAGATCAACTAGATTTTTCTTATAATTATTTCTTACGAAACCTTTACTAGTAATATCTTTTACAATTTTTAATAATTGATTTTGATCTTCAGAACTTTGATCTTCTGTATTGAGCGTATCATTTCCTCCAATCGCAGGAGTGTGGGCTAGATCCTCTCTATTTTGATATGAAATAGCTAATTCTCTAAAAATATAATCCAAAATTGATGTGGCACTTAAAATTCTATCATTACCATGGACTTTGCCAGATGGTTCAAATTTTGTACCAATAAAAGCATTTATAAACTCATCTAACGGAACACCATATTGAAGGCCTAAAGAAACAGCAATCGCAAAGTTATTCATTAAAGCTTTAACAAGTTCTCCCTCTTTACTTGTATCAATAAATATTTCTCCAATTTTTCCATCCTCATATTCTCCAGTATGCAGGTAAACTTTGTGATCACCAATAGTAGCCTTTTGAATATACCCTTTTCGTCTATCAGGCATGCCAAATCTTTTACCTGAGTTTTCGTTAGTTGTGTTTATATTTGTTATTACACTTTCTTTATTTATTTCGCTTTTAATATTTGTTTCTTTAACTACTTCTACTTTTTTACTTTCTAAGACTTTATTATTTTTAGGATCTAGGCTTTTAGTTTTTCTGTTATCAAGTTTTACATCTAAAACTTCAAATTTCCCATCGTTTCTCTTTTCTAAATTTTTTAGCTCTGTCTCGTTAATATCATCTAAATAATGATTTACCTTAAAGGTACATGTATAATAAGTTTCAACTAAATACTTTGCCATTTGACCTCAATTTAAATTTTAATTTGAATAATGAATCAATTAATTTATATACATATTCATATTTTAGTCTAATTTAAATTTTACAATTTTTAATTGAATTAATAAAAAAAATATTATGTTGACACTCTTAAGAAAAATTTTCACATGGTGGAATCAGGATACTTTTGGAACAAGACTAAAAACTATTTTTTTTGGAAAACTAGTTGGCACTGATGAGTTAGGTAATAAATACTATGAGAGTAAAAATGGAAAAAGATGGGTTATCTATTCAAACACAATAGACGCATCTAAAATTCCTGTTGAGTGGTTTTCTTGGATACATTTTACACCTAATAAAATTGAGAAAAAACATATCTTAGAAAAATACGAATGGCAAAAACCACATCAAGAAAATTTAACTGGTACTGACTCAGCATATTATCCAAATAAAAATAAAGATGGTGTTAAAAAGAAATATTCAAGTTGGAAAG
>CACHPE010000028.1 GCA_902581605.1 uncultured Pelagibacteraceae bacterium | reverse complement strand
TTTTTATCGCTATCGGTTCTAAGCATAAATCCATCACCATAAGTAGAAAGAATTTTAGCAGTATCAGCAATACTCTCTCCTCCTTGACCCAAATGAAGTTCATTTGATCTCAAGGTTAAAGTGCCACCTCCCAATTGTTTGATTGCTAAATAAAAGCTTAATCTTGTTCTCAAGCTAGATTTTTCAAACATTTGAATTAACAACTTTCCTTTCAATGGTGAGCCATGATCAAACTCAAGTGTACTTAGTTTTTTTCTATAACTTTTTCTTTTCTTTGCGTCAGTAATAATCTTTCTCAGATCTTTTGCAGGTATATCTTTTAAATTTATGAAATGTTTCATGATTATTTTATTTCTGAGCAAACTTTATCAATAATTTTTATCGCTAAATCTATTTCATTTTTTTTAACATTTAATGGAGGTAAAATACGAACAACATTTTCTGCTGCTCGAATAGTCAATAACTGTTTATCTATTAATTTTTTTATAAACTTAGTTTGATCTGTGTGGAGTTGAATTCCAATTAATAACCCTTTTCCTCTTATTTCTTTAATAATGCTTGGATATTTTTTCTTTAACTTATTTAATTTCAAAAAAAAATATTTTGAAGATTTTTTTACATTATTTAGAAATTTCTTAGTAGAAACAATATCCATAACTGTATTTCCAACAGCCATAGCTAGAGGATTACCACCAAAAGTTGAGCCATGGGTGCCTGGCGTCATACTCTTGGCAACTTTTTTATTCATTAAAACAGCACCAATAGGAAATCCACCACCTATACCTTTAGCTATTGGTACTATATCTGGTTTTACTTTAGATTTTTCAAATGCAAAAAAATCTCCAGACCGTGAAATTCCACATTGCACTTCATCTAATATTAGCAATATTTTTTTTTTATCACACAATTTTCTTAATTCTTTTAAACACCAATCGGGAATAACTTTGATACCACCTTCGCCCATGATAGTTTCAACCATGATTGCAGCAGTATTCTTTGTAATTTTTTTCTTTAGAGATTTGTGATTTCCAAAATCAAAATGATCAAAACCACCTACATGCCCAAATCCTTGGGTCATTTTCTTTGATCCACTTGCAAAAATAGTGGCCAAGGTTCTTCCATGAAAAGAATTTTTAATACATAAAATTCTGGTTTTATTAAGTTTCCCAATTGAATAAAAATATCTTCTTGCAACTTTAATGGCTGCCTCAGTAGCTTCCGCCCCAGAATTTTGAAATATTACATAATCTGCAAAAGTTTTTTGACATAACTTTTTAGCTAATTTTTCTCCCTCAGGGATTTGGAATGCATTAGAAACATGCCAAAGTTTTTTTGATTGATCTCTAATTGTTTTTACTAGTTTCGGATGAGCATGACCTAGTGAATTAACTGCTATACCAGACATCATATCTAGATATTTTTTTCGATCTGTTGAAAAAAGATAACTTCCTTTTCCGTAGCTAAAGGAAATTTTTTTTCTGTTATAATTTTTTGCTAAATTACTCATAAACATAGTTTGTTTTATAAACTTTAATTATTTATACAAGTTAGGATTGAAAATTTATTTTACTCAATTGGAAAATTAATGTTGATAACCATCATATTTTGGTTGTTTATTTTAAATTTATATCAGTATATTGTAATCAATTATAAAATATATACTACATATTGATTATGGGCTGGACAGATGAGAAAGTAGCAAAACTAAAAGAGCTATGGGGTAATGGAAAGACTGCGAGCCAGATTGCTGAAATAATTGGAGGCATAAGTAGAAATGCTGTTATTGGAAAAGCTCATAGACTTAATTTATCTGCAAAAATAAAAACAAGAACAGCAACTTCAAACCAAAATTTTGAAAGTTCTTTAAATGAAAAAAATGTTAAAATTAAAAGAAATAGGAAAAGTAAGTTTAAGTCTTTAATTATAGAAAAAGATTTTGAGCCTGAAAATCCTAAACAGCTTGAAGAACTTGATGAAAATTCTTGTAAATGGCCAATAGGTCATCCTAATGAAAAATCATTTTATTTCTGTGGGAGATCATCTTTAAAAGATTTTTCCTATTGTAAATTGCATTTACTCTATGCTTACCAGCCTAAAGGTAAAAAAGAAGAGGTCTCAGAAAAGGGAGAAGTTCCAGAGTTTATTGAAAAGAAAATACAAACTGCTTAATTTCTATTTGCAGTATTGTCTAAATCGTTATTCGAAATATATTTTTCTGTTGAAAACTGACCTCCGTCCCTCCACATATAACAATATTTTTTAACTTCATCATTGAAATATCTTCTGCTTGGTATACCAATTTCAGAGTTAGTTTTATATTTTCCAGAGGCAATATTGTCATATTTTAAAAGCTTTAATTGATCTATTGTTAAAATAGGTTTTGGCATTAGTTGAAATAGCTTTGCTGAAAACTTTGCAATAGGCAGTGGGAATGGAATTAAAATTCTTTTTTTATCAATAAGTTTAAGTAATCTATCTAATATTTCTTTAAACGTTATTATTTCTGGGCCAACACATTCTATAATTTTAGAATAAATATTATTTGATATTATATGATAAATTGTATCTGTTAAATCTGAACAATGAATTGGAGCAAATTTTGTGTCACCATTATAATAAAGCGGAAAAAAAGGTAATCTATTCAATAATGTCATAAAGTTTGTTGTAAAATTATCATCAGCTGAATAAACAATCGAAGGTCGAAGTATTGTTGCTAAAGGAAAGTTTTCTAATATTTTGTTTTCACCCTCAAGTTTACTTAGAGCATAATTAGAGTCTTTAACCTCATTAATTCCCAATGCAGACAAATGTATAAAATGTTTTAAGTTATATTCTTTTGATAATTTAGCTAGAATAGCAGGGAATGTTGTATGAATATTTTTAAATGTATTTCCTCTTTTTTGCTCAAACAATATTCCAATTAAATTAATACAAATATCTGCTCTACTAAAAAGTTTTCTAATTTTGTCTTCTTCAAAGATGTTTGCCTCAATAATATCTATATATCCAGCATTTGCTTGTGTTTTAATAACATAACTTTTTTGATGAATATTTCTGGTTACGACAGTAACTTTATAGTTATTTTTTGTTAGTTTCCTTATTAAGTTTCTGCCAATTTGACCACTGCCACCAAAAATTAGACAATTTTTTGCTTTCATATATATATGTTTAAAAATGAGTAATAATATTCACCTTCACAAAAACGATCTACCAGATGATTTGAAATTAGGCAATATAATAGCTGTAGATGGTGAATTTATGGGATTAAATGTAAGACGGGACCCGTTATGCTTAATTCAAATATCTTCAGGTAATTTAGATGCTCACATCGTTCAATTTGATAGAAAGAATTATAATGCACCAAATTTAATAAAACTTTTAAATGACAGCTCTATAGCAAAAATTTTTCATTTTGGACGAGCTGATATAGCTCATATCAAATATTATTTAAAAACTAATACAAATAATATACTCGACACAAAAATAGCATCTAAATTAGCAAGATCTTATTCGGACAATCATTCACTTAAAACTCTAATTAAGGAATTTATTAATATAGATATAAGCAAACAATTTCAAAACTCAGATTTCGGAGGAGAATTAACTCCAGCACAGTTAAAATATTGTGCAAATGATGTGATTTATCTTCATAGAATTCATGATGAATTAAATAAGATTTTAGAAAGAGAAAATAGAATTAAACTTTATAAAGATTGTTTAAAATTTTTACAAACAAGAGTTGATCTTGATCTAGCTTTGTTTAAAGATGATATCTGGTCACATTAATGAATAAAAGAAAATTTATATCTATAGCTAAAGATGTAATCAATTTAGAAATAAAAGCCCTTCAGAAATTAAAAAATAGTTTAAATTATTCTTTTAGTGATGCTGTGTTTGAGATTGCAAAATGTCAATCAAAAGTGATACTTTGCGGTGTTGGTAAAAGTGGACTGATTGCGTCTAAAATTGCATCAACACTTGCATCAGTTGGTACACCTTCTTTTAATCTTTTAGCAAGCGAAGCTTCC
>CACHPE010000027.1 GCA_902581605.1 uncultured Pelagibacteraceae bacterium | reverse complement strand
AGTGTAAAAATTCTGAATTTGATGATAATCCAGAGATAACAGCTTATATTCAGGTTAGAGATTTAACAAATAAAAATAATGATGAAGTTTTCGTTTTTAATGGTTGGATGTTTTCATCTAGTCCTTCAATAAAACCTTTTGACCACCCTGTTTATGATGTGTGGTTAGTAAGCTGTTATTAAACAATTGAATCTTTATCTAACCAACTTACATTAAAATCTGAATTTATAAATTTTTTATGATTAAGTAATTTTTTATGTAGAGGTATTGTTGTAGTTATTCCCTCAATAACAAATTCATCTAAAGATCTGTTCATTCTTTGAATTGCTTCTATTCGGTTTCTTCCATGACAAATTAATTTACAAACCATACTGTCGTAGTAGGGTGTTACTTTATATCCTTGAAATATTGCTCCATCTACTCTAGTTCTAAAACCAGATGGTTGGTGACACATAGTAATTACTCCAGGTGAAGGCTGAAAGTTTTTACTAGCATCCTCAGCATTTATTCTACATTCAATTGCATGTCCTCTAGGATTTATATCACTTTGTTTCAAAGCTGTTTCTCCTGAAAAAGCAATCCAAATTTGTTCTTTGATTATATCAATCCCTGTAACCATTTCTGTTACTGGATGTTCAACTTGAACTCTTGTATTCATTTCAAGAAAATAAAATTTTCCATCCTCATATATAAACTCAACAGTTCCAGCTCCCATATAACCTATTTTAGCTACCATTTTTACTGTTCTTTCAAATAAATCTTTTCTTATTTCATCATTTAAAACTGGACTTGGTGTTTCCTCTATTAATTTTTGATGTCTTCTTTGAACTGAACAATCTCTTTCATGAAGGTGAACAACTCTATTTTTCCCAGCTAATATTTGAACCTCAATATGTCTTGGATTTTGAAAAAATTTTTCAATATAGACTTTATCATTTCCAAAGTATTTTTGCGCTTCAGATTTAGCTGTTGAAAACAATGATTCAAATTCTTCTTCCTTATAAACTATTTTCATACCTTTGCCTCCACCTCCACCTGAGGCTTTAATTAAAACAGGAAAACCAATTTTTTTACAAAGTTCTTTTGCTTCGGAAACATCTTTCACTCCTCCTTCAGACCCTTCAATAATGGGCAATCCATTTTCTTCAGCTATTCTTTTAGCTTGGATTTTATCTCCCATCATTTCAATATGTTTTGATGAGGCTCCTATAAAATTAATTTTATTCTCTTCTAAAATTCTTGCAAAATTCGCATTTTCCGAAAGAAAACCATATCCAGGATGAACAGCATCAGCATTTGTAAGTTCTATTGCAGACATTAATGCTGGAATATTTAAGTAACTATTTGCTGGTTGATGTGAGCCAATACATACACTTTCATCAGCCATTCTAACATGCATACTTTCTCTATCTACATCGGAATGAACAGCGACAGTAAGAATTCCCCATTCTTTACATGCTCTAATAATTCTAACTGCAATTTCCCCACGGTTTGCAATTAAAATTTTTTTAAACATTTTTTATTCTAAGATGATGATAGTTTGACCAAATTCTACTGGTTGACCATCTTTAACACAAATTTCTTTTACTACACCATCTGCTGTTGAAGGAACATGGTTCATTGTTTTCATTGCCTCAACAATCATAATTGTATCACCTTTTTTAATTTTTTTTCCAACCTCAACAAACTTTTTAGCACCGGGTTCCGGAGCATGGTATGCTGTTCCAATTATAGGCGAAGTAATTTCAGTTCCTGATTCAGTATTTTGATTTTGAATAGGTGCTGAACTTGTTGTAGGTGATGAGGACGAAATAACTTGTGGTTGATTACTAATTGAAACATTGTTTTTTGATACTTTAATTTTTGTATCCTTTTCTGTTATCTCAATTTCAGTAAGATCAAATTCTTTTAAATAATCACTTAGTTCTTGAATTATTTTTTTATCTATTTTCATTTTGCAAAGACTTTTGTAATGAAATTATGGCCAAAATATATCCTTCAGCACCTAATCCAAAAATTCCTCCAGTTACGACACCACTTAAAAGTGATTTATGTCTAAATTCCTCTCTTTTATAAATATTGGATAGATGTAGCTCGATAATTGGTTTTTTGAATAAATCTAGAGCATCTCTTATGGCTACTGATGTATGAGTAAATGCAGCAGCATTTATAATCATTCCATCAAATTTTTTCCTAGCATCTTGAATTATATTAACAAGCTCTCCTTCAATATTAGATTGAGCAAATTCAATATCAAGACCAATTTCTTGGCCTTTTTTAGAACAATTTTCTTTAAGTTGTTCAAAAGTGGTTGATCCATATTGTGATTGTTCTCTTTCTCCTAATAGATTAAGATTTGGACCATTAATAATAATTATTTTATTATTCATTCAGCATTTATATACGATGAAAAAAATAAAAAAAATAAAAATTAAAATAAATGGTAAAATCAAATCTATAAATCAAGATTCTACCCTTTCTGTAGTGTTAAAAAATCTAAAAATTCCATTAAATAAAGTAGCTATTGAGCTTAATGAAGAAATAATAGATAAAAAAAAAATTAATAAAATAAAATTAAATAAAAATGATAAAATTGAAATAGTTCATTTTATTGGAGGTGGTTAATTTGAAAAAAGATAGTCTAATTATTGCGAATAAAAAATTTTATTCCAGATTAATCGTTGGAACTGGAAAATACAAAAGTATGTCTGAGTGCGCAAAAGCAATTAAACTCTCAGGAGCAGAAATCGTAACAGTTGCCGTAAGAAGGGTTAATATTTCTGATAAAAATAAGCCTTTGCTTATGGATTATATTGATCCAAAAAAAATTACATATTTACCGAATACTGCTGGATGTTTTAATTCAAAGGAGGCTTTAAGAACTTTGAGATTAGCAAGAGAAATAGGTGGTTGGAAATTAGTTAAATTAGAAGTTTTAGGAGATAAAAAAAATTTATTTCCTGATATGATTGAAACTTTAAAATCTACAGAAGTTCTTGCTAAAGAAGGTTTTAAGGTTATGGTTTATTGTAATGATGATCCTTTAATGGCTAAGCGTTTAGAGAATTCAGGTGCTGATGCAATTATGCCCCTAGCTGCACCAATTGGATCAGGACTAGGCATACAAAACAAAATCAATATTCAAATAATTAGAAAACAAACCAAACTTCCATTAATTATTGATGCTGGTTTGGGTCAAGCTTCAGACGCTACAATTGCAATGGAATTAGGATGTGATGGAGTGCTTGTTAACACTGCTATAGCAAAAGCAAAAAAACCATTTGAAATGGCTTTAGCTTTTAAAAATGCTGTTATTGCAGGAAGACAATCTTACAAATCTGGAAGAATAGATAAAATTTTAATGGGTAATCCATCCTCACCATCAAAAGGAATTATTTAGTCTTTTTATAATACCTTTTTTTATTATATTTTTTTTTATTTATCTTTTTCTTTTCTTTTTTTTCAGAAAATTTATCTTCTTTATTTTGTGTTTCTAAATTTTTTAATTTTTCATGATATTCCACTAGCTCTGTTGTCTTTTTTGATCTATTTTTAATATCTATAATATACTCAGGTATAATTAAAGAATTGTCACTAATGATATCTATTTTTACTTTATTTTTTTTTTCAAAATAAGTTAAATCATCAACAAAATTTTCTTTAAGGAAATCTGAAATTTTTTCACAAACTTTTAATTCAACAAATTTAGCTTTATTAATTACAGCTTTTAACTCAACAATTTTTAAAATTTTTTGAGCAAAAGACTCGTCTGTTAATGTAACTTTCCATTTTATTGCGCTTTCCCTCAGTCTTTGTCTTGACATCTCTAGAAGACCAAAATTACTTATTCTTCCAATTTGAATTCTAGCTCTATCTGACCTGCATTTTTCTTTAAGTTTTCTTTCTACTAACCTCCTATTTCCATAACTTAGCATATCAATAAAATCTATAATAATTAAACCAGACAAATCTCTTATCTTTATTTGTCTTGCAATTTCTTCTGCAGCTTCAATGTTCGTATCTAGAGCAGTGCTTTCAACATTTTTTCCTTTTATTGAACTTCCAGAATTTATATCGATAGAAACTAAAGCCTCAGTTGGGTTAATAACTAGATATCCTCCTGACTTTAATTTAATTTCATAGTCAAAAATTTGATTTAACTTTTGTTCGATATTTTCTTGAATAAATAGTGGAATTTTTCCTCTATATTTTTTTACTTTTTTGATATTTGATGGCATCATTGTTTTCATGAATGATTGAGCTTTTTTATAACCATCGTTACCTTCTACAATTATGTTTTGGGTATTTTCGTCAAACATATCTCTTAATGTTCTTTTTATTATTTCACTTTCTTGATGTATTAAAGAAGGAGCAATAGAGTTTATAGCATTTTCTTTTATTTGACTCCAAGAATTAATCAAAGTTTCTAAATCATTATTTATTTCATTTTTTGTTTTATTACTTCCAGCAGTTCTAACAATTAATCCCATCTCTTTAGGTATTTCAATTTCATTTAAAATTGATCTTATTTTTTTTCTATCAGCAGGATTAAATATTTTTCTTGATATACCTCCTCCTTTAGGAGTGTTTGGCATTAACACTATGTACTTACCCGCAATAGAAATGAAAGTGCTTAAAGCTGCACCTTTTTGACCTCTTTCGTCTTTAATAACTTGTACAAGAATTACCTGATTAGGTTTAATTACTTCCTGAATTTTATATCTTTTAAATTTAAATCTATGCTCTTTCTTTTTCTCTTTTCCATCATCTAAATTTTCTTTTTCAGCAATATTTTCTTTAGTATTTGGATCTTCTTGTATTTGATGTTCGGATATCTTTTCTATAGGATCATCAATTTCTAGTTTTCCTTCAGCAATATTTTCCTCTTCTTTAGCCTC
>CACHPE010000026.1 GCA_902581605.1 uncultured Pelagibacteraceae bacterium | reverse complement strand
ATTAAAGACCCTGATAAACTAAAATTTATATCAAATGAACATTCGATTCTAAAAGATCAATTTGAAAAAAATGTTAAGTCTGACGATAAACTAAATAAATTATTCCAAGATTTAAAAGAAATTAATGCCAAGTTGTGGGTTATAGAAGATGACAAAAGAGATTGTGAAAAAAATAAGGACTTTGGTGATAAATTTATAAAATTATCTAGAGATGTTCATTTTTTAAATGATGATCGAGCAAAAATTAAATTAGAAATGAATAATCACACTGGATCAATTATCAAAGAAATTAAAGAATATACTAGCTACTAAAAACTTTAGGAAACCAATCGTCTCTCATCAAATCTCCCGTTTTTAAATTAATTCCATCAAATGGAGGTGAGGTTGGTCCTCCTCTATCAATATATTTTACATCATCTCCTATAAATCGCATTGAAAATGCTCTTCGTGATTTACAAGAATTATTACCTGTTGAACCATGTACAGTTTTAAAATTAAATAAAACAGCATCCCCTAAACTTAGTTCTGGAATTAAAATATTTTTTTCAAATTCTTTTGAAGGAGGTAAATCCATAAAAGCACTATCATCAACATACCAAGATTGATTATTTGACCATTTTGTTGGTCTAATTAATTTTGACCATTTGTGAGAACCTAAAATTAATTTAAGATTATTTTTATGATCAACATCATCTAATGGAATCCAAAAACTTCCGGTATCGTTACCATTAACACAGTAATATGGCATATCTTGATGCCAAGGTGTTTCTTTGTGAGTACCTGGATCCTTTATAAAAATATGTTCATGAAAAATTTGAGTAGATTTAGAATTAGTTGCTTCTGCAACTATTTGAGCTCCAGGTGAATTATATAAACAATCTTTAAATTCTTTTATCCTCTCCCAATTACAATAATCCTCAAAAAATCTTCCATTATCATCAGTTACATTTTCTCTCCCGTGCTTACTTGGACTATCTAAAACTTTTTGAAATCCTTTTCTAAGTGGCTCAATCCAATCTTTAAATACATTTTTAATTATTATTACTCCATCATTTTGATAATCATTAATTTGTTTCTCTGATAAAAACATTTTTATTATTGAAAGCTGTACTTTTTCTCTAAATATTTAATCACGTTATGAATGATAAAAGTCATGAACAAATAAATTCCACCAGCAACAATAAATACCTCGATTGGTTTAAAAGTTGTTGAAATTATATATTTAGCAACACCTGTTAAATCCATCAAAGTTACTGTGCTTGCTAAAGAAGTGCCTTTCATCATCAATATGATTTCATTTCCGTACGCTGGGAGTGATTGTCGAATAGCAATTGGAATTTGAATTTTATAAAAGATTATTTTGTTTGGTATTCCTAAACTTTTTCCAGCTTCAATAATACCTGGTTTTATTGTTTGAAATGCTGATCTTAAAATTTCAGAGGTATATGCACCAGTATTTAAGGTAAAAGCTATAATTGCACACCAATAAGGCTCTTTTAAAATTACCCATAAGAATGTTGTTCTTAAATATTCTATTTGGCCCAATCCAAAATAAATTATGAAAATTTGGACCAATAATGGTGTTCCTCTAAATATATATGAATAGCCATAAGCAAATTTATTAATAACTATATTTTTATTTAATCTTAAAATTGCAAAGGAAAGACCTAGGAATAATCCAAAAAATAATGATGCAGATAATAATTTTAAAGTAATTACAGTTGCTCCTAAAAGTTTAGGGAAACTAGTGATCATTAAATCAAAATCCATTAATACCCTCTGCTATACTTAACTTCTAACTTGTTAATTAATTTCATACTCACATAAGTAAGTAAAAGATATAAAACTGCTGCAAATGAATAGAAGAATAGTGGATCTCTAGTAGATCCTGCTGCAATATATGATTGTCTCATTATTTCAACTAATCCTGTTACTGAAATAAGAGAAGTATCTTTTAAAGTTATTTGCCAAACATTGCTCAAATTTGGAATAGCAAGTCTTAACATCTGGGGAAGTATTATTTTATAAAATTGCCCTAGCTTGCTTATTCCAAGTACTTTTGCAGCTTCAAATTGACCTTTATCTATTGACTGAATTGCTCCCCGAAATACTTCTGTTGAATAAGCACCTGATATAATACCAATAGCCATTGAACCAGTAATAAATGCGTTAATCTCTATATATTCGAAATAACCAAAAATTGAAGCTACATACATGATAGCTCCACTGCCACCAAAAAAGAAAAGGTATATTACTAGCAGCTCAGGTACCCCACGAATTACTGTTGTATAAAAGTTTCCAACTAAATTTAAAGTTTTAAATTTTGAAAGTTTTAAAGGGGTAAAAATTAATGCAAAAAGGAAACCAACCAACATTGCTGTAATTGATACAGCGATTGTCATCAAGGTTGCGTAAAATAATTCGTCACCCCACCCTGTTTTACCAAATGCAAGAAGTTCCATATAGATTGGCGACTATATATTATAGTCGCCATATCTGAAATGAATTACATAGAAGCGTCAAAACCAAAGTGCTTAATAGCAAGTTTGCTGATAATTCCTTGTTTTCTTGCTTTATCAATTGCTTTGTTGAAATCTTTTAGAAGTTTAGCGTCTCTTTTACCGATCGCATCATCTCCGCCTTGTCTAATCCCAACACCTACACCATTGCCAAATGCACCACCTGAAAAAGTTGGTCCAACTAATACAACTGGTTTACCTGACTTGTCTGCATAATCTGTAAATGCAACTGCTGCAGCTAAAGCAACATCACATCTTCCAGATGTAAGATCTAGGTTTACCTCATCTTGAGTTTTGTAAGTTCTCACATTTACACTTCCAACATCACCTGACTCTAAAAAGTTTTGGTGAATCGTTCCTGTTTGAGTACAAACAGTTTTTCCAGCAAGTGCGCCAGTTAAAGTTTTAAGAGCTTTTTTAACATCTGATCCACCTAAAGTTAAATTAATACCTTCAGGAGTATCCATGCCCTCTAGGCTTGAACCTTTCATTACCGCAAGTGATGCTACTTCGTCAGCATAACCTTGGGAAAAAGTTATTGTTTTTTGTCTTTCAGCTGTAATTGACATTCCAGCCATAATTGCATCAAACTTTCTCATCAACAAAGCAGGGATCATTCCATCCCAATCTTGTTCAACAATAGTACATTCAGCTTTCATGATTGCACAAAGTTCTTGTGCTAACTCAACCTCAAAACCAATAAGATTGCCAGAAGCATCTTTAGAGTTCCATGGAGGATATGCACCTTCAGTTCCAATTTTTATTTTTTCAGCAGATACATTTCCAATGATAAATAAAGAAGCAAGAACTGTTAAAATAGTTTTTTTGAATATATTCATTATTTTCTCCTTTAATTAAGAAGAATTATTTCACAAATTTTAATAGGAAAAAAGAAAAATTAATGATTTATTGATGATGAAAAATTCCAAGCACAATCAAAACTAGGTATATAAACTCTTGATAATTTTGCATTCCCAAAATTTTGATTAAAAACATTTAACCAATTTTCAACCTGCTGTGGTTTTTTGTCTTGACTTCCAACTTGCGCAGTAATAACTCCTTTGGGTTTTAAAATTCTTACTAATGAGTCCATATTTTTAGCAGCTAAATCTATACAAAATTGATCATCATTTAAATCTACAAATATATGATCATAAGTATCATCACTTACCGATTTAATACTTTCAAAAGCATCACCCCAAATACATTTAACAGAATTTTTTTCGGTTGCTTTTTTACCAATATCACCAAGGTGTTTATTGCATACATCAACTACTTCAGGGTCTAATTCATACCAATCGATGAAGTTAAAGTTTTTTGAAATACATTCTCTTGCTACCCCGCCATCACCTCCACCTATGATAGCAGCTCTATCATTATCTTTGTTTAAATTTAAACCAGAGCCAACAAAAGTAGAACTGTATAAATGTTCGTCAGTAGAAGCAACTTGTATCTCACCATCTATAAATAAAGACTTGCCAAATTGTTCTAAATCTAAAATTTCAATGTGCTGACCTACTTTAGATTTAAAATCTTCCAAAACATCATTTACTACGTAAGATTTTTGTAAACCTGGTGAGCTATAAATATCATGATAAAGAGATTTTGTGTCTCTATTAAATTCTTTTTTAACTATTCTTTTGTGTTCAAATTCTTTTTTTATAATATCAATTGCAACGGAAGGGCTTACCTTTCCGCAAGTGAAAAAATCAAAACTAATAATCCCCTTTTCTGGAAATGTATGAAAACTAATATGACTTTCAGCCAATAAAGCTAAAATTGTAAAACCTTGTGGTTCAAATTTATATTTTGAAATATTAAGAATTGTCACTTTAGCAGCTTTTGCAATATCGTGAATTACTCTTTCAAATACAACAGAATCATATTCTTTTGTAGTTCCAATAATATCCAGGGTAATGTGTTCGCCAACTTTTGTCATAATAACCTTGATGAAACCTTACTAATCAAATTTTTTGCTTCTTTCAAACAAAAAACTATTATAATACTTCGCTGAGGTTGTAACTGTGAAAAACAATTGGTCAAATTTAGAAGCAAAAAAATACATTAAAAAGTATACAAAACTTGGTCATTCAAAAGATATGGCTTTAAGAGTATATACAACCAGATTATTAGGAAGAAATAGTGAGCTTGTTCTTCATGGAGGTGGAAATACTTCTGTAAAAACATCAATTAAAGATATTGATGGTAAAAATTACGAGGTACTCTGTGTTAAAGGAAGTGGTTGGGACATGGCTGAAATAGAGCCAGCAGGTTTACCAGCAGTAAAATTAAATCCACTTTTAGCTCTTAAAAATAAAAAATATTTAAGCGATGAAGATATGGTTGCATATCAAAAAAGAAACTTAATTGATATTAAGTCACCTAACCCATCTGTAGAAACTTTTTTACATGCCTTTTTACCTTTCAAATTTGTTGATCACACCCATTCTGATGCAATTATGGATGTAACAAATAGGCCAAATGGTAAGGATCTTTGTAAAAAAATTTTTGGAAACAAGGTTAGTATTGTGCCTTACGTAATGCCTGGATTTGGTTTGGCTCAAAAAATTAATGAGGTTTATAAGAAAAACCCAAATATTAACTGCTTAATACTTTTAAACCATGGAATATTTACTTTTGATAATGATGCTAAAA
>CACHPE010000025.1 GCA_902581605.1 uncultured Pelagibacteraceae bacterium | reverse complement strand
GCTACTTCTGGTGATTTTATATTTGGACCTTTAATCTCCTCAGATTTTAGTACAACATTTTTTTGAACACCTTCAAATAATACCACTAATCTATTTGGTGTTGAATATGACGAGCTTTTTTTAAATAAAATTGATTTTTCTAAAAATAAATCATTAAAACTTTTAAGTAAGTCTTCCCTTAAATTTTGTTGAAGATTTGAAGGTATTTCTTCACTAAATAATTCTAAAAAAAACTCTGACATTATTATTGACTCTCTAACCAAACACCAGCTACAGATTTTGTAATATCTCTTATTCTAGCAATATAACCAGCTCTTTGTGCGACACTGATTGCACCTCTTGCATCTAGAATATTAAACACATGACTGGCTTTTAAACATTGATCATATGCTGGTAATGAAATTTTTTTTTCTACTAGATCTTTTGCCTCAGACTCATGCATTTCAAACATTTTCAAAAGTGTTTCTACATTCGCATGTTCAAAATTGTATGCTGAAAATTCTTTTTCGGCTTGATGAAAAACTTCGTGATATTTTACACCTTCATCATTCCACAATAAATCATAAACATTTTTTTCTTTTTGAGTAAACATACAAATTCTTTCTAAGCCATAAGTGATTTCAACTGATACAGGTTTACAATCAAATCCAGCCATTTGCTGAAAATAAGTGAATTGAGTAATTTCCATTCCATCACACCATACTTCCCAACCCAATCCTGCGGCACCTAATGTTGGACTTTCCCAATCATCTTCAACAAACCTTATATCATGATCATTATGATCTATTCCTATAGTAGACAAACTATTTAAATAAAGTTTTTTTATATTTTCAGGAGAAGGTTTGATTAAAACTTGAAATTGATAATAGTGTTGTAACCTGTTTGGATTATCTCCATATCTTCCATCTGTGGGTCTTCTTGATGGTTGTACGTAAGCTGCTTTCCATGGTTTAGTTCCTAGTGATCTTAGGGTGGTAGCTGGATGAAAAGTTCCTGCACCAACCTCCATATCGTAAGGCTGAAGAATAATGCATCCCTTTTTACTCCAAAATTTCTGAAGATTTAAAATGGTATCTTGGAATGTTTGAATTTTTTTTTTTTCTTTTTTTGCTTTAGAAACCATATCTTTGCCAAATTGATCTTTCATCTAAAATACTTGCTATTTGATCTACTTGATTGCTAGATGAAGAAAGTTTTTGACTTAACCATCCTTTAGATTTTTCAAATTTTTTAATAATTACATCCTCACCAAATTTATCTTTTAATATTTCATGTGCGTTTCCTATTCCATCAATCAATCCTAAATTTTTTGCTTTGCTACCTGACCAAAACTCACCTGAAAAAAGTTCTACATCAGATTTGTTTAATTTTGATCCTCTACTTTTTTCAACAACATCTATAAAGTCTTTATGAAGATCCAATTGAATATTTTTTAATCTTTCAATATCCTCGTTTTTTTCTTCCAAAAATGGATCAAGTGTGCTTTTGTTTTTACCAGCAGTATGAACTCTTCTTTCAACCCCAATTTTTTTTATCAACTCTGTAAATCCAAAAGAAGAATATATCACTCCTATGGATCCAATTATTGAACTTGAATTTGCATAAATTTCGTCCCCAGCACAAGAAATCAAATAGCCTCCAGAAGCTGCTACGTCTTCAGCGAATACAATAACTTTTTTTTTATGTTTTTTTGCTTGTTGTCTAATAAAGCTGTAGATTAGATGAGATTGAACTGGTGATCCTCCTGGAGAATTGATTGATATAGCAACACATGCCGCTTTTTTTAGAGAAAAAGCCTTTTTAATTAGTTCTTCTTGACCTGCAAAATCAATACCTTGTTTAAATTTTCCTGCATTACCAATTACCCCACTTAATTTTAAGTGAGCAACAATTTTTTTCTTTTTAAAAAAAGAGAACATAGGTAAGTCTTATAGAATTATTTATTGAATATAAAGACTACTTATAATTGAAGAAACTGGTGCGTCAATTGATAAGTAATATATATAAACAAATTATACTAATTTAAAAATCTTATGGGAACAGTTGTACAGCTTAAAAATCAAATAAATGATTCATATTTTCAACTTAAAGACTCGGTTGAAGAAAAACTGGTTTTAACCGAAGAAAAAATAAAATCGAAATTATCTAGTGATGTACAGCTGGTTCAAAAAATGACAGATTATCATATAGAAACTGGAGGAAAAAGACTAAGAGCTTTACTAACTTTGGGTAGTGCAAAATTATGTGGTTACTCAAAAGGATCTAGAGATATAAATTTAGCTGCGTGTGTTGAATTAATTCACAGCGCAACATTGATGCATGATGATGTAATTGATGAAGGCACTGTTAGAAGAGGAAAAGAAACTTTAAACAAAGTTTGGGATAATCATTCGTCAGTTTTAATTGGAGATTATCTATTGAGTAGATGTTTTGAAATGATGGTAGAAGACGGAAACCTAGAAGTTTTAAAATTATTATCGTCCACTTCATCTAAAATTGCTCAAGGAGAAGTTCTACAACTTCAACACAAAGGTGAAGTTGATATGCTGGAAGAAACATATTTAAAAATAATCTCAGCTAAAACTGCTGAGTTATTTGCAGCAGCAACTAAAGTTGGTGCTATTTTATCTGATGCAGAAAATAAAGAAAAAGATGCTTTAGAATTTTATGGAAGAAACTTGGGATTAACTTTTCAAATAGCAGACGACACACTAGACTATAATGCTGAGCTCAAACTATTTGGTAAAAAAATTGGTCAAGATTTTTTTGAAGGAAAGATTACCTTACCAATAATTTTACTTTTTCAAAAATTAGGAAATGAAGAAAAGAAAATTTTATCATATATGTTTAAAAAAAAGTTAAGAACTAAAAATGACTTTAATGAAATTATTGCTCTTATAAATAAGTATAAAATAATTCAAGAATGCTATCAAAAAGCTCAGCACTATATAAATTTAGCCTCAAACTCTCTAAGTGTATTTAAAGACTCTGAAGAAAAAAATATTCTTAAAAGATTAACATCATTTAGTTTATCAAGAAATTTTTAAGGGCTTAATAAAGACTTTATCCACTTCCCAGAGTTATCTTTATTGTATTTTAATCTTTCGTGGATTCTGTTCTCACCATCTAGCCAAAATTCAATACTATCTGGAGATAAAATCCATCCAGACCAGTGACTTGGTCTTGGTACATCTGATTTGTTGCTATATTTTTTTTTGTAATCTTGTATAGATTTTAACAGTTGTTCTCGCGAATTTAATTCTTCACTTTGCCTAGAAGCCCATGCTCCTATCCGGCTTTCATACGCTCTAGATGAATAATACTCATCTGCAACCTGATCAGAAACTAATGACACCTTTCCATTAATTCTTATTTGTCTTAGGAGACTTTTCCAATGGAAACACATCGCAGCATATGGATTTTCTTTTAATTCATTTCCTTTTTGACTATTTAAATTTGTATAAAATACAAATCCATCCTTGTTGAAATCTTTAAGTAAAACCATTCTACTTGAAGGAATATTTTTTTTATTTGATGTGGCCAAAGCAACAGCGTTTGGATCATTTGGCTCAGTTTTCTTTGCTTCCTCCATCCATTCATGAAATAATTGAATTGGATCATCTATATCAAGAAAGCAACTATTAAGACCTAAAGAGTTTTTTTGATTCATAATTTAAACAAAATAATCTATATAATATAAATAATGTCATTTAATACTTTTGGAAAGCTATTTCGTTTCACAACTTGGGGAGAGTCTCATGGGCCTGCAATTGGTTGTATTGTTGATGGTTGCCCTCCAAACATAAATCTTAAAGAGCAAGATATTCAAATAGAATTAGACAAAAGAAAACCAGGACAATCTAAATTTACAACTCAGCGAAAAGAGGATGACAAAGTTCAAATATTGTCAGGAGTATTTGAGGGAAAAACTACAGGAACACCCATTTCACTTATAATCTACAATAAAGATATGCGATCCAAAGATTATAGTAATATTAAAGATAAGTTCAGGCCAGGTCATGCGGATTTTACTTATTTTAAAAAATATGGAATTAGAGACTATAGAGGTGGTGGTAGATCTTCTGCTAGAGAAACTGCAGCAAGAGTTGCAGCTGGTGCAATAGCAAAAGTTGTACTTCAAAAAAAATTAGGTAAAAAATTTAAAGTAATTGGTGCAGTAACTCAGCTAGGAATTCTTGGATGTGATACAAATCAATGGAACGATAAAATAATTTCAAAAAATCCATTTTTTTGTCCAGATAAATCAATGATTAAATTATGGGAAAAATATTTGCTTGGTATAAGAAAATCAGGATCCTCATGCGGAGCAGTGATTGAAATAAGAGCAAGAGGTATTCCAGTTGGTTTAGGTGCTCCAATTTATTCAAAATTGGATACTGACATAGCTTCAGGTCTAATGAGTATTAATGCAGTTAAGGGTGTAAATATTGGAGCAGGAATGAACTCAGCACAATTAAGTGGAGAACAAAATTCAGATGAAATTTCTTCAAAAGGAAATAAATTAAAATTCAATTCAAATAAAGCAGGTGGAATTCTTGGTGGAATTTCTACGGGCCAAGAAATTATTGCATCTTTTGCTGTCAAACCAACATCGTCAATTTTAACTAGTAGAAAAACTATAAATAAATTTGGGAAAAATACTTCAATATCTGTTAAAGGTAGACATGATCCTTGTGTAGGAATTAGAGCTGTACCAATTGGTGAGGCTATGATGAACTGTGTTTTACTTGACCACTACCTAATGAATAAAGCCCAGTGTGGTTAGTTTAAATTAATTTTTCACAACTCTTATTGTCTCCTTTTGAAACAAAATATCAGAGATTTTCTTAGAAATTTGAGAACTGTTTAATCCAGCTTTATCGTACATTTTTTTTGGATCATCTTGTTCAATAAATTCATCTGGTAAAGTCATTGATCTAAATTTTAAACCTTTATCAAATACTCCTCTTTCAGCTAATAAATTTTTAACATGAGAACCGAAACCACCTATTGATCCCTCTTCAATAGTTATCATAAGCTCATGTTCCTTAGCAGATTTTAGTATAAGTTCTTCGTCTAAAGGCTTTGCAAATCTGGCATCTATCAAAGTTGTTGAAACCCCTTTTGCTTTTAATTCCTCTACAGCTAACTTGCACTCCTCAAGTCGAGTACCGAGGTTTAAAATACAAACTTGTGTCCCTTGTTGAACGACTCTTCCTTTACCAATTTCAATTTTTTCGTCTATTGATGGGAGATCAACACCTACTCCAGTTCCTCTTGGATATCTAATTGCAGAAGGTCTGTCATTTATATCTACTGAAGTATTAATCATTTTAACAAGTTCAGCTTCATCACTTGCTGCCATTACTACAAAGTTTGGTAAAGTTGATAAGTAAGTTATATCAAATGACCCAGCATGTGTTGATCCATCAGCA
>CACHPE010000024.1 GCA_902581605.1 uncultured Pelagibacteraceae bacterium | reverse complement strand
TCAAAAAATTTTAAGAAATCACCACATCGAATTCCAATGCTATCATTAGCTAATGCATTTAATGAAGATGATCTTTTAAATTTTGAAAAAAAAATATTAAATTTTCTATCTAAAGAAGAAAATACCAAAATTTTTTATACAGCAGAACCAAAAATTGACGGAATATCAGCATCTTTAATTTATAAAAATAAAAAATTAATAAGAGGTTTATCTAGAGGAGATGGTAAAGAGGGTGAGGATATAACTTCTAATCTTATTACTATTAAAGATATTCCAAAGGAAATACTTGCTAATGATTTTCCTGAAGAAATAGATATCAGGGGAGAAGTTTTTATTCAAAACAGTGATTTTGAAAATTTAAAAGAAAAATTTGCTAACCCAAGAAATGCTGCCTCAGGTTCATTAAGGCAAAAAAATCCTGAAGATACAAAGAAAATTCCCTTAAAATTTATAGCCTATACTTTTGGTTTTGAAAAAGGTTTAAAAGTTCAAAGTCAATTTGATTACCTTCAAAAGTTAAGTGAATGGGGATTTAAAATAAACCCATTAAATAGTTTAATTACAGGGATAAAAAATTTAATTAAAAATTACAACGATGTTGAGAAACAAAGAATGAATTTAGATTTTGACATAGATGGAATTGTTTACAAGGTAAATGACTTTGCACTTCAAAAAAGATTAGGAAATGTTGCAAATGCACCTAGATGGGCTGTTGCTCATAAGTTCTCTTCAAATAAAGCTGTTTCAAAGATTTTAGATATTGATATTCAAATTGGAAGAACAGGAGCCTTAACGCCAGTTGCAAAAGTTAAACCAATCAATATTGGAGGAGTAACAGTTTCAAATGCTACTTTGCATAATGAAGATGAAATAATTAGGAAAGATATTAGAATTGGAGATACCGTAACAATTGAAAGAGCTGGAGATGTGATACCACATATTCTATCAGTCGATTTAAAAAAGAGAGATAAAAAGAGTGTAAAGTTTATATTTCCAATTAAATGTCCATCTTGTGGATCAAAAACTATAAAAGAGTTTAATACAACAACAAAAAAAAAGGATGCTGTTAGGAGATGTTCTAGTGAAGGTTATGATTGTAAAAAAATTTCTATAGAAAAATTAAAACACTTTGTTTCAAAAGATGCCTTAAACATTGAAGGATTTGGAAAAAAAATTGTTGAAAATTTTTGGAAATTAAAAATTATCAAATTTCCTCAAGATATTTTTAGATTAGATTTTGACAAAATAGAAAAACTTGAGGGTTGGGGAGATTTATCAGTTAAAAATTTAAAATATTCAATTAATGAGAAAAAGAATATTTCTTTAGAAAGATTTATTTATGCTTTGGGTATTAGGCACATCGGATTGGAGAATGCTAAACTTTTAGCAAAATATTTTACATCATTTGCTAAATTCAAGAATTTTTCAAAACAAAGTAAATATGAGGAATTATTAAATATTGATGGTATTGGTGAAACTCAGGTAAATTCAATTAAAAATTTTTTTTCTAATATAACTAACCTTAAAGTTTTGAATGAATTAGAAAAAGATTTAAATGTTAATAATGCAATAGTTAATAAAAAAGAGGGTAAATTAAAAGGTAAAACTTTTTTAGTAACGGGTAAACTCAATGGAATAAGTAGAGCTGAAGTTAAATCATTAATTGAAGAAAATTCTGGCACTACAGTAAGTACCGTTTCGAATAAATTAAATTATTTAATTACAGGAGAAAAGCCAACTAAAAGAAAAGTAGATAGTGCAAGAGAACTTAAAATTAAAATTATTAATCAAGAAGAATTTTTGAAGATGCTAAATAAGGCTAGCTAACCATTTTTTCTCATTTTGATTTAAATATTTTGATAATTTTAAATAAACATCCATATGATATTTAAATAAATAATTTTTTTCAAACGTTGTTAATAAATTCAAATTAATTAAATCTTTTTCAATGGGAACCATTGTTAAATTTTTAAAAAATAATTTTCCATTCTCTTTATCAACATAAACTAAATTTTCTATACGAATTCCAAAATGGTTCTCCTTATAATAGCCAGGCTCATTACTCAAAACCATTCCTGGTTCTATTTTAACTTTGTTTATTTTATTTATTGACTGTGGTCCTTCATGAACATTTAGAAAAAAACCAACCCCATGGCCAGTACCATGTGCATAATCTAAATTGCTCTTTTTTAAAAATTTTCTTGCTCTTTTATCAATTTTTTTTCCAGTATTATTCTTATTAATATTAGTTGTAGCAACAGCAATATGTCCTTTTAAAACTTTAGTAAAAATGTTTTTTATTTTTTGGCTTTGATTAGTAAAGCAAATTGTTCGTGTTACATCAGTTGTGCCATATTTATACTGTCCACCTGAATCACAAAGAAAAATATCTTTTTTGTTTATATTTCTACAATTTTCTTTTTTTGCCCGATAATGCACAATAGCACCATTTTTCCCAGAACCTGATATTGTATCAAAACTAGGATAAAGAAAACTTTTATTCATTTTTCTAAATCTTTCCAATTTTTTAGCTGCTTCTACCTCAGTGATTTTATTTTTATTAATTTTTTTAATCCAATAAATAAATTTTGTTAAGGCTACTCCATCTAAAATATGTGAGTTTACCATATTGTTAATTTCTGCTTTGTTTTTTATTGCTTTTAAAAGATAAGAAGGGTCTTCTCGACTAACAATCTCAAATTTTGAATTAATTAGATTTTCGTAAAATATTGAACATGATTTGTCATCAATAATAAATTTTTTTCCTTTAAGTTTTAATAATTTATTTGGCAATTCATTTATATCTAAAAACTGATTTAATTTAATCGTTTTATTTTTTACTAATTTTTTACATTTTTCCATTTTACTAATTAATAATATTTTTTTTGTTTTACTTATTATTAATCTTGAATTGGGAACGGGACTATTTGGACCATCTCCTCCTCTAATATTTAATATCCACGCAACATTTTCTGGAGCACTTATAAAAATAAAATCTGATTTATTTTTTTTTAGATATTTTGAAATTTTGTTTATCTTTGAATTGGCGCTTTCACCGACTATATTTTTATTTAACGAAAAAAAAGGGATTTTTAAGTTCTCTCTTTGTTTTTTAATCTCATCAATTAAATTTTTATTAATGAATTTGATTTTATTATATTTAAAAAAAAACTTTTTAATTTGCGAATTTGTAAATAATTTAGGGTCAATGCCTAAAGTTAAATTTTTAAATAGATTGCAGTTTATTAATTTTTCAAATCCATGAATTTTAAAATTTCTTCCACTTTCGGTTTGACTTTGAATTGTATATCTACCATCAGTAAAGAGATAGTTTTTCTTTTTTAATATTATAGCTAATCCTGCAGAACCGCTAAAATTTGAGATAATTTTTAATCTATTAATTTTTGAATACTCTGTGAAATAGTCGTCGTTTTTTGGAACTACATATCCGTCAATTTTATATTTCTCAAATTTTTTTCTTAATTTTTGAATGTTTTTTTTCATTTAATTCTCTTCTGGTATCTTATCCAGCCAGGACTTCTGGTGCCTTCCTCAATTTCAAAATCTTGATTAAACTCAAACTCTTCTTCATCATTTATTTCTTCATCAAAAAAAGAATTTCTTTCAACATTTTTTTCAGGCAATTCGTCTATAAACCTTGAAGCCATACTATCTATCCAGTCTCCTTGATAAAATCTATTCATAGAAAAAGATATTATAGCTTTTTTCTTGGCTCTAGTGATTCCTACGTAAGCCAAACGTCTTTCTTCCTCTAAGCCATTTTGACCTTTTTCCTCAATAGATTTTTGATGTGGAAACAAACCTTCTTCCCAGCCGGGAAGAAAGACAACATCAAACTCTAATCCTTTTGCAGCATGCATCGTCATCATATTTATTTTTTCACCATCCCATTCTTGATCAACTGAAGTTGCTAGAGATACATGTTCTAAAAAACTTTCTAAATTATCAAATTCTTTCATAGCACTTAATAATTCTTTTATATTCTCCAATCTATTTTCATTATCTACATCTTTTTTATTTTTTAACATTGCTGAGTATCCAGACTCGTCTAAGACAAGTTGTAATAATTTAATGTGGTTTGATTTTTTTATTATTAGATCATTTCTCCATTTACTTAGAGAATTTATAAATAAATTTAAACCAATTTTAGCTTTTGGTTTAATCAAATTTTGTTCAAGCATTTTTATAGACGCTCTTTCTAAATTTAAATTATTTTCCTTTGCAAATTCATGAATATTTTTTAAGGTGCTATCTCCTATTGATCTTTTTGGGTTGTTAACAATTCTTTCAAAAGCAAGATCATCTTTTTCTTGGTTAATCAATCTTAAATAAGCTACACAGTCTTTTATTTCAGCTCTTTCATAAAATTTTGTGCCACCTAATATTCTATAAGGCATACCAATTTTAAGAAAACGTTCTTCAAATTCACGTGTTTGAAAAATAGCTCTTACAAGGATTGCAATATTATTATAAGAAAATTTTTTTTTTATACTTTTCTCTATTTCGTCTGAAATTCCAACTGCTTCATCTTTACCATTTTTAAAACAATTTAGTTTAACTAAATCACCTTCATCCATAGTTGTAATTAATGTTTTACCAACTCTATTTTGATTATTAGAAATAAGATTTGAGGCAACTGTTAAAATATTTTGCGAGGATCTATAATTTTGTTCTAATCTAATTACTTTTGTATTTTCATAAACTTGGTCAAATTCTAAAAAATTTTTGATTTCTGCACCTCTCCAACTATAAATTGATTGGTCATCATCTCCAACACAACAAATATTTTTATTTTTTTCTGATAATAGATTAAGCCATTTACTTTGTATAAAATTAGTATCTTGATACTCATCAACAAGGATATATTTAAAATTTTTTGAATATATCTCTCTAATGTCTGAATTGAATTCTAAAATTTTTACAGCATGCAATATAAGATCACCAAAGTCACAAGAGTTTAAGTCAGTTAATTTTTGTTGATAAATTTTGTAGAGTGGAAGAATTGTTTTTTCATAAAGATCTTTTTTATTTATTACTACTTCATTTGGATAGAAACCTTTATTTTTCCAACGATCAATTATTGCCAATATAAACCTTGGAGACAATTGTTTGATGTCAATATTTTCAGCCTTACAAATATTTTTTATAAGTCTGATCTGATCATCTGTGTCTACTATAGTAAAATTAGAATTAAGGTTTGCTGCAGAGGCATGCTTTCGCAATAATTTTGCACAAATAGAATGAAATGTGCCCAGCCACGAAAGTCCGATTGCATTAGAGCCAAGTATTTTGCTTACTCTAATTTGCATCTCCTTAGCAGCTTTATTTGTAAATGTTACTGCCAAGATTTGATTTGGAAATGCCTTTTTTTCTTTAATAATATTAGCAATTCTAGAGGTTAAAACTTTTGTTTTTCCAGATCCCGCCCCAGCCACAATCAAAAGTGGGCCATCCAGATGAAGAACAGCTTCTTTTTGGGCATCATTTAAATTACCTAAATAATCTTTGTTTATCATTTAAAATAATCCTTTA
>CACHPE010000023.1 GCA_902581605.1 uncultured Pelagibacteraceae bacterium | reverse complement strand
TTTATGGGTAGTTAGTCAATTTAAAGATGAGTATAACCCGATCCATTATCATGATGGGGATTTATCTGGCGTTGGTTATTTAAAAGTACCAAAAAATATGACCAAAAATAAGTTTTTAAAAAACAAAAAAAATAATACTAACGGCACAATTGATTTTATAAACGGACAAAGAGGTTTTTTGAGCAAAAGTATTTATAATGTTGTGCCTAAAGAAAGAGACTTAATAATATTTCCAAACTATTTAATGCATACTGCTTATCCATTTAATATTAATTCTGAAAGAAGATCTTTTTCTTTTAATGCAAAAATAATTTTAAACAGATAGTTTAAAATATTTACAGCATATTATTGAAGAAATGGCGAAAATTAATAGTTTATTTGTTTCCACCTTTTTTAACAAAATAAATACCAATGCAAACTGCAATTAAAGAAACTAAAACTTTTAATGTTATTAATTCTTTTAAAAATATGTAACCTAAAATGGTTCCAAAAATTGGAATCAAATAAGAAACTTGAGATTGAAAAATTAATCCATTAGTAGTCAAAATTCTAAAACGTAACAACCAAGCAATACCTGTAGGAACAATTCCTAAATAAATTACCGATATCAGAGAATCTGTTCTTGGTAAAGTTTGAAAGGGATATTCAATTAAAAATGTTAATGGTAACAAAATTATTATTGCCCAAATTAAAATAGATCCAGTTACATTTTCGTTTTTTTTCTTACTTATTTTTAGTGTTAATACACCACCTACAACATAACAGGTTGATCCAAGTAATATCAATAAAGCTGATACAAAATTACTTTCGTCTATTAAAAGATTATCAGAAAATAAAAAAAATATTCCAGAAAACCCAATTAAAATTCCAAAAGTTTTTACTAAATTAAATTTTTCGTTTTTTGTATAAAAATGAGCTAGTACTGTGGAGCTTAAAGGAGTAGTTGACATTAATATAGCTGCCAAATTACTTTGAACTGATTTAACTCCATAAGCAATTAAGAAAAATGGAGCTACCAAATTAATAAACCCTATCATTGCAAACCAATGCCAATCTTTAGAAAAAGCTTCAACTTTAATATTTTTGAAATAACATAATAATAAGACTGGAATTGCTCCGAAAAATACTCTTAGAAAAGCAATTGTAACTGGGCCAAAAGAATAAGTTGCTATTTTTATATTAAAAAAAGCAGAAGCCCATATAAGAGATAATATTGTTAATAAAAAGTAATCAATTAATTTTGGTTGTCTCATTCAGTTATATCTTTTATCTCACCAGAAGTTAATTCAATTAAATTTTCAAAATTTATTTCGAAAACTGCATTAGGATGACCTGCTGCTGCAAAAATAGATGAAAATCTATTTAAAGTTTCATCAATAAAAATTTTTATTTTTGTTAAATGTCCTGTTGGAGATACTCCACCAATCGTATATCCAGTAATTTTTTTAACATCTTCTGGGTTGGCCATTGAAACATTTTTTTCATCTAAAATTTTTTTTAATTTATTTAATGAACACCTTCTATCTCCAGAAACTAAACATAAAACAAAACTATCCCCTGCTTTAAAAAGTAGGCTTTTGACTATGGCCCCTACTTTGCAACCTAAAGCTGTAGCTGCATCGTTAGCTGTTCTTGCAGTTTGCTCTAAAACAACCACTTTAAGATCTGGGTTAAATTTTTTTAACGATTTTTCTGCTCTTAAAACTGGCTCTTTGTTTAGTATTGAATTCACAAGTTTAATAAATTTATTATTTTAATGATTAATTACACTACTTATGTGAAAATTGCATAGGTGTTATTTATTAAATAAGCAATATTTTTAGGTATTTTTTTGCTAATTAGGCCAAACAAAATTACATAGGAGACAAAATGAGTGCAGCAAACGTTTTAAAATTTATTAAAGAAAAAGATGCAGAATTCGTGGATCTGAGGTTCACTGATCCAAGAGGAAAATTGCAACATTTAACAATGGATGCTTCAGTAGTTGATGAAGGTATGTTGAACGAAGGAGTATTTTTTGACGGTTCATCTATAGCTGGATGGAAAGCAATTAACGAGTCTGACATGATTTTAAAACCTGATACTGCAAGAATGTTCATGGATCCTTTTACGTCTCATAATACTGTAGTTTTATTTTGTGACATTCTAGATGCAATTAAAAAAGATCCCTATGAAAGAGACCCAAGAGGCGTTGCTAAAAAAGCTGAAGAATATTTAAAAGCTTCAGGTATTGGTGATAAAGCTTTTTTTGGACCAGAACCTGAATTTTTTGTATTTGATGATGTAAAAATCAAAAATGATATGAATGAGTGTGGATTTAAATTAGACAGTAAAGAGGGTCCCTACAACTCAGGAAAAGAATATGAAAATGGAAATATGGGTCATAGACCTCAAATTAAAGGAGGATATTTTCCAGTACCACCAGTTGACAGTGAACAAGATATGCGTGGTGAATATCTAAAAAATTTAAAAGAAGTTGGTATTAAAGTTGAAAAGCACCACCATGAAGTTGCTCCAAGTCAGCACGAACTTGGAATGTATTTTGGAACTTTAGTAAACCAAGCTGATAATGTACAATTATATAAATATATTGTTCAAATGGTTACACATTCATTTGGAAAAACTGCAACGTTTATGCCAAAACCAGTTGCTGGCGACAATGGTTCAGGTATGCACATTCACCAATCTATTTGGAAAGGTGACACACCAGTATTTTCAGGTGATGCATATGCAGGTCTGAGTGAAACTGCTCTACATTATATTGGTGGAATTTTAAAACATGCAAAAGCAATTAATGCTTTTGCTAACTCTACAACAAACAGTTACAAAAGATTAATTCCAGGTTTTGAAGCTCCGGTTCTTCTTGCATATTCAGCAAGAAATAGATCTGCTTCTTGCAGAATACCTATCACATTAAGTAAAAAGGGTGCAAGATGTGAGATCAGATTTCCAGATGCTGCAGGAAATCCTTATTTAACATTTGCAGCTATGTTGATGGCTGGAATTGATGGAATTAAAAATAAAATTCATCCAGGTGAGTCTTTTGATAAAGATTTATATGAATTACCACCTGAAGAAGTCAAAGCTATTCCTACAGTTTGTGGATCTTTGAGAGAAGCTATGGAAAGTTTAGATAAAGACAGAGAGTTTTTAACCCAAGGAGGTGTCTTTACTGATGATCAGATTGATGCTTATATTGCTTTGAAATTTGAAGAGATACATAAATTTGAACATGCACCTCATCCTGTAGAGTTTGAGATGTATTACAGTAGCTAATAAACTTTATTACTGTCTAGTTGTTGCAATTGTATCTTTGTTAATACCTTTTTTGACTACGTAATCTTGTGTGCCGTTCGCACCTGTTTCGACTTCTTTACGTAGTTCTTTAAAGAATGTTTTTTCCTTTAAAGAATCTTTCAAGTTTTTAACAAGATTTTTAAATTCAAATTTGTTCATATAGAATCTATATATTAGATATGCGTATAATGCAATACTGATATGCGATGAATGGGATAATACAATTTAAGATATTTTAAAAGACTCTCCGCAGCCGCAACGCTCAGTTTCATTTGGATTATTGAACACAAATGATGAGGATAATTCCTCCTTTTTATAATCCATTTCAGTGCCAAGCAGATACATAATAGCAGCTGAATCAACGAATACTTTCACGCCCTTATCCTCTATAACTTCATCATTAGGATTAAACTCTTTTGTATATTCCATTACATAAGACATGCCTGCGCAACCACCTGATTTCACTGATACTCTAACACCAATAGAATCTTTTTCAGCGTTAGACATTATCTCTTTTATTCTTAAAGCTGCGTTATCACTTAATTTAATTATAGGGTTCATTACAAATTCAATTCCAATTTTGCTGCTTCTGACATCATATCTTTATTCCAAGGTGGATCCCAAACTAACTCAAGATCAACATCCTCTATGCCCTCAACTTGCATTGCACCATCTTTTACTTCTTTAGGTAAACTTTCTGCTACTGGGCAATTCGGTGTAGTCAAAGTCATTTTAATTTTAGCAAACTTATCATCCTCAACCTTAATATCATAAATCAAGCCCAATTCGTAGATATTTACAGGTAACTCAGGGTCATAAATTTTTCTTATTTCTTCAATTATTTGTTCTTTTTTTGACATAATTTAATTCTCTGTTTTTACCTCTTCTTTATTTTCATCAAAAGCAGAAACCATTGTGTGCCAAGATAAAGTTGCACACTTAACTCTCATTGGATATTGCTTAACACCAGATAAACACATTAGTTTAGTTTTTTCATCTTCACTCAAATGCTTAGATTTTAATTCAGGATTTTCTTTTATCATACCCAAAAAATCCTCAACTATCTCTTTAGCCTCGTGCTCATTTTTTCCTTTTATTAAATCTGTCATTATAGAAGCTGAAGCCATTGAAATCGCACAGCCACTCCCTTCGAAGGAGGCGTCTTCTACAATTTTTTGTCCATTTAATTTTAAATAAACATGAACATTATCACCACAAAGAGGGTTGTTACCTTTAGCATCTTTATTAAAACCCTCTGTCTTTCTAAGATTTTTTGGGTTTTTACCATGCTCCAATATTATTTCTTGGTAAAGTTCTTTTAAATTCATTATAAATTAAATATTTTTTTACAGTTGTTAATTGACTCATTTAACTGATCTAAATCTTCTTTTGTATTATATATACCAACTGATGCTCTTGCGCTTGCTGGAATATTTAATTTATCATGAAGAATTTGGCAACAATGATGTCCTGCTCTTATCGCAACTCCATCTTCATCCAAGATAGTTGCAATATCATGAGGGTGAACTCCCTCTATAGTGAATGATAAAACCCCTCCTTTATTTTTTGGATTTCCTATAAGTTTAACAGAGTTATTTTTTTGTAATAGCTCTTGTCCATATTCAATTAAGTCTGCTTCGTGTTTCATGACATTTTCGATACCAATACTTTCTAAAAATTTTATTGATTGATCAAAAGCAATTACTTGTGCTGTAGCCATAGTTCCAGCCTCGTATTTATTAGGTAATTCACCATAGGATATCCTATCTTTTTTAACTTCATTTATCATTCCTCCACCACCTTGGTATGGAGGTAATTCTTCTAACCATTTTTTCTTACCATACAAAACCCCTAAACCTGTAGGTCCATACATTTTGTGACATGAAATTGCATAGAAATCACAGTCTAATTCTTGCATATCTAGTTTTAAGTGTGGCGCTCCCTGACATCCATCAACTACAACAATAATTCCTTTTGAATGTGCAAGCTGGGTAATTTCTTTTACAGGTAAAATTGCACCTGTTACATTAGACAAATGAGTAATTGAAATTAATCTTGTTTTTGGAGTTATTTTCTTTTCAATTTCATCAAGAGTAATTTCACCTTCTTCATTTATTTCGGCAAAATTAATTTTTATATTTTTTGATTTTCTTAAGAAATGCCATGGAACATAATTTGAATGATGCTCAAGTTCTGTAATTAATACTTCGTCACCTTCCTGCAAGTAACTTTGACCTAATGTATTAGCAACTAAATTTAATGCTTCTGTAGCACCCTTTGTAAAAACAAT
>CACHPE010000022.1 GCA_902581605.1 uncultured Pelagibacteraceae bacterium | reverse complement strand
CTGTATATTTACCCTGATGAGTCTTAAAAAATTTAATTTTATTATCTAAATTAATTTTATCCTGAGCCAAGATCCAATTTTTTTTTATTTCATTAAAATTACCAAAATCTTTAATCAGATCTTTAAAATATATTTTTTCAGGAAATTGTTGAATTTTTTTTAAAAGATTGAAATCAAAAATTCCATCATCTGAGTAAACTAAAGCAGAAATTATTGATCTTAACCATGTATTCCCACTTTTGGGATAAGAAGCAATCCAAATAATCATAATAAAAACTTATATTATTTACATTTATACAAAGCTATAATAATTCATAATGACGATATTTGCTTTATCAACTGGACCTGGTATTTCAGGAGTCGCGATAATAAGAATTTCTGGTAACGAAACCAGAAAAGTTGTTGAAGCTTTAACTAGAGAGCCACTCCCCCCGCCAAGAGTTGCATGTCTTAAAAAGTTCAATAAAATCAACAGTTCTGAGCTTATCGACGAAGGTATTTTATTGTGGTTTCCTGGCCCAAACAGCTACACAGGTGAGGATATGGCCGAAATCCAAGTTCATGGTAGTAAAGCTGTTATAGATGCCTTGCACTTATCATTATCAGGTATAGAAAATTGCAGATTAGCTGAGCCCGGTGAATTTACAAAACTCGCATTTCAAAATGGAAAAATAAATTTACTTAAAGCAGAAAGTATTGCTGATTTAATTTCATCTGAAACAGAAATTCAAAGGCAACAAGCAATAAAAATCATGAATGGAAAATCATCTGATCAATTTAATTTTCTTAGAGAAAAACTTTTAAAAATTTTATCACATGTTGAGGCAAAAATTGATTTTCCAGAGGAAGATCTGCCTAATAATATTTTAGATGAAATCAAAAACAGTTCAGATGAAGTAATAAATAAAATTAAAAAAATATTAAACGATCAAAAAGTTGGAGAAAGAATTAGAGAAGGTTTTAAAATTGCTATAATAGGACCAACTAATGCTGGCAAATCTAGCTTGATGAATTACTTATCTAATCGTGATGTCGCAATCGTTTCTGAAATTGCAGGTACAACTAGAGATGTGATTGAAACCCATTTAAATATAGACGGTTATCCAGTTATAATTTCTGATACAGCCGGAATAAGAGATTCTCAAGATGAGATAGAAAAAAAAGGAATTAAATTATCTCTAAATAGAGCTGAACAAGCAGATTTAAAGCTTGTTGTGGTAGATGCAAAAAGCCTTGATTTTAATGATGTTTTGAAGGGTTTATTAGATGAGAATGCAATTTTAGTTATAAATAAATCTGATCTTTTAGAAAAAGATATTGATCCAGAAATTAAAAAAACAAATCATGTTTTAATTTCGATTAAAGAAAATAAAAACATTGAAGAATTAATATTAAAAATTAAAAATAATTTAAAAAATAAATTTCTTACAAGTGATGATATTTTAATTACAAGAGAGAGACACAGGCAACATTTGCAACAGTGTTTGAATTATCTAAATAACTTTAATCGAAAAAAAGAAATCGAAGATTTTGATAAAGCCGCAGAAGATTTAAGATTAGCTAGTAGACATTTAGGTATGATAGTTGGTAAAGTTGATGTAGAGGAGATATTAAGTAGTATTTTCAACGATTTTTGTATCGGCAAGTAATACCCTATTTTCTTGGTTTTTTGCACTTTATTTATCAAAAAACGTTGATAAATAGGGCTTATTTACAAAAAATTAAGCCTACCTTGTAAATTATATAATCACATATAGATTTGGATTATGAAAAATGATTTATCATTTGATGTAGTTGTAATTGGAGGTGGACATGCGGGATGTGAAGCTGCAGCAGCTTCTGCTCGTCTTGGAGTGAACACTGCCCTATTTACTCATAAAATAGAAACTATCGGGGAGATGTCCTGTAACCCGGCAATAGGAGGCTTGGGCAAAGGTCATTTGGTTAGAGAAATAGATGCCCTTGATGGTGTTATGGGAGATGTAGCAGACAAATCAGGAATACAATTTAGATTGTTAAATAGAAGTAGAGGGCCAGCAGTGAGAGGACCACGAACTCAATCAGATAGATCGCTTTACCGTAAATATATGCAAGAAATATTGCTAAACTATTGTAATTTAAACGTTTTTTCTGATCCAGTTATAAAGTTTATTTTTAATAAAAATTCAATAAGTGGATTTGAAACTAAAGAAGGAAAGAAAGTTCTATCGAATAAGATAATACTTACAACAGGGACTTTTTTGAATGGTTTGATACATATAGGTGATGAAAGAACTCCAGCAGGTAGATACGATGAAAAACCTTCTACAGGTTTGAGTGAACAATTAGCAAAATATAATTTTAAAATTGGAAGATTAAAAACCGGAACACCACCAAGGTTAGATTCAAGGACAATTAATTTTGAAAACTTAGAAGAACAATTTGCAGATGACGATCCTTATTTTTTTTCATTCTTAACTAAAAAAAATATAAATAAACAAATATCTTGTCGAATGACATATACAAACGAAAAGGTTCATAAGATTATAGAAAAGAATTTATCAAAGAGCGCCATGTATTCGGGTAGCATAAAAGGGGTAGGTCCAAGATATTGTCCATCTATAGAAGATAAGATAGTAAAATTTGTAGATAAAGCTCGTCACCAGATATTTTTAGAGCCAGAAGGTCTAAATGATCACACAATTTACCCAAATGGTATATCGACATCACTTCCAGCTGAGGTTCAACAAGAAATATGTAATAATATCAATGGTTTAGAGAATGTTACCATATTAAGACCAGGATATGCGATAGAATATGACTATATAGATCCACGAGAACTATTCCTAACTCTTGAAACTAAGAAGATAAGCAATCTTTATCTTGCAGGTCAAATTAACGGAACAACAGGATATGAGGAAGCTGCTGCACAAGGCCTTATAGCTGGAATAAATGCTGCCTTGTCTGTTAAAAAATTGGAACCATTCATACTTGATAGATCTGATGCCTATATCGGAGTAATGATCGATGATTTGGTGACTAAAGGAGTTGCTGAGCCATACCGTATGTTTACATCAAGAGCAGAATATCGATTGAGTTTGAGATCTGATAATGCTGATCAAAGATTAACTGCAAAGGGAATAGAAATTGGATTAATAGGTAATGAGAGAAAATCCATATATTTGGGTAAACTTGACCAAATTAGTAAAATAAATTTAAAAATGGCAGATTCCAAGATTTCACCATCTAAAGCTGAGAAATTTGGAATAAAAATAGCAAAAGACGGAATATTGAGATCATCTAGCGAAGTTTTAACTCAAAAAGGGGTAAATATGAGTAAAATTAGGGAAATATGGTCTGATATACCCTTTTTTAGTAAAGAAATTGATGAACAGGTAGAAATAAATGCTCATTATAGAGGGTATTTAAAGAAGCAAAAAGCTGATATTTTAGCATTTAAGAGAGACGAAAACCTAATTATTCCAGATAAAATCAATTATGACGGGCTATCAGGTTTATCTAATGAGGTAAAAGCAAAATTTAAAGAAATAAAGCCCAAAACTATGGGTCAAGCTCTAAGAATTGATGGAATAACTCCTGCCGCTGTATATATTTTGTTGTCACATGTCAAAAGAAAGTCTATTAAGCATATAGCTTAATGGATCAAGAAATTTTAAATTCTTATTCTAGAATCAATCACCTAAATGTTTCACGTGAAACATTTTTGGACTTTGAAAACTACATATCCATGATTCTTGAAAAAAATAAAAAAATTAACATAATTAGTCAAAATACAGCATCAAAAAAATCTATAATTGAGCGTCATATTGTAGATTCTGCGCAAATTATTGATTTTGTTGATTTAAATAGCAACACAACCACTGATATAGGTTCAGGAGGGGGTATGCCAGGTATAATCGTGGCAATTATACTAAAAAATATGAAAAATAATATGAATGTGCACCTTTATGAAAAAAGTTATCATAAAAGCCATTTTTTAAAGGAAGTTTCAAAAAAATTAAATTTAAACACAAAGGTTTTTCAAAAAAATATTTTTGAAATAAAAAATTTAGAAACCGGAACGATAATGTCCAGAGCATTTAAACCAATGCCAGTAGTTTTAGAATTAGTATATGAAAATTTTTCAAAATATAAAAATTTAATTTTTTTTATGGGGAAGAGTGGAAAAAAAATTTTTGAAAATTCCAAAAAAAATTGGGAGCTGGAGTATATAGAAAAGAAAAGTTTAACAAGTAAAGATTCATTTTTAATAAATATTAAAAAAATTAAAAAAAAAAATTAAATGCAAATTATTTCAGTAATAAATCAAAAGGGTGGGGTCGGAAAAACTACTACGGTGATAAATCTTGCAGCAGGTTTATCTCAAATAGATAAAAAAATTTTAGTAATTGATCTAGATCCTCAAGGCAATGCTACTACAGGTCTAGGATTATCTAATATGGATAACTCAAGTGATACAATTTATGGAGTTTTGAATGGAACTAGAGAAATTAGTGACGTGATTAAAAAAACACAGTTTGAAAATTTAGATATTATAAGATCTAATGTAGATTTATCGGGCTTAGAGGTAGAGACAGCTGATGATAGTAACAGAGCTTTTATATTAAAGACTAAATTAGCCGCATATTTAAACAATTCTAGAGGATTATATGATTATGTCTTAATCGATTGTCCACCATCTTTAAGTCTTCTTACAGTAATGGCTCTAGTAAGTTCAAATTCACTTTTGGTTCCCTTACAAACAGAATTTTTTGCACTAGAAGGTTTAACTCAACTAATGAAAACGATCGAAAGGATAAAAGTTAGTTTAAATCCAGATTTGAAAATAAGAGGTATACTTTTAACGATGTATGACAAAAGAAATAAGCTTTCGTCTCAGGTAGAGAAAGAAGCAAGAGATTATTTTAGTGAAAAAGTCTATTCAACAGTTATACCAAGAAATGTCAGGTTGTCCGAAGCCCCTTCCCATGGCATGCCAGTTTTGATTTACGACAAGAGCTGTCCCGGTAGTAAATCGTATTTTAGCTTTACCGATGAATTTATAAATCAAGAAGGAAAAATAGGGAGTGCAGCTTAATGGACAAAATTAAAAAAGGATTAGGTCGAGGATTATCTTCATTGATAGGAGAAACGAAAGTAGACCTTCAAAAAAATCAAGTATCAATTAGTGATCTGGAGCCAAATAAATATCAACCAAGAAAAATATTTGATGAAGCAAACTTAGAAGATCTTACAAATTCAATTAAAGAAAGAGGAATAATACAGCCAATTATTGTTAGAAGATCTAATAATGATTTAAATAAATTTGAAATAATAGCAGGTGAAAGAAGGTGGCTTGCAGCTCAAAAAGCTGGTCTTCATAACGTTCCAGTTGTGATTACCGAGGCTGATGATTTGAAATCTTTAGAATTTGCTATTGTGGAAAATGTTCAAAGACACGATTTAAACCCACTTGAGGAAGCACAAGGTTTTAAACGTCTTATTGATGAATTTTTATATGATCAAGAAAAAGTCTCAAAATTTATAGGTAAAAGTAGAAGTTATATTGCGAATTCTTTAAGAATTTTAACGTTACCTGAAGGTGTAATAAAATTGATAGAGTCTCGAAAATTGACGGCAGGCCATGCCAAAATTTTAGTAGGCTTAAGTAATGCGAGCTTTGTGGCAAATAAAATTGTAGAGAAAAAACTCTCGGTTAGACAAGCCGAAAATTTTGTAAGATTATTTAAAAACAAAAAACAAGTCTCAAAAAGTTTAAAAGACACAAACATCATAGCTCTAGAGCTATCGATATCTAATAAAATTGGTTTAAATGTTGATATACAAAACAATAAGAGGAACAAG
>CACHPE010000021.1 GCA_902581605.1 uncultured Pelagibacteraceae bacterium | reverse complement strand
TTTATTCTGCGACTTCTGCAAATTTTGGAAATATGGGCAATGATAAAAACTTATCTCCATATGCTTTTACAAAAGCACAAAATCTAGAATTATTAGAAAATTTAAAAAAATGGTTTAAATTAAAATTTGAAATAATTTATTTTTATAATGTGTATGGTCCTAACCAAATTTCAGTTGGAAAAATGGCAACTGTAATTGGTATATTCGAGGATCAATATAGAAGAAATAAATCACTAACTGTTGTAAAACCAGGAACACAATCTAGAAGATTTACTCATGTTAAAGACACTATTGACGCTTGTTTTATTGCGTGGAAGGAAAACAAATGTAGGCATTATAGTATCTCAAATAAAAAAAGTTACTCTATTTTAGATGTAGCTAAAATGTTTAAAAGAAAAATTAAATTTTTACCGCCAAGACCTGGGGAGAGATACGCCTCTGCTCTCTCATCTCTTCATTTATCTAATAAAGTATTTAGGTTATTTGGCAAAATTTCACTTAAAAGTTATATTAAATCATTAATAAATGATGTAAAAACTTAAAATTTCATAGTTTACAATATTTTTTTATTAGATATAAGGACACCGCCGGTGGTTATTGCGAAAGTGTTATACCCGATTCCATTCCGAACTCGGAAGTCAAGCCTTTCTGCGCTGATGGTACTTTGTCTTAAGGCACGGGAGAGTAAGTCGTCGCCGGCATTTAAATATTATGAAAATTAAAAGTTCTTTAAAATCAATTAAAAAAAGAGACCTTAATTCTAAACTAGTAAGAAGAAGAGGTCGTGTCTATATCATTAACAAAACTAACCCTAAGTTTAAAGCAAGACAAAAGTAGTTTTTATGGATAATGAAAACCATAAAAAAACTTGGAACAACTTTACTAAATTTGTTCTGTGGGGATCTGTCGCTGTTGTATGTGTTTTGGTATTAATGGCAATTTTCTTATTGTAAGGTTCTAAAATGAGAATTGGATCTATTCTAGAAAATCATAATTTTGAAAAAAGAATAGCTATAACTCCTGAGTTAGTAAAAAAATATACTTCTATTGGATTTGAAGTATGTTTGATTGAAAATTATGGCTCTCATCTTGGCATAGAAGATAAGCAGTTTAAAGAAATGGGTGTAAAAATTTTACAAGATGAAGCAGAAATTTTAAATTCTTCTGACATAATTGTTCAGCTTGGAATGTTGTCTGATGACAAAATTTCAAATATTAAAGAAAATCAGACACTCATTGGGGTTTTAAACCCATACAAAAATAAAGAACAATTAGAGAATTTAGCAAAAAAAAAAGTTAACCTTTTTTCACTTGAATTACTTCCAAGGATAACTAGAGCTCAATCTATGGATATACTATCTTCACAAGCGAATCTTGCTGGCTACAAAGCAGTTATAGAGTCTTTTGCAAATTTTGAAAAAGCAATCCCAATGATGATGACAGCAGCAGGTACAATTCCTGCAGCAAAGGTTTTAGTTGTTGGTGCAGGTGTAGCTGGCTTACAAGCAATTGCTACTGCAAAAAGAATGGGTGCTATAGTTTTTGCGACTGATGTAAGAATGGCATCGAAAGAACAAGTTGAAAGTCTAGGCGGTAAATTTTTAACTGTAGAAGGTTCAGAGAATTTAGAAACTGATGGAGGTTATGCAAAAGAGACATCGGATGATTTTAAAATAAAACAAGAAGAACTTTTATCTGAAACTCTAAAAAAAATTGATTTAGTGATTTGTACAGCTCTTATACCAGGTAAAAAAGCTCCTTTAATCATAAAAGATAATATGATTGAAAATATGCAAGCGGGATCAGTAATTTATGATTTAGCTGCAATCCAAGGAGGAAATACAGCATTTACAGAGGTAGATAAAATAATTGAAAGAAACGGAATAAAAATAATGGGTGAGAGCAATATCTTAAATAAGTTACCCGTTTCCGCTTCAAATCTATATGCAAAAAATCTTTTTAATTTTGTTGATAATTTAGTCGACAAAGAGAGCAAAAAAATAAATATTAATCTAGAAGATGAAATTATTGAAAAGACACTAATAAAATAAATTATGGAAATAGACCCTTTAATATTTAGATTAAGTATATTTATCCTGTCAATATTTGTAGGATATTATGTTGTATGGAGTGTCACACCATCTTTACACACACCTTTGATGTCTGTCACTAATGCCATTTCCTCAGTAATTATAGTTGGAGCTATAATTGCAGGTCTATCTGGAAATTCTGAAAGTGTTTTTAATACTTCAAGTTTTTTTGGTTTTTTAGCCATAGCGTTAGCAGCAATAAATATCTTTGGAGGCTTTTTAGTAACTCAGAGAATGTTGGCAATGTATAAAAAAAAGAAAAAGGATAAACATTAATGATATCTGCAAACTTATCTGCAATTTTTTATTTAGTTTCAGGTGTCCTATTCATTCTCGCGTTAAGGGGCTTATCTTCACCAGAAACATCTAGACAAGGAAATTTGTTCGGTATTTTAGGAATGATAATTGCTGTAACAGTAACTTTTCTATCGACAGGTAATTTTTCTACAGGATTTTTATTTGTACTTATATTTATTTTAATAGGGGGATCAATTGGAGCTTTTATAGCATATAGAATACCAATGACAGCTATGCCAGAATTAGTTGCTGGCTTTCATAGTCTTGTTGGACTTGCTGCTGTATTTGTCGCAATATCAGCTTTTTTAAATCCAGAGGCTTTTAATTTGGGTTTTCCAGGAAACATAAAACTTGGTAGTTTAATTGAAATGTCAATTGGTGCTGCAGTTGGAGCCATAACATTCTCAGGATCAGTAATAGCTTTTCTAAAGTTACAGGGGATAATGTCTGGATCTCCAATAACTTTTAAAGGACAACATCCTCTAAATGCAGTTATATTGATTTCAATAGTTGTTTTAATTTATTTATTATGCTCAACACAAAATTCTAATTTATTTTGGATACTCTTAGCAGTTTCGTTTTTAATTGGTTTTCTTTTAATTATACCAATCGGTGGAGCAGACATGCCGGTTGTGATTTCTATGCTTAATTCATATTCAGGTTGGGCTGCGGCAGGAATTGGATTTACTTTGGAAAATACTGCATTAATTATTACGGGTGCGCTTGTTGGATCATCAGGTGCAATTTTATCATATATAATGTGCAAAGGAATGAATCGTTCATTCTTTAATGTTATATTAGGTGGATTTGGAGCAACAGAAGAAGATACCTCAAATAGTTCTTCAAAAGAACAAAGACCAGTTAAAAGTGGTAACGCAGATGATGCAGCTTTTCTAATGAAGAATGCATCTTCAGTAATAATTGTTCCTGGTTATGGAATGGCTGTGGCTCAAGCACAGCATGCTTTGAGGGAGATGGTTGATACTTTAAAAAAAAATGATATTAAAGTTTCGTATGCAATACATCCTGTTGCTGGAAGAATGCCAGGACATATGAACGTATTATTAGCAGAAGCTAATGTTCCATATGATGAAGTTTTCGAATTAGAGGAAATAAATAATGATTTTGCTAACGCAGATGTTGCATTTGTAATAGGCGCAAATGATGTTACTAACCCTGTTGCAAAAACAGACCCTCAAAGTCCTATTTATGGTATGCCAGTATTAGATGTAGAAAAGTGTAAGTCTGTGCTCTTCGTGAAAAGAAGTCTTTCACCAGGTTATGCAGGAATTGACAACGATCTATTTTATAAAGAAAATACATTAATGTTATTTGCTGATGCAAAGAAAATGACTGAAGATATAACAAAGAATTTATAGGATTATAAATTGAAAACAAAAATTTTTTGCGATATTGCAGAATTAAAAATTATTAAGAAATTTAACAAAAAATCTATAGTCAAAGGCTTTACTACAAATCCTAGTTTAATGAGAAAAGCTGGAGCAAAAGATTATAAAGCATATTCAAAAAAAATTTTAAGTATTTGCAAAAACAAACCAGTTTCTCTTGAGGTATTTGGAGATGATTATAAATCTATAAAAGAGCAGGCATTGAAAATCAATCAATGGGGAAAGAATGTTTATGTAAAAATTCCTTTTACTAATTCAAAGGGTAAATTTATGGGTAAAATCATCAAGGAATTAAACAATCAAAATATTAAACTAAACATTACTGCAGTTTATAGCTCAAAACAAACGAGCAAAATATTAAAAAATATAAATAAAAACTCAAAAGTCATTATTTCAATATTTGCAGGAAGAGCTGGAGATGTAGGTAAAGATCCTGTTCCAGAATTTAGAGAAAGCATTAAAATGTCTAAAAAATTTAAAAATGTAGAAATATTATGGGCAAGTGTAAGAGAGCCATATAATTACTTACAATCTAATCAATTGGGTTGTCATATAATAACTGTTCCACCACCAATCATAGAAAAAATTGAAAAATTTGGAAAATCATTTGATATACTTACCAAAGAAACTGTAAAAGGTTTTTTGAAAGACAGTAAAAGATCAAATTTCAATATTTAGTGGATAAATTAATTGAAAAACTTCAGAAAAATATAGTCAATTCAAATAATAATAAATCTTAATATTGGAAAAAATATTTAAAAGAAAAAACAAATTATACCAACATATACAATCCTGACATTGGGGTTGGGAAATTTAAAAAAAAAAATAATTATTATATCCATCAATTGTTATTAAGACTAATTTATGGGAATAATATTTTTAAAACCGAAACTTATAAAAAGTTTAATTCTATTTTTATTAAATCTGGAAGAATGATGGATATCAACACTATTAGACATGTGTTTACTTTTGAAATTTTGAAAAGATATATTAATCCTAAAAAAGTTTGCATTATCGGTGATGGGGGATTGAATGTGGTGCTTGTTACTCATTTAACTTTTCCAAAAGCAAAAATTTTTTCAGTTAACTTATCTGAAACACTCATCCATGATTATCTAATTTTGAAAAATTCAAATTTAGATTTAATTAATTCTATAGAATTAATTGAGGACGAGAACCAAAAAATAGATAAAAAAAAATTATTTTTAATACCTTCTAATATTAAAAGTTTTTTGAATAATAAACAAATTGATTTATTCATTAATATTGCCTCATTTCAAGAAATGAGTATGACTGAGATTATAAATTATTTTAAAATAATAAAAAATAATAAATCATATCTGTATGCATGTAATAGAGAATTGAAAGTTTTACCAGATGGTGAAAAAATTTTTTTTAAAAACTATCGTTGGAACAATTGTAATTATTTATTTTTAGACGAGTGTAACTTTCATAAAAAATATTACTCGCTTAATTTTCCTTTCATTAGAAAATATGATGGTAAACATAGGCACTGTTTAGTAAAGTTTTTTTAAATTAAAAAAATTGTTGTTAATCAATATTTAATATTATTTGCACTTTATAAAAAATCACAAATTAAAAGAAATCAGAAATTTAAGTATTATTTTTTATTTAATTGCTAGCCAACCTTCAAAACAATGATATTTGAATACAGTGAAGATATCCTTAAATCCTGATCTTTTTAACATTTGTAAATTTGCATTACTACTAAATGGTTCTAGCACACCCTTCAAGGATCTTGATTTATTTATAATTTCATTAGCGTTATATCCTTTAGATAATTTATATTCTAAATAAACTTGCGAAATTATATCTTGAAATCTTGCATCAGATCCTCTTACCTTTTCAACCATAAAAAAAGCACCACCCCAATTTAAATTTTTGTAAATCTTATTCATGAGAGCTTGTCTTTTTTTAGGAGATATAAACTGGATTGTATAAAATGATGAAATTAAACAGGAGTTTTTAAAATCAATTTTATTAATATCTTTTTTTATAAATTTTATATTTTTTTGCTTTGGTTTTTTTTTATTTGAATAAATAATCATTTTATTTATTGCATCATAACCCTCAAATTTAAGCCCTTTTTTTGTTTTGTTATGTTTCTTGTGAAGATTTATAAGGAATGTGCCTGTGGAACTTCCAATATCAATTATTTTGGAATTTTCTTGAAGAAAGAAATCAGAAAAATTTAGATATAAGTCGTGTGTTTCTTGATAAAGAGGCACTGATTTGTTTATATGCTTGTCAAAATTTTTAAATGTATCTCCATCAAAAGACCAAGCAGCATTTTTAGTTTTAATATTATCTCCCGATTTATTCATTATTTTCTAATAATAATTCAAAATAAGGTGAACTCATAGGTCTATTTTTAATTGATCCAAAAAGTTTTCTTTTAGGACTTTGATAATGATGAATTGGGAAAATATCAAAATATTTAATCGTATCCTTATTTAAATAGTTTAAAATATTTGTTGAATTATCATAAGTTTTCTCAAAATATGGTGAACTTACAAATCTATTTATTAAAAATTTAAATTTAGCATTTTTATATACTTTAGAATTTTTATAATTTTCGAAAGTTTGTTCTTTCATTTCTCCAAAACTGAAAATATTAGTTATAAGTTTCGCCTTAATGCTGTTTATTAAATCAAATTTTTCCACTGGAATGTAAACTATTGAGTCTGAGAGACTTTCATTAAATAAATTTTTATTAATTTGATTTGGTAGCAAATGTTTTGATTCTGGAAATAACTGTTTCAAAAAAATATAAGATCTACAGAGCTGGTGTTTAAAATCAACAAGGAATATATTAATATTTGGTTTTTCTTTTTTAATTATAGACTGTAATCCTCCATAAAATGGTCCTATATCAATCCAAATTTCATTATTATCTAAAATATTATTTTTAAGAA
>CACHPE010000020.1 GCA_902581605.1 uncultured Pelagibacteraceae bacterium | reverse complement strand
GTGCAATTCTTTATGATTTTTTATTTAGAACCAGTATTGGCTTTAATATGTTATTTTTGGAGGAAATCTGGAGCAGAAACTTTACGAACCTATTTATTGCTCCTATGAAAATTAGTGAGATAATTATCTCTTTAGTTTTAACAGCTTTAATAAGAGCTTTAATTGGTTTAATACCAGCAATATTGTTAACTTCTCCATTGTTTGGAATTTCATTGTTAAAACTTGGTCTTCCTTTGGCTTTTCTTTTCTTAAGTTTATATTTATTTGGAATTACACTTGGTCTACTTGTGTCAGCAGGATTATTAAGATTTGGTCCATCTTTTGAAAATATTGCATGGTCTACCATGTTTTTGTTAGCACCTTTTGGCTGTATATACTACCCAGTTGAAATATTACCAGAAATATTCCAATCAATCGCTTTCGCATTGCCATTAGTATATATTTTTGAGGAGACTAGAAATATTTTAGTTAATGGAACAGTCAATTATGAAAATATAATAAATGCAGTCTATCTTAATGGGTTTTATTTAGTTTTATCAATATCCGTATTTTATTACTCTTTCGATAAAGCAAGAGAAAAAGGAACTTTGATAAACATGGGAGAATAAATTGGTGCGCCTGCTAGGAGTCGAACCCAGAACCTCCTGATCCGAAGTCAGGCGCTCTATCCAGTTGAGCTACAAGCGCATATAGTATTAATATTATATTTTATGGAAAAAAACATTAATTTTATAGTCAAAGAGAATGAGAAGAATTTAAGGGTTGATGTTTTAATTAACAAAAGAGAGGAATTAATTAGTAGAACTAGGATTAAAAATTTAATTTTAAAAGAAAAGTTAACACTAAATAATGAAATAATTAAAAGTCCGTCAAAAAAAGTCTCAATTGGTGATACTATAAACCTTAAGATTCTAGAGCCTGAAATAGCATCCCTTAAACCTTACGAATTTAACTTAGAAATAATATACGAAGATGATGATCTATTAGTAATTAATAAACCTGCCGGAATAATTATGCATCCAGGAGCTGGAAATTATGATAAAACAATTGTTAATGCATTGATGTATTATGACAAAGATTCTTTATCAAATATAGGTGACGAGTTAAGACCTGGTATTGTTCATAGAATTGATAAAAACACATCTGGTTTAGTTGTAATTGCAAAAAACAATGAAACTCATGAAAATTTATCAAAGCAATTTAGTGATCATACAATTATAAGAGAGTACCAACTTTTAATATGGGGAAAATTAAGACCCTCCTCAGGAAGAATTGAGACATTTATAACTCGTAGTTCAAAAAATAGACAACTTATGGAAGTTAGTAGTTATAAAGGTAAGAAAGCTATAACAAATTATAAAACACTTGAAATTTTTGAAAATCAGAAAACACCAACCTTAAGTTTAGTTGAATGTAAATTAGAAACAGGAAGAACACATCAAATAAGAGTTCATATGAATTATAAAGGTAATAGCCTAGTTGGAGATGATAAATATAAAAAAAAATATAAAAAGTTAAAAAATATTGATTTAGATATCCAAAATTCAATTACTAAATTAAATAGACAATTTCTACATGCAATAACTTTAGGATTTATACATCCACGAACTAAGAAAGAGATGATTTTTTCCTCAATTTTGCCAAAAGATCTAAATAATATTCTAAAAATGCTTAGAAACACTGAAGAATAAATTATTGAAAATTAGGTATAATTAATTAAATAAACACCTCTATGAGCACAACAATGAGTAACAATCTGCCAACCCTTTCTAATGAAGGTGGACTATCCGCATATTTAGAGCAGATTAAAAAATTTCCGATGTTAGCTGCAGAAGAAGAATATATGCTAGCAAAAAATTGGAAAACGACTGGTAATATTAAAGCTGCAGAAAAACTAGTTACTAGTCATTTAAGATTAGTTGCAAAGATTGCTATGGGCTACAAAGGGTATGGTTTGCCTATTAATGAAATGATTTCAGAGGGAAATGTAGGTCTTATGCAAGCTGTAAAGAAATTTGAACCAGAAAAAGGTTTTAGATTGGCAACTTATGCAATGTGGTGGATTAAGGCTTCTATTCAAGAATATATTTTAAGATCTTGGAGCCTTGTCAAAATTGGAACTACTACTGCTCAAAAAAAATTATTTTTTAATTTAAAGAAAATTAAAAATCAAATTTCTCCAGAAACTGAAGGAGACTTAAGAGATGAGCACGTTGATCATATAGCTAATAAGCTTGATGTAAGTAAAGAAGAAGTTGTTTCTATGAATAGAAGACTTTCTGGAAAAGAGTTCTCGCTAAATGCTCAAGTTGGGGAAGATGGCGATGAATGGCAAGACTGGCTGGTTGATAAAGAACTTGATCATGATTTAAAATTTGCTCACCACGAGGAAATGGAGCAAAGAAAAGATTTATTAAAAGACTCTATTAAAGTTCTTAACGATAGAGAAAGAGAAATTCTATACTCAAGAAGACTAAATGATGACCCTACTACATTAGAAGATTTAAGTAAAAAATATAAAATTAGTAGAGAAAGAGTTAGACAAATAGAAAATAAAGCATTTGAAAAACTCCAAAAGCATATGCTTCTATTAGCTAAATCAAAAAATCTTTTACCCGCAAACTAAACTTCAAAAGGGTTTTCAATTAAAATAGTATCATCTCTTTCTGGACTAGTTGAGATACTTGATACTTTTGCACCAATAAAATCTTCAACAGCAAAAATATATTTTTTTGCATTTTCAGGTAATGAGTCCAGATTTTTAAATCCACTTATAGAAACTTTCCAACCTGGAAAAGTTTCATAAATTGGTTTTATTTTTATTTGATCTTCTACAGCAGCTGGTAAATAATCTAATCTTTTGCCATCAAGCTCATAAGCAACACACATTTTAATTTCATCTAATTCATCAAGTACATCTAATTTTGTTAAAGCAATACCATCAATCCCTGAAACTTTAATAGTTTGCCTCACTAAAACACCATCGAACCATCCACATCTTCTTTTTCTACTTGTGACAGTTCCAAATTCCTTTCCGCGTGTTCCCAAAAGTTCACCAACATTATCTTTTAACTCAGTAGGGAAAGGTCCTTCTCCAACTCTTGTTGTATAAGCTTTTGTAATTCCAAGAACATAATTTATAGAATTAGGTCCACAACCAGTTCCTGTTGCAGCGCTTGAAGCAACAGTATTAGATGAGGTTACAAAAGGATAAGTTCCATGATCTACATCAAGTAAAATACCTTGGGCTCCTTCGAATAAAATTTTCTTTTTTTGTTTTTTAAACTGATTAATCTTTAGCCAAACTGGCTGGGAGAATTCTAATATTTTAGGTGCTATTTTAAGCAAATCAGATTTAAGCTGATCTTTTTCAAAAATTTTTTTTCCTAGGCCTTTTCTAATTGCATTATGATGAACTAATACAGAGTCGAGTCTTTGATCTAAATTTTTTTCAGATCTTAGATCCATAAGTCTTATAGATCTTCTTCCAACTTTATCCTCATATGCTGGTCCAATTCCACGTCTTGTAGTTCCTATTTTGCTTTTTCCTGCTGCATCCTCTCTAATCTCATCCATTTCTCTATGAAAAGGCAAAATTAAATTTGCGGACTCCGAAATAATAAAATTATTTACATTTACTTCTACACCTTTAGATTTTATTTCTTCTATTTCCTCTAATAAAGCCCATGGATCTACGACAACACCGTTGCCAATAATTGATATTTTGCCTTTTCTAACTATTCCAGATGGTAATAATCTCAATTTATAAGTAACACCATCAATCACTAAAGTATGGCCAGCATTATGACCTCCTTGAAACCTTATTACTACATCAGCCTGTTCAGATAACCAATCAACAATTTTTCCTTTACCTTCGTCACCCCATTGAGATCCAACAACCACTATATTTTTCATTATTTAAATTTTCTGTTTACTTTTAAGGAAGTGAGATGGTTAATTGGGCCATGACCTTTTCCATATTTTGGGTTTGATTTAATTGCAGAATTTACATACTTAATTCCAAGCTCACAAGATTTCTTTACTGTTTTTCCACACGATAAAAAAGTTGTAACTGAGCTAGATAATGTACAACCTGTACCATGGGTATTCTTTGTTTTGTAACGCTCACTTTTGAAGATCTTTAGATCTTTTGTACTTATTAAAATGTCTATTACATTTTTATGTTTTAAATGACCACCTTTTATAAGTACATTTTTAGCTCCTAATCCTATAAGTTTATTAGCAGCAAAAATCATATCCTCCTTTGTTATAATTTTTGTTTTAGTTAAAATTTCTGCCTCAGGGACATTAGGAGTAATAAGTGATACTTTTTTAATTAGTTTTAATTTCAACAATTGAATAGCTTTACTATCTATCAGTTTAGCACCTCCTTTAGCAACCATCACTGGATCTAATACAATTTTTTTAACTTTAATTTTATTTAAAGCTTTTAATACGATTCTAATAACCTCTGAAGAATGCAGCATACCAATTTTTATTGCATCAGGTCTTATATCTTTACAACTATAAATTATTTGATTAAAAATTTCTTTCGGATTAATCCCAATAATTGATTTTACACCTGTAGTATTTTGGGATGTGACTGCAGTTATTGCTGTCATTGCATAAGAGCCTAGAGCGGTAACAGTTTTTATATCAGCTTGAATACCTGCTCCACCAGATGAATCAGATCCTGCAATAATTAAAATTTTAGACTTTGGTTTCAATTTATTTAATTTTTTTTATAATCATATTTACACATTTGTATAAAAGAGCTTTATTTTCACTTTCTCCCATTACTCTTATTTTAGATTCTGTTCCTGATTTTCTTACTAAAATTCTTCCTTTGCCTTTAATTAATTTATCTACACTTTTTATAATTTTTTTTATTTCTGGTTTGTTAATAATATTTTTATCTTTTACTTCGATATTTTCCAAAAGCTGAGGTGTTTTCTTAAATTGTTCAAAAAATTCACTTGCTTTTTTCCCTTTTCTTAACGCAAAAAGGGCTTCTAAAGCTACTAGCAAACCATCTCCTGTAGTTGCAAATTTACCTAAAATGATATGTCCCGATTGTTCACCACCTAAATTAAATTTATATTTTTGCATTTTTTCTTTAACATATCTGTCTCCAACATTTGCCCTTATAAATTTTATTCCTTTTGATTTAAAATATTTTTCTAGACCATAATTTGACATTAATGTTCCAACCACTCCTCCTTTTAACATTTTTTTATTTTTCCATCTTGTTGCCAGAGCAGCTATAATTTGATCTCCATCTATTATATTGCTTTTTTCATCACACATTATAACTCTATCAGCATCTCCATCTAAGGATATACCGATATGTGCTTTGTATTTTTTTACAGCAGATTTAATTGTTCTTGGAAAAGTTGATCCACAATTTTTATTAATATTTAAACCATTTGGTTTAATACCTATTGCTATCACTTTAGCTCCTAATGATTTCAATAATTCAGGACCTGCCTTATAACCAGCACCGTTTGCACAGTCGATTACTATTCTTAGTCCTCTTAAATTGAACTCTTTTGTGAAATTTTTTTTTAATATTTTAATATAATTTTTGGTGCCTGTTTCTAATCTTTTAACTCTTCCTAATTTTTCAGAATGCGAGAGATTTTTTGAGATTTTCTTATCTATGAGACTCTCAATTTTTTTTTCTATTTTATCTGATAATTTCATTCCATCAGGACCAAACAATTTTAAACCGTTATCAAAATGTGGATTATGAGAGGCGGTAATCATGATACCCATATTAGCCTTCATCTCTTTTGTTAACATAGCCAACCCATTTGTTGGTAAAGGTCCTAGGGTATAAACATGCATACCAGCTGAAGCCAAACCTGAGACAAGAGCTGGTTCAAGTGCATATCCAGATAATCTCGTATCTTTTGCAATTATTGCTGTTTGTTTTCTTTTTTTTTGAGATTTAAAATATGTTCCACTAGCAAGTCCAAATTTAAAGAACATATCTCCATTTATATATTTACTATTAATTGCTCCTCTTATTCCATCTGTACCAAAATATTTTTTTGCCATTAATTTTTGGTTATCTGATTAAAAACTTTAATACCTTGCATAACTTCATTAACATCATGAATTCTTAAAATCTGAATTCCTTGCATCATTAAATAAATTGAAGAAGCCATAGTTCCACCGATCCTTGTTTCGCTATCATTTTTTTTTGATATATCTTTAATAAATCTTTTTCTTGAATTCCCTACTAGTATAGGAAAACCTAATGAATGAAAAATAGAAACACTTTTTATAAGATTCATATTATGTTTCAAATTTTTTCCAAATCCAATGCCAGGATCTAAAATTATATTATTGTGTTTAATACCTTTAGACCTTATAAACTTAATCTTATCTTCAAAATAATCATATATATCTAATAATTCATTTTTATATATTGGATTCTTTTGCATATTTTCTGGTGTACCAACTGAATGCTGTATTACAAATGGAATTTTATACTTTTTTAAAACATTTATTGTGTTAGGATCATAGCTTAATCCCGAAACATCATTAATAAGTTTAACCCCCATTCTAATACCATTTTCCATAATTTTAGATTTTCTTGTGTCTAAGGATATTGGTATTTTTTTTACAACTAATTTTAATGTCTTATATATTCTATACCATTCTCGATTTTTATTTACTTCCTTCGATCCTGGTCTTGTAGACTCTCCACCAACATCTACTAGAGAAGCACCAGTT
>CACHPE010000019.1 GCA_902581605.1 uncultured Pelagibacteraceae bacterium | reverse complement strand
TAATTCACTAATAATTTCACTCATTTTTTTATTTTGATCATCTAATAAGTGGCATACTTGAATTGCTGAATTGATACCATCATCATACCCAAAACCTAATGGCTGATTGAAGAAAAAATGACCACTTTTTTCAAATCCAGCTAAAGCTTTTTCAGTGTTCACTTTTCTTTTAATATGAGAATGACCTGTTTTCCAATAAATTGTTTCACAGTTGTTTTCTAATAAGATTTTATCTTTTGAGTATAAACCAGTTGATTTTACATCAACTACAAATTTTGAATTTTTATGTCTACCTGATAAATTTCTAACTAAAAACTCTCCATCAAATTTTTTTACAATTGGATTAACTTTTTCAATGTACTCTTTATAATTTTCAGGATTAGTTATTTTCAATTGTGCTATGACATATCCTGCTGGCATTTATCTCCTTTAAAAAATTGATTTCGAATATTTTTTCCAATTATCTTGATAATGTTTTGTGTTTTCAATCACTGCTTTTTTTTCTTCCTCTGAAACTTCTCTAATAATTTTACCAGGAGAACCAACAACTAATGAATTATCTGGTATGACTTTATTTTCTGTAATTAAGGCCTTAGCTCCGATAATACAATTCTTGCCAATAATAGCTTTGTTTAATATGACAGCTCCAATTCCAATTAAACTGTTATCTCCAATGGTACATCCATGAAGCATAACTAAATGGCCAACAGTAACATTTTTTCCTACTTTTAATGGGCAGCCTGGGTCTGTATGTAATATGCTTCCATCTTGAACATTTGATCCCTCACCAATATGAATATTTTCAATATCCCCTCTTAAAACTGCATTAAACCAAATACTTGTATTTTTTTCTAAATTAACATCCCCAATTACTGTAGCATTTGGAGCCACCCAATTTTCGCCAGAGTTTTTTGGTTTTTTATCTTTTAAATCATAAAACATAATCTATATATTTTACATTATGCCTATTCAAACTCCAATATGTGATTTTGGTCAAAAAGCTATGCCATTTGAATTAAAATCTACTGATAATAAAATTTTATCCTTGATTGATATCAAAGGTGAAAATGGAACTTTGATTATGTTCATTTGTAATCATTGCCCATATGTGAAAGCTGTTACAAAAGAATTAGTTGAAGATTGTAGTGAGTTAAAAAAAATTGGTATCAACACTGTTGCTATATGCTCAAACGATTTTGTAAATTATCCTGAAGACTCATTTGAAAATATGATCAAATTTTCAAATAAAAATCATTTTAATTTTCCCTATCTGCATGATGAAACTCAAGAAATTGCTAAAGCATATAATGCTGTATGTACTCCAGATTTTTTTGGCTATAACAAAAATTTAGAACTTCAATACAGAGGGCGATTAAGAGAACTTAAAAAATTCATTCCAGTTAAAAATGGAGAAAGTGATCTACTAACAGCTATGAAACAAATAGCTAAAACTGGAAAAGGTCCTGAGGATCAAATACCAAGTGCGGGATGTGGTATTAAATGGAAGTATGATTGATGTATCTAATTGTAACTAGATCATTTCCACCTGAACTTGGTGGCATGCAAAGTCTAATGTGGGGCCTTTCAAAAGAACTATCTAAAAACTTCATGATAAAAGTTTTTGCAGATCATATAGAAGGTCACAAAGATTTTGATGAACAGGCTTCTTTTTCGATCGAAAGAGTTGGGGGAATTAAACTACTTAGAAAATATAGAAAAGCACAATTAATTAATGAGTATATCAAAGAAAATAAAGTAGATGGTATTATTGCTGATCATTGGAAAAGTTTAGAACTTATTCAAACTTCTAAGAAAAAATACTGTTTAATTCATGGAAAAGAAATAAATCACTCAAAAAATTCTGCTCAAAATAAAAGAATATTGAAAGTCTTAAACAGTGTTGAAAAAGTGATTGCTAATTCCCAATATACTAAAAATCTTGCCGTAAATTGTGGTGTTATTGAAAACAAGATTGTTGTGATTAATTGTGGTGTAGACTCAGCTCAAGAGTTAAATAAAAAAACTTTATATAAAGTTGAAAGTATACTTAAATTTAAAAATCCAAGATTAATTACAGTTTCAAGATTTGATAAGCGTAAAAATCATGAAAAAATAGTTATGGCTTTAAGAAATTTGAAACAAATATATCCTGACATTGTTTATATTTGTATTGGATATGGAGAAGAAGAAGAAAATATCAAAAAACTAGTAAAAGAGCTAGATCTTGAAGCACAAGTTATGTTTTTTAAAGATATTAGTAATGATTTAAAAAATGCTTTAGTTTACAAATCAAATATCTTTGTAATGCCATCCATAATATATAAAAAATCAGTTGAAGGTTTTGGTATTGCGTATGTTGAAGCAGCACAATACGGTATACCATCTATTGGTGGTAAAGATGGCGGCGCATCTGATGCGATTGATCATGAAAAGACTGGTCTGATATGTGATGGTAACAGTCTTGATGAAATTTATTCTTCAATTAACTCGATGTTAGAAAATAAAAAATATTTAAACCTTGGGAAAAATGCAAAAGAATTTGCGAATAAATTTCAATGGTTAAAAATAATTGAAGAATACAAAAAGATATTAAATTGATTTCAAATAATAAATTAGCAATTTCTTTGATTATAATCTCAGTTTTTTGTGGAACATTAATGTTAACCTTTTTAAAGTTAGCTCAAGAAGAAGTTAATGTTTATGTTGCAGGTTTTTTTAGATTTTTGTTTGGTTTACTAATTATTTTTCCCTATATGCTAAAATCTAAATTTACAGTTTTTAAAACAAATCATCATAAAAAACATTTTCTTAGAGCGGTTTTAAATTTACCTTCAATGCTGTTATATTTCTCAGCTTTGGTAATGTTGCCCATTGAAAAAGCTACAGCGATATCTTTTGTGGTTCCTTTCATAGTAACTATTTTAGCTGTTTTATTTTTAGGAGAAAAAATTTACATATATAGGAGTTTTGCACTAGTTTTAGGATTTATAGGAATGTTAATAATTTTAAGACCAGGAATAATTGAAATTTCTCTTGGAGCTTATATGGCACTGGTATCTTCTTTTATGTGGTCAATAGTGATTATAATTACAAAAACTATCGCAAAAGATGATAGTTCGATCACGATTTTATCTTATGGATACACTTATATGACAATTTTTAGTTTTATTATTGCGTTGTTTTATTGGCAAACACCTAGTTTTCAAACTTTGATTTATTTATTTTTTGCAGGTTTATTTGGTACATTGTTACATCTTTGCATAAATCACGCATACAAATTAGTAGATGTTAGTATGACACAACCATACTCGTTTCTAAGTTTAGTGTTTGCTTCTTTAATTGGTTATTATGTTTTTAGTGAAACACCTGATCTCTTCACTTGGATTGGTGCTAGTGTTATATTTTTAGGTGTTTTAATCATGTCATATCGTGAAATGAAGCTAGATAAAGAAATTATTAGAAAACGTATAGATATTAAATCTTAATTTTTCCTCTTAAAGGTTTTGTAAATATGCCAAACTACAATTAAAATTGTAGTTGCAAGGATACATGCAGTTAATGTTCTGTCCCACAAAAATTCCCACGAACCATTACTTAATAACAATGACCTTCGAAGATTTTCTTCCATTAATCCACCAAGTACAAAAGCTAATATCAAAGGTGGCATCGGAAAATCATATAATCTTAAAAAAGTTGCTACTACAGCTATCCCAATCATTAAATAAATATCAAAATTGTTAAATGACATTACGTAAATCCCAGTAACAGAGAAAAATAAAATAAGAGGAATTAAATAATTTTTGGGAACAGCAAGAATCCTAGCTATGTAAGGAATAAGTGGTAAGTTCAATATCAGCAAAATTACCATTCCAATATACATAGACATAATTATTGACCAAAAAATTTCTGGGTTCGTCATATAAAGTCTTGGACCAGGCTGAACCCCAAAACCTAAAAGAGCCCCTAGCATTACAGCTGTAGTTCCGCTACCAGGAATTCCTAAAGTAAGCATTGGAACAAAAGAACCTGAGCAAGCCGCATTATTTGCAGTTTCAGGTGCAGATAAACCATTTACACTTCCTTTACCAAATTTTTCTTTTTCTTCATCGCTTACTACGTTTCTTTCCATTCCATAAGCTATAAAAGATGCAATTGTTGCTCCTGCTCCTGGTAATACACCAATTAAAAATCCAATTACTGAGGATCTTGGGATTGTTTTGTACATTTTTGTTCGTTCCTCTTTATTGATTTGAATTGAACCAAGTTCAGTTAAAGAAACTTGTTTAGCGGCACTGGTTGGATCATTTCTTTTTAAAATAATTGTTAAGGCTTCACTCATTGCAAATGTAGCCATCACAACAAGTACGAAACTAATACCATCAGTTAGGTTCATATTGTTAAATGTAAATCTTGTAATATCAGACAAACTATCTTGACCCACGGACGCCAACATCAATCCAAGTACTACCATCATCATAGCTTTTAAAAATTGTCCTTTAGATGAAAAAGCAGCGATAGCAGTTAAACCTAAAATCATTAAAGCAAAATAATCTGGTGATCTAAAAGACAAACTTACTTTTGATAAACTTGGTGCCATAAACAATAAATAAATTGCAGATAAGGTTCCACCTGCAAACGAACTCCAGGCTGCAATCGCTAAAGCTTTGCCCGCTTTACCTTGTTGTGCCATAGGATAACCATCAAATGAAGTTGCAACAGTTCCAGGAACACCAGGTGCATTTAATAATATAGAAGAAGTAGAACCACCAAATACTGCTCCATAATAAACTCCAGCCATCAAAATTAATCCTGTTGCAGGATCAAAACCATAAGTAATGGGTATCATTAATGCAATTGCTGTCATTGGACCAAGACCAGGAAGCATTCCAATTATTGTTCCAAAAAAACAACCAACCATAACCATTAATATATTTTGAAGAGTAAGTGCAGTTGTTAATCCAATTAATATTCCTTCAATCATCCCATAACTCCAATTGACTGTAAGAATGGATCTCTCAAATAAATATCAAGAATACCATGAAGAAGATACATAAATGCAGCAACAAATGGAAAAGATAATGAAAACATTAAAATCCATCTTCGCTCTCCTAAGAAATAATATGAAGCAAATAAAAATAAAGAAGTAGTTAAAAAATAACCAACTTTTAAAATTGTAGCTCCATAAATAATAGCAATAAGTATAAGTATACCTGTTTTCTTGTATTCTAAATTTTTAAAATTAACTTTAATAGTATTTGGATCTGGTAAAATAAGTTTTAATCCAGAAAAAAATAATCCTGCATAACCTAAATAAATTGGAAATGTTCGCGCATTAAATGGTGCATTTTCGTCAAATGCAAAAACTTGAATTTGGTAAGCAGTATATAAATAAAATGCTGAAAAAATAAAAAAGAGCAGTGATATAATTTTTGTAGTATTTATATTCACTGCTCTAATTTAAAATAACCCTAAGGATTATATCACTCCTAGTTTTTTCATAAGAGCTGTCATTTCTTGAGTTTGTTTTTCTAAGAAAGAAACAAACTTGCCTTCTGGATTATAAATATTAACCCAAGCATTTCTTGCTCTGACAGTTTCCCATTCAGGAGTTTTTTGTACATCGCCAAGCATTTTTGCAATAGCTGATCTATCAGCATTGCTCATACCTGGAGGGCCAAAGAAACCTCTCCAGTTAACGAATTGTACATCGTATCCTTGTTCTTTAAGAGTTGGTGCATCTGGTGCATCAGAAACTCTTGAAGGGGCAGTGATACCAATAATTCTTACTTGGTCTCTTGCACCCATCAATTCACCTAAACCAGTTGAAATGATTTGAGTTTCTCCAGATAAAAGTCCAGCTAGAGCTTTTCCACCAGCATCATAAGGAATGTATTGAACAGCATTCGGATCTGCACCTGCAGCTTGGAAAGCTAAAGCACCAATTAAATGGTCCATACTTCCTCTTACTGATCCTCCAGCCATTTTAACTGAATTTGGATCTTTTTTATATGCATCAACTACATCTTTAAAATTTTTAAAAGATGAACTTTTTGCAACTGCGATAGCACCATAGTCACCAATTACACCAGCGATTGGCACAACATCTTTATAAGATAAAGTTCCGCTTCCTTTTACATAACCTTTATGTCTAGTTATTGATCTTAATACTAATGGTGTTGATTGAACTAAAACTGTGTTAGCAGGTTTAGTGTTAATCATATAAGCAAGTGCTTTACCACCACCACCACCTGACATATTTTCAAATGATGCGCTATTTAACATTCCAGCTTTTGTTAAAGCTTCTCCAGTACCTCTAGCAGTTCCATCCCAACCACCTCCAGCACCACCACCAATTACAAAGTGCAATTTATCAATTGCTAATGAACTAGTAGTTGTCGCTGAGAATAATAGAATTGCTGAGAATAGTACTGAAAATAATTTTTTAATATTACTCATAATACCTCTCTTATTGTTTATTATTTTATTTGTATTAAATAGTTAATATAAACTAGAGTCAATCAGATAGATAAATGAAAATGAATTTATTAATCAAAAATTTTAAAGAAAATTTATCTCAGATATTAACAATTAAATTTATTTCTGTCTTAATAATTTCTTTTCCTAGCGCAATTATTGCTGACTATTTTAATATTCCTCTGGCTTGGTTTTTGGGACCTATGATTATCACCTCAATTGCTGCTTTATCAGGTCTAAAAATCATTATGCCTAAAATTGTATTAAGTTTTATCTTGATAATTTTAGGTTTACATATTGGAAATTACATAGACCAAAATCTATTTAATCAAATGTTTGATTGGATTTGGACTTCGCTAATTATGTTAATCTATATAATAATTTGTATTTTAGTTGTCGCTAAATACCTTCAAAAATTTGCAAATTATGGTGAAAAAGCCTCAATATTTTCAGCAGCTCCTGGTGCGTTAGGCCCTTTAATGATTTTAGCTGAAAATGAAAAAACAGATTTATCTCAAGTAGCAACCTCTCACTTAATCAGATTGATCATCATAATAACCGTAATTCCATTTATTATAATAAATAATACTGTTAACGATGTTTTGTTAAATGACAACTTTAATTATTTAACTCAAAATCATTTAAATCTAATTTTACTTATTGTTGCATCACTATTTTTTATTTTTCTTTTTGATAAAATTAGAATTCCTGCAGCTTTATTGTCTGGAACATTATTTGCGAGTGGTTTGTTGCAAATTACAGATATAGCCTCATATAAATTACCAGATGAAACAGTAAATTTTTGTCTGCTATTTCTTGGTTCTTCAGTTGGTTGTAGATTTGCTGAAAAAACTGTTAAAGAGATAGCTAATAATTCTCTTCATAGTATTGTAGCTACTACTATTTTGGTAGTATTAGGTTTGATTGCCGCTTATGTGGCAACATTTTTTGTTGATACGAATATTTTAACGTTAATATTATCTTTTAGCCCAGGTGGAATTTATGAGGTAGCAGTTATAGCAATTGCTTTTGATTTAGACCCAGACTTTGTTGCTTTTCACCATATAATAAGATTACTTTTTATACTTTTCACAGTTCCTATTTTTTTAAGGGTATTAGAAAAAATTAAGAAATAATTTCTGAAAGTCTTTCGAAAACTTTTTCTGCTGAGAGTTTTGATAATTCAGAAACTTGTAGTGCTTTAAAATTTTCTCTTTCAATACTTACTTTAAAAGGAGTTGTATGAGATCCAAATAAAGCAATTCCTTTTGAGCCTAAATGTGCTGTCATATGTGCTGGTCCAGTATCGTTTGCAACTACAAATGAACTATCTTTAATTAATGTTGCCAACTGAGAAATATCTAAGGCTTTACCATTATCTAAAACGCAGAGTGTATTAATTCTTGATGCTTCTTTGATTTCACTTGGTCCAGGTGCAATTACTACTTTAAATTTATTATCTGACTTTTCATTAATCATCGAAATTAACTCATTATAATAAGGCCATTTCTTTGAAGTTAAATGAGGTGAACAAAATGGAAAAAGAAGAATATATTTATCTAACTGATGGTGATTTTTTATTTGAGATATGTCTGTTGTACTCCATGAAAAATCAGGTTTCAAAGTATGATTAGTGTTTATGCCTGAACTTTTTAACTGATAATCAAATCTAGATAGAACAGAATCTTTATCAAAATCTTCTTTTGTAGTTCCTTCAGGTAAAGTAGTTTCTGTAGAAGACCAAATATCTTTTGTTGCTTTTGGAAATAAAATTTTTTTATAAAAGGCTGTTCTACTTGAATTCTGTAGATCATAAACTTTAGAAAAATTATATTTTTTTATATTTTTCATTAATGAATATAAGTAAATCAGGTTAATTTTTGATAATCGCTTATCTAAAATAACATCAGAAATATGTGGATTTTTTTTAAATAAATCAAAGTATGGTTTAGTTGTGA
>CACHPE010000018.1 GCA_902581605.1 uncultured Pelagibacteraceae bacterium | reverse complement strand
AGTGATTCCTATAAGTAAATTTGATAAAAAATTAGATTTTATAATTACAGAAAAAAAAATTATTTGATGAAGATATTATTTTTAGGAGATGTTGTTGGAATAACTGGCTGTTCAAAATTGAATAGTAGTCTTATGAATGAAATCAAATCTAAAAATATAGATTTTGTAATTGTTAATGGTGAAAATGCTGCGGTCCAAGGTGTTGGATTAACAGAGCAAATTTGTAGAGATTTCTTTAATTGTGGAGTCAACGTAATAACTACAGGTAATCATGTTTGGGATCGTAAAGAAATAATGCAATTTATTGATAAAGAAAAAAGATTATTGCGTCCACTTAATCTTTTTGAACCTTCTCCCGGAAGTGGCTTTAATATTTATGACGCCAAAGGAGATATAAAGATTGGTGTTCTAAATCTTATGGGAAATATTTTTATGAAAAAATGCGAAGATGTATTTCAAGCAACTAAAAATTTTCTAAAAAAATATAAATTGAAGGAAGATTATGATTTACTTGTGGTTGATTTTCATGGCGAAATTACAAGTGAAAAAAATGCTATAGGCCATCTATTTGATGGGCAGGCGACTCTTGTGGTTGGCACACATACTCATATTCCGACTAATGACGCAAGAATATTAGAAAAAGGCACGGCTTATCAAACTGATGCAGGTATGTGTGGAGACTATGACTCAGTCATTGGTATGAATAAACAAGTATCTCTTAATAGATTTTTAAAAGATAATTCTGTTAAAAACAGTCCTGCAACTGGTAACGCTACCCTTTGTGGTGTTATTGTAGATTGTGACACAGAAACCGGATTAGCAAAAAGTATTGAGACATACATAAATGGCGATCAATTAAAAAATACTTAAAAACTTTATGGCAGGACATTCACATTGGGCGGGCATTAAGCACAAAAAGGGAAAAGCGGACAAGCAAAGATCAAAAATATTTTCAAAATTATCTAAAGAGATCACTGTTGCGGCAAAACTTGGTGACAAAGATCCAGCGATGAACCCCAGATTAAGATCTGCAGTACAGGCTGCTAGATCTGCAAATATGCCTAAAGATAATATTGAAAGGGCAATAGATAAGTCTTCTGCAGCCACAGGAGCAAATTTTGAAAATTTAAGATACGAGGGTTTTGGACCAGAAAAGATTGCTGTTATAGTTGAAACTTTAACAGACAACAAAAATAGGACTGCATCAAAGATTAGAACTATTTTTCAAAAAAGTGGTGGAAGCTTAGGAACACAAGGCTCAGCATCTCATAATTTTCAACAATTGGGTATAATCAAAATTGATAAAAAAGAGATATCCGATGAAAAAATTTTAGATTTAGCGATCGAGTCAGGAGCTGATGAATGTTTGTCGTATGATGATTATCATGAGGTCCAGTGTCAGATGAGTGAAATATATAATGTAAAAAAAAATCTTGAGAAAATTATTGTTAATTTTATTTCTACAGAAATTGAATGGGTCCCGTTAAATAATGTTGAAGTAAATAAAGATAATAAAGATAGTGTTTTAGATTTTTTAGAAACTCTTGAAGAAGATGACGATGTCCAGAACGTTTATTCTAACGTTAATTTAGGTGGTATTTAATGATGATTATAGGAATTGATCCAGGCATTTCAGGTTCAATCTGTTTTTTTCAGGATGGCATAATTAAGGACGTAATTGAAATGCCAACCATGACAGATGGAAAGAAGAATAAGCGACAAGTAAATGGCTCTCAATTATTTAATGAAATTAGTGAAAGGATAAACAAATTTGATAAAAAAAATATAAAGGTTGTAATTGAACAAGTTTCTGCAATGCCTGGTCAAGGCGTTACTAGTATGTTTAATTTTGGTCAATCTTTTGGTATTTTAAAGGGTATATGCAGCGCAATGCATTTACCTGTTTATTATGTAAGACCTGCTAAGTGGAAAAAATATTTTGATCTTATTAATTCAGAAAAAGATGCAAGTAGAACAAGAGCAATTGAAATTTTTCCATATTTTTCATCACAATTGTCAAAAAAGAAAGATAATAACAAGGCAGATGCTATTCTTATAGCTAGTTTTTTCTACGAAACTTATCAAACTCAAGAATAATCAATTTAAATTAATAGACAAAATCATGACACATTTACGTGTGATGAGTAAGTATGGAAGCGGATATAGCAGCAAAAGCAGTTGAATTAGGAACAAATACAGATTTTTCATTATTTAGTTTGTTTTTTAGAGCGGACATAATTGTTAAGTCTGTAATGATTATATTAATATTGTGTTCAATATATTCTTGGGCTGTAATTATTGAAAAGTTTCGTTTATTTAAAAAAATAACTAAATCCTCAGAAGAATTTGAAGAAAAATTCTGGAATTCTAAATCTGCTGAAACATTTTACAATAGTTTACCTAGTAAAATTGAAGATCCAATGTCACTCGTGTTTCAAGATGCAATGGAAGGATTACTTAAAAAAAAATCAAGAACTAACATTAGTGAAAGAATGAGTGCCTCTCTAGAATCAGGAATTGAAAAACAAATGACAAAAATTGAAAAAGGTTTTACTTTTTTGGCAACAGTAGGTTCAACAGCACCATTTATTGGATTGTTTGGGACTGTTTGGGGAATTATGAATTCTTTTCAATCTATAGCTATTTCAAGAAACACAAGTCTAGCGATAGTTGCGCCTGGAATAGCCGAAGCTTTATTTGCAACTGCACTTGGTCTATTAGCCGCGATACCAGCAGTAGTGGCATACAATAAATTTAATAATGATGCCAAAAAATATTCAGAAAAATTAGAAAATTTTTCAAAAAGATTTTTAACAATTATTTAGATGGCATTTAAATTAAATCGTTCTTCTAAAGAACCAATGAGTGAAATAAATGTTACACCTTTCGTGGATGTAATGCTTGTATTGTTAATAATTTTTATGGTTACAGCGCCATTGTTAACTGTTGGTGTACAAGTTGATTTACCAGAAAGTTCAGCAGACTCTTTGCCAGAAGAAACAGAGCCTCTAACACTTTCAATTAATGCAAAAGGTGAAATTTTTATTCAAGAAGCAAAAGTTGATTATGATAATATTATTGCAAAGGTTTTAGCGGTTTCAAAAAATAGAACTGATACCAGAATTTATGTTAGAGGTGATAAAACTATAAATTATGGAAGAGTTTTAGAAATAATGGGATTACTATCAGGATCTGGTTTTACTAAAGTAGCATTGATTTCAGAACCATATAAACAAAGGTAATTAAAGTGAATAGAAGTTTAATTATTTCTTCTGTTTTACATGCTTTGTTAATTTTCATTACAGCTATGAGCTTACCTTTTTTGGCAAAGAAACCACTTGATATTCCACCAATTGTATCGGTTGAATTAATTCAAATAGCAGAAAAAACCAATATTCCATTTGCACCTAAAGCTAAAAAGATAATTGAAAAAGTTAAAGAGAAAGAAAAAAAACTTGTTTCAGAACAAGCTCCACCAAAAAAAGTAGAAAAAACGAAAACAAAAACTGTTCTGGCTCCTGATCAAAATAATAAAAAAATAGAGAACGAAACACCTGAGGCAATTCCACTTCCAGATAAAACTTTAAAAAAGGTTGAAACAAAAGAGGAAAAAAAACAAAATCCTGAAAAAGTAGATGATGAAGTTAAACAAGTATCAGAATTTGAAAAAAAAGATTTATTTGATCCAAATAATATTGCCGCTTTAATTGATAAATCAAAAGAAGAGAGTGCAGAAGTTTTAAAAACAAATGACGACATTACTCAAGATCAAGAAAGAAATGTAGAAAACACAGGTCTTACACTAAGCGAAGAGGATGCTCTAAAGGCACAAATATTTGGGTGTTGGAGTATTCCATTAGGATTACCATACAATGAAAATTTGTTGGTAAGAATAAAGTTAAAATTAAAACCTGATGGAACAGTATCAAAAACAGAAATTTTAGATCATGCAAGAATGAATAAACCAGGCCAAGGATTTTATAAGGTCTTAGCAGAAAGCGCTTTGAGAGCTGTCAAGTTGTGCCAACCATTAAGAGTTCCAACAACTGGATATGAAAGATGGAAAGAATTACAATTAAATTTTGATGCAAGAGAGATGTTAGAAGGGTAGTATATTTAAATGACAAAAAAAATTTTAATATTATTATTTATATTAATACCTATCAATGCGAGTGCTTTAATTGAAGTTGATATAACTAGGGGAAATTTAAATCCACTTCCATTAGCAGTTTCCCCTCTATCAATTGATGAAGAGTCCAGAAAAAGTTTTGAAAAAATACTTAAAAAAGAAAATATTGGCTCCGAGATATCAAATATCGTTGAGAATAATTTGAGAATTTCAGGATTGTTTAATCCTCTAGACAAAAAGGCTTTTTTACAAGCTCCTGATATTGCAAATTTAAAACCAAGATTTGAAGATTGGAATTTAATTAAAGCTCAAGCACTTATCACTGGTAAAGTAAATTATATTGATGATAAATTAAGAGTTGAGTTTAGATTATGGGATGTTTTAGCTGCCAAAGAAATGATGGCTTTAGCTTTTACCACAGTCCCTAATAATTGGAGAAGAGTAGGACATATTATTTCTGATAAAGTTTACGAAAGGTTGACGGGAGAGAAAGGTTATTTTGATACAAGAATAATTTACGTCTCAGAAGAAGGGCCAAAAACACAACGAATAAAAAAATTAGCAATCATGGATCAAGATGGAGCTAATAATAAATTTCTGACATTAGGGAATGAATTAGTTTTAACACCACGATTTAATCCAGCAAGTCAAATGGTAACCTATTTGTCTTACTTTAAAAATATGCCAAGAGTATATTTATTGGATATAGAAACTGGTACACAAGAGGTAGTTGGAGATTTTCCTGGAATGACATTTGCACCACGCTTTTCACCTGACGGTAAAAAAATAATTATGAGTTTTGCTAAGGATGGAAAGTCAGATATTTACACAATGGATTTAGAAAATAGAATTGTAGAAAAAATTACCAATCATCCATCAATTGACACTTCTCCATCTTATTCTCCTGATGGAAAATATATTACATTTAATTCTGATAGAAGTGGTTATCAGCAAATTTATGTAATGAAGAATGATGGAAGTGATGTAAAAAGAATTTCTTTTGGTAACGGTTTATATGGAACACCTGTATGGTCTCCAAGAGGAGATTTAATTGCATTTACAAAATTACATAAAGGTAAATTTTATATAGGCGTAATGAGAACCGATGGTAGTGGTGAAAGATTGTTAACTGAAAATTATTATCAAGAAGCACCTTCTTGGTCCCCAAATGGAAGGGTATTAATATTTTATAGAGAGACAAAAACTAACTCCAAAGGAGAAGGGTTTTCAGCAAAATTATGGTCTATAGATTTAACAGGTTATAATGAGAGACAAATAAAGACACCAACAGATGCTTCAGACCCATCATGGTCAGCTTTATTAAGTAATTAAAGATTAATTTTTGTAAATTTCTTGATTTTTAGACTTGAAACCTTTATTTAGTTGTGAAAAAGTTAAGAAATTGAAATTAGCAGCAAGGAGCAATTTAATGAGATTAAACAAAATTTTAAAAAACACACTTTTAGTATTAGCAGCGTGCCTAGTGCTATCTGCATGTGCAACTAAAAAAGAGGTAGCAACAGACATTCAAGGTCAAATGCAAGGTGATGTTTACACAGGAACAGACACAGTTGAATATTTAGCTGATGGTGTTCCAGACAGAGTTTTCTTTGCAACAAATGAGTCGATATTAACAACTGCATCAAGAGAAACTTTAAGAGCCCAAGCAGCTTGGTTAAGAAAGAATCCAAATATAAATGTAGTTCTTGAAGGTCACGCTGACGAAAGAGGAACAAGAGAATATAATTTGGCTCTAGGTGAAAGAAGAGCAAATGCGGCTAAAGACTATTTAATGACTTACGGAATATCTTCTGACAGAATAACTGTTTTAAGTTACGGTAAAGAGAGACCAGTTGACTCTGGTTCAAACCCATTAGCTTGGTCAAAAAACAGAAGATCAGTAACTGTTAAAGCAAATTAATTATTTAAAATTTAAGACCCTAAAACCTTTAGTGGATTTAGGGTCTTTTTTTTGCCATTTTTATAATCATAAATTTAATTTAAATGATGTTTGTATTTAAATTAGTAATTTTAAAAATATTTTTAATCTTAAATTTGTTTTTTATTAATATTTCATTTGCAGATAATCATAATATCTATGAAACATTAGAAATAATAAAAAATGATCTTAAAACACTTGAAAGAGCAGTTTATTCAGGATCTATAGAAGTGAAAGTAAGCACTAATGATAGTTCAGTTTCAAACTTGGACCAAAACTCAGAAGATGTTTTAACCAGACATTTATTAAAATTGTCAGAAGTTGAAGATCAGTTTAGAGAACTTACTAATAAATTTGAAGAAATAAATTTTAAGTTGGATAAATTATCTACCCGTGTTTCAAAAATTCAAGCAGATAACCAAATAAGATTTCAAGATATAGAGACAAACATTAGCTCTGGAAAAATAAGTAGTGTAGAAAATCAATTAAGCTTAAAACCTAAGACTAATGAACAAAAAGTTTTACCTGGTAGTTCACAGCCCCAAGATTTAGGAACAATTTCATATAAAGATACAGAGACAAACGAAACTTCACAACAAATTCAATCTGTAGATACTACAGCTTCAATTGTAACAGAAACTTTTCAGTCTGAAGAAAAAATACTTCCTCAAGATTTAAATCCAGTGGAACAATATGAATTTGCAACAAGTTTTTTAAAAGTTGGAGACTACAGTACAGCAGAAAGAGCTTTTAGAGAATTTGTTCTATCTAACCCTGATCATGAGTTAGCGGGTAGTGCACAATACTGGTATGCAGAAACATTCAGAATTCGACAATTATATACAGACGCAGCTTCTGCTTATTTAGAGGGTTACCAAAAATATCCTAAAGGAAAAAAAGCTCCAATTAATTTATTAAAACTTGGAGTATCAATGGTTCAAATTGGTGAAAAAGACCAAGGATGTAAAATGATAAATGGTGTAGAATTACAATATCCTAATGCAAATCAGTCTGTAATACAAAAAGCAAAATATGAGTCCAAAAAATTTGAATGCATCAAACAAGACTCATAAGTTTTTATTAAATCAATTAAAAGATAAACAAACTTCTAAAATTTATAAAAAATTTGAAAAAAATCTTAAATTAAAAGAGGATTTTATAGTTGCAGTTTCTGGTGGACCAGACAGTCTAGCATTATGTTTTTTATCAAAAATTTATTCGATTAAAAAACATCTAAAAGTAAAATATTTTCACGTTGATCATAAACTTAGAAATAATTCAACAAAAGAGGCAAAATTTGTAAAATTGCTTCTAAAAAAATTGTCTACTAATCTTGAGATTTTAACCTGGGTTGGAAAAAAACCAAAAAACAACATCCAATCTATTGCAAGAGATAAAAGATATGCACTGATGATAAACATGGCAAAAAAATTAAAGATAAATAATATTTTATTAGGTCATCATAAGGATGATTTAATAGAGAATTTTTTTATTAGAATTTTAAGAGGCAGTGGTTTAAATGGTATGGTATCATTTGATCAAAGAACCAACCTATCAAATATTAATTTGATAAGGCCTTTGTTAAAATTTTCTAAAAAAAATTTAGAGCATATTACTAAAAAAGTTTTTAAAAACTATGTTGAAGATCCCTCAAATAAAAATGATCAATTTAAAAGAGTAAAAATTAGAAATTTTATAAAAAACTTGGAATTAGAGGGATTGGATAATGATAAATTTAATCTAACGATTAAAAATTTAAAATTTGCTAACGAGTCAATTAAATACTTTGTAGAAAAAAATTTAAAAGACAATTCAACAATTACAAATATTAATAAGTTTGTTATTTTGAATAAAAATTTTTTTCTTCAACCAGAAGAAGTAGTTTTCAGGTCTCTAACAGAAGTGTTAAAAGCTGTTGGTAAAAAATACTATCCAGTACGAGGAAAAAAAATTGATAACTTAATTTATCGAATTAAAAATGACAACTCGTTCATGACCACTTTAGGAAACTGTGAAATAAAGAAGGTAAATAACTCAGTTATAGTATCAAAAGAGCGCTAAAGTTGATGAAATAACTGATATTTTGTCACTTGTTAATTTAATAATAATTCTTATTTTAAACATATGAATTTAAAAAATCTCGCAATGTGGGGAATAATAGTTTTCTTAACTATAGGTCTTTATAATATGTTTAAAAATCCACAGTCTAATGTTAGAGGCGGAAATCAAATAATATTTTCAGATTTTTTAAATTCAGTTGATGACGGTGAGGTTCTAAAAGTTGAAATTCAAGGAAATAATATCAAAGGTACTTATTCGAATGGAAAATCTTTTTCAACTTATGCTCCTAATGACCCAAATCTTATAGAAAAATTATCAGAGAAAGGTGTGAGTATTTCAGCAGCACCTTTAGATGAAAAAATGCCTTCATTGTTTGGTGTACTCTTATCATGGTTTCCTATGTTACTACTTATTGCAGTGTGGATTTTTTTTATGAGACAAATGCAAGGTGGCAAAGGTGGAGCAATGGGATTTGGAAAATCAAAAGCTAAAATGATGAATGAATTAAAAGGAAAAGTTACTTTTAATGATGTTGCTGGTGTAGAGGAAGCTAAAGAAGAAGTAGAGGAAATGGTAGAGTTCCTAAAAGATCCAAAAAAATTTAGTAGGTTGGGTGGCAAAATTCCAAGAGGAGCTTTACTTGTTGGACCCCCGGGAACTGGTAAAACTTTATTAGCAAGGGCAATTGCGGGTGAAGCGGGTGTTCCGTTTTTCACTATTTCAGGTTCTGATTTTGTTGAGATGTTCGTTGGAGTAGGAGCATCTAGAGTAAGAGACATGTTTGAACAAGGTAAAAAAAATTCTCCATGTATTATTTTTATAGATGAGATAGATGCTGTTGGAAGAAGTAGAGGTGCAGGTCTAGGAGGAGGAAATGATGAGAGAGAACAAACCTTAAACCAGTTGTTAGTTGAAATGGATGGTTTTGATACAAATGAAGGTGTCATAATTATAGCTGCAACAAACAGACCAGATGTGCTTGATCCAGCTTTATTAAGACCAGGAAGGTTTGATAGACAGGTAGTAGTTTCAAACCCAGATATTATAGGAAGAGAAAAAATTTTAAAAGTTCATGTAAAAAAAATAAAAATGGCGCCAGATGTTAATCTGAGAACAATTGCAAGAGGAACGCCAGGATTTTCAGGAGCTGATCTTGCAAATATAGTTAATGAAGCAGCTTTGTTAGCAGCGAGAAAGAATAAGAGGATAGTTACATTATTAGAATTTGAGGAAGCAAAAGATAAAGTTATGATGGGTGCTGAAAGACGTTCAATGGTCATGACAGAAGATGAGAAAAAACTAACTGCATACCACGAAGGTGGACATGCACTAGTGTCCTTTAATATGCCAAGTTATGATCCAATTCATAAAGCTACTATCATACCAAGAGGAAGAGCTCTTGGAATGGTAATGAACTTACCTGAAAGAGACAAGCACGGTTACTCAATAAAATATCTTAAAGCGAGACTAGCTGTTTGTTTTGGAGGAAGAGTGGCTGAGGAATTAATTTTTGGAAAAGATAATATATCTACAGGAGCAGGTGGAGGAAATGGATCTGATATTAACCAGGCTACACAGTTAGCAAGAGCAATGGTAACAAAATATGGAATGAGCGAAGAAATGGGTCCAGTTGAATATGGGGAAAACCAAGAAGAAGTGTTTTTGGGAAGATCAGTTACACAAACTCAATCGGTATCAGAGGAAGTTGCTCAGAAAATTGATAAAGAAATAAGAAAGCTTGTAGATGAAGGATATAATAAAGCTAAGGAAATATTAACAGAAAAAATAGATGATCTACATAAAATTGCAAAAGCTCTAATAACTTATGAGACTTTAACTGGTGAAGAAATAGAAAATATAATAAATAAAAATTTATATCCAAAAGATAAAATTTTAGATAATCCAGAGTCAAAAGATGATCAAGACTCAGCTTTGGGCGCGATGGGTTTGAAACCAAAAATTGTTCATTAATAAATAATGCCAAGATATTACACAAGAGCGTG
>CACHPE010000017.1 GCA_902581605.1 uncultured Pelagibacteraceae bacterium | reverse complement strand
TTTTCACCTAGATTTCCCAAATCATTTTTTAAATTATTAAATTTTTTATTGATCTGAATTAATAATTCTTCTAAGTGCTCTTCTTGTCCATCTTCACAAGCGAGTAAAAATTCTTTATTATTAAATTTAATACTTACATTTGCCATTTATCTATCTCTTCCAATAAAGTGTCAGTTTCTTGATTGAGTTCGTCAATTTTTTCAGAAAATTCAATTTGCTTTCTTTCCTCTAGCTTTTCTTTATTTTTTAAATCCTCTAGTTTTTTTGCAAGATTTTCATGTTCCTGTAGTAATGTTTTATATTTTTCTTCAATTTGTGTTTTTTCAATTTCTAATTGATTTTTTTTTGTGCTCAAATTTTCGATATTTTTTTGTAATTCAGGATTTGTAAGATCTAAATTTTTTAATTCCTCTAAAGCAATATTTAATTTTTTTTCTTTTTCGTTTATAGAATTCATATATATATGTTTATATTATTAAATAGATTCTTCTTAGTCTAGTCAGGATAATTTTGAGCAAACTACACAATGATTTAGCTAATTGCATCAGATTTTTATCAATTGATGCTGTTCAAAAGGCAAATTCAGGTCACCCTGGAATGCCGATGGGTATGGCTGATGTTGCAACAGTTTTATTTAAAAATTTTTTGAGATTTAATCCAAAAAATCCAGATTGGTTAAATAGAGATAGATTTATTTTGTCTGCTGGTCATGGTTCTATGCTACTGTATTCTTTGCTGTACCTAACGGGGTATAAAAGTATATCAATTAATAATATCAAAAAATTTAGGCAACTTAATTCTATTTGTGCTGGACACCCTGAATATCATCCAAAAACAGGTATTGAAACAACGACAGGCCCCCTTGGTCAAGGTATATCTAATGCAGTTGGATTAGCTGTCGCTGAAGAAATTTTAAAAAATAAATTAGGAAAAAATTTAATTAATCACAAAACTTATGTTTTAGCTGGAGACGGTTGTTTAATGGAGGGAATCAGCCATGAAGCAATGAGTTTAGCTGGGCATTTGAAACTTAAAAATTTAGTAATGCTTTTTGATAACAATTCAATTTCAATTGATGGTCCAACAAATCTTGCCGTTTCAGATAATTTTAAAAAAAGATTTGAAGGATATGGTTGGGATTATATTTCTATCAACGGTCATAATGAAAAAGAAATTTTTAAAGCTCTAAAAAAAGTTCAGAAAGCTAAAAAACCCACTGTAATTTCTTGCAAAACAAAAATTGGATATGGTTCACCGAATAAATCAGGAAAGGCATCATCCCATGGGAGTCCTTTGGGATTAGAAGAAGTTAAACTAGTAAGAAAAGCCTTAAACTGGAAAAATAAACCCTTTTATATCCCAAATAAAATCCTAAAAGACTGGAGACAAATTGGTAAAAAAGGTGAAGCTATAGAAAAAAAATGGAACAAAAAATTAAATAAAAAAAAAATAAAATTTAATCAAATTTTTAAAAATAACTTTACTAGAGTCCTTAAGAAAGAAAAAGAAAATGCAATAAAGGAGCCAAAAAGTTTAGCAACTAGAAAATGTTCGGAAATGACATTAAATACAATAACAAAACAAAAAAATAATTTAATTGGTGGCTCTGCTGATTTAGCAGGATCAAACAATACTAAAACTAAAAATCACAAAATAATTAAACCTGGGGATTTTACCGGAGACTATATTCACTATGGGGTTAGAGAGCACGCGATGAGTGGAATTATGAATGGTATTGCGCTTCACAGCAATCTAATCCCTTATGGAGGTACTTTTTTAATATTTTCTGATTATTGTAAACCTTCGATCAGATTATCAGCATTAATGAAAAAAAGAGTCATTTATGTAATGACTCATGATTCTATTGGGCTAGGAGAAGATGGTCCTACTCATCAACCTATAGAACAGCTTTCGGGCTTACGTGCTATACCTAACCTAAATGTATTCAGGCCTGCAGATAGAATTGAAACTATTGAATGTTGGGAACATGCCTTAAAAAGCTCAAAAACACCTAGTGTATTATCTTTAACAAGACAAAACTTAAATCCAGTAAGAAACACATTCTCTAATAAAAACAAATGCTCATTAGGAGCTTACGAGGTTTTAAGAACAAATAAAAAAATTAATCTAACTATATTGGCTAGTGGATCTGAAGTTAATCTAGCGTTAGAGGTTAGCCATAAATTAGCCAAAGATAAAATATATTCCAAAGTGATATCAATGCCTTGTATGGAACTTTTTGAATTACAATCAAAATCTTATAAAAATAGAATTTTAGAAGAAACAAAATTTAAAATATCCATTGAAGCTGGATCAAGCGATTGTTGGAAAAAATATGTAGGTGATAACGGTATTACTTTTGGAATTGATGAATTCGGAAAAAGTGCACCCTATAAAGATATTTATAAATATTTTGGACTAGAGAGTAAAAACATTAAAATTATCACTAGAAAATTACTTAATAAATAAAATGGCAATTAAAATTGGAATTAATGGAATGGGACGGATTGGTCGTATGGTTGTTAGATCAATTGTCGAAAGTAATAATAAAAATTTAAAAATTAATCATATAAACAACAGGTCAGATTCAGAAACTACAGCTAAATTAATCAAATATGATTCTATACATGGAAAATTAAATACTGATTTAGATTATGATCCAAATCATTTAATAATTAATAAGAACAAAATTTCATTTTCTCAAGAGACAAAAATTGAAGACATAAATTGGAAAAAACACGATGTTGATTATGTTTTCGAATGTACTGGAAAATTTAATTCAAAAGAAAAACTTCTTGCTCATGTAAAAAATGGTGCAAAAAATGTGATCGTTTCTGCTCCATGTAAAAATGCTGATAAAACAATAGTATTTGGTATTAATGAAAATATAATTACTAAGGAGGATAAAATAATATCTGCAGCGTCGTGTACCACCAATTGTCTAGCACCAGTAACCAGTGTTCTTGATGAAAATTTTGAAATTGAAAAAGGTTTTATGACTACAATTCATGCGTTTACTAGCGATCAGAGAATTCTAGATAATTCACACAAAGATCCAAGAAGAGCAAGATCAGCGAGTCAATCAATAGTTCCTACCTCAACAGGAGCTTCGAAAGCAATAGGAGAAATAATACCAAACCTCAAGGGAAAACTAGAAGGTGTTGCGATGAGGGTACCCACTCCCAATGTTTCTCTTGTTGAATTAGTTTTTTGCACCAAAAAAGAAATTAATATTAAAAAAATTAATGATGCCTTTGAACAAGCGTCAAAAAATAAATTAAAAAATATATTAGAAGTTACTCATGAAAAATTAGTATCTATAGATTTTAATCATCATCCTGCTTCCGCAATATTAGATGCTTCTTTAACAAATGTAGTTGGAAGTAATATGGGTAAAATATCAGCCTGGTATGATAATGAATGGGGCTTTTCTAATAGAATGTGTGATATTGCTGAAACTTTGCATAAAATCTCTTGATGAGAAGCATAATTAACGAAAAAAATCTTAATAATAAAAAAATATTATTAAGATTAGATTTAAATGTTCCTTTAGAAAAAGATAAGATTTCAGACACAACAAGAATCGACAAAATTCTTCCTACTTTAAATTTTTTGATAAAAGAAAAATCTAAAATTATAATTTTATCTCATGTTGGAAGACCAAAAGGTAAAATTGTTAAAGAGTTATCCCTGGAACCAATACGTGAAGAATTGCAAAATAAATTAGAAAAGAAAGTAAAGCTTATTAGTGAAAATATTAAAGAAATTAAAAATAAAAATTTTTTTAATAACTATGATGAGGAAATTTTTATTTTAGAAAATATTAGATTTTATTCTGAAGAAGAGCAAAATGACATTGAATTTGCCAAACTTCTTTCAAGTCTTGGAGACATGTACGTGAATGATGCTTTTTCTTGTTCTCATAGAGCACATGCATCCATTTATGAACTTCCAAAATTCTTACCCTCGTTTTCTGGATTACAGCTAGACTCAGAAGTCAATGCACTAAATAAAATTACTTCTGAAATTACAAGACCAATAACTTGTATTATTGGTGGTTCAAAAATTTCTACTAAAATTAATGTTATTAAAAATTTAATTACTAAATTTGATAATATTGTAATTGTTGGGGGCATGGCTAATAATTTCATAGAATATTTTGGAAATAATGTTGGAAAATCCATTAAAGAGAAAAATTGTGATAAAATAATTGAAGAAATCATAAACCTTTCAAAAAAAGAAAAATGTAAAATAATTTACCCTCAAGATGTTGTTGTATCTAAGGATTTAAATGGATCTCCTCAAACAAAAGCAACACATGAAATATTATCTGATGAAATGATATTGGACATTGGTCCAAAAACTATAAAAGAAATAACAAATATTATTAATATTAGTAAAACTTTACTTTGGAATGGGCCCGCAGGATATTTTGAAAATCCAAATTTTGCTAATGGAAGTATTCAAATAGCAAAAAAAATAATTGAAAATAATAAAGCAAATAAAATTTTTTCAGTTGCTGGTGGCGGGGATACAGTTTCTTTATTAAATAGTTTGAATGCTGTTAATAATTTTAATTTTGTTTCAACTGCAGGTGGTGCTTTTTTGGAATATCTTGAAGGTAAAACCCTTCCTGGTATAACCGCATTAAATTAAAATGTCAGAATTAAATAAAATCGTACTTAAAATAATTTCTAATGGCAAAGGTATACTTGCGGCTGATGAAAGCAATGCAACTATGACAAAAAGACTTGAAGCAGTTAATGTCAAGTCAACCGAAGAAAATAGGCTTTCCTTTAGAGAAATTCTCTTTTCATCAGATGGAATGAAGGATTGCATAGGCGGTGTTATTCTTTACGACGAAACCATAAAACAAATTTCGAGCACAGGAAAATCAATACCTGATTTAATAGCTAGTTCAGGAGCAGTCCCTGGAATTAAAGTTGATACTGGTGCAAAAGATTTAGCAAATTCCCCTGAAGAAAAAATTACAGAAGGATTAGATGGCCTTAGAGAAAGATTGAAAAAATATTATGATCTTGGAGCAAGATTTACAAAATGGAGAGGTGTCTATTCTATTAGAGAAAAATATCCAAGTAAACTAGCAATTAGCAGTAATGCTCATGCACTTGCTAGGTACTCTGCACTAGTTCAAGAAAGTGGAATGGTTCCAATAGTAGAACCTGAGGTATTGATGGATGGAAACCATTCTGCTGAAGTTTGTTTAAATAAAACATCAGAGGTAATTAAAAAGTGTTTTGAGGAACTAATTTTACACAAAATTGATCTTTCAGGAATAATATTGAAACCAAATATGATTTTGTCTGGTAGCTTATCAGAAAACAAAATTTCTAATGAAGAAGTTTCTATCAAAACATTGGAATGCCTTAAAAATTCTGTACCCAATGAGGTTCCTGGAATAGCTTTTTTATCTGGAGGGCAATCTGAAATTGAGGCTACAAAAAATTTAAATTTAATTAATAAAAACAATAATACAAATTTTATAATGACCTATTCATATGGAAGAGCTCTTCAGCAAAGTGCTTTAAAAGTTTGGTCTAATGATATTAAAAATTTAGAGGCAACTCAAAATACTTTTAATCACAGAGCTAAAATGTGTACCTTAGCTGCTCAAGGAAAGTGGTCTAGCGAACTTGAAAATAAGTAATAAAAAATTTATTTATCTTATTTCTCCTAACAAAATAGCTAATTCTTTTTATAAAACTCTTAATTTAGTTCTAAAAACTAAAAAAGTAGGTTTTTTTCAGCTTAGACTTAAAAATTATTCTCTTAAAAAGAAAATTATAATTGGAAAAAAAATTAAGAATATTTGTAAAAAAAATAAAGTAAAATTTATAATTAACGATGATCCTTTGCTTACTCTGAAATTAGATGCGGACGGTTGCCATCTAGGTCAAAAGGATATGAATATTAAGATGGCAAAAAAAATACTTGGTAAAAAAATTATAGGAATTACTTGTCATAATTCTATAAATTTAGCAAGAAAAGCAATTAAAGCCAAAGCTGATTACATTGCCTTTGGCGCTTTCAATCAATCTAAAACTAAAAAAACTAAGTATGTAGCCTCTTTAAAGATTTTAAATATAGCAAAAAAATTTACAAAAACTCCAACAGTGGCTATTGGTGGAATTAATGATGTTAATTATAAAAATCTATTATTGAATAATGCCAATTTTTTAGCTATTTCAGGCTACATTTGGAAAAATAAAAAATATAAACCATTACAAGCTGTAGAAAGATTAAAATGAAAATTAATGCTGGAGAAATTAGAGTTGGGATGTTGCTAGAGTACAAAAATGATCTTTGGCAAGTTTTAAAAACCCAACATGTAAAACCAGGAAAAGGTGGTGCTTTTGCTCAAGTTGAAATGAAAAGTTTGAATAAAAATACAAAATTAAATGAGAGATTCAGGTCGAGTGAAACAGTTGAGAAAGCCTCTTTAGAAGAAACAACTTTTAATTATCTTTATAGTGATGAAGTTAATTATTTTTTTATGGATCCAAAAACATTTGAACAAATAGAAATAAAAAAAGAATTAATTGGAGATAAAGGAAAACTTTTAACTGAAAATCTAGAAGTTTCTGTAAGTTTTTATAATGAAAATCCAATTTCAGTTGAACTTCCTAACCAGGTGAAATGTAAAATTGATACAACGGATGCTGCATTAAAGGGTCAGACAGTGTCTTCATCTTATAAACCTGCTATTCTTCATAACGGCTTAAATATTCAAGTTCCACCATTTATAGAATCTGGAGACGAAGTCATAGTTGATACTAGGACTTTAGAATATATTAAGAAAATTTAGAAAAATGATATCTATATCGTCTAACTTAAATTTAATGATTAAGGCTGCAGAAAAAGCATCGAAATCTGTAATCAGAGATTTTGGTGAAGTTGAAAAATTACAAGTTTCGAAAAAAGGTCCTAAAGATTTTGTCACGAGAACAGATAAACAGGTGGAAAAAATTTTAATTGAAGAACTTTCTAAGTCAAAAAAAAACTATTCCTTTCTCTCTGAGGAAGTAGGTAAAATTAATAATAAAGATAAAGAAAATATTTGGATAATTGATCCTATCGATGGAACAACAAATTTTCTTCATGGTATTCCACATTTTGCAATTTCTATAGCTCTTAAAACAAATGAAGAGATAGTAAGTGGATTAATTTTTGATCCTATTAAAGATGAAATGTATTTTTCAGAAAAAAATAAAGGAGCTTTTTTAAACAATCAAAGATTGCGGGTGTCTAAAAAGAATTCATTAGATGTCTGTTTGTTTTCTAGTAATCAAGAAGGTGTTAAATTCAGCGATTTAAATATGAGATGTAGCGGTAGTGCTGCCTTAGATTTAGCTTATGTTGCATCAGGTAGATACGATGGCTATTTCCACAACAAAATTAATATTTGGGATATTGCGGCAGGTGCTTTAATGGTTGAGGAAGCAGGAGGCATTGTAAATGATTTAAACAAATTTAATGTAAATAATATTGATATTAGGGCGTCAAGTAGTGCAATTAATGATAAAATGCTTGAAAAATTAAAGAACTTTTAATTGTGTTCTAAAATTCTTTTGCTATAAGTCTCGATATGAAAAAAGACATACATCCAGACTATCACAACATTAAAGTGGAAATGACAGATGGAACTCAATTTGAAACAAAGTCAACTTGGGGAAAAGAAGGAGAGTTATTAAAGTTGGAGATAGATCCAAAATCACACGCTGCTTGGACAGGTGGTAAACAAAAGCTGATGGATAAAGGCAGAATAAGTAAATTCAATAAAAAATTTCAAAATTTTAAATCAGAAAAGAAAAATTAAATGTCAGACGCACCTTTAATGCCAATGGCAACTGCTGTTTGGCTAGTAGAAAATACTACTTTAACTTTTAAACAAATTGCAAATTTTTGCAAACTACATGAAGTTGAGATCCAAGGTATTGCAGATGGAGAAGTTGCAAAAGGTATTAAAGCATACAATCCTATAATATCTGGACAACTTTCAAGAGAAGAAATTGAGTTGTCATCAAAAGATGAAAATCGACCATTACAAATAAAGAGTAGCGACATTGAGATATCTAACAATGAAAAAAAAATAAAGAAATATATACCGCTTTCAAAAAGACAAGATAAACCAGACTCTGCATTATGGCTTATAAAACAACACAATATTCTAAAAGACTCTCAAATAGCAAAGTTAGTTGGAATCACTAAGAATTCTGTCACATCAATTAGAAACAAAAGTTATTGGAACTATAACAACCTTAACCCTAAAGATCCTGTGGCATTAAATTTATTTACTCAGAAAGATTTAGTGGAGGCTATTGAAAAAGCTGAGAGAAGAATCAAAAGAGAAAAAAGAGAGAAAGAAAAACAAGCTAAGGCTAATCAAGCAAATATATAATGAATAAAATAAATAGACATAAATTTATAAAAGTGTTATTTAACCACTTTTTTGGAGGTAGTTATTAAAATAGAAGTTAAAGATAATAATGTTGAACAGGCTCTTAGAGTTTTAAAAAGAAAACTTCAAAGAGATGGCTTCTTTAAGGTAATTAAATTAAAGAATACTTACGAAAAACCGTCTGAAAAGAAAAAAAGAATTCTTCAGGAAAATATAAAAAGAGTTAAAAAATTAAATAAACTTAAAAATAGAATTTAAAAATACCGCGGGGTGGAGCAGTCTGGTAGCTCGTCAGGCTCATAACCTGAAGGTCGGCGGTTCAAATCCGTCCCCCGCAACCAATTTTCATCAATATAAACTTAACAAATTCTCATTAAATTCATTAATTCAAATCGAATTATTCATTTTAATAACAGTTAATTTCATATACTTTTAATCTTATGTGTGGGATTTTATTTTTTTATTCAAAAAAAAAAATTATCGACGAAAATATATTTAGATCATCTTTAGAGCTTCAAAAACATAGGGGACCAGATAACACTGGGGTAATAAAAATTTCAAATAAAATGTTAATTGGTAACGTTAGATTAGCAATCACTGACTTATCAGAAAAATCCAATCAACCAATGATTAGTGATAAAACATCTAATATAATAAGCTTTAATGGTGATATTTATAATTATATTGAATTAAGGGAAAATTTAAAAGCAAAAGGAATTAACTTTTTTTCAAATGGTGATACAGAGGTTTTATTAAAACAAATTGATAATTATGGAATAAATGGGATTAATGAACTCAATGGAAAATGGTCATTTGTATACTATGATAAAAAAAAAAATAGACTATTAGTATCTAGAGATAGGTTTGGAAAACAGCCTTTGTATTACTTTAATGATGGTGAAACCATTATTTTGTCTTCAGAAATTAAATCTATATTCAATATTCTTGATAAAAAAAGATTGTTAAATAAAAATCAAATAGATGATTATTTAAATTTTGGTTATATTCCAAATGAAAATGAGCAGACAATCTATAAAGAAATTAAAAGAGTTTTACCAGGATATTCTGCAATAGTTGATCTAAATGAAAAAAATTTAAATTTTAAATTTGTTAATAAAAATACCATTAAAAATTATCTTAACTTAATTACATCAAACAAATTAGATGAGTTAGTTTATGACTCAATAAAAATTCGATTAAGAACTGATGTAAAAAATGCTGCCGTTATATCGGGCGGTGTTGATAGTACTTTAGTCTCGTCAATGGCACATAAAATTGATAAAAATATTTCATTCGTCACTGGCGATTCCGGTGTTGGAAATGACTTGTATTATAGTAGAAAATTAGCTGAAAACTTAAATATACAGTTAGAGGAAATTAAATTTAACTTTTCGCATGATATTCTTAAAAGAATTGAAAATATGACCAGAGTATTTGAAATTCCATTAAACTTTTATGGACAAGTTATAGCAATGAATATCCTTTATGAGAAAGTTGCAAATTTAGGAATTAAAGTCCTTTTAGATGGATCTGGAGGAGATGAAATATATTCAGGTTATTTTGATAGGTATTCTCAACACTTTATAAATTCTCTAATTAAACAAAAAAAAATTAATTTGTTGTTTAAATTTATTTTTAACTCAATAAGATTTAATCAAGTCCAATTTAAAGCAGTTTTAAAATATTTAATTCAAAATTTTGGTAAACTTTTTTTAAATATTGAATTTAAAAATAAGTTTTTTAAATATTTAAAATTAAATCAAGATCTACATCCAACAAAAAAAGATAAAATATTTGAGACACTTGAGGAATATCAATTATGGGATAACGAACTTGGTACTATGCCTTATCAGCTTCAATTATCCGATAGTAATGCAATGATGTATTCAATTACTACAAGAAATCCACTGTTAGATTTTCGACAAATTTATAATATAAATAACGAGTTAAACTTTAAATTTAATAAAGGATATAACAAATATTTATTACGAAAAATAATACCAAATTACATTTATGATGAAATAAGATGGAGAAGAGATAAACAGCCTTTTAGATGGTTCGGTGATGAAATCTTATTTAATAAAAACCATGATATAATAAAAACACAAATAATTGAGTCTAAATTATTATCGAATTTTTATAAACAAGAAGAC
>CACHPE010000016.1 GCA_902581605.1 uncultured Pelagibacteraceae bacterium | reverse complement strand
TTATATCTATATGTATCTTTTCAGGTGTTCATATCGTTTATAATTATGATAAATGGCCAATAAATTTTGACAAATCATACGTCTTTCCATATTTAGAAAAAGGTAGTAGTTATCTGATAAAAGAATTTCCTAATGAAAAAACATATCAAGATTCTAAAGAAAAAATTACAGATCTATAATCCAAGATTAAAGGAAGAATGTGGGGTTTTTGGTATTAGCAATGCAAAGGATGCTTCGGCTCTAACTGCGCTAGGACTTCATGCTCTACAACACAGAGGTCAAGAAGGATGTGGAATAGTTACTTTTGATGGAGAAAAATATTATTCAGAAAAAAGATTTGGTTTAGTTGGTGATAATTTCAATAAAGAAGAAGTGCTTAATAATCTAAAGGGAAATTATGCAATTGGCCATAACAGATATAGTACAACAGGAAATAATATATTAAGAAACATCCAACCTTTTTTTGCTGACACCAATGCAGGTGGCATTGGGGTTGCTCATAATGGAAATCTTACTAATTCAATTTCTTTAAGGAATAAATTGGTTGAGGATGGAGCTATATTTTACACTACTTCAGACACTGAAACTATTGTTCAATTAATTGCTAAATCAAAAAGACCAAAAACAATCGATAAAATAATTGATGCAATTTTTCAAATACAAGGTGGTTATGCATTGGTGATGTTAACTCAAAACTCATTAATTGGTGTAAGAGATCCATATGGAATTAGACCTCTGGTTATTGGTAAGCTAGGTAATAGTTATGTCTTAGCTTCTGAAACTTGTGCGTTTGATATAATTGGTGCAAAATTTGTAAGAGAAGTTGAAAATGGTGAGATAATTTTAATTGAAAATAATGAACTGAAAAGCATTAAGCCCTTCCCTGCTAAAAAAATAAGGCCTTGTGTGTTTGAGTATATTTATTTTTCAAGACCAGACAGTCTAATTGGAGGAAAAACTGCATATGAACATAGAAAAAATATTGGCAAAGAGCTTGCAAAAGAAAATGATACTGATGCAGATATAGTAGTTCCAGTTCCAGATTCTGGAAATGCAGCTGCTATGGGTTTTGCGCAAGAATTAAAAATGAATTTTGAACATGGGTTAATTAGGAATCATTATGTTGGAAGAACTTTTATTGAACCAAGCCAGAAAATTAGAAGCTTAGGGGTGAAGTTGAAATTAAATGCTAATCAAACAACAATTAAAAACAAAAAAATAATTCTAATAGATGACTCTCTTGTTCGAGGAACAACTTCACATAAAATTGTTAAAATGCTTTACGATGCTGGTGCAAAAGAAGTTCATGTAAAAATTGCGTGTCCTGAAATAAGATACCCAGATTTCTATGGTGTAGATACACCAACAAAAAAGGAACTGTTAGCTGCAAATAAAACAAATGATGAAATTTGCGAATATATTGGAGCTCAAACTTTGAGATTTTTAACAATTGATGGATTGTATAAAGCTATTGGTTTTGAAAAAAGAAGCGAAACATATCCGCAATTAACAGATCATTATTTCACGGGTGAATATCCTGTTAAATTAGTAGATGAATTAGGAGATAATAAAATTACTCAGTTATCTTTACTTAGCACAGGATCAAATAATTAAACTATGAAAACAGTTAAATTTACTGAAATGAAAAATGGTAGTAAAGATGACTATCAACTTTTAGAAAAACTAGAAAAAAAATTTGAAAGACAAACATCAGATAGAATTCTTAGTTATTTGAGCAAACAAACCTCAACTTTAGAAGGTTACAAAATCAGTAGACTAGAACATTCCTTACAGGCTGCAACAAGAGCCTTTAAAAATAAAGAAAGTGACGAAATGGTTGTTGCAACTTTACTACATGATATTGGAGACGATTTAGCGCCAATGAATCATTCTCAATATGCTGCATCCATACTTAGACCTTATGTTTCAGAAAAAATCTATTGGATTATTCTACACCACGGTCTTTTTCAAACTTATTACAGTGCTCATCATTTAGGTGGTGATAGAAATGCAAGAGATAAATTTAAAGACCACAAATATTATCAAGACACCATTGATTTTTGTGAAAAATATGATCAATGCTCTTTTGACCCTGATTTCAAAAGTATGACTTTGGATGATTTTAAGCCATTAGTAAAAAAAATATTTGCAAAAGAGCCTTATTATTATCTTTAAATTTATATATAAATCACTATTTACAGCGCATGATTGATTCAAAAGAAAAAATTATTAATTATTTTAAGTCAGGTGTTAAAGAGCCTAAAAATTTTAAAATTGGGATAGAGCATGAAAAGTTTTTATTTAATAATTCAGATAATAAAAGAATTGATTATTCAAAAATAAAAGAAATGTTTTCAGCCTTACTTGAATTTGGCTGGAATCCAGTTTTTGAAAAAGAAAATATCATTGCTCTTAATAAAGGTGGTAAAAATATAACTCTTGAACCGGGCAATCAAATAGAATTGTCGGGAGATAAGTTAAATCATATGCATGAAGCTTGTGCAGAGTCACAAGATTATTTATTTGAACTTAAACAGGTGACAAAAAAATTAGATATAAAAATTGTTAGCGCAGGATTTGATCCTATTTCTAAATTAAATGAAATCCCAGGCAACCCTAAGCAAAGATATGAATTAATGACTAAGGATATGCCTCTAGGTGGTGAACTTAGTTTAGATATGATGTATCGAACATGTGGTACTCAGTTAAATATAGATTATAGCTCGGAAAAAGATTTTATTAAAAAGTTTAGAGTTACAAACTCAATTGTACCCATTGCAATTGCTTTGTTTGCAAATTCCTCAATTGTGGAGAAAAAAAATAGCAATTACTTATCTTATAGATCTAAGGTATGGCAAAGTACTTCAAGAGGCGGATTGCCTAAATTATTTTTTGAAAATATAAATTTTGAAAAATATGCTGATTTTGTAATTAACTTTCCTATATTATTTATACAAAATAAAGATCAGTATATTTCAGGTAGAAAATATATTTTTAAGGATTTTATGGAAGAAAAAATCCAAGAAATTGGAAATAGACTTCCAACTGAAGCAGACTTAACAACCCACTTGAGCACAATATTTACTGAAAACAGAGTTAAAAAATATATTGAATTGAGATCTATGGATACCTGTGGCTGGGATTGTTTGTGTGCGGGACCGGCTTTCAACATTGGTATGCTTTACGGAAATTTAGATGAAGTTCATGAATTAATTTTAAAATGGGATAAAGACAAAATAATTAATGCCTATTTAGAGGCACCAAAAAAAGGATTTAATACTCAATTGATGGGTAAAGATCTTCTTTATTGGTCGTCTATACTTTTAGATCTTTCGAGAAAAGGTTTAGAGAACAGAGATATTTTAAGTAAAAAGGGTAATAACGAGAGTATATTCCTAAAACATCTACAAAAAGTAATTGATAATAAGACAACAAACGCAGATCATATGATTAGTAAATTTTCAAAAAACGAAAATTTAGACGAATTATATGATAAATAAAATTGTTGCTGTTCAAGGAAATCATCCTTCTAAACTAAATCCTTTAACAGATACAAGTGTTTTTTTAGCCAACGAAATTCAGAACAAAAAATATAACAACGACAAATATTACTATTCCTAAACCAACATCAAGCACATACTCATTATCAATTATGTCTTTTACATAGGGTTTAATTTTTGGAAATAGAATTAATGTAATTATATATGCTAGTAACCATTTAGCCATTGAAAGGATACTTAATATAAAGCCCTTTTTATAACAATTTACTAAAGAAAGGATTGTTAAAATTAAATAAATTAAATCAATTAATGATATTGCTTTATAAAAATCTTTTATGATTTCTAACATTAAGATTATTTGCCAAAAGGTTTAATAATTAAGATTAAGGCAGGAAGTAGTGTTAATACTGATATCATAGCCAATAACATAGCTAGTCCTGTAAATACACCAAAATAAATTGTTGGGATAAACTTCGATAACACCAAAATTGAAAATCCAAAAACAATCGTTATTGAAGTATTTAGTATTGCAACACCAACAGTTGAATGACAGGTTTTTAATGTTTTGTTGTAATCCTTTATTTTATTAAACTCCTCTTTAAATCTATAGATATAGTGAATACTATTATCTACAGCAATTCCTATGGTAATTGCTGCAATAGTTATTGTCATCATATCTAAAGGTATTCCTAATAATCCAATTATTCCCAGTATAAAAAAAGCAGCAATAAAATTTGGAACAACACCAATGAATGAAAGCTTAATGTTTCTAAATAAGATTATGAACATTGAAAATATTCCAATCATAACTAATCCTAATGTTAAAATTTGAGATTTAAATAAGCTTTGTAATAAATTATTAAATAATATTAAAACACCGGCTAGCTTATAATCTTTTTCTTCTAAACCAAATTTATCTTTTAAATCAAAATTAATTTTGTTAATTAAATCATTTCTTCTTAAATCTTCCTTTGAGTCTAGAATTCTTAAACTAATTCGAGCCTCATTATCTTTGATTGAAAGATAGGGATCAATGATTTCAGTTTTAATGCTCTCAGGAATTTTAGAGTAAAGTACTCCCATTTCTAAAGTGCCTAAAGGCTTGTTGTTATTTAATTGAGTAGCAACTTCAATAATAGATGAAAAAGATAGAACTTTACCAATTTCAGGTAAGCTATCTAAGTAATTATGAATAGATGTAATTAGATCAATTTTATCTTTGGTAAACCAGTATTTTTCATCATTAGCATCTTCTTCATCGCCCCAGTCGTCAAAATCATCATCTTCTTCAGATTTTTTAACCTTTTCTTTCTCAGGAAAATTTACAATAACTTCCAATGGTGTCGTTCCACCTAGCTCATCATCTATAAGTTTCATACCCTTATAAATTTCAGTATTCTTATCAAAGTAATTTATAAAACTATTTTCAACTTCAAGCTTACTAATTCCAACAATACTAAAAATTACAATTACTCCAGTTACCAAGAATATTGAGTTTTTATTATTGAGAGAAATTAGACCAAGTAAATTTGTAATTTTAGATTTTTGTTCTTTTTTAACTGTGATATTTTTTGTGGGTGCAAAGTTTAAAAGGGTAGGTAGCAGAGTAAATGTAATAATAAATGATGTAATTAAACCAAAAGTCATCATCCAGCCAAAATCAATAATAGGTTTTATTTCACTAAAAATCAAAGACAAGAATGCAAAAATTGTTGTTAGAACGGTATAAAGAATTGGCCAAAACATTTTTGAAGTGGTTAAAGAAATAATTTCAAAATTATTTTTTGACGGAAAATCTTTTTTAAGTTGAAGAAACCTTGTGCTCATATGAATATTCATTGCCATTGTTAAAATTAACATTAGTGCAATAAAATTTGATGAGATGACAGTAACCTTCCATCCTAGCAATCCAAGTAATCCCGTCATAATTATCACAGAAAAAAGACAACTACTTATAGGAACAATAATCCAAATAAGATTTCTAAAAACAAACCATAACGTAGCAATTATAAATAACAGAACTCCCAAACCAAAAACAATTATATCGCTTTTGATAAAAGTCATCATATCATCAGCAATCATTGGTATTCCTCCAAGATAAATTTTTCCAACGTCACCATAAGTTTGAATAACTTGTCTAATTTCTAAAATATTCTGATGGTTTTGTTTTTTTATTTGATCTTTGATTAGTTCAACCTCTTCTTTGGATTTATTTTCTATATCTTCTAATTTTTGAGATTGTTTAATGTTAACAATAATACCACTAGTTTTACCGTCTTCACTAATGACAAAATTTCTAAAAACAGGACTATTTAAAATTTCTTTAAAACCTCGATTTCTATCTACATCTTCATCTTTTAATGTTTTGAAGCTTTCTAGTCTTTCCTGAAGAGGAGCATCAGAATTATTTAAAAGTGGAATATCTAATAATGTAATTACACTATGAACCCAGTTTAGACTTTGAATTTTATATTTTAAACTTAATAAATTATTAATTGAAGAGTCAGTTACCATTCCTTCATTAGGAGTATATGTAAGAATTAAAAACTCTTTAGATTTATATCTTTCAGAGACTTCTTTTAGATATGCTAAATCTGGATCACCTTCAATTAACAAGGTTTCTGATGAAGCATCTAACCTGAAATTTTTTGAATTGTATCCAAAACTTAAAACAGCAATAATCAACAACATAAATATTGCTTTGGGATTTTTGAGGATAACGTTTTGATAAAAATGAGCTACCATTCAAGCTCTTTATATTGGAATTTAACTTAATTGAGTATCCTTAAATTTTGTAAATCTTTCCTCAAATTCGAGAGTTACATTACCAATAGGGCCATGCCTTTGTTTTCCAATTATAATTTGCGCCAAATGAGCAACCTCATTCATTTTTGCTTGCCATTCTGCATGTTCAACAGTCGCTTCTCTTGGCTCTTTTCTTTGTAAATAATATCCTTCTCTGTAAACAAACATCACAACATCTGCATCTTGCTCAATAGAACCAGACTCTCTTAAATCTGCCAATTGAGGCTTATGATCATCTCTCTGCTCTACTTGTCGAGACAACTGAGAAAGAGCCACGACAGGTACAGAAAGTTCTTTGGCTATTGCTTTAAGTCCTTGAGTAATTTGTGATATTTCCTGAACTCTTCCATCTTTGTTAAATGTAATTCCTCTCATTAACTGGATATAATCAACTACAATCATATCAAGACCAAAAAGCCTTTTAATACGTCGTGCTCTATTACTCAAAGCGGCAATACTTATTGCTGGAGTTTCATCAATATAAAGAGGCAATTCAGAAATATTTTTTGATGTTTCTAAAAACTTGTCAAATTGGTCGTCAGATATTCTACCTCTTCTAATATCATTAGAACTAATTCTAGCTTGTTCAGAAATAATTCTTGTAGATAATTGTTCTGAGGACATTTCAAGCGAAAAGAATGCTATAGATGATTTCTTACCACTTTCTTGTAATTTTTGGGCAGCGTTGAAAGCAATATTTGTTGCAAGAGATGTTTTACCCATTGATGGTCTACCAGCTATAATAATTAAATCTGATTGATGTAAACCACCGAGCTTATCATCTAAATCTCTTAAACCAGTTGGAACACCAACAATTCCTTCTTCATTTTTATATGCTGCTGAAGCCATCTCAATTGTTTGTTTCATTGCTTCATCAAATTTTACTAAAGAAGAATTGAAAGATCCTTTTTCAGCTAAATCAAACAATAATCTTTCAGAACTTTCGATTATAGATTGTCCGTTAGTATCAAGATCATTTAATTTTGCACTATCAATAGTTTGTTCAGAAATTTTTATTAATTCTCTTCTTACAAACATGTCATAAATTATTTTTGAGTATTCTATTGATTGCCTAACTGATGTAGAAAACTTTGTGATTTTTATCAAATATTCTGGAACATTTAGATCATCTTTTTCATCTTTAAAATAATTTTTTAAAGTAATTGGGTTAGCCAACATTCCTTTGTAGATAAGACTTTCAACTGCCTCAAATATTTTTTGATGCATAGGATCATAAAAGTTAATACTGGAAATTATTGTATTTATTTCATCAAAAATATCATTACTTACAAGGATAGATCCTATAACAGCTTGCTCCGCCTCAATGTTATTTGGTAACTCTTTAAATTGATCTTTGACTATACTTAAATTGTTTTCCACAAAAATAATTTTACATGAAAAATAATTAATTAAAATTGAATATTTATGCTGGGGAAAAGAATGTATAATTATTGAATTGTATCATCTGAAGAAACACTGATTGTAATTTCAGCATCAACTTCTGAGTGTAGAGATATTTTAACTTTAAATTTTCCTAAAGCTTTTATTTCTTCAACTGGTTGTATCATTGAAGGCTTTATATCGATTTTGTTTTTTTCATGAATAAGTTTTGAAATTTCAGTTGGTTTGACAGAACCGTACAATTCATTATTTTCTGTACTAAGTTTTTTGATAGAATACTCTTTACCATTAATTTGTTCAGCAACTTGAGAAGCTTCTTTCTTCTTCTCATTATCTTTTTTAGATAACTCAGCTTTAATCTTTTCAACCTCTTTTATATTGTCTTTTGATGCATAAAGAGCTTTTTTATTAGCAATTAAAAAATTTCTAGCAAAACCTCTTTTTACATCAATTACTTCACCAATAGATCCAATTCTTTTTACGTTTTCTAATAATATTACTTTCATTTTATATAAGGGCTAAGTTTCTAGCTCTTTTAATTGAAAGAGATAGCTCTCTTTGTTTCTTTTGTGATACATTAGTAATCCTTGATGGTAAAATTTTACCATTCTCAGAAATATACTTTCTTAAAAGTTTAATATTTTTATAGTCCACTTCTGGAGCTCCTTTCACAGATAACGGACATGTTTTTTTGAATTTATATTTATTTGGTTGAAAAATACTTAATTTTGCAAAGTTACTTTGTTTACCCTTTTTGTTTCCCTTTTGTCTTTTTGGCATTAGTTTTTAACACTTTCTTTTTTCTCACTATCCTCTTTTTTTCCAAAATAGTTTGTTTCTAAATCAAATTTTTTTACTCTAACCGTTAGATATCTTAATAATTTTTTATCGATAGACTCATTTTTTTCTAGTTCATCAATTACACTACCTTTACCTTTTATTTTAAAATGAATATAGCTTCCTTTTTTATTCTTTTTAATTAAATAAGATAAGTTTAGTAATCCCCAATTTTCGGTTTTAATAACTTCGCCATCATTTTTTTCTACAATTTTAGAATACTTTTCTGTTAATTGCTTTAATTCACTTGGTGAAGTATCTTGTCTAGCTATAATAGTATGTTCGTATAAATTCATTTAAGTTCTTTAATAAAAAGTGAGGATATACTATTATAAAAGTTCAATTTCAATAGATAAAAAGGAAAATATCAGTTTTTTTTTATATGTTTTCAGTAATATTTCCAGGTCAAGGATCGCAAGTAGTAGGTATGGGAAAAGAGTTATATAATAAATTTGATATGGTCAAAAACCTGTTTAAAGAGGCAGATGACATATTAGACTTTTCTATTTCCAAGCTTATTTTGGAGGGACCAAAAGAAAAGTTAGATTTAACTGTTAATACACAACCAGCAATATTTTTAATAAGTTACTCAATTTTTAATATAGTAAAAAAGGAATTCAAATTAGATTTAAATAAAGCAAGATACTTTGCTGGACACTCTTTAGGTGAATATTCTGCTTTATCATGCGCAGGATATCTTAATTTTTCAGATACTTTAAAAATATTAAGAATCAGAGGAGATGCAATGCAAAATGCTGTGCCTAAAGGGCAGGGAGGTATGGTTGCAGTATTAGGTACAACGGTTGATATGATTGAAAAAATTTTGACAGAACATAAAGATAATATAAAAGCACAAATTGCTAATGATAATTCTGAGGGTCAAATAGTTTTAAGTGGAAAATTAGAGGATTTAGAGAAATTAATTAAAGTTTTAAAGGATAATTCTATAAAAAATATTAAACTGCCTGTAAGCGCTCCCTTCCACTGTGATTTAATGAGTAATGCTACAAAAATAATGATAGAAGAGCTAAGCAAACTTAATTTTAAAAATGGACAAAATAAATTAATTTCAAATGTGACTGCCAGTGAAATTAAAGATCTAGATGAGCTTAAAAGTCTTTTAATTAAGCAAATTGAAAACAGAGTTAGATGGAGAGAAAGTGTAATTAATATGATAGAAAATAATATAAATCATTTTATTGAAATTGGACCTGGGAAAGTTTTGTCAGGTTTGGTAAAAAGAATTAGTAGAGATGTTAAAATTGATACAATTAATAGTGAAAGTGATATCGAAAGTCTTAAAATATGATAGATTTAAAAGGTAAAAATATTATTGTAACTGGTGCTTCAGGTGGAATAGGAAATTCAATAATTGACAAATTAAATCATGCTGGTGCAAATATTTTAGCTTCAGGTACAAGAATAGAAAAACTTGAGGAGCTAAAAAATAAATATGGAAATATTAAAACATTAAAATTTGATATTTCTCAAAGTGATAAAATTGAGGAGTTTGTTGAAAATGCAACGCAAGAACTTGGTGGTAATTTAGATTGCATAGTTAACAATGCAGGCATAACACAAGATAATTTAGCAATAAGGATGAGCTTAGATGAATGGAAAAAAGTAATTGAAATTAATTTAACATCAACTTTTTTAATGAGCAAATCAGCAATCAAAAAAATGCTTAAAAATAAATCTGGTAGGATAGTTAATATTACATCTGTTGTAGGTCATACAGGTAATTTGGGTCAGGCTAACTATACAGCATCAAAAGCAGGTATAGTTGCAATGTCAAAGAGTTTGGCAATAGAGTATGCTAAGAAAAATATAAATATAAATTGTATTTCACCTGGTTTTATCAAAACAGCGATGACAGATAAATTAGATGATAAATTAAAAGAGACTATAATATCAAAAATTCCTTCTGCTACATTAGGAGAACCAGATGATATTGCAAATGCTGTACTTTTTTTGTGTTCTAGTTACTCAAGTTATATAAATGGCGAAACCTTACATGTTAATGGAGGTATGTATATGGCTTGACAAAATAGGTTTTTAAACTATTAAGAATTTATAACAAAAAGGATCAATATGTCAGAAGACGTTTCAAGCAAAGTAAAAAAAATTGTAGCAGATCACTTAGGTATCGATGAAGCAAAAGTAACTGAAGAGTCTAGTTTTATAGATGATTTAGGTGCTGATAGTTTAGATACAGTTGAATTGGTGATGGCTTTTGAGGAAGAATTTGGATCTGAAATTTCAGACAGTGAAGCTGAGAAAATTCTAACTGTAGGTGATGCAGTTAAGTTTATCGAAGGAAAAGCTAACTAGAAATTTTAATGCCATCACAAAAAGATGGAGTAATGATAATATTATCTTCTCCTTCTGGAGCAGGTAAAACTACATTAGTTAAAAAATTATCTGAAAAAGATAATTTTGAAATCTCAATATCACATACTACCAGACAACCAAGACCTAACGAAAACCAAAACGATGATTATTATTTCGTTGATGAAGATGAATTTAAGAGATTAATCCAAAATGAAGAATTCCTTGAATATGCTAAAGTTTTTAATAATTTTTATGGCACAACAAGAACACCAGTTATAGATAAACTAAATAAAAGTAAAAATGTGCTTTTTGATATTGATTGGCAAGGAGCTGATCAAATAAAGAATAAAAAATTAGATTACAAATTGATTACTTTTTTTATACTCCCCCCAAGTAAGAAAGTTCTATTTGAAAGATTATCTAAAAGACATTCAAATGATAAATTAATTGCAGAAGAAAGAATGAAACAATTTGAAAGAGATGTCCTACATTGGATAAATTATGATTATGTGGTTATTAATAATGATTTAAATGAGTGTTATTTAAAAATAACAAATTTGATAGATGCAGTTATAACTGATGGATCTAAAGATTACGATCCAGATTATATAAGAAGTCATGTTGAGAAATTAACTTCTTAATTTTTCATATTCAAAAGCTAGTTTGTAATAAGTTTCTAAACTTAGGTTTTGAGGTCTTAAATTTAGATTTATTTTTAGCTTTTCTAAAACTTTTTTGTCTCCATTAAAAAGTTGATTAAAAGGTTTTTTTAACATTTTCCTTCTTTGATTGAAAAAAATTCTTGTTACCTTTTCCAAATTATTTGGATCTTTAATGTTAATAAAATTTTTTTTTGGATAGAAAAATAATAGGGAGCTATCTATTTTGGGTTTAGGAGAAAATGACTCAGGTTTAATATCACATATCTTTTTTATATTAAGCTTCCAATTAGAAATTATAGATAACCTTCCATAATTTGATGTGTTAACTTTTGCAATTATTCTATCGGCAACTTCTTTTTGAAACATTAAAACTAAACAATCAAACCAAAAACTTTTTTTTAAATTAACTATCCATTTGCTCAAAATTTCTGTTGAAATATTATAAGGTAAATTACCAAAAACTGTGACCTCGTCTTTGAAAAGTTTAGTTTCGTCTACTTTTAAAACATCATCATTAATAATTTTTATTTGATTATTAAATTTATTTTCAAGATTACTCGCTAGTTCGTTATCTTTTTCAATTACAAACATTTTTTTTGGATTTTTTTTTAAAATATATGATGTGAGATTTCCAGTACCTGGACCAATTTCTAAAATTGTTTTATTGAAGATATCAGCAGAGTTTGTAATTTTCTCTAAGATATTTTCATCTGTTAAAAAATTTTGACCCAAGCTTTTTTTTGCTTTAATCAATTTTTGTCCAAAAAATTAATTGCTTGTATCAGGCTTTTAGGATTAGATTTATTTTTACCTAACATTTTTTCATTTGGCCCATGATCTGGTGAAATTCTAATAAATGGCAGTCCTAAGGTTATGTTTATTGCATCATATTCAAATATAGTTTTAATAGGTGTAAGAACCTGATCATGATACATGCCCAATATAACGTCAAAGTTTTTTCTATTTTTTTTTGTAAACAAAGTATCAGCAGGAAACGGACCAGAAATATTATAATTCCTTTTTTTCAAATTTATAACTGTAGGTTTAATTATTTTTTCATCTTCATTGATTTTGTTAATAGTCTCACAATGTGGATTGAGGCCTAATACTGCTATTTTAGGATTTAAATTAAAAAATTTTTTATAAAATAATTTTATTAAGTGAGTTTTTTCAATGATATTTTTTTTGTTAATTTTTTTTACAACATTTTTTAAAGGAACATGAGTTGTCAATGGGCATACAGAAAGCTTCTTATTAAAAATTAGCATAGCTTGTTTTTTTATTAAAAATTTATCTGAAATATACTCTGTAATACCTAGATGCTTATTTTTTAAAAAATTTTTCTTTGATATTGGTCCATTAATTAATTTTTTTGTGTATCCAGTTTTTATAATTTTAAATGCAATATCAAACGAATTTCTAATATAAGCATTTGATTTATTTGAAATTTTCTCAAATGCTTTTTTTGTATTATATTGAATATTGATTAAGTTAATTGATTTGTTATCTAAATTGAGTTTATTTAATTTTTTATAATCAAGTATTTTAATTTTTTTATTAAAATTTAAATACTTCATCTGAAGCATTAAAAGTTTTTTAGAAGCAATTAATATTAATGGACTCCTGTATTTTTTTGAAGTGATAGCTTTAAAAAATAATTCTAAAAAAATACTATTTGGTTCTCCAGCTACAATAATTATTGGCTTATATTTTTTCAATTTTTATATCTTTTTTAATTTTATTAAAATAAATATTTGAATACTGATTTAGTTGTTCATTTGTCTTAAGTCTAATTAATTTTTTTAATTCATCATCTATGTTTATTTTTTTAATACTTTTTTTTAAATCGTTTAGTTTTAATATTAAAAATCCCCCAGGTATCACTATGGCTTCAGTGTTTTCTCCAACTTTTAAATTTAATATTTGCATTCTGATTTTATCACTCAATTGAGCTGAATTAATCCATCCAAGCTTTCCTCCAATGCTTGCAGTAGCGGATATACTGAATATTGATGCTGCATTTTCAAACCCTTTGCTTTTTATTTCTTTTTGGATTTCATTATTTTTTGTAATTAGTTTTGAGCTTGAATCCACATTAAAAACTATTTCAGATAGATTGAACGAATAATCAAAATTTTTTTTACTATATTGAGTAATTTCTTCTCTTAATTTTTTTTCATTAATGTTTACTTTATTTCTATATTTTAAAAAAATTATCTCATTCCAAAGTGCTTCAATAATTAATTTTCTTTCAAATTTTTCAAGTGTTATTCCTCTCCCATTAAGGAATTCTTGGAATTCTTTTTTAGAAGTAAAATTGATTTTTTTATAGTTTTCCTCAATTAGTTTAGACAAATAGGCTTCATCTATCTCAATTTCTTTTTTGTATTTATTTATTTCAATTTTTTTTATTTTTTCTCTAATTGTGGATTCTATAGATATTTCTAATATTTTTTTATTATTTAATTCAACTAAATTTGGATTTAATGACAATAAAAGTTTTTTTTCATTATTTATATCTATGCTTGTTATAATTTCATTGTCTACTTTATATTCTATTTTGTTTTCAGTTGAATTTCCGACTTGAGAATAAAAAATAATAAAAAAAATTGAAAATATAATTATTTGATAAAATTTATAGTAAATTTTTGATACAGTTATCATATTTATTCTCTATATAGATTTTGATCAACTTTTTGCTCCAGAGTCGTAAGTGGGAACAAAGTAATTGTAAACATTAAATCTTCGTTTGGTTTTACATCTCTATCACTATAATAAGTTTTTTTGTATTTTATACCAGCCGTTAAACAATCATTTTTATATTCATAAACTAAATCGTAATATTCTGTTAAACTAGTTTGTCTGTTTCTTCTTGTGTTGAAAGTAAAATAATTATTGTTATTTATTTTATACGACGTGGTATTTTCAATTGTATTTTGATTACCCATTGTTCCATTTTTCTCTATAAATTTGAATTCTGTAACAAAATTATTTACCGAAAATTCAGCACCGATTGAATTATACTCAAAAGTATTCATATCGTTATCGATTGCAAAGTCATAATCAAATTTGACAAAGTCAGAAAATTTATTTGTAACCGATCCAAATAAATTTGAATTTTTTCTATTTAAAGTACTTGATATAGGAATATCTGGTTCAAACTTATCTCTGAGCACTGTAGATAATTTAAATTCAAAGAACTTATCGATATCCTCTAAATTTTCTTTTTTATAATTTACTCCTAAAGTCAAAGATCTTCCTGACTCATAAGAATCTCCAATACCCAATCTGTTTAAACTAAAAATATTATCCGCATTAATTGTTCTTGATTTCGAGGAATGGTTTTTCATATCAGTTGGATTATATCTTAAAGACACTCGTGGAGTTATAGAATTTATAATATTATCATCTTCAAATTTAATAAGAGGTAACGACGAACCCAAAGTGAAGATAGTCATCAGTTCAGACTGTAAACTATTTTTATATATATTATCATTTTTAGCTATGGCGTTAAAATTTTTAAAATATAATCCAAAATTATTTCTAAATCCAAGGTTTGAGAAATAATCTTTACTGCTATAACTTAAATTATTTGACACTTTGGTTTTTAAGTTATTTGTATTTTGAAGCGTATTAGACCCACTAGAAGAAAAATTTAAAGTTCCATCAAAATCTGTGTCTATTGATTTACTAAAATTATAGTATGGAAAAATATATTGAAATTTATCACTATTTCTTCCTGATAAAGTTTCATAAATTTGCGTACCTCCAGAAATACTAAACTTTTCATGGTCTAAATTTATTTTGATTTCTGACTTAAGTGTGCTTTTACTTTTTGGTTTTATCTCTGTTTCTGGAATATTTGCATCAAATAAAGTCAAGTAAGTATCATTGCTAGTTTTTTCCAAAGATATCTCTAAATCACTTTTGGAAAAATTTTTTAATTTTAAATCTGATTTATATTTTGCAAATAGGTGCGTCATATTATTACGATTACTCCCTTCAATTGAAGACTGGTATCCATTAGTCAATCCTACATCTGCTATAAAAGAGGAATTTTCGTTTTCTTGTCTATACTCATTTTGTAACATTATAATTTTGCTGTCAAAAATAGTTGGTTTCAAAGTTAAATCTTTATTGTCCGAGATAACATGAAAGTAAGGAAGATAAAATGAAGTACCCAATGTCTTGGATTCATTTAGCTCAGGTTTTAAAAATCCTGATTGTCTAATAACCGTAGGGTCGGGATGAAAAAATTTTGGAAAATAAAATACAGGAACATCAAACATTTTTAGTACTGTATCTTTATAAAGTATCTGTCTCTTTTTTTTATCGTGAGTAATTTTTTTAGACTCCATACACCACGCGGGTGAATGACCTTTGTTATCACAACTTGTAAAAACACCCTTGTTTACTATTGTTTTGTCTTTGTCACCAGAAGATGATATTCCGTATAATCTTGGTTTATTTTCATCATAATAATCTTCAAATAATTCATTTAATTTAGCATTTTCTAGATCAATAAATTTTTTTCTTTCTTTGTCAAAAATATTTTTATGAAATAAAACTTTCGTTTCGCTAGCTTTAAAACTTTTATTTTTAAAATTTGTAAATATATTTTTAAAGAAAAATTTATCACTTTTATCTTTATTTAGATTAGTTGTAACATATACTTTTTCACCTTTTAAAACTTTGTCATTTAAGTAATATTTAAATTTTGTAAGCTCATATAGTGTCGAATTATCATCATTTATTGTTGAATATTTGTCTGACATCATTTCCATTTTATTCCTGTAAAGAATTAAATCATTAGATTTAAAATTATATTTTGACTCGATTAAAGCTTCAGATTTACCAAAGGAGATTATTTTTTCTTCATTCTTTTTATAATTTATTTTTTCTGCATAAATAATGTAATCTTTTACTGGATCAACAATCTTAACATTTCCAATAGCCTCAAAAGTATTTAGTATTTTATTATGAATTAATTTGTCTGCTGTAATTACCAATCCATTTTCATTAATTGCTTTAGAGTTTCCTTCAGTATTAATTATTTCTTTATTTTTTGAATAAGTAGCTTTATCAGAAAATATTTGAATTTTTTCAGTTTTATCATCAAACTTTACTTTGCCATTTATAATTAAAATATTTGATAATTTATTATAGTCAAACTCATCAGCTTCCAAATAAATTTTATCTACATCATTAACAGCTCTAGAATTTCCTTCTGTAATGACTCTCTCTTTATTTTTTAAATATGTCGCTTTGTCTGAAAAAATTTGAAAATTATCATTTTTGTCATCAAATTTAATTTTTCCTGTTATAATCAATATATTTGATAGTTTATCATAATCAAACTCTTCTCCTTCAATGTAAAGACCGTCAGGTGTAGTTGCAATACCTCCTTTTTTTCCATAAAGTCTATTTCCATCCTCCTTAATTTCCAATTCTGTTACATCAAAATTAAATTCTTCATTTGCAATAGAGTAAGAATTAATTAAAGAAATTGATAAAAATAAAAAGACAAGTATTTTAAATTTATTATTTATCATTTATTTTTAATAAAAAAATTGAGTTAATAAAAATAAGTAGCATCAAAGGTATCCATATCGAAGGGATTAAGGATATTTTTTCTGTTTTACCCATTACATTAAAAAAATTGTTTACATAATAAATTACCACAGAAGCAAACATGCCTACAGATATTTTGAATGTAGAGCTTTTAAAATTTCTTGTATTAAACATAATTATTGAAGATAAAATTGTCATTAAAGTCAAATAGAATGGATATGATATTATTTTATGAATTTGTAAATCAACTTCTGTAGTTGAGTAATTTAGTTTCTCATAATTTTTCTTTAAATCAATTAATTCTAATATAGATAAGGATGATAAATTTGAAAAAAGGCTCTGTATTTTTTGATAATCAAAGTTAGATTTTAATTCAAATTGATCGCTTTCAGTGCTTACATTGTTTTCAAATACTTTTGCATTATAAGCTATCCAATTTCTTTGTTTAATATTTATTTTTTCACTATGTATATTTTTGATTACTTCGTATTTTTCATTAAATTGTGTGATAAATGTATCTATTAAAAATTCATTATCTATTTTAGAGGCATTAACAATATTTATTTGTCCATTAATTTTATCTTTTATCCAGAGACCATTTTTTGTAATTACCGCTAAATATTTGTCATCTGAACTATATTTACTTTTTAGTTCTAGATAAAAATTTTTAAAATTTGAGGAAAAATTATAAAAAATAAAAATAATTATTAAGCCTACTGCAAAAGATAATAGACTAATCGTTCTAACTATTATGGAATTTTTTAATCCCGAATATTTAAAAATTTGCATCTGATTATCATTAAATAAATTTATGAAAAAGAGTTGTGATGAAATCAAAAATATAAATGGGAACATTTCGAACATTAATGAT
>CACHPE010000015.1 GCA_902581605.1 uncultured Pelagibacteraceae bacterium | reverse complement strand
ATAAACCAAATTTGTTAGCGTTTTCAATTATAATCGTATTTGCATTTGGAAAATCTATCCCAACCTCAATAATCGTTGTAGAAACCAAAATCTTAAATTTATTATTTAAAAAATTATTTAGTATTTCATTTTTTTCATCCACATCAGTTTTTCCATGAAGCAAACATACTTGATTTGGAAACTTGCTTTCTAAATATTCATACTTTTTTACAGCTGATGAGTGATCCAATTTTTTAGATTCTTCAATTAAAGGACAAACCCAAAAAATTTGATTTCCTAAGTTAATTTCTTTTTTTATAAATTTTAATACATCTTCAATTTTAACCTCTAATTTACTATATGTTTTAACTGGTTTTCTATTTTTAGGTTTTTCTTTAATTATTGAAATATCCATATCACCATAAATTGTCATTGTTAGAGTTCTAGGTATAGGTGTTGCTGTCATTAATAATACATCACAATTTGATCCACCTTTGTCTGACAATTTTTTTCTTTGATTTACTCCAAACTTATGTTGTTCATCTATAATTATTAATCCTAATTTTTTGAAAATTACTTTTTTTTGAAAAATGGCGTGAGTACCAAAAATAATATTAATTTTATTATTTTCTAATCTTTGAAGTATTTCTTTTTTTACCTTGTATTCTGATTTTCCAGAAAGAAGAGCTATATTTATATTTTTAGGAAATATTTTTTTTGCTAGATTAAAATGTTGTTTTGCCAAAATTTCTGTAGGAGCCATAAAAGCAACCTGGTAACTAGAATTTATACTATTTATTGCTGCTAAAAGAGACACTATTGTTTTTCCACTACCAACGTCTCCTTGCAAAAGTCTAAACATTTTATTTGGTGAACTTAAGTCTTTGTTTATTTCGCTAAGTGATTTTTGTTGATCATCAGTAAGAGAAAAATCTAATTTATTAATTATAGAATTTTGTTTATTTAAATTAATTACTTTATTTTTTTTTTTTATTTTTCTTATTTTTTTTCTTATTTCAGAATTAACAAGAAATGTTGAAAATATTTCATCAAAAGCAAGTCTTTGATAGAAATTTGATTTATAATTTCCAATATTTTCAGGTTTGTGTAGTTCTTTAATTGAGCTATTCCAACTTATATTTTTAAATTTAGATAAAATACTTTTAGAGTGCCATTCATTGAAAACTGGTAAATTATTTATTATTTGATTTAAGATTTTATTATATATTTTTTCAGAAATACCTTCAGTTAATGAGTATTTATTATGAGTTTGCTTGATAAAAGAAGAATCCTCAGAAACATATTTTGGATTTGTAATTTGGTATTTATTCCTAAAATGACCTATTTTGCCACTTACAGTAATTTCCTTTCCTAATGGAAGTATTTTTTTTATATATCCTTCATAACTATTAAAAAAAATACAATCTATTTCACCAGTTTCATCATTACATAAAACTCTATTTGGTAATTTCCTTATACGCGGGAAATTATACTTTTGAGGAATTATAGTTACTGTTTGTATTTCACCAATTTTTAAATCTTTTATTTTTGATGATAGGCTTCTATCTGTATAAGATTTTGGTAGTTTCCATAGTAAATCGAATAAATTATTAATATTTTTCTTCTTTAATAAATTTTTTGTTTTAGTTCCTACACCTTTTAAAGAACTTAAATCTGACAATAAATATTCATAATTTGTTTTATTATTCATTAACTTTTAATATATTCTAATTATTATGATCAACATAGACGAATTAAAAAAAAAAATTATTTACAGATCTAATTATAGAGGCACAAAAGAAATGGATAATCTGTTGGGTGCATTTACAAAAAAATATATAAATAATTTAAATGAAAATGACCTTCTTGATTTAGAAAAACTACTGAATATTGATGACACTAATTTGTATAATTTTTACAATAATTTTGAAACTGATTTTGAATTTGAAAATAATAACATCAATTTCTTATATAAAAATTTTAACTATACACAAAAATAATGGCGGAGAGACTGGGATTCGAACCCAGGAAAGAGTTGCCCCTTTGCCGGTTTTCAAGACCGGTGCTTTCAACCGCTCAGCCATCTCTCCGTGATCAAGGTTTTATAATTATAATTATTTAATTCAACTATAAAATAGTCTAATAAACTTATTAATTACAAGCATCATGCTTTACTATGAATAAAGAATTTAACAAAGGTTTATTACTTGCTGGGTTTGGATCTTTTTGGTGGGGATTTTTTGGTGTAATTTATTTTAAATATATCGCTTATATTGGACATATCGAATTAGTTGTTCACAGATGCTTATGGACAACGTTTACTTTAATTTTGACTACTTTTTTTTTCTCTAAATGGAGTATTTTTTTTAAAATTGTAAAAAACAAATTAAATTTACTTTATTTATTTATCTCAGGTTTTCTAATTTTTATAAATTGGGGTGTATGGATTTATGCTATAGCAACAAATAGAATTATTGATGCAAGTTTTGGTTATTTTATTATGCCGATATTAAGCGTAATGTTGGGTTATCTTTTTTTTAAAGAGAAACTTAATAAAAAAAGAGTTTTTTCAATTTTGTTAGTTATTCTATCAATACTTTTTTTAATAATTGTAAGTATTAAATCATTGCCTTGGGTTGGTTTAATGGTAGCTTTAAGTTGGGGGTTTTACAATCTAGTTAGAAAAAAAATTAATGTTGATACTGATGTAGGTCTTCTTATAGAGAGTTTGTTTATATTGCCATTTGCACTGTTAGCTTTTTATTTGATAGCTAGCAAAGGGTATAATGATTTTCAATTATCCAATCCATCTATGATGCTATTTATTTATCTTGCCGGACCTATGACTATCATACCTTTATTTTTATATGTTAGGGGAGTTGAACTCTGCGGCTTAGGACCCACTGGTATGATATTTTATATAACTCCCACTTTTCAGTTTTTGTTAGGGTATTTTTATTACAACGAGCCTTTTTCATTAACAAAATTAGTTAGTTTTATTTTTATTTGGATTGCTGTAATTATATATTTAAAGGATTTACATGAAACTAGTTAATTTTTTTTTATTTTTTATTTTCATTTCTATTAATTTCTCATTTGCAGATATCGATAAAGAATTTGAAAATTGGAAATTAAATTTTAAAAAAATAGCTTTAGAAAACAATATTTCAGAAAAAACATTTGATATAGTTATGTCTGATACCAAATTTTTATCAGATGTAATAAAATATGATAGATATCAACCTGAATTTTATGAGGATACTAAAACTTATATTTCAAAAAGAACATCTTCAAAAAAAGTCTCGTTAGGAAAAAAATTCTATAAAAAAAATTCAACGTTAATCAATAACGTTGAAAACGAATTTAATATAGAGAGAGAGCTACTATTAGCTCTAATGGGAATAGAAACTAATTTTGGAAATTATGTTGGTAAAATGGATATTTTATCTTCTTTGGCAACTTTAAGTTTTGATAAAAGAAGATCTGAATTTTTTACAAATGAATTATTAATTCTTTTGAGACTAATTGAAAATGAACAAATAGACTATAAAACGTTATATGGATCTTGGGCAGGTGCTTTTGGTTTTTTTCAATTTATGCCATCAACGATGAAAAATTATGCAATTGACCATGATGGCAACGGATATATAGATTTAAAAAATAATAATGATGCATATGCTTCAGCATCAAACTATTTAAATCAAATAGGTTGGAAAAGTGAGAGTCCTTGCTTTTATAGAATTGATTTATCTGAGAATATACCAAGTAAATATTTAAACATTTCTGCAAAAAGACTCCATGATAAAAAAAAATTACAATATTTTAGAAAATTTATTAAAAATAATGATCAAATAGATAATAAGTACAATTCGTTAAAGGTAGCCATTATAACTCCAGATAAAGATATCATACCTGATGCCGAAACTTTAAATCCAGCTTATATCGTATTTGATAACTATGAGATAATATTAAAATGGAATAGATCATTGCGATTTGCTTTAGCAGTTTGTACATTAAAAGATAAATTTAAGAATGAACTTTAAAAAATACATAATAATTATTTCCATACTTTTTTTATCTGCATGTAACCAATTTGATCAAAATAATAAAAAATTAGTTTATATTAGTGATCAAAAATATAGTAATACCGGATTTGCTTTAATTTATGATGATGAATTAAAAAAAGAAAAAAAAATATCTAAAAAAATTGATAATAGATCTCTCTTAATTTTCCATAATAAAATTAAAAAAAATTCATTTGTCAAAATTACTAATCCTGTCAATGATAAGACAATTATAGCTGAAGTAATCTCAAATAATGTTAAATTCTCATCTTTTTATAACTCTGTAATAACACAACGAATTGCTGAGGAGTTATCACTTGACCCTAAAGAACCTTATATCGATCTTGTTTTAATCTCAAAAAGTTCAACATTTGTAGCTAAAAAGGCAAAGACTTTTGATGAAGAGAAAAGTGTAGCTGAAAAAGCTCCTGTTGACGGAATTACTATAGATAATCTGGGCAAAGAAAATAAAAAAAAAGTCAAAATAAAAAAACATAAATTTTTATATTCAATAAAGATTGCAGATTTTTATTACAAAGACTCGGCGGAAAATATGGTTGATAGAATAAAAGATGAGACAAATATTAAAAAATCTGTAATTAAGAAATTATCTAAAACTAAATATAGGGTATTATTGGGTCCATTTAATGATATAAAAAAACTAGAAAAATCATTTAATGAAATAAAAGTATTAAATTTTGAAAATATAGAAATATTAAAAGATGTTTAGGATATTATTAATTGTAATTTTTTTTTGTTTTTCATTAGTGAATGTTTCAAAAGCTAATTTTGATGTAAAGGCAAGAACTGCAATATTACAAGATTATCATTCTGGAGAAATTCTCTATGAAAAAGAACCAGATATATCAATTTATCCTGCTTCCATGACAAAAATAATGACAGCGATTATTGCTTTTGACCTAATTAAATCAGGCGATCTTAGTTTAGATGAAAAATTTATAATATCTGAGAGAGCTTGGAGATTATCTACATCTGGATATTCATCTATGTTTATAATGGTAGGTGATCAGGTCTCTGTAGAAAATTTATTAAGAGGTATTATCGTTGCTTCCGGTAATGATGCATGTATTGCATTAGCTGAAGGTATAGCGGGCACAGAAGAAGAATTTGCAATTTTAATGACTGCTAAAGCAAAAGAATTAGATATGGACAATACAAACTTTTCTAATTCATCAGGAATAAATGACCCCGACAATTACTCAACTGTTAGAGATATTTTAAAAATGTCTAGATATCTAATTAAAGAACATCCTGAATTTTACAAAATGTTTGCTGAAAAAAAATTTACGTGGGATAGAACAGGGGGTGATCCAATAACGCAAGGTAATAGAAATCCTTTGCTTTATAAAAATCTTGGAGCAGACGGAATAAAAACTGGTTATTTAGCTGTTGAAAAATATTCTTTAGCATCATCAATAGATAGAAATGGCAGGAGATTGATTGCAGTTGGAAGCGGTTTTAATTCCAAAAATTCTAGATCCAAAGAAAGTACAAAATTACTTACATTTGGTCTTACTAACTATGATCTTGTAGAAATAGCTAAAGCCAATAAACCTTTACACAAAATTGATGTTTGGTTAGGAAAAGAGAATAGTGTCGAAGCATATACAAAAGAAGATATATATAAAACAATCAAAAAAGCAAAAAAAAAACTTTTAAAAGTTGCCGTTAAGTATGAAGGTCCAGTCGAAGCACCAATTAAGAAAGATCAAAAAATAGCCACTCTAAGAGTTGTTTATGATCAAGAACTTGTTGGTGAGTATGATTTGCATTCATCAAAAGAAATTAAAAAAGTTAATTTTTTTACAAGATTAATAAAATCAATAAATTATTTAATTTGGGGTGATGTCTAATAAACCCATCATCGTTTTTGAGGGTATAGAGGGTAGTGGCAAAAGTCATCATATAAATAAAGTATCTAAATATTTAGATAAAAAGAAAATAAAATATATAAAGATAAGAGAACCAGGTGGAAGTCTTAATTCCGAAAAAATAAGGAGATTAATTTTAAATAAAAAATCGAATTTTAACATATATACTGATTTACTTTTATATTTAGCAGCGCGTAGTGAAAATATAAATCTTATAAAAAAATCATACAAAAAAAAAATTATTTTGATTGATAGATTTACAGACTCAACTATTGCATATCAGCATTATGGTATGGGTGTTGATTTAAATATTATAAATATCATAAATAAATTTCTATTAAAAAATATTAAAGTCAATTTTACTTTCCTCAATGTAGTAAATAAAAAAAATCTATTTCAAAGATTAAAAAATAGAAAATCTCTCAATCGATATGATCAGTTTGATATGAATTTTTATAATAAAGTTCAAAAAGGTTATTTGAAATTAGCTAAATCGAGTAAAAAATCATACAAAATAATTGATTCTAATTTAGATATAAAAAAAAATGAAGACTTAATAATAAATCAAATTAAAAAATTAATTAAATGAATTTAAATCCCCTAACGCAAATAAATTTATTTGAGCATAAAGAAATTTTTAATCAATTATATAAATTATCTAAAAACGACACTTTGCCTAATAAAATTCTTTTATCTGGTGAAAAAGGTATTGGGAAATCAACATTAGCATATCATTTAATTAATCTGGTATTATCAGAAAATGAAAAACATCCGTATGACTTTGAAAATAATAAAATTAATCCAGATAATAAGTCATACAAACTTATACTAAATAAATCTAACCCAAATTTTTACTTGATTGATGTCTTAGAAGAAAAAAAAAATATTGATATAAATCAAATAAGGGAATTGATAATAAATCTAAACAAATCCTCATTTAATAATAAAAAGAGATTTGTTTTAATTGATAATATTGAATTATTAAACTTAAATTCTATTAATGCTTTATTAAAAATTTTAGAAGAACCTAATGAAAATATAAATTTTATTTTGATTAATAACAATAAAAGAGTGCTACCAACTCTTAAATCAAGATGTTTAAATTTTAAAATTTTTTTAACAAAAGATCAGTCTATTAGAATTATTAATCAATTACTTAACGATGACATAAATACTATTATCAATAATAAGTTATTTGATTACTATGCTACTCCTGGAAAATTATTTAAATTAATAAAGTTATCTGAAGAATATGATTTAGACCTTGCTAAATTTGATTTAAATACAACTCTCACAACTATAATAAAAGATAAAATTTATAAAAAAGATAAATCTATAACTGAAATCATTTATTCTTTTATTGAACTTTATTTCAGAAACAATATATCTATTGAAAATATTAGTTTAATAAATTCATACCATTATTTTTTAGAAAAAATTAATAATACTAGAACTTATAATTTAGATGAGGAAATATTGTTTATGGAATTTGAGGATAAAATACTAAATGGATAAAACTTATTATATTACAACACCTATTTACTACCCATCAGCTAAGCCTCATATGGGTCATGCATATTCAAGTATTGTCGCAGATTTTTTTGCAAGATTTAAAAAAATTGATGATTATCAGGTTTATTTTCTTACTGGTACAGACGAACATGGATTAAAAATTCAAAGATCTGCGGAAAAAGCAGGGAAGGAGCCTCTCGTTTTTTGTGATAAAATTAGTCAAACCTTCAGAGATCTTTCCGATACTTTAAATTTATCAAATACTGATTTTATAAGAACTACAGAAGCTAGACATAAAAAAACGGTTCAACATCTTTGGAATGAACTTGAAAAAAATGATGATATATACTTATCAAACTACTCTGGATGGTATTCAGTATCAGATGAAGCCTTTTATAACGAAGACGAAATTGAGGAATTAGACGGAAAAAAAATTGCTATATCATCAAAATCTCCTGTTGAATGGATTGAGGAAGAATCTTATTTTTTTAGACTTTCAAAGTGGGAAAAACCGTTATTAGAATATTATGAAGCTAATCCAGATTTTATTGCTCCACTTTCTAGGAAAAATGAAGTTATTAGTTTTGTAAAAAGTGGTCTTAAAGATCTTTCAGTTAGTAGAAAAAGCTTTTCATGGGGCATACCTGTTCCAAATAATAAAAACCACGTGATATATGTTTGGCTCGATGCTTTAACAAATTATTTGAGCGCATTAAACTATCCTAATACTAAAAATGATTTATTTAAAAAATTTTGGCCAGCATCAATTCATTTAATAGGAAAAGATATACTTAGATTCCATGCTATTTATTGGCCTGCCTTTTTATTAGCAGCAAAAATTGATTTACCAAAGAGAGTTTACGGACATGGATGGATATTATCAGGGGAAGAAAAAATGTCTAAATCTAAAGGAAATATTCTTGACCCACTTGAAATAATTAAAGAGTATGGTCTAGATCCTTTAAGATACTACTTAATTAAAGAAGTTTCTTTTGGTAATGATGGAAATATATCTCAGGAAAGACTAGAAGATTGTATTAATAGTGATTTAGCTAACAATTATGGAAATTTATGTCAGCGTGTAACCGCTTTTGCAATAAAAAATTGTAATGGAAAAATTCCATTAGAAGTTAAATTTCATGATGAAGATTTATTAATACTAAATAAATATAAGGATAATTTAGATAATATTAGGTCACAAATTGACAATCAAAATATTAATTTTTACATTGATTATATTGTAAATTCACTTTTTGAAGCTAATAAATATTTTAATGATCAAGAACCATGGAAAAAGAAAGACGATAAAATTAGATTAAATACTATTGTTTACACTACTTTAGAAATTGTAAGAAAAATAAGTTTTTTACTATATCCAATTATTCCCGAATCTTCCTTAAACGCATTAAAGATTTTTGAAATTGAAGAAAAAAATATAAAATTAGACTCAGTTTCAAATAATGAGTATTTAACAAAAGGAAATAATATTCATAAAATAGACATACTTTTTAAAAAAATAGAGAAAAACAATGATTGATTCACACTGTCATCTGGATCATGAACCATTATTAAGTGATTTAGCTAATGTAATACAAAGATCAAAAGAAGTTGGTATAGAAAAATTACTTACTATCTCAACTTCGTTTGAAAGTTTTTCTAGAGTAAAAGATTTAATTAATAAAGATGAGATGATCTATGGTACTATTGGAATTCATCCTCATGAAAGCTCCACAGATATTATCACTTCAAAGCAGATCATAGAAAGTCTCAATGAAAACTCAAAAATTATTGGTATTGGAGAAACTGGATTAGATTTTTATTATAATAATAGTGAAAAAGACAAGCAGATAGCAAGTTTTAAAGAACATATAGATGCATCTATAAAAACCAATATTCCATTAATTGTTCATTCAAGAGATGCAGAAAAAGAAACTTTTGAGATTTTAAATGAATATAAAAATGAAAACCTTAAAATTTTGATGCATTGTTTTACTGGGTCTAAAGAATTTTCAGATAAACTAATGACTTTAAATTCATTTTTTTCAGCAAGCGGTATCATTACTTTTAAAAACTCTTTGGATTTACAAGATACGTTCAAATCTATTCCAATGGATAATATCTTAATTGAGACAGATAGTCCTTTTTTAGCACCCGTTCCTAAAAGAGGAAAAAAAAATGAACCATCATTCATTGATTTTACTGCTGCAAAATTAGCTGAAATTAAAAATATACCCAAAGAAGATCTTATCAAAAAAACCACAGATAACTTTAATAAACTATTTTTTAATTGATATTAATGCGATTTATTATTTTAGGCTGTGGTAGTTCAATGGGTGTACCAAGACCAGATGGTTTTTTTGGGAACTGTGATCCTAAAAATAAAAAAAATTATAGAACACGATGTTCAGCTTTAATAAAAACCACAGATGAAAATATCCTCATAGATACATCTCCTGATCTACGTCAACAACTTTTAAGACATAAAATAAAAAAAATTAATAAAGTGTTATATTCTCATATGCATGGCGATCAAACTCATGGAATAAATGATCTGAGATCTTTTTATATAAACAGCAGAAAACAGCTTAATGTTTACGCTGATAAATATACTTCTAAATACCTTAATTCTACATTTTCTTATATTTTTAAAAGTTATTCAAAAGAATATCCTGCAACTCTTAAACTCAATAAACTACCAAAAAAAATATTCACAAAAAATAGTAATAAAAAAATTGGTATTCAATCAATTATGGTTGAACATGGTAAGGTTAAATCAAATTGCTTTATAATTGATAAAAAATTAGCGTATATAAGTGATGTAAGTAAAATTTATAACAAAGATCATAAGTATTTTAAAAATCTAAAATATTTAGTCATTGATTGCTTGTGGTACAATTTTCATCCTTCCCACTTTAATTTAGAGTCTTCACTATCTATAATTAAAAAATTTAAACCTAAAAAAGCTATTCTTACAAACTTATCACCAGTATTAGATTATAAGGTGCTCAAAAAAATGCTTCCTAAAAATATTATTCCAGCACATGATGGGTTAACTATAAACTTATAAGATATTTTCTATAGCTTTAATTATTTTTTTTGACATTGGTTTTGTCATTGATGCAAAAGTATCTTCTATTTTGCCTTCTTTATTAATTAGAATTTTATGAAAATTCCATTTAGGGACAGCAGATTTTCCATGATTTTCTTTTGCCCATTCAAAAATTTCATGTGAATTTTTGCCTTTAACCTCTGTAATAGTTGTAAGAGGAAAGTTAATATTAAAATTTACTTCACAAAACTTTTTTACATCTGCATCATTACTTTTTTCTTGATTAAATGAATTAGATGGAACACCAAGAACAATCAAACCTTTTTCTTTATATAAATCCCACAATTCCTGTAATTCATCATATTGTTTAGTAAACCCACAATAACTTGCTGTATTCACAACTAAAATAACTTTATTTTTGTAATCTTTAAAATTAATTGTCTCACCAGTGATACTCTCTATGCTGAAGTCATAAATTTTTTTTTCATAGTTTGCACTAGCTGAAGTTTTAAAAAAAAACATAATTATAGATAATAGAAATATTACTTTTCTCATTTACTCGGTTTATTGGGAGTAAGTAATATCAAAAAATAACCAAATAAAGTGGATAACAATGACCCAGTTAATACACCTATTTTTACACCATCCATATATTGCATGTTTTCAACAAAAGCTAAATTTCCAACAAATAAACTCATGGTGAATCCAATCCCAGTAAGTACTCCCACACCATAAAAATTATACCAACTTGTATCATTTGGCATTTGAGCCACCTTTAATTTTATAGATACGTAAGAAAACACAAAAACGCCTAGTTGTTTACCAAGGAACAATCCTAGCACAATGCCTAATGGAACCTTATTCAGTAATGACGCAAATGATAAACCTTCTAGAGATACACCAGCATTTGCAAATGCAAACAAAGGCATTATTCCAAAAGCAACATATGGACTAATTGCATGTTCAATTTTTATTAATAAAGAAAAATCTTTTTCTTTTTTTCTATGAGGAATTGTCATAGCTAACAAAACTCCAGCAATAGTAGCGTGTATTCCTGAGTTATGTGTAAAATCCCATAGAAAAAGTCCAACAACTAAATAAGGTAGAAACTTTTTAATATTAAATTTGTTAATTAATAACAAAACAATAAAAGCCAACAACATTAGAGTTAAGTACTTAATACTCAAATCTCCAGAGTAGAACAGGGCAATAATTACTATGGCTCCTAAATCGTCAATTATAGCTAATGCAGTTAAGAATACTTTTAAAGACAAAGGAACTCTTTTACCTAATAAAGATAAAACTCCTAAAGAAAAAGCAATATCCGTAGCTGATGGAATTGCCCACCCATTTAATGTTTCACTATCACCATAATTTATGAAAACATAAAATAATGCAGGAATTAACATTCCTCCTACAGCAGCTATTATTGGTAACAAAGCTTGCTTTATATTTGAAAGTTCTCCTTGTAAAAATTCTCTTTTAATTTCTAAAGTTACAAAAAAAAAGAAAATTGCCATTAAGGCATCATTAATCCAATGTAATATTGATAATTTTAATCCAAAATTATTAATTCCTATAAATAAATATTGATTTAGAGTATCAAAATACAAATCTGCTAGCCCAGAATTACTTATAAATAAAGCAATTATTGCAGCAAACAATAATACAAGACCACTTGCAGCTTCTAATTTAAAGAACCATATAAAAGGTTTAGATATATAATTAATCATAAAAAATTAAATTAGGTCTATAATAAATAGTTTTATATCTTGCAATGTTTCATATAGGTTAAATAGTATAATTTCTAATCCAGGAAACACATTAATTAATGGGGTTTTAAGTGTATCTAGTAAAATAATTAATGCTACAATTGATATAATAAAAACTATTAAATTAGAGAAAAATTTAGACCCTTTATTTGAAGGCTTTTTAATGATATTTGAAATTTCTTTTGATATTTCTCTTTTTATCTCAGGCTTAATTTTTTTTTCTTGCTGTAATTTTTTACTAAATTTAAAATTTTCATCTTTTATCTTTATATCTGTGTTTATTTTGATTTCAGAAATGTTTTCATTTAATTTTAATGGAAAATCATTTTTATCTTCTACTTTATAAAACCAAACATAGTCACAAGCTCCACATTGTAAATCTCTACCATCATCAGGAATTAAAGAATTATCGATTTTAAATTGCTTGTTACAATTTGGGCAAGTTATTATCATGCTTCGTTATATATCAGATTTTATTCAAATTTCTTTTAATTTTGGTATCTTTATACATTGAAATTATCAATAACTGCTGTATTAGTACTCGGATCGGAGTGTAGCGCAGCCTGGTAGCGCATCTGGTTTGGGACCAGAGGGTCGCAGGTTCGAATCCTGCCACTCCGACCATCATTTATGAAAAAAGCTATTATTTACATTCCAAATAAAAATCCAATGCAATCGGGATTAGCAAAAAATAATAAATGGATTTTAGAATTTAAAACTAAAGATCCAACAAAAAACCCTTTAATGGGTTGGGAAAGTTCATCTGATACATATACAGAGTTAAGATTAGAATTTTCATCCAAAGAATTAGCAATCAATTATGCAAAAAAAAAGAAAATTGATTTTGAAATAATTGAACCTCGAAAAAGAAAAACTGTTAAGAAATCTTATGCAGATAACTTTCTAAAATAATTAATGTTTAGATTTTTCACTCAAAAAAATTGGTTTCTATGGTCATGGATTGGTTCTGCTATAATTCTGTCATCACTTTGGATACAAGTCAAAATAGATGTAAAAATAAATGAATGGTTTGGTGAATTTTATGATATGATTCAAAAAGCACTTGGAGCGCCAAATTCAATCACTATAGAGGAATACTGGGCTAGTTTATTATCATTTATAACTTTAGCAGCAATGTATGTTGGTGTAGCTGTTGTTGTAAGTTTTTTTACCTCACATTATTTATTCAGATGGAGAACAGCAATGGTTGAATGGTATCATAATGTTTATGATAAAGCTCGCAAAATAGAAGGAGCTGCACAAAGAGTTCAGGAAGATACTATCAAATTTTCGAGAATAATGGAGTCTCTTGGAACAAGTTTAATTGAAGCTTTAATGATACTTGTTGAATTTATGCCTATCTTGTTTGGACTAAGTGTAGGAATACCAATATTCTTTTTTGGAGATTGGGATTACGGTTTAATAGTCGGTGCTTTAATTTGGTCAGTTGGAGGAACAATATTTTTAATTTTACTTGGTTTAATTTTAAGATTAGTAGGAGTTGAATACGATCTACAGAAAAAAGAAGCGGCCTATAGGAAAATACTTGTAATTGCAGAAGATGATGGAACTGTAAGACCAAAAACCATAGAGGAATTATTTAACGATGTTAGAAGTATACATTTTTTAAGTTATATTAGATATTTGTATTTTAATATTGGAAGAATAGCCTATTTACAGGCTAATGTTTTGTCAGCATACGTTTTTTTAGCACCTGCTATAGTGGCTGGAGCAGTAACTCTTGGAGTTATGCAGCAAATCATAAGAGCGTTTGGTAGGGTAGAAGGGTCAATGCAATATATATTGAAAGCTTGGCCAACTATTATAGAACTTGCTAGTGTATACAAACGTTTAAGAGAATTTGAGTCTAAAATAAATCAGGATGATTTAATTGATGAAAAAGTTTAATGGCAATTGATAAAAAATTTATTGATCAATTTTTAAATGTTACCTCAAAAGCAGCTTTAGCATCTTCATATTTGGTTGGAAAAAAAGACAAAATTGCTGCTGATAAAGCTGCTGTAGATTCCATGAGAAATGAATTAAATAAAATAAATATTCAAGGAAAAATAGTAATAGGTGAGGGCGAATTAGATGAGGCACCAATGCTTTATATTGGAGAAAAACTAGGCTCAAATAATGGTCCAGAATTTGATATTGCGGTAGATCCATTAGAAGGTACTAATTTTGCAGCAAATAATTTACCAGGTTCTTTATCAGTAATTGCTATTGCTGAAAAAGATAATTTGTTCAAAGCGCCCGAAACATATATGGAAAAAATTTCTACTAAAGTTAATGAAAAAAACGTTATTGATTTAGACTTTACAGTAAAACAAAATATTTCTAACCTAAGTGATTATTTAAATAAAAATCCTGAAAATTTAACCGCATGCATTCTTGATAGACCAAGACATAAAGAAATTATAGAAGAACTAAAAAAATTAAAAGTTAATCTGAAATTAATTACTGATGGTGATGTATCTGGAGCCTTACTTGTCACCGAAGAAAAATATAATGTTGATATTTTTTTAGGTATTGGAGGTGGTCCAGAGGGTGTTCTTGCGGCAGCTGCTTTAGATGCATTTAATTGTAATTTTCAGGGTAGATTTTTGTTTAAAACAGATGAGGATAAAGTTAGAGCAAAAAAAATGGGAATAAATGATTTAAATAAAAAATATGAATTAAACGAAATAGTTAAAGGTGATTCTATCTTTTGTGCTACTGGCATTACATCTGGTGATCTAGTTGCAGGTATTAAAATTCTGCAAAATGATTTCGTTTCAGAGACATTAGTGACACATAAATCATCTGGTCTTAAAAAAGTAATAAAACTAAAACAAAATTTGTAATGATAAGCTTGATTAATTGTTGATTTTACAATAAAAAACAGCATTTTGGTCCCTTCGTCTATCGGTTAGGACACGTGGTTTTCATCCTCGAAAGAGGGGTTCGATTCCCCTAGGGACCGCCAAAAATTTACTCAATTAAACTTAATTTTCCTGATATCATTTTTATAAATGGAATTTCTTTATTTATGTCTAGGTTTAATTGTTTTTATCTTAATTTTATATTTAATTATTAAAAGAAAAAAAAAATCATCTAGAGAAGACAATTACCCTTTATGGTAAAATTTTCAAATATAAAAGATAGATATAACATTATTCCACAAATGAAAAATTATGATCAAATATCTTACGAGTATAAACCATTTATAATGTTTTTTAATTGCTCGAATTACAAATCAAAAGTAGTAAATACAGATGAGATTGGTTTTAGATTAAATTATCATAACAATAATTTGGAAAAATTAAGTAATTTTTTTAATCAAGAAAATGTAACAATTGTTATTGGCGGATCATTAGTTTTTGGATTTGGTGCCACATCAGATAACAATACAATTTCGTCAATACTTTCAAAAAAAACAAATAAAATTTATCTAAATTTTGGAGGTACTGCATTTAATTCAAAACAAGAAATTCTTTTATTTTTAAACTTTTTCCAAAATTTTAAAAAAGTTGATAAAGTTATTATCGTTTCTGGTGCAAACGATTTATATTTAAATTTAATTAATGATGAAGACGAATGGGGTAATTTTTTTTTTAAAAAAAAATATCAAGATATCTTTGATAGATATAAAAATAGAAATAATTTTTACTATAAATTTAATTATTTGTTAAATAAATTTAAAAAACAAAACAACAACACAAAAATTTACAAAGTTAATTTTACAAAATTATATAATAATTATAGTCAAAATTTAAAATTATGGTCTAATTTATCTAATAGTTTTGATTTTAAAATTCATTTTTTTCTCCAACCCCTTGCTATATGGACTAAAAAAAAATTGTCAGATGAGGAAGAAAAAATATTTAATATTTTGGATAATTCAAATGATTTAGCCCACATAATACTTAAAGAAACCTCTAAAATAGAAAATTACCTTAAATTTTCAAAAATGCTTGAGAGTCTATCAAAAGAAATTAATATAGATTTTACTGATTTAAATTTTAAACTAAATCAATCAAAAAATTTAAATAAATCATTATTTGTAGATCGTATTCATATGAATGATTTAGGTTACAATGAAATATCAAAATTAATTTTAGATAATATTTAGTATTGCTCTAGAATTTTTATTATAATTAGTAATTTTAAAGTATTTTCTTTTACTTTTAAAGGGCATCATTTTGGTTTCAGGTAATACATTGTTGCTGAAAAAAATTATATTTTTTTTACAAAACAAAGAGGCGATTACAGCAGGTCCAGATTCGTTACCCACAAATAATTTAGAGTTCTTAATTATATAACTTATTTCAGAAATATTGAATTTATCTGTTTTTATTATCTGCTTATCTTTTAAAAATTTAGTTTTAAATGAATTTGATCTGTTGGTATTTATAAATATTTGTCCATTTTTTTTTTTTAATTTTTCTAAAATCTTAACTAATAAATTATTAGGTATAGTTATTTGATTTTCAGATGTGTCTACACTTAAAAAAATCCATGGTTTTTTAAAGTTTTTTAATTTCTTTCTAAATTTTTTACTAATTTTAATATTACTTTCAGGAATATAGGAATTAACATATTTAACTGATATTTGTTTTAGAAAATCAATCAAATGTTGAATTATCAATTTTTTTCTTTTTTTTACATATTTAAAATGAAAACCTTTAATTATTGAAGCTATTTTAAAAGACAGTATATGCCATTTACTATTTCCAGTATAATAAAGGTGATTAATATCATATTTTGATACCTCAAAGATAATTTTGATAATTTTGAGTATGTAAAATATTTTTTTTGGTCTTTTCAAATTCATAAAAACAATTTTTTCTACATATCTATTATTTTTGTAAATATGATTAGCTTTTGTAGATGAATTTACAAAAATTGTAATTTTTTTATTATAAAATTTGCTAATAGATTTAATAAAGAAGTTATGAAAAATTATATCACCAATACCTTTATGAGGTATTACAATACAAATTTTTTTTTTATTAAATTTCATTTTCTAAAAGATCTGATTTATTATATTAAATAATATTGATTATTTTGATATGAATAAATTTTACGTTTACATGTTGGTTTCTATAAGTAAAAATAATTTGATATCCTATGTTGGATATACAAATAATCTTAAAAAAAGGTTAATTTTACACAATAATTCAAAAGGAGCGAGATTCACAAAAGGTCGTAAATGGACATTAGCTTACTCAAAATTATATGATTCAAAAACAATTGCAATGAAAGAGGAATATTCATTAAAACATGATATTAAGAAAAGAAAAAAATTAAAAAATAAGTTTTTAAAAAATGAAAATATCAATTTTACTCCCTTATAAAGAAAATTTTTCATCAATCTATCCTGGTGCTGTATCAATTTTTATTTCATCAGTAATAAAAAAGAGTTTTTTCAAAAAAAACATCACTGTATTTGGTTCAACAACTTATAAAAATATTCTTTCTAGTAATTACGTAAATATTAAACTAGATAAAAATATTTTTTCTAGTCAAACAAAAACTTATTTACAAAATTTTAAAAAACTTTTAAAAAACAGAGAGACCGATTTGATTGAGATACATAATCGACCCAATTATGTGGATTTTTTAATAGATTTAAAAAAAAAAATTGTATTATATTTTCACAATGATCCAACAACCATGCTTGGGTCTAGTAATGTTACAGATAGAATAAAATTAGTAAAACTATGCTCGAGAATTGTTTTCAATAGTAATTGGTCAAAAAAAAAATTTCTTACAAATTTACCAACTAATTTACATAATTCTAAAAAACTTTTGGTAATTTATCAGTCAA
>CACHPE010000014.1 GCA_902581605.1 uncultured Pelagibacteraceae bacterium | reverse complement strand
GATGCAAAAAAAAATGATATTGGAATGGTATTCCAGCATTTTAATCTTTTTGAAACTTTGTCTGTATTTGAAAACTTAATAATAGACTCAGATGAACAAAGAGAAAATTTAAAAGAAAAAATAGATACAATCATGAAAAAATACAATTTTTCAGTTGATCTTGATGTTCCTGTTCTCAATTTATCTGCAGGTCAAAAACAAAAAGTAGAAATAATTAGATGCCTAATTAGAAGCCCAAAAGTTTTAATTATGGATGAACCCACATCAGTATTAACAGAGCAAGAAACCAGTGAATTATTCTTATCATTAAAAAAATTTTCAGAGGAAGGAATTTTAATTATTTATATAACCCATAAACTAAAGGAAGTTATGCAACTTTGTGATGAAGTTGCTGTGATGAGAAGAGGAAAATTGGTCTCTGTAAGCCAAATCAATAATGAAAATATAGAATCTCTTGCTAACAAAATGGTAGGTCAGGATTTAAAAACAATTAAGAAAAAAAAGGAAAATACTTCGTCAGAACAATTAATTAAAATAACAAATCTTAATTTTACAAGTGAAGATCCTTTTGAAACAAACTTAGTTGATATTAATTTTTCTCTAAATCGAGGGGAATGTTTAGGAATCGCCGGAATATCAGGAAATGGTCAAAGTGAATTATTTCAAGTGTTAAGTGGTGAAATTATATCAAATAAGAATTCCATAGAATTTAATAAAAATTTTATTGGAGATTTAAATCCTCAAGAAAGAAGAGAATATTTAATGGCTTTTTCTCCAGAAGATAGGCTTGAACAAGCTGCTATTCCACAAATGGCAATTTTTGAAAATGTAGCTCTAAACAATTTTAAATCCTCAAATTTTTTTAATAATGGATTAATAAATGAAAACAAAATTAAAGAGCATTCAAAAAAAATAATTTCAGAATTTAATGTAAACACTGACAATATAGATTTAAAAAGCCAATTTTTATCTGGGGGAAATTTACAAAAATTAATTATTGGAAGAGAATTAATAACATCTCCAGATTTATTAATTTGTTTTAATCCTACATGGGGTTTGGACGTTGGAGCTATTAATTATATTCATGAAACATTAATTAAAATAAATGAACAAAATAAATCAATAATATTAATATCAACAGACACTGATGAGTTGTTAAAACTAAGTGACAAAATATCAGTAATCCATAGAGGAAAATTATCAAAAATAATGAATGCTGAGGATGTTACCTCTGAGAAAATTGGGATACTTATGGGAGGAGGAAATTGATTAAAATTGTAAAAAGAGATCAACCTTCGAAAGCTATATTTTTCTTTACACCTGTCCTAGCTATTTTTCTCACATTAATAGCGGGAGGTATAATATTTTATATTTTAGGTTTTAAACCATTTGAAGCCCTAAAATTTTTTTTCATAGTTCCAATTGCAGATAAATATGGTTTCAGTGAATTACTATTAAAAGCTACACCACTTTGTTTAATAGCGATTGGTTTATCTTTTTGTTTTAAAAGTAACAATTGGAATATTGGAGCAGAAGGTCAATTAACTTTTGGGGCTATAGTTTCAGGAGGAGTTGCATTATTATTTTATGATCAAGAAGGTTTCTATATTCTACCAATAGTAATATTAGCTGGCGCAATTGGTGGTATGATATATGCATCAATACCTGCAATATTAAAAACTTACTTCAATACTAATGAGATATTAGTAAGTCTTATGTTGGTATATGTTTCAAAATTAATTTTAGATTATCTTGTTGTCGGTCCTTGGAGTAATCCAGAAGGATTTAATTTTCCTGAAACTAGACAGTTCAGTGACTCTGCACGACTTCCTTTATTATTTGAAGGACTAAGAATTCACGCAGGAATATTTTTAGCATTAGCTGCAGTGGTTATTAGTTGGTTTGTTTTTTATAAAACATATTTGGGTTTCCAAATGAAAGTTTCAGGTTTTAGTTTAAAGACAGCAAAATATGCTGGCTACAAAGGTAAAAAAATGATTATCCTGGTTTTTTTAATAAGCGGAGCTTGTGCAGGTCTAGCAGGCGTAGGAGAAATAACTGGACCCATTGGACAGCTTCATAGAGAAGTATCTCCAGATTATGGATTTACTGCGATTATTGTTGCATTTTTAGGTCGCTTACATCCTGTGGGAATAATTTTAGCATCTCTAGTTGTTGCAATAACTTATCTGGGTGCTGAAACGGCACAAATCTTTATGCAAATACCAAAATATACAGGTCAGGTTTTTCAAGGGATGATTTTATTTTTTCTTCTTGCTTCTGACTATTTGCTCTTTTTCAAATTTAAATTTATAGGCTCAAAAAAATGATAGTAGATATAAATTTTGTTGGACTAATAATTGCATCTATAATGGCTTCTGCAGTTCCTTTGATTTTGGCGTCTTGTGGTGAATTAATTACTGAAAGATCTGGGGTTCTAAACCTTGGTGTTGAAGGAATGATGATCATTGGAGCTATTTCAGGCTTCGCACTAATGACGGTTACAGGAAGTTTAATTATAGCAGTTTTAGGTGCAATGTTAGCTGGAGTTTTAATTTCAACAATTTTTGCATTTCTTACCCAAACATTAATTACAAATCATGTCGCTACTGGTTTAGCTCTCACTATTTTTGGAATAGGAATTTCTGCAATGATTGGAAAAAACTTTGTGGGTATTCCTGGAAAAGAGTTTCCTGTTTTGTTTGAAGGTTTAAAAGACACAATACCACTTTTAAGTCCAATATTATTTGGTCATTCAATAGTTTTTTATTTTGCTTTTGCCCTACCCTTCATAACTAGCTACTTTTTAAAAAAAACAAAAATTGGATTAATTGTTAGAGCTGTAGGAGACTCGCCTGAGTCTGCCTCTAATCAAGGAATAAATGTAAGGTTTGTGCGTTACGCTTGTATACTTTATGGGGGCGCAATGTGTGGTCTTGCAGGGGCGTATTTGTCAATGATTTATACTCCTCAGTGGATTGAAAATATGACGGGTGGTAGGGGCTGGATTGCACTTGCCCTAGTGGTTTTCTCAACATGGAACCCTATTAAAATTTTAATCGGTGCCATGATTTTTGGTGGATTGACCATTATTCAATTTCATATGCAAGCAATCGGAGTAAGAATTCCTGTTCAATTTTTAACGGCCCTGCCTTACATAGTAACAATAATAGTTTTAGTTGTAATTTCTCGTGATAGTAGAAAAATAAGACTAAGTACTCCCAGTTCCTTGGGGAAATCTTTTCATAAAGACAATTAATTTTAAAATAATCATTTTTTTTTAGATAATTTAATTTAAATTTAATTATTTAAAAAACCAAAAGGGGAAATAAATTTATGCATAAATTTTTAATTCGTTCTTTCGTCTCTTCTTTAGTTTTATTATTTACATTAACTGTGGCTGCAGTTGCAAAAGATGTAAAAGCAGCATTTGTTTATATTGGTCCAACTGGTGACCATGGATGGACTTATCAGCATGATGTAGGTAGAAAAGCTGTTGAAGCTGCCGGATTTAAAACAACATACGTGGAAGGTGTTCCAGAAAGTGCTGATGCTGAAAGGGTTCTTAGACAATTAGCTAATTCTGGTCATGACATTATCTTTACAACTAGCTTTGGATATATGAACCCTACTAACAAAGTTGCAAAAGAGTTTCCAAATGTAAAATTTGAACATGCTACTGGATATAAAAGAGAGCATCCAAATGTTGCAACTTACGCAGCTAGATTCTATGAAGGTAGAACTATTTTGGGTACAATTGCTGGAACTATGACTAAATCTAATGTGATTGGATATGTTGCATCTTTTCCAATACCTGAAGTAATAAGAGGTATCAATTCATTTACTTTAGCAGCTCAAAAAGTAAACCCAAATATTAAAACTAAAATTGTTTGGGCTTTCACTTGGTACGATCCAGGTAAAGAAGCAGAAGCAGCAAAAGCTTTAATTGATCAAGGTGCTGATGTAATTGCTCAACATACAGATAGTACAGCAATTGTTCAAATGGCTGAAAAAGCAGGAGTATATGCTTTTGGACAAGCTAGTGATATGGATAAATTTGCACCAAAGGCTGTATTAACTTCTGTTGAGAATAACTGGGGACCATATTATGTCGATAGAGTTAAAGCTGTTGCAAATGGTACATGGAGTCAAAAAGATACATGGCACGGTATAGGTGATGGTATGGTTGTAATCTCAGGTTTAGATTCTCAAATGCCTAGTGACCTACAAGCAAAAGTTAAAAAACTTCAAGCAGATTTAGCATCTGGTAAAGTTCATTCTTTCACTGGACCAATTTATGACCAAAAAGGGAATTTAATGGTAGCAGAAGGGAAAACTGCAGATGATGGTATGCTAGCAGGTATGATGACTTATGTTAAAGGTGTTGAAGGAGATATACCGAAGTAAACTCTTAAACTTATAAAAATTTAAAAGGCCGGTTTTTTAACTGGCCTTTTTTATATTTGATGTTTTTTTTTAATTTCTTCAATTCTTAATTCTTCGTAAATTTCGAAGGGCTGTACAATCCAAGGATTACCAGCAAGTTTTTTCGCACAAAAATCTGGCTCAAATGTTGATTTCTTTTTTTTAAACAACGTAGCAGTTTTAATATCTTCTATTTTATCTTTTATCGGTTCATATTTTTTTAACCAATCTATACTTTTATTGAAAGTTATTCCTGTATCAGATAAATCATCACATAAAAGTATTTTACCACCCATATTAGGTGCTATAGAACTCATTTCCCTTGAAAAAACAATATCACCTTGCTCATCTTCCACTCCTTTACCACTATAAGACTCAACTGCAAGATATGCACATTTTAATTTAAATATTCTGCTTAATACATCTATCATCGGTGCTGCCCCACGCATGATGCCAACCAGTATTGTTGGTTTATATCCACTTTCATCAATTTGGATTGCTAATTTCTCAACAGTCTTGTTGTACTCATCCCAGCTGACAATCATTTTTTCAGTCATAATTTTTTAATATCTATTTATTTAAATAATAAAACTAAAACTGCAAGAACGATAAGTGCAATTATTGAAGATATTAAAATATACAACCTATGAATGTTTCTTCCTCTTAAGTTAAAATAATGTCGTGCTGCTCCAGTAATGACTGCTAATGCGCATAATATTAACCAATTATATTGATGATAAACTAAGAAACTTGAGTGTCCAGAAAGCATTATAAACAATACTAAAAAAGTGGAATAATTATTATGAATTGATCTCTGTTTAGCTGCTAGAGATAGACTCATATCAAATTTTTCACCTCTTTCACTGCTGCTGATGATATTCGTTTGGTTTGGTATAATTACTGTAAAAACATTACCAAACATATTTGTTCCTATAATTAATCCAACACTTAAAATTGCAAATTTTGGTCCAAATAATTTTGTTAAACTAAAAGAGACAGCTGCTAATAAAATAATTCCAGTAGATATAAACAATATATTATTTTCAATCAATTTAGATTTACACAATAGATCATATATAAACCAAAAAATAATTAATGATAAAAGCGAAATAATAATAGCATAACTAGGTGGCATTAACAGGACACGTTTATCAACCATTAATACACCAGCGTTATAATAATAAATTACGACTAATAGCAACATTCCTGTTACAAAAGTTAGGTAGCTTTGCCATTTGAAAATTACTAATCTATTTAAATAATCCTGTGGTGGCGAAGTTTTTAACCTTGAAAGTTTATAAAAAAAACCAGAATGCATCAGATAACCCTCTCCATCTACATCATCACTAGTTATATTTTTATTTAAATTATTGTCTAAGTAATTAAATAAAAAACTGTTACCTACCCATAATATTGCAAATACTACATGGCCCCATCTTAAAATAACCTCTAACCATTTAATTGTGTAAGGTAAGAATTCCATCAGTATTTTATTTTATCTACTTTTTTATCCCAGATTTCAAACGCTTTTAAAGCTTCTTCTCTGAGCATTTGCACCATTTTAATTTTTCTATCATCAATTTTTTTTGGGATTTCTGTATAAATAAAGGAGTCATCGAAATCTATATTTTTTGCATCTTCTCTAGTATTTGCATAATATATTTTATCTAATCTTGACCAATAAATTGCTGAGAGACACATCGGACAAGGTTCACAGGATGTATAAATCTCGCATCCAGAGAGATCAAAAGTATTTAAATTTTTACAGGCTTCTCTAATTGCTACTATTTCTCCATGAGCAGTTGGATCATTTGAAGAAGTAACTTTATTTGAACCCTCTGCAATAATCTTATCATCCTTAACTATAACACTTCCAAAGGGACCGCCAATTGTATTGGCACTATTTATTGAAAGTTCTATAGCTTTTGCCATAAATTTTTTTTTATCTTTCATTTTAATTTTTTATTTTATTTTTAATTTTGTTAATGCTCATTAAAATTCTTTCAGGGGTTGCTGGCGCATTTAGTTTTGGTGCAAAATGATAATTTCCAACTGAAGCAACTGCATCTTTAATTGCATAAAAAACGCTCATAGCTAACATTAGAGGAGGTTCTCCTGTTGTCTTTGCTTTATTAACAACTTTTTCTTTATTTATTCCATCTTTAAAAATTTCTACATTAAATTTTTTTGGAATATCACTTACAGCAGGAATTTTATACGTTGATGGAGAGAAAGTTGTAATCTGACCATTTGATTTCCAATTTAGTTCTTCAATAGTTAACCAACCTTGTCCTTGAACAAAACCCCCTTCGATCTGACCTAATTCAAGTGCAGGATTTATTGGTTTTCCTGCATCATGCAAAATATCAACTCTTTCTAGGATATTTTCACCTGTCAGCGTATCTATAGTTACTTCTGAAACAGCTGCACCATAACAAAAATAATAAAATGGTCTTCCTCTAAATTTTTTTTTATCAAAGTTTATTTTTGGCGTTGAATAAAAACCTGAGGATGAAAGAGAAATTCTATTTAAATATGCTTCTTGAATAATACTTTTAAATTCAAATTGTCTGTTTCCAAATATTATATATTGATCCTTATAAATTGCTTCTTGATTGTAAATCTTATATTTTTTTTTAATAAATTTTTCTAAATTTAATTTAATTTTTGCTACTGCATTTAATGCTGCAGCACCATTAAGGTCTGTGGTTGAAGATGCAGCGCTAGCTGAAGTATTTGGAACCTTAGCTGTATTTGTTGATGAAATTTGTATTAAATTATATGGTAATCCCAAGGAATTAGCCACTAGTTGAGCAATTTTTGTATGAGTCCCTTGACCCATTTCTATACCGCCATGGTTCAAGTACACACTTCCATCTGTATAAATATGCACTAAAGCACCAGCTTGATTTAAATGAATTGTCGTAAATGAAATCCCAAATTTTACTGGTGTAATAGCTATACCCTTCTTTTTAAATTTATTTTTTTCATTGAATTTTTTTATCTCTGAATATCTTTTCTTATAATTAGATTTATTTTCTAAATTCTTAAATATTTCATTAATCACATTGTCTTCAATAGTCATTCCATAGTGAGTTATATTTTTTTTATCTTTTTGATAAAAATTTTTCTTTCGAACTTGAATAGGATCTATTTTTAAATACCTTGAAATATTATCAATAACATTTTCTATAGCCATCATTCCCTGATTTCCACCAAAGCCTCTAAATGCAGTTGAAGTTGGGATATTTGTCTTACATAAATTGTTTGTTACCTCGATATCTGATATGTAATACGCATTGTCTATATGAAGAAGAGCTCTTTCATTTATTGCTGCTGATAAATCAGGCGACATTCCACAATTTGATGATAAGTTAATTTTTAATCCTTCAATAATTCCTTCATCATTGAAACCAACTTCGTATTCAGATAAAAATTCGTGCCTTTTACCAGTCAAAATTATATCATCATCTCTATCTAGTCTTAATTTTACAGGCTGACCTGTTTTTTTTGCCAACAACGCACAAATACATGCGGTCATAAAATTTGTCTCTTTCCCTCCAAATCCACCACCAATTCTTCTTACTTCAACATTTATTGAATTACTTTTTTGATTAAACATTTTTGCAATTAATTGTTGTGTCTCAGAAGGATGTTGTGTTGAGCTGTAAACTAAAAAATTATCATCTTCTTTAGGTATAACAAACGCTGCCTGACCCTCTAAATAAAAGTGTTCTTGACTTCCTGTAGTAAAATTTCCTTTCAAATTATATTTTGAATTTTTAATTTTCTTAGAAGGGTTTCCTTTTTTAATTTTTCTAGGCTTAAATAAAAACTGTTTTTTATTTAAAGCTTCTTTTATTGTGATAATAGGTTTTAAATCTTTATAAGTGATTTTGGCCTTTAACACTGCTTTTCTTGCAAGTTCAGTAGTTGTAGCAGCTACAGCAAATAATGGTTGTCCAAAAAACTCAACTTTTTTATCTGGAAATATTGGATCACCATCAAAAACTGGACCCACATCGTTCCTTCCCGGTATGTCACTTTCAGTAACTACTGATATTACCCCTTCACTTTTTTTTACATCACTAAGGTCTATTTTTTTAATTATTGCATGAGCTTTTTTGCTTAAACCAATAGCACCATAAATTGTATTTTTTGGTTCATTAATGTCGTCGGTGTATTCAGCGTATCCACTTACATGCTTATAAGCACTATCATGTGGTCTTACATCATTAATATAGTTCTCTTTGCTCATTTAATTAACTCTTGTTAGCTTATTAGAATCTATTTCTATGAAACATTTCATCAATAAATTTTTTGCTATCTCTAGTCTATATTCTTTACTTGCTCTCATATCCCCTATAGGACTTAGGTCTTTATCAAGATAATTTTTGGCTTGATTAAAAGTAATTAAATTAAGAGGTTTATTCTTAAGAATTTTCTCACAGGCTTTAGCTCTTTTTGGTACAGCTGCCATACCTCCAAAAGCAATAAAAGCCTCTTTAATTTTATTTTTATCAATTTCAAAATTAAAAGATCCACAAACAGATGAAATATCATCATCAAATCTTTTTGATATTTTAAATGCTTTAAAAATATTTTTCTTAAATAATGGTATTTTTATTGAGTGAATAAATTCATTCTTTTTTAATTTAGTTTTTCTATAATCAAGGAAAAAATTATTTATAGGAATAACTTTTCTTTGATTGAAGCTTTCAATTAAAATTTCTGCATTTAAAGATAACAAAATTGGTAATGTATCACCTATCGGAGATGCTGTTGCAATGTTACCACCTATAGTTCCTACATTTCGAATTTGAACAGAACCATATCTTTTAAGAACTAAATAAAAATCTGGATAATGTTTTTTAATTTCTTTTTCAAATTTTATTAAAGGTGTAGAGGCGCCAACCTCAAGGTAATTTTTATTTACTTTTATAAAGTCTAATTCTTTTATTTCTTTTAAATCTATTATAAATGGAATTTCTTTTCTTTCTTTTGTAATTTTTAAAGATAAGTCTGTTCCACCTGCAAGAAAACTAAAATTAGAGTATTTTTTAATTATATTTTTTAAATCCTTAATATGCTTTGGTGAAAAATAAATTTTATCATCTTTTTTAATATATATATTTTTTGGTTTAATTTTTTTTAATAATTGAATAACTTTATTATTATTTTTACTAAATTGATCATTCCTGTTTTTCTTGTCTAAACTTTTTGCAGCATCTATTATAGGTCTATATCCAGTGCAACGACATAAATTACCTGATATAGAATCTGTTATTAATTCATTATTAAGATTTTTGTTATTTTTAAACATTGAAAATAAAGCCATAACAAATCCTGGTGTACAGAAACCGCATTGGGAACCATGAAATTTTACCATCGCATCTTGTACAGGGTGAAGTTTGCCATCTTTGGAAACCAAATCTTCTACAATTAAAAGTTGTTTACCATTTAATGATGGAACAAACGAAATACAGGAATTAATTGCTTTATATATAATCTTATTATCGACTAATTCACCTAAAACAATTGTACACGCGCCACAACCACCCTCTGAACATCCTTCTTTGGTTCCAGTCTTTTTTAATTCGGTTCTAATATAATTAAGTATGGTTTGATTTGGATCAGGATTATTTATTACTATAAGTTTATCATTTAATAAAAATTTAATAGAGCTCGATATCACTTAACTACCTCTATAAGTAGAATAACTCCAAGGTGAAACAAGTAGAGGAACATGATAATGCTGTGAGGGATCTGAAATACCAAATCTGATAATAACATCATCCAGGAATGGAACATCGCTAGCTGCAGATGTATTTTTAAAATAATCACCAATATGAAAAACTAATTCATATTTACCCTTAATAAAAATATCTCCCTCAGCTAATGGTGAATTAGCTCTACCATCATCATTGAGTTTTGTTGTCGTTAATTTTTTTCGATCTGAATTATTAATATAAAACAACTCAACTAGGATACCTTTGCCAGGTTTACCAGAATACACATCTAAAACATGAGTTGTGAGCTTTGTCATAAAATTATAATATCATTTAATTTTAAACTTAAATTATTTTTAAAGTTATATGAGAACAATAGATAACATTAACGATCTTAACAAGTCTGATTTTTTATCTTTATTTGGTAATGTTTTTGAAAAAACTGAGTCAGTTGCAGTGGAAGCATTTGAGTCAAAACCATTTAAAAACTTCGAAGATATTATGTTTAAAATGCTTGATATTTATGAAAATTACGAAAAGAATAAAATTTTAGAGATTTTAAATGCTCATCCTGAGCTTGCTGTAGCAAAAAAAATGACCTCTGAATCTATATCAGAACAAGCCTCCGCAAAATTAAACCAATGTTCTAATGATGAATATGAAGAATTTAAAAAATTAAATTCAGAATATAAAAAAAAGTTTAATTTTCCTTTTATAATTGCCGTAAAAGGTAAAGATAAAAATGAAATTTTGAATAATTTTAGACAAAGAATACAAAGTGATGTAGAAAGTGAATTCCTTGAAGCAAAAAAACAAGTAAAAAAAATCGCAACCTTTCGTTTGAATGAAATAAATAAAAAATGAAAAAATTTATAAGTGCAAAAATGATTAACTTAGCGGACCCAAGAATTGGATCTAAAGTTATATTTAAGACTGACGATTTTTTTGCGGCTGCTCATAGAATATTAAATATCGAAACTCCAGTTTTTAAAGATGGACTATTTGACAAACATGGTAAATGGATGGATGGATGGGAAACAAGGAGAAGAAGATCAAAAGGTTTTGATTATTTAATTTTAAAACTTGGTAAACCTGGGAAGATATTTGATATAGACATTGACACAACACACTTCAATGGAAACCAACCCACACATGCTTCGTTAGAGGGTTGCTTAAGTAAAACAAAGCCTAATAAGAAAACAAAATGGATTTCCTTAATGAGCAAAAAAAAACTTGGGCCAAGCCGAAACCATAGTTTCAAATCAAACAACAAATCTGTTTTAAATTATATAAGACTAAACATTTTTCCAGATGGTGGAGTTGCAAGACTAAGGCTTTATGGAAAAATTGAAATGGAGAAAAACTTTTTAAATAACAAAACTATTAACCTTACATCTGTTTTAAATGGCGCTTCAATTATTGGTTGTAATAATGAACATTTCGGCAGAGCTGAAAATATCATAGCACCTGGTAAAGGAAAAAATATGGGAGATGGTTGGGAAACAAGAAGAAGTAGAGGAAAAAACTTTGATTGGCTTATAATAAAATTTGGAAAACCAGGATTAATAAAAAAGCTAGAGATAGATACCCATCATTTTAAAGGAAACTATCCCGATAGTTGTTCAATTCAAACTGCAAGCATTTCAAAAGATCTTTCCAATAAATCAATTGTCAACAATTCAAAAAATTGGAAGTTTATTTTAAATAAGTCAAAACTGTCAGCTCACAAGAAACATATTTTTAAAAAATTTTTAATTAAGAGAAGTAAGGAAAATTATCTTAGAATTAATATCTATCCAGACGGTGGAATTTCAAGAATAAGGGCGTTCGGAAATTTTGTGAAATGAAAATAATAAAAACAAAAAAAATTACTAAAAAAAATTTTTCTAAATTTGGTCAATTAATAGATACGTCAAAAAAAAATCCTATAAATATTAATGATGGGTATGCAAAAAGATTTGATAATTTGATAAACCTAGATGCATCTAAAAACAAAGGGAAAGCAATTGTTAGTATTTTTAAAGCAAAAAAAAGAAGGTTTCCTATGAAAATTGATATGATGGAAAAACATCCTTTAGGAAGCCAAGCCTTTATACCAATGGAAGATACAAAATTTTTAGTATTTGTAGCTCCAAAAGGAGATAAACCAGATGTAAATAAAATCCAATCCTTTTTAGTACCAAAACAAACTGGGGTTAATTACAATGCTGGTATTTGGCACTTTCCGTTGATTTCAATGAAAAATATGAATTTTCTAATTGTTGATAGAAAAGGAAAAGGAAACAATCTTGTTATTTATAAATTTAAAAAAGATAAAATTATTTTGAAGAAATGAAAAAAAAATATCCAAGAGATTTGGTGGGATATGGTTCCAAACAAGTTAAGGTAAGGTGGCCTGGTAATGCAAAGTTAGCTTTACAATTTGTACTAAATTATGAAGAAGGAGCAGAGAATTGTACTCTCCACGGTGACAAAACTTCAGAAGTATTTTTATCAGAAATTATAGGAGCAAAAGCAATTAAAGGTCGACACTTAAATATGGAATCAATTTATGAATATGGATCAAGAAGAGGATTTTGGAGAATTCACGACCTCTTTAACAAAAAAAAAATTCCACTTACTATTTTTGGAGTTGGTATGGCATTGGAGAGAAATAAAGAAGTTTGTTCTGCTATAAAAAAAGCAAAGTATGAAGTTGCTTGTCATGGGTGGAGATGGATTGATTATCAAAATGTATCAAAGAAAAAAGAAAAGAATGATATGAAACTTGCAGTCAAATCTATAAAAAAGATTTTTGGCTATCAACCTGCTGGTTGGTACACTGGTAGGTGTAGCACAAATACTTTGGATTTAGTAATCGAAAATGGTGATTTTTTATACTGTAGCGATACATACAGTGATGATCTTCCATATTGGATAAAAAAAGGTAATAAAAAACAACTGATGATTCCTTATACACTTGATAACAATGATATGAGATTTGCAACTAATCAAGGATTTAATTCGGGTGAACAATTTTATAATTATTTAAAAGATAGTTTCGATGCCCTTTATGAGGAGGGAAGAATTTCACCAAAGATGATGTCGGTTGGCTTGCATTGTAGATTAATTGGAAGACCTGGTAGAATACAGTCTCTTAAAAAATTTTTAAATTACATTACAAAATTTAAGGATATTTGGATCTGCAAAAGAGTAGACATAGCTAAACATTGGATAAAAAATTATAGTTAAAATTTTTATTATTGTTCCGCAGCTATAGAAGTATAGTGAGCAACCGCTTCTATTTCCTCATCAGTTAGTATACCCTCCATCGCAGGCATTACTCCTATACCGTTTCTAACTGCCATTATAATTCTTTGAATATCAGGTCTGATTTCATTTAAATTTGGACCAACCATTGAGTTTGATCCAGCATCCGAGAGCATATGGCACGCTGCACAATTTCCAGCTCCTAGAAAAACTTCTTTTCCCTTATTAAATAATTCATCAGCATTAGCTTGTATAATTGATATAAATATTAAAAAAAATAAGTTGCAACAGAAATTTAAAAATAATTTTTTCACTTAAATTTGGTATCATAATTAAAAAAATTTAAAAAGGAGAATTATGAAAGCTTATTGGGTTGCAAATTACACTGAAATAAAGGATGACGAAAGACTTAAAAAATATGCTGTTAAAGCAAAAGAAGCGGTTGAAAAATATTCTGGAAGAATATTGGCAAGAAGTGCAAATAATATAACTTTAGATGGTAGGGAAATGGTCAGAGTGGCTCTTGCAGAATTTCCAGATATAGAAGCTGCAAAAAATTGTTACAATTCTGAAGAGTATGTTGAGGCAAGGAAACATCTAGATAACAATGCTACCAGAGAACATATAATTTTTGAGGGAATGTGAGATAACAAAGATTTAATATTGAATAGGTTCGGGATCTATACTTCTCCATAAATACCAAGTTGCAACAGAACAGTAAGGGGAAAACTTTTTGTTTAGATATTTTACGTAACTTTCTGGGGGCAGATATTTTTTATTAAAATTTTTTGAAATAGCTCTTAACAAACCAATATCCTGGATTGGCCAAATATTAGGACGATTATAAGTAAACAATAAAATCATTTCTGCTGACCATCTTCCAATTTGTCTTAACTTAGAGAGGTAAATTATGGCATCTTCATCAGACAATTTTGAAATAAGTTTTGGATTAAATTCTTTGTTCAATACTTTTTTAGCTAAACTTTTAATTCCTTTTACTTTCTGCCTGCTTAATCCACAACTTTTTAGCTGAGCTGAAGATAACTTGTTAACTGTTTTTGCATTAATTTTATTTTTACATTTTTTCTTAAATTTTAAAAAAACTGAATTAGCAGCAGCAACGCTAATTTGTTGACCAATTATACTTTTACAGAGGGAAAAAAAAATATCTTTTCTTGATGTCAGAACAGTTTCTGAAGGAGATTTATATTTTTTAATCAAAGAAGACATGGTTTTATCTTTTCGAGATAAATATTTTTTTGCTTTATTCCAATATAATGGAGTTTTACTCATGACGTGAAACAGATAACTTTTTTTTCAAATACATCTCTCTTCTAAATATAATAATAGATGAAACAATGACCAATAAAGCACCTAATAAAGTTTTAGAAGTTGGTATTTCACTCCAAATAAAATATCCAAAAATTATTGCAAATACTAATCCAAGATATTTTAAAGGGGAAACTAAACTTACTTCTGAATATTTGTAAGATTGTGATAACCATAAATTAGCAAGACCACCTAATATACCAACCATAGATAGCAAAAATAAATCAAGTAAACTCGGCAAAATCCATCCCTGATAGAAAGATAGAAAACTTAAAAGCATTATTGAAAATGAAAAGAAAAAACTAATCAACCAGGCAGGTTCGGTTGATGATAATTTTCTTATAGCAATAGCAACGTAAGATAGACCTAAGCAAAAAATTATTGGATAAATATAATATAAATTTAAAGAGCTAAAACCTGGTTCTGTTATGAAAATTATACCAATAAATCCAACTAGGACCGCTAACCATCGATAAATACCGACTTTTTCTTTTAATAAAAAAATTGAAAATATTGTTATAAATATTGGTGCTGCAAAAGATATACTTACAACTGTTGCCAAAGGTAAATTTCTTAATGCTACAAATATAGAAACCAAAGCAATTAATCCTGCTAAACATCTTTTAAAATGAAGAAATGGTCTCTTTGTTTTGTAAAAATCTAAATATCTATCTTTAGGAATAAGAAATAAAATAGGAATTATTCCACAAAATCCTCTGAAAAATAATACTTGTCCAACCGGATAATCCTCAGACCATTTAACAATCACATCCATAAGAGAAAATGCACATACCGATATGAACATGTAAAAAAAGCCTAATTGATTTTTTGATAGCATTTGATTAACTTTAGATTAATTAAGTTAATTATCAATGGAAATAGCAATTTTAGGATTAGGATGTTTTTGGGGACCAGAAATTAAGTTTAGTAAACTTGATGGAGTTATAAAAACAGAAGTAGGTTATTGTGGAGGTCATAAAGGTGAAACCAGTTACAAAGAGGTATGCACAGGTACAACAAATCATGCAGAAGTAGTAAAATTAGATTTTGATCCTAAAGTAATATCTTACGAGAAAATTCTTGAGTATTTTTTTCAAATTCATGATCCAACAACTTTAAATTCTCAAGGACCGGATTTTGGAACACAATATAGAAGTGAAATATTTTATTTAAATGATCAGCAAAAAATTATTGCTGAAAAAATGATAGAAAAAGAAAACATCAAATTATCAGGAAAAGTAGTAACAAAAACTTCTTTAATTAAAAATTATTGCCCAGCTGAAGAGTATCATCAAAGATATTTGGAAAAAAGATAAAATGTCTTTAGTTGATACAAGTTGGTTAGAAAATAATATTGATAAAGTAAAAATTATTGACTGCTCATGGCATATGCCTCAAACTCAAAGAAAGGGTTTTAAGGAATATACAGAGGAACATATTCCAAATGCTATTTTTTTCGATTTAGATAAAAATTCCAAATTAGATACTGATTTACCACACATGCTTACCGATACTAAATCTTGGGGAAAAATAATGAGCAATATGGGTATAGAAAATAATGATCGAATAGTAGTTTACGATAACTCTGATGTTATTAGTTCTTGTAGATGTTGGTACAATTTAATTTATTACGGACATGACCCTAAACTAGTTCATGTTCTAGATGGTGGATTAAAAAAATGGAAAAAAGAAAATAAATCTACAGATAACAAAAAAGTGATCACTCAAACTTCTAAGTATACATGTAAAGAAAATAAAGAACTTGTTAAAAATAAAAAACAAATAGATGAAAATATTGATACAGGAAAATTTAATGTTGTTGATGCAAGAAGTAGAGAAAGATTTGATGGCAAAGTTGCTGAACCAAGGAAAGGTCTTAGAAGTGGTTCAATAAAAAATTCTTTTTGCTTACCCTTTTCTGAATTAGTAAACGAAGACCATACTTTCGTTAGTAAAGAAAAAATAATGGAAAAATTTAAGTCCTTTAAATTTGACCATGATAAAAATCTAGTATTTTCATGTGGTTCTGGAGTGACTGCAAGTGTATTGGCACTAGCTTATTCTTTAATAAATGCTAAATATATGCCGACAATTTACGATGGCTCTTGGGCTGAATACGGAAAAAATTAACTTATGAAAACATCTACAAAAATAACAAGTATAGTAATAATATTTTTCTTAATCATTGCAACAGTGATCATTGGAAGAACAATGATAGGAAATCATTTCAAAAAAAAATTTAGTAAAAGACCACCTCCTGGAATAATAATAACTAATACACAAGAAAGAGTTTTTGAAAATATTGTTAGTACCTATGGGACTGCAACTCCAATTCAAACACAATCATTTAAAATTGAAAAATATGAAATATTAAAACCAATAAAATTTAATCAAAAAGTTAAAAAGGGTGATGTAATTGCTGAGCTTAAAAATCGAAAAGTAATTGCCCAATTTGATGGAATTATTGGAAAAAGAGAATTTTCAGAAGATATAGAGGTTTCAAAATCTTCAATATTAATTAATCTTGAAGATTCTAGCTCAATATATTGTGATGTAGATATACCTGAAATTTTTGTACCATTTATTAAGGTTGGTCTGCCAGTTGATATTAAATTTTCTGGATATAAAAATAAAATTTACAAAGGTGAAGTAGACTCTTTTTCTAGTAGGATAAGTGAAGATACGAGAGCTTTAGCAACAAGAATCAAGATGGACAATTCAAAAGGTGAAATATTACCTGGCTCATTTTTAGAAATTTCTATTAAATATGATGTAAGAAATGGTTTAAGTGCTCCTGACACTAGTACAATTGTCGAGGGTGAAAATGTTTTTATTTATAAAGTAGATGAAAAAAATAAAGTAGTTAAAACAAAAGTAATCATTGGTGATAGATACTTAGGCTTTGTAGAAATATTGGACGGATTAAATAATGGAGATAAAATTGTTGCTGAAGGAACAAAAAAAGTGAGACCAAATTTAACAATCAGACCTATAGAGAAAGGTACAAAAAAAAAACAAGGAAATTCTAGCTGGGGTAAAAAAGATAAATCAAAAAAAGCTGAAGAAAAAAAAGGTAAATTTGATTGGTTGAAAAATATTTTTAAAAAATCAGATAAAGAGAAAAAATAATTAAATGTATATAACTGAAGTTAGCATTAAACGACCTGTGGTAGCTTGGGTTATGTCTTTAATATTAATTATTTTTGGTATTTTTGTCTTTTTAGAATTACCAGTAAGAGAACTTCCTGATGGTATACAGCCTCCGGTAGTTCAAGTTCAAACTGATTATAAATCCGCTTCAGCCGAAATTGTTGATGAAGAAATAACTCAAAAATTAGAGGATGTAATTGGTGGAGCTGAGGGTATCAAAAATATTGACTCAAGTTCTCTCAATGGAAGAAGTAGGATCAATATTCAATTCAACACAGACATTGATTTAGATGATGCTGCTAATGATATTAGGGAAAGAGTTGCAAGGGTTGTGGATAATTTACCAAGTGAATCAAACCCTCCACAAATTTTGAAACAGGCAGCAGGTTTTACAACTACAATGTGGGTAGGTTTATCATCTCCAACGTGGAATGATTTAGATCTTGGAGATTATGCTGAAAGATATCTAATAGACGCATTCTCAAGTGTACCAAACGTAGGTCGAATTTTAGTTGGTGGATTAAGAGAGCTTAGTGTTAGAGTTTGGATAGATCCAATAAAATTAGCTGCAAATAATCTTACAATTCAAGAAGTTGAAAGAGCTCTTAGAAATGAGAATATAAATCTTCCAGCTGGAACCTTAGAAGCTAATAACAAAGACTTAACTTTAAACATTGATAAATCCTATTCTAATATTGATACAATTAAACAATTGCCACTTAAGAAAAATAAAGAAAAAGTTATCATTTTATCTGATGTGGCTAATATAGAGTTTGGACCTGTTTCAGAAAAAACTTTATTTAAAGCACAAAGGAAAAATGCAGTAAATTTAAAAACTGTTGGTATTGGTATTTATGCTAAAAGTGGTGCATCAACAGTAGAGCTTTCTAAACAAATAAAAGCTAAAATCAAAGAACTTAACAAATCCTTACCTGATGGATTAAAGTTAGAAATAGCATTTAACAGAGCAACCTACATTGGTGCTGCAATAGAAGAAGTATATAAAAGTTTAGTAATTGCATTTGTATTAGTTGTTTTAATTATTTATCTTTTTTTAGGAAACCTTAAAGCAGTAATAGTTCCTGCGGTTGCTTTACCAGTTAGTCTTATTGGATCATTTCTAGGGTTATATATATTTGATCTCTCAATTAATATCTTCGTTTTACTAAGTTTCATTCTAGCAATTGGTATAATCACTGATGACTCTGTGATCATGACTGATGCGATCTATACAAGAATTGAAAATGGTGAAACACCTTTAGTGGCTGCTTACAAGGGTTCTAAACAAATTACATTTGCAATTATTGCAACGACTTTAATTCTTATAGCAGTATTTTTACCTTTAATTTTTATTAAAGGAATATCAGGAACTTTGTTTAAAGAAACAGCAATAGCCTTATCATTTTCAATTGTTGTATCTTCTTTTGTTGCATTAACATTATCTCCAATGCTAGGAAGTAAATTTTTAAACAAAAAAGAAAAAGTCAATTTCTTTGTAAAAAAATTTAACAATGGATTTAAATCTTTTACAGGATTTTATGTAAATTCACTTAAATATTGGGTTAATAAACAAAAAACTATTTCAATATTTATAATTTTAATTATTGCTGCCTCAGCTTATTTGTTTAGTTTTTCCAAAAAAGAATTAATACCAATTGAAGATAGGGGTGCTTATTTAATTATTGGGTCAACTGATGAAGGAAGTTCATTTGAATATACTCAAGAAAAAGCGCAGATAATTGAAGGAAGAATATTAAGATTATTACAGGCAGAAGACAGTCCATATGCAAGACTAATAATGAGAGTTCCAGGTTTTGGAAGATCTGCAACGTCTTATAACAGTTTTATAATTATTGCATTACTTGATGAGTGGAAAAATAGAGAAAAAGGTAGTCAACAAATATTAAGAGAAGCTATAGGACAAGTGGTTTCTGTACCTGAAACTTTTGCATTTCCAATTTCTCCACAATCAATAAGAGTATCTAGTTATAATAAGCCTGTTCAAATGGTTATATATGGACCTAGCTATGAAGAATTAGAGGAAATTCAAAATAGTGTCTTAAGAGAATTAAGAAAAAATAGAAATATGTCTAGAATTGAAAGTGATTATACAAAAAATAAACCCGAAGTTAAATTAATCACTAATAAAAATAGAGCAAATGATTTGGGAGTTTCTACAGAAAATATAGGAAGAACTTTAGAAACTCTTTATGGAGGAAAAAGAGTAACAACTTTTAGTAAACAGGGAAGAGAATACCCAATTATTTTACAACAATATTTAGCAGACAGAAGAGATAAAGATGGGTTATCAAAAATTTTTGTTAGATCTGAAACAACTGGTAAACTTGTATCTGTTGCAAGTTTAGTTGAATTTAAAGAAAAAGGCACTGCTGAAGCACTTCCAAGATATAATCGTCAAAGAGCTGTTACAATCTCTGCTGCGCTAGCAGAAGATTATACTCTAACTGAAGCAATAAAATACCTTGAAGATGTCATGAATAGAGTTGCGCCTCAAAATCAAATCACATGGAAAGGAAAATCTGAAGAGTTAAAAGAAACAACAAATGAAATATACTTAATTTTTGCCCTTGCTTTGTTAACTGCTTATTTAGTAATGGCAGCAACATTTAACTCTTTTGTTCATCCATTTATTATTATTTTAACAGTACCATTAGCTGTATTTGGTGGCTTAGTATTTATTTTGTTTTTAAATAGTTCAGTAAATATTTTCTCTCAAATCGCTTTAATAATACTCATTGGTATATCCACAAAGAATAGTATTTTGATTGTGGACTACACAAATCAGATAAGAACTACCGGTATGAAAATCCATGACGCTATAATTAAAGCTTGCCAACTTAGAATTCGACCAATCATAATGACCTCTCTTAGTACAATGATAGCAATGCTTCCATTAGTTATTGGGAATATTGGCCCAGGTGCTGGTGAAGGCTCTCGATTAGCTGTGGGTTCTACAATTTTAGGAGGAATGATTATTTCTACCTTCTTTACTTTATATGTAACTCCAACAATGTATTTGGCTCTTGCAAAAAATACTAAGCGAATTGATGCAGTTGATATTGAATTAAATAAACAGCTAAATTAAAAAATAATATATTTTGACGTTGATAAAGAATTTTTACATTCAGATAATTGTTGCTTATAAATATTTGATTGTTTCTCCACTCTTTTGGCTAGATTAATTACTTTTATATTATTTTTATAATTTTTATAGTTACCCCACCCTTCATGATAAGCAATATATTGCTTGAAAGCATCTTTTTTTGAAACTTTTAAAATTTTTTCAGTTTTATTTGTATACCAACCAATAAAATCTACACTATCTTTAAATCTTGTTCTCGTTGCAAATTTATTACCTGTCTCATCTTTATATTGTTTCCATGTTCCCTTTACTGCCTGTGAGTAGCCAAAAGAACTTGATGGTCTTTTGTATGGCAGAACTTTAAATAGTTTTTGTCTGGGTGGCTTTGCTAACCAATCAAACCCTGACTCCATTTTGATTATTGCAAGTTGAAGATAAATTGGTGTTCCCCATTTTTGCTCAGATTTTTTAGCATGCTTATACCAAAAATACCTTTCATCAAAAATTAAACAGCTATTTGTGGTATTTGTAGGTACAGAACTACAACTCGAAAGAAAGAAAATTATTAATAAAAAAATTTTATATCTAAAAAAACTCATTTTTTATAAAATATATAGATAATATCAATATAACACCAATAAAGTTACCAAATAAGTCTGCTATCTGAAAAGCTCTAACAGGAATAACAATGTGAAGTAGTTCTAAAATTATTGAAATAAATATTAAGTATATAAATAGAAATTTAATATTTGAATTTTTGTTATATGCTAAAATTCCAAAAAAAGTTAGAATACTAAATGCATATAAATGATTTGTTGATAATATAAAATCTTTTGTAATTTGAGGATCATAATTACAGTCATTAAATAGATAACATCCTAAAAGACTTCCAGGATATATTGACAATATAATGATTAATATATTTAAAAAATGAAAAATTAACTTATAAACTATTTTAAATTTATTCATTTAATTTTATATGCATTAAATTTAACTAAAACACAACATGATGAAAAAATTAATTCTAGTTAGACACGGTCAAAGTTTATGGAATCTCGAAAAAAGATTTACTGGTTGGGTAGATGTAGACTTGACTGAAAATGGTAAATTGGAGGCAAAAAAATCAGGAGAGTTAATTAAAAAAGAACAATTAAATATTGATCTATATTATTGTTCGTTTCAATTAAGAGCAAAAAATACGCTTAAAATAATTCAAGATGAATTAAATGATCATAAAGAAGTCAAAGAGGCCTGGCAGTTAAATGAAAGACATTATGGTGCTCTTACAGGCCTGAATAAAGATGAAATGAAGATAAAACTAGGAGAAGAAAAAGTCCATCAATTTAGAAGATCTTGGGATTTAAGACCAGATCCTCTAGAAAAAACAAACCCTTTCCATCCCTTAAATATTGAAACATACAAAGAAATTCCTACAGATAAAATTCCAGATACAGAGTCTTTAAAAGATACCTATGAGAGAGTTTTTGAATTTTATAAAAACGAGATAGAAAATAATAAAGGTAAAAGTATTCTTATTTCTGCACATGGAAATTCTATAAGAGCTCTTTGTAAATATTTATTTATTTTAGATAATACTGAGA
>CACHPE010000013.1 GCA_902581605.1 uncultured Pelagibacteraceae bacterium | reverse complement strand
AACAAAAGATCCTAATACAATTCCAAAAAATACTACAAATACATTTAAGCTATATATTAAGTAAAGCGAAGATATTAATGAGAAACCAATTATGCTTTGCACATTTGCGCCCCAGAAACAAAAAAGATCTTTCCAATTCCAAGTTTTATAATTTGGATTAACTGTTACTAAGTCCCAATTTGAAAGAGAATATTTTACTTTTGGCTGATTCACTAAATTTATTCTAAACTAATAAATTCTACTGTCCATATAAGAGAGTTGGCAACCATAAGGCAATTTTAGGAAATATTATAATTAATACCAAACCTATAATTTGTAGAACCATAAATTGCATCATTCCATAATAAATATCTTTCAAATCCCATTCTGGAACTACACCTTTTAAAAAATATGCTGAAAGTGCTACAGGTGGGGACAGCCAGGCGGTCTGGAGATTGACAGCAACTAGTATTGCAAACCAAGTTAAATTAAATCCTAACGCTTCTACTAATGGCAAAATTATTGGAACAATAATCATAACTATCGGTACCCATTCTAAAGGCCAACCCAGTAAAAATATCATGACCATAATCATTCCTAAGATCAAATATTTATTCATTTCTAAACCTAATAAAAATTCTGTTAATAAAGTTGGTGTTCCCAATCTAGCAAATACTGCCCCAAAAAAATTTGAGGCAGCAACTAAAACCATAATCAAAGCTGTGATTTCTAAAGTTTTAACTAAAGCCTCTTGAAGTTTTGATAATGTTAATTTTTTATATGCTAATGAAAGTAGCAATGCACCCATTGCACCACAACCAGCAGCTTCTGTTGGTGTAGCAAAACCAAATAAAATACTTCCTAACGCTGCAAAAACTAGTGCAGCGGGTGGGACTAAACCTAAAAAAAACTCAATCCAAACATCTTTCATACTAGCAGCTCGCATTTCTTCTGGAAGAACAGGTCCAAGTTTTGGGTTTATCATACATCTGATTGTGGTGTAGCCTGCATATAAACTTGCAAGAAGTATTCCTGGAATAATTGCAGCAGCAAATAAATCTATAACCGGAATTTCCATTATTGGTCCCATTACTACAAGCATGATACTGGGTGGAATTAAAATTCCCAAAGTTCCACCAGCTGTTATCGTACCCGCAGCAAGTTTTACATCGTAATTTGATCTGTTCATTGATTTTGCAGCCATAATTCCCAATATAGTAACCGAGGCACCAACTATTCCTGTTGCAGCTGCAAAAATAACCGAAACAAATAATACTGCGTAGTATAATGAGCCCTTCACTCTAGCTAACATCATCTGGAAGGCTGAGAATAATCTTTCCATTAAACCTGCTTGTTCCATCATAATTCCCATAAACACGAAGAGTGGAACGGCGGCGAGCGTTTGTTCGGTCATCACCATCGAAAATTGAAGTGTCATTAAATAAAAGACTAATTTTCCAAATCCTAAATAACCAAATACAAAACCTAAAAAAATCAAAGTGAAAGAAATTGGAAATCCAACAAAAATTGCAAAAAGCATTACTCCAACTAAAATAAACCCTAAAATAGCTGGATCAATTAATTCTGCTATCATTTATCTTCTCCTGGCCACTCACCCTTTTTGGCTGCCCAGTAACTCTTAAGCAATTCTGAAAATCCCTGGAGAAGTAAAAATATAATTCCAATTAACAAACACGTTTTAATTGGCCACATATATGGCATCCAGGTAGTATCCATTCCTCTTTCACCTCTTTGGATAGACTCTAGAACAAATCCAAAAGTCATATATAAAAAGACAATAAGACCTGGGAAATAAAATAATAGATACAACCAAAAATCAATTAATCCTTGATTTTTGATTTTAAAATTTCTGTATAAGAAATCTGCTCTAATATGAACTCCTCTTGAAAGTGCATAACCTGCACCCAGCATAAAAAGAGCTCCATATAAAAATCTGCTTATATCATAAGCCCATATTGTTGGTGCTAAAAATAATTTTCTTGCCAGTACCTCATAGGTCATAGCAAAAATAAGTGGCATTAATATCCAACAAACCACACTACCAATCCACTTACTAAATTTATCTATGTTAATTATGGACTTTGCCATCCAAGTTGGCATATCCTCTGGCATTTTTCCTGAACCACCTCGCCTTTCGGCAATCATTTCGTCTGAAATATCTAATTTAGTTGGTTCGTCTGCCATAGAAATTTTTATTAAAAAAAATTAGAGCGGACTTATTAGTCCGCTCTAATATTCTAATTATTTAAAGATTACTTTAATGTCGCTGCGTGAGCCATTCCTAGCTTCGCATTTGACATTTGAGCACCACTCCAGAAAGGAACTGCTTTATCAGCAAATACTTTCATAGAGTCATAAACTTCTTTGAAAAATGCATTTTTTTCAGCATTTTTATTTAAAGTTGCTTTAGCAGCTGCCATATACTCAGTGAAGTAGTCAGATGGAGTATCTTCTAAAATCACTCCATGTTTTGTTGTAAGTTCTTGTAAAGCTTCACCATTTGATAAAATTCTATAACTTAAAGATTTTATCAAAGACGCATCAGCTGCAACTTCAAGAGACTTCTTCTCATGTGCTGTCATAGCATCATATGTTTTTCCAGTAATATAAAAGTCAGCATTTACCACCACTTGGTGTAAACCTTGTAAGTAATAGTGCTTTAAAACTTTTTGGAAACCAAATGTTAAGTCTGGTTTTGGACAACACCATTCAGCAGCATCAATAGTTCCTGCTTCTAAAGCTGGTAGAATATCTCCACCTCCCATTGCAACAGATGCTATACCGATGTCTTTATAAGTTTGTCCTGGAATTCCTGGAGGAGTTCTGAACTTGTATTTTCTAAAGTCAGCCATATCTTTAATTGGTTTTGGAAACCAACCTAAAGCCTCTGGTCCAACAGGTTGAAGCATAAATCCTTTAATGTCTCTGTTCATCTCTTTCCATAATTGATCATAAAGCGCTTTTCCACCACCATATTGGAACCAAGATAAAAACGCTAAATTATCTATACCTATTCCACCACCAGCTACTGGAGAACCAAATAGCATTGCAGCAGGGTGTTCACCTGACCAATAGTGTGTCCATGCAAATCCACAGTCAATCAAACCTTTGTCCACAGCATCAAGAGTCTCTTTAACTCCAACAACTGCTCCTGCAGGTAAGATTTCGAATTTTAAAGATCCACCAGTTAATTCAGTTACTGTATCAGTAAAGTCCTTTAACATCTTAACTTCGTCAGCTTTAGTGTTAAGAACTGTCTGACATTTTAGTGTTTTCGCAGCATTAGCATTTGAAATAAATCCAAATACCATCGCAACTGCAAATAACATTGAAATGATTTTTTTCATATCGTTTTTCCCTCTCTATATTTTTAAAAATTAAAGCTTGTCAAAGAATGAAATCTAAAACAAGTCTTAATATTGGATTATTTTAATTTTTTTGTGTACAGAAATGTTACAATTAAAAAAATTTAATTTATAAGAGTTCTAAGTAATGGATAATTTTGATTATATTATAATTGGTGCTGGATCAGCTGGATGTGTTCTTGCTAATAGAATTTCATCTAATCCTAAGAATAAAGTCTTACTTTTAGAGGCAGGTGGTAAAGATACTAATCCATGGATACATATTCCCGGAGGGTATTTTAAAACAATGCATAATCCTGAGACAGATTGGTGTTTTAACACAGAGGAAGAGCCTTTCTGTGATAATAGAAAAATGACTTACCCAAGAGGAAAAACACTTGGAGGAAGTTCTTCTATTAATGGAATGCTTTATATTCGAGGGCAATCAAATGATTATAATTACTGGAGACAATTAGGAAATGTAGGATGGTCATGGGATGATGTGCTTCCTTATTTTAAAAAATCTGAAGATTTCCAATTTGGAAAAAATGAATTTCACGGTTCTGGTGGACCTTTAAAGGTAGAAAAAATTAGATCTACATTTAAAGTTTTAGATTTATTTTTAGAAGCTGCAGAGGAATTTGGATATAAAAAAACTGATGATTTTAATAACGGCGATAATGAGGGAATGGGATATTTCCCTTTAACAATAAAAAATGGTTTCAGATGTAGCACAGCAGTTGGATATTTAAATCCAGTAAAAAATAGAAGTAATTTAAAAATTATTACTAAAGCTCATATAAAAAATATTGAATTTGAAAATAAAATTGCCAAAAAAGTAAATTTTTGGACTGGTGATAAGTTAAATACTGTTGAAGCAAATAATGAAATCATTTTAAGTGCTGGTACTATTGGATCTCCACATATTCTTCAAGCTTCAGGTTTGGGGCCTGCTAAATTATTAAAAGATAACGGTATTGAAGTTTTAATGGATAATAAAAACGTAGGCCAAAACTTAACTGACCATTTAATGTTAAGGCCTGTATATAAGATAAAAAATTTAGAAACACTAAATGATATTTATTATAGTTTTACTAAAAAAATATTTACTGGATTAAAATTTTTCTTAACACGAACTGGTCCACTTACAGTTGGAGCAAGTTATTTGTGTGGTTTTGTAAAGAGTGATCCACATTTAGAAACTCCTAACTTACAATTTCATGTTTCTCCTGCTAGCACAGATCTTTTAGGAAAATCATCATTACATAAATTTCCTGCTTTTACACCAACCATCACTAATGTAAGACCAACGAGTAGAGGATCTATTGAGCTTAAATCCTCCGATACAAGAATTCCTCCAAAAATTAAAATGAATTATTTATCTACAGATGAAGATAGAGAGATAGCAGGTAAGTCTCTTAAAATAGTAAGAAAAATAGTTATGGAGTCCAAAGCCTATAAAAATTATGAACCTGAAGAACTAAGACCAGGTATAAATATTACAGATATAGAACAGTTAGCTGTTGAAGCTGGAAAATATGCTAATACTATTTTTCATCCTGTTAGTACATGCAGGATGGGAAAAGATGAAAACGCTGTTGTGTCTGATCAATTAAAAGTTCATGGAATTAAAAACCTAAGAGTGATAGATGCATCTGTAATGCCATATATTACTTCTGGAAACACTAATGCACCTACTATTATGATTGCAGAAAAAGGTGCCGAAATGATACTGCAACAATAATGTTTTCAGAATTTTTTACACCTGAACAAATAGCAATATTAACTCAAATTATTCTTATTGATTTAGTTTTAGCTGGAGACAATGCGATTATAATTGGAATGGTTGCATCTAAATTTCCTCCAGAACAAAGAAAAAAAGTTATTTTCTGGGGAATTGGTGGTGCTGTAATTTTAAGAATCATACTAACTTTGCTTACTGCTTATCTACTTCAAATCACTGGTTTAAGATTAATAGGAGGATTATTGCTTCTTTATATCGTTTACAAACTTTATGTAGATGTAATAAAAGGCTCAGAGACAGAAGAAGACATTAAAGTGGATAGCTCTAGTTTTTTAAAAGCTATTTGGACTGTTTTATTGGCTGATTTTACAATGAGTCTAGATAACGTCTTGGGTGTAGCAGGTGCAGCTGGTGAACATTATGGACTTCTTGTTTTTGGGTTAGTTTTATCAATTATTTTAATGGCAACTGCAGCAACTTTAATTTCTGGATGGATTAAAAAATATAGGTGGATAGCTTGGCTTGGATTATTAGCCATTTTAATTGTAGCCGTTGAGTTGATTTACACAGATATTAAAATATTATTCTTTTAATGTATCTTCAAAAAATAAATCTTAAAAACAAATATGCTTTAGTTACTGGTGCAGGCAAAGGACTTGGAAGGGCATGTTCTATCGCATTATCTGAGGCAGGTGCAACTGTTATAGCTTTAAGTAGAACATCTTCAGATCTTAATAAATTAGAAAAGGATATAAAAAAAGTTAAAGGTAAAATTATTAAGATATCATGCGATGTAATGAACTATGAAGATTTAAAACAAAAATTAGATAAAATTAAAATTATTGATGTGTTAGTTAATAATGCTGGAACCAACATTCCAGAACCCTTTGAAAAAATTAAACAAAAAAGCATGAATTATCTTGTAGATTTAAATCTAAAGGCAGCATTTAACGTAGCACAACTTGTTGTAAAAAAAATGCTAAAAAATAAAAAAAGACCTGGTTCAATTATAAATATGTCATCACAGCTCGGTCATGTGGGTATGGGTGGAAGAAATGTATATAATATGACTAAATTTGGAATTGAAGGATTAACAAAAGGAATGGGTGTAGAATTAGCAAAAAAAAATATCAGAGTTAATACTGTAGCACCTACTTTTGTTGAAACACCAATGGTTAAAAATTTTTTTAAAAACAAAAAATTTAAAAAATTAGCCCTTGGAAATATTCCCATGGGAAAAGCGGCTACTGAAAGTGATGTTGCTACAACTGTTTGTTTTTTGGCATCATCAGCTTCCTCAATGATAACAGGTACATCAATAATTATAGATGGTGGATGGACAGCTCAATAATTTATAGATTTTTTTTTGTTTTTTTAATTTTTATATTCCCAGTTAAAGCTATTGAATTCCAAGGTAAATTTCTACAAGGTCATTTTATATTAGGTAAAACTGATCCTAACACTAAAATTTTTATAGGAAAAAAAGAGGTTAAAGTTTCAAAAGATGGTTTTTTTGTTTTTGGTATTGATCGAGATCAAAAATATGACCTTACATTTACAAAAACTAATAATGGAAAAGAATCGATAATTACAAAAAAAGTTTTAAAGAGGAAATATAATATACAAAGAATAGATGGTTTAGCTGAAAGTAAAGTCACCCCACCTGAGTCTGTTTATAAAAGAATTAAAAAAGAAAATAATGCAATTGGAGAAGCAAGAGCAATTAATTCAGATCTACAATTTTTCAAAGAAAAATTTATTATGCCAGTTGAAGGCATAATCAGTGGTGTTTATGGTAGTCAAAGAATTTTAAATGGTAAACCAAGATGGCCTCATTATGGAATTGATATTGCAGCTAAACAAGGAACGATGATTAAATCATCTGCATCAGGTGTCGTTACTATGGCTGAAGATGATTTATATTATACTGGTGGAACAGTAATAATGGATCATGGTCATGGGATATCAACGATATATTCTCATTTAGAAAATGTATTAGTCTCGGTAGGTGATCATATAAATCAGGGTGATATAATAGGAACTGTAGGATCAACAGGAAGATCAACAGGACCACATTTGGATTTTAGAGTGAATTGGTTTCAAACAAGACTAGATCCAATGTCTGTATTAAGAAATTAAATTTAAAACAGATGAATTATAAATCAAAAGAAACACTAGGTATAATTTTTGCAATCATAGCTTATTTTTCTTTTTCAATCCTAGATGCAATTCAAAAAAGTGCAGTATTATATTATTCTATATTTCAACTATTGTTTATAAAATATATCTTTGTACTATTGTTAAGTGTTCTAGAGGCTAGAAGAACAAAAAATATTAATTTTTATAAATCTAATAATCCAAAACTACAAATTATAAGAAGTTTATTATCAATTTTAGAATCTGGATGTTTTGTTTTGTCATTTAAATATTTACCTTTAGCAAATGCTCACAGCATTGGGGCATTAGCGCCAATAATAATAGTTGTATTATCTGTATTTATTTTAAACGAGAAAGTTTCAGCTAAAACTTGGATGGCAATTTTTATTGGATTTATTGGAGTGCTAATTATTATCAGACCTGGTTCTGATGTTTTTAGTGTAAAATCTTTTATTCCATTAATAGCTGCTTTTTTTCTAGGTCTCTATCAAATAGCTACAAAAAAAATGACAGAATATGATGCTCCCGAAGTGTCTTTATTTTATTCTTCTTTAGTTGGAATAATTATTACTTCTATAATAGCATTTTTCTTTTGGCAACCTGTGCATTTAAATTCATTATTGTTCTTTTTACCAATTGGGATTTTTTTTTCCTTAGGTATATACTTCCAGATATTAGCTCTTAACAATGCTAGAGCTAGTATCATCCAACCATTTCATTATACATTAATCTTTTGGGCGATAATTTTTGGTTTTTTCTTTTATGAAGATATTCCAGATTTATTTACAATTTTAGGTGCGATAATAATTACATCATCGGGAATATTTGTTATTAATCAAACTTCTAAAAGATAGTCTAAATTTCTGATCTTGCTCTTACACGTTCAAAAATCAATCTAGCTCTAACTCCTAAACTTAAAATTGGATCAGGAGGAAGCCATGTGGGTTTATTTCTTGCTTCAATAGTTTCTATTTCTTTTGTATTTTCATTACTTGCTTTGATAGCAATCTGTTCTCCAAATAAAGTACCAACTCCAATACCAGAGCCATTATAACAACCTGCAACAAATATATTGTCATCTATTTTTTCAAAAATTTGAGAACTATTTCTCGTTCTTGAAACTATGCCTGACCAAGAAGATTGGATAATATCATCCGGTAATTCAGGAAATCTTTTTTTAATTCCAATCTTTTGTTTTAATGATCTTTTATATAATTTAGATTTAGACATTTGATAAGGACTAAAAACTTCTGCAGTATTTCTAATTAAAATTCTTTTATCTTTGGTCATTCTTATAGTGGCCCCCATTGGTCTTACAGGTAAAACTCCCCACTCTTTAGGCTCACCAAGAGATCTAAACTCTTCATCTGATAAAGATCTGGTCATACTGGCTGTTAAAGTAATTGGAAAATTATAATTTGATTTTATTCCTAAAGACTTCAGAAACCCATTTGTAGCAAAAATAATCTTTTTAGTTTTAATTGAACCATTTTTAAATTTACAAATGACTGTATTATTTTTCTTTTTCCAATTTAATAATAAAGAATTTTCATAAAGATTTACGTTATCTGGTAACGTATCAATCATAGCTCTAACCAATTTACCTGGATGCAATAAAATCCCTCCCTTTGTATGAAGAGCGATATTGTAAAAATTGGTACCCAATCTTTTTTTAAGTTCTTTGTTTGATAGCAAATTATGTTCAAAACCTAATTTTGATAAGGTATCTGAAAAATTTTCTAATATTTTTCTATCTTCTTTGTTTGATGATGCAAAATACTTTCCACATTCATTCCAATCACAATCTACCTGATATTCTTTAATAAATTTTTTAATAACATCTATTCCCAATTTATAGATATCTGCTTTTTTTTTATAATTATCTAATTCTTTATTAGATGTAAAACCATCATTAAGTGTTGTATCCACTAAGTACCCTGAGTTTCTTGAGCTAGCACCCTCTCCTGCTAATTGAGCATCAACTAATAATATTTTTTGACCAGGATAAAGTTGACCTAATTTTCTTGCTCCAGATAATCCTGTATAACCTGCTCCAATAATAAGCCACTCACATTCTTCGTTTTTATCTAGAACTTTTATATTTGATCTTGGGTTTAAATCATTAATCCAACTACATCCATTATCATTAACAATTTGCATATTAATGAATTTAATCTAATTCAAATTCTTTTGTATAGTCTTTTTTAAGAGTAAGATCTTGTTTTGATTTATCTAAAATACAATCTCCAATCACTAAATAATCCAATTCGGTTCCCATGAAGCAATTAAAAGCATCTGATGGAGTATTTACTATTGGTTCACCTCTAACATTAAAAGAAGTATTTACTATTACTGGGCAACCAGTTTTTTCTTTAAATTTAGAAATTAAATCATAGTAACGGTTATTTTTTTCTTTCGTAACAGTCTGGACTCTAGCTGAATAATCGACATGAGTTACTGCTGGAATTTCTGATCTCTTTATATTTAATTTATCTATACCAAAAAGATTTTTCTGTTTATCGTTCATTTCTATCTTTTTATTTGGATTGATATTTGCAACTAATAACATATAGGGACTATCAATATTTATATCAAACCAATCTGATAAATCTTCTCTAAGAATTGAAGGCGCAAAAGGTCTAAAGCTTTCTCTATATTTTACCTTAAGATTTAAATTTTTTTGCATTTTATCAGATCTTGGATCTCCTAAAATAGATCTGCCTCCCAAAGCTCTGGGACCAAATTCCATTCTACCTTGAAACCATCCTATAGCCTTTTCATTTGAAAGCAGTTCGGCAGTTTTATCAATCAATTCGTCATACCTTAAAGTATCAAATTTAGCTCCTACTTCTTTCAATTCTTTTTCAATTTCATCTTGATTAAATTCAGCTCCTAAATAAGAGCCTTTCATATCATCGTTTGAGTTTACTAATCTTTTATTTCCTTGATCAATATACCATAGTGCAAGTGCTGCACCTAAAGAGCCTCCCGCATCACCTGCTGCTGGCTGAATCCAAATGTTATCAAAAATTTTTTCTTTTAAAATTTTTCCATTAGCAACACAATTTAAAGCTACACCACCAGCTAAGCATAAATTTTTAATCCCATATTCTTCTTGAATAGATTTTGCCAATTTAATCATGATTTCTTCAGTAACTTTCTGAATTGATGCTGCTATATCCATATGGAATTGAGTTATCTTTTCATTTTGAGGATTACGAGGTTTTTGCCCAAATAAATTATGAAATTTTTCATTAGTCATCGTAAGCCCAGTTGCGTAATTAAAATATTTTTGATCTAATCTAAAAGTACCATCTTCTTTCAAATCAAATAATTGTTTTACTTTATCCTCATAAATAGGAGTTCCGTATGGAGCTAAACCCATCAATTTATATTCACCACTGTTTACCTTAAAACCTGTATAATACGTAAATGCTGAATAAAGTAATCCAAGTGAATGAGGAAAATGTATTTCTTTTTTGATTTCCAAGGTTTCATTTTTTCCAACAGCAACTGTTGTTGTTGCCCACTCACCTACACCATCTGCAGTTAAGATAACAGCTTCATTGAAAGGTGATGGAAAAAAAGCACTCGCTGCATGACTTAGATGGTGATCAGAAAAAAAAATATTTTCATCAGATTTATAATTTTCATCATGTTTTTTAAGTTTATTAAATAAAAGATTTTTTTGAAAAAGCTTTTCTTTAATCCATAAAGGCATAGCTTTTGCAAAAGAAACAAAACCTTTAGGAGCAAAAGCTACATAAGTTTCTAATAATCTTTCAAATTTTAAAAATGGTTTCTCAAAAAAAACTATTTGATCTACTTCACTTAATTTTAAATTTGCATATTTTAATACAAACTCAATTGCATTATGAGGATAATTTGGGTCATGTTTTTTTCTAGTAAATCTCTCTTCTTGTGCTGCAGCAATAATTTTACCATCCATTAAAATACATGCTGCACTATCATGATAGAATGCTGAAATACCTAAAATTGAACTCACTTTAAAAAATTGTATATATAAATGGAGCTACTGCTGAACCTTGAGTTAATATAATTAAACCACCAAATAAAACTAAAACCATTATAATTGGTAAAAGCCAATATTTTTTTCTTATTTTTAAAAATTCCCAAAATTCTTTAATAAAACTCATATTAAAATTGATTTTTCATTTTACTTTTTGGACCATTCTTTTCAATCCAATAAGAATGATTCTTATTATATTTTAAATTTAATACATCTTTTCCAAATAGCCTCATAATTAAACCTATCGGTGTTACAACAATAAAAAATATTATTCCCATAATAAGTGGTGATATTATTTTACCTAAAAAAATACCGAACTTAAACCAAAGCTTATTTAAAGGACTTAAAATTTTAGAGTTTAATAAACCTAACAGTAGAAAAATTAGAGCAGTTATAGCTAACCAGACTCTAATTTCTCCATTATAGGTCAATGGGTAAAGAGCTATAATTAAAAAAACTATAAAAAAAACAATTCCAAAACTTCGATTCGAGCTTATTTTAACATCATCCATTTAAAGATTTTTGTGGTCTCATGTCTTTTTTATCAATACCGGCAACTCTAACAGGTTTTTTCATTGCATCTCTTCTAAATGGTTCACCTAGCTCTTGATTAAGAATTACCTCAATAAATGTTGTAATTCCTTTTTTCTGATCTTCACAAGATTTATTGATTGCATTCGTAGTTTCTTCCATTGTTCTAACAGTTACACCTTTTAAACCACAAGCATCAGCAACTTTAGCGTAACTTAACTCTGGATCTAACTCCGTACCAACAAAATTATCATCAAACCAAAGAGTCGTATTTCTTTTTTCTGCACCCCATTGATAATTTCTAAAAATTACCATAGAAATTGCTGGCCATTCTTCTCTAGCACATGAGCTCATCTCATTCATACTGATACCAAAAGCACCATCTCCAGCAAAACCTATTACTGGAGTGTCTGGACATCCAATTTTTGCTCCTAATATAGATGGAAAACCATATCCACACGGACCAAATAAACCAGGTGCTAAATATTTTCTACCTTTTTCAAAAGTAGGATAAGCGTTACCAATTGCACAGTTATTTCCTATATCGCTTGATATAATTACGTCATCAGGCATACCTGCTTGAATTGCTCTCCACGCTTGTCTTGGAGACATCCTATCAGCATCTCTTTTTCTAGCTTCTTGATTCCAAACTGTGCCTTCATCATCATCCTCATGATCTAAACTTGATAATTTTTGCAACCATGCAGATTTTGTTTGATGAATTATGTTTTTTCTTGTTTGTCTATCTGTATCACCTGCAGTTTTCGAAAGTTGAGCTAATAATTGTTGTGCTACTAGTTTTGCATCACCACAAATTCCAACTGTAACTTTCTTTGTCAGACCAATACGATCAGAATTCATATCCACTTGAATAATACTTGCATCTTTTGGCCAATAGTCCATTCCATAACCAGGTAATGTGGAGAATGGATTTAATCTTGTGCCTAAAGCTAAAACAACGTCTGCTTGTTTTATTAATTCCATTGCAGCTTTTGAACCATTATATCCTAATGGTCCAGCAGCTAAAGGATGGCTTCCTGGAAAACTATCATTATGTTGATAACCCGAACACACTGGTGCATCTAATTTTTCCGCAAGTTTTTTACAATCTTCAATGGCTCCACCAATCACTACACCAGCACCTGACAATATAACTGGAAATTTTGCTTTTGATAACAAATCTGCAGCCTTTTTTATTGCATCTACTCCACCTGCTTGTCTCTCCAATCTTACAATTGGTGGAAGTTCAATATCAATTACTTGTGTCCAATAATCTCTTGGAACATTTATCTGGGCAGGTGCAGATCCCCGAATAGCTTTTTCTATTACTCTATTTAATACTTCTGCCATTCTAGATGGGTCTCTAACTTCTTCTTGGTAACAAACCATATCTTTAAATAAATTCATTTGTTCAACTTCTTGAAATCCTCCTTGACCCATTGTTTTATTGGCAGCTTGTGGTGTAACCAATAAAAGTGGAGTATGATTCCAATAAGCTGTTTTAATTGGTGTAACTAATCCAGTAATTCCAGGTCCGTTCTGAGCAATAACCATTGACATCTTACCAGTGGCTCTTGTGTAACCATCAGCTATTAAACCACCGTTTGTTTCGTGAGCGACATCCCAGAAAGTAATACCTGCATCTGGAAAAATATCTGAAATTGGCATAAAGGCTGAACCGATAATTCCGAACGCATGCTCAATACCGTGCATTTGTAAAACTTTTACAAAAGCTTCTTCTGTTGTCATTTTTGTCATAAAACTAGAACCTCTCTAAAGTATAATTATACTATTTATAAAATTCGTTTGTTAATTTGTGCGATTAATATATAAGTTTTTACGAATTTCAAACAAACAAATCGACACGATATGGCAACAGATATAATCATACATGATAAAAAAGACAACGTGGGAGTAGTTGTTATTGAAAAAATCACTCCAAAACAAGATTGTGCTTGCTGGATAATGGAAGATGACAGTTCAACAAATATTCAATCCGTAGATGAAATACCTTTAGGTCATAAAATTGCAATGGTCGATCTTAAAGAGGGTGATACAATTTTAAAATATGGTCACGATATTGGTAAAGTTGTTAAATCAATTAAAAAGGGTGAGCATGTACATGTTCACAACGTAAAAACAAAGAAGTGGTAATACTATGGAAATCCCAAAAAGCTTTTTAGGATATAAAAGAGAAAACAGCAGAGCCGGAACAAGAAATCATGTAATTATTTTACCAGTTGATGACATTTCAAACGCATGTGCAGAGGCAGTTGCTAATAATATTAAAGGAACAATCGCTCTTCCTCATTCTTACGGAAGACTTCAGTTTGGTGCTGATTTAGAACTTCATTTTAGAACGATGATAGGAACTGGATGTAATCCGAACGTTGCAGCAGTAATTGTCATTGGTATTGAACCGAAATGGACAAAAAAAATAGTAGATGGAATTGCTAAAACTGGAAAACCAGTTGAAGGATTTCATATTGAGCGTACAGGAGATATTGGCACGACAATGAAAGCATCAAAAAAAGCACAAGAATTTGTGATGTGGGCTTCAGAAAAACAAAGAGAAGAGTGTCCTTTAAGTGATTTATGGATTTCAGTAAAATGTGGAGAGTCTGATACTACTTCAGGACTAGCTGCAAACCCTACTGTGGGAAACTTAATGGATAAACTTGAGCCATTAGGTGTTCACTTGTGTTTTGGTGAAACATCTGAATTAACTGGTGCAGAACAAGTTTGTGCAACTAGAGGAGCAACAAAAGAAGCCTCTGAAAAATTTATGAAAACTTGGAGCTCTTATAATGATTTTATTTTAAAAGAAGCGACAGATGATCTTTCCGAAAGTCAACCAACAGCTGGAAATATAGCTGGAGGGCTTACAACAATTGAAGAAAAAGCTTTTGGTAATTTTCAAAAAATTGGAAATTGTAAATTTATTGATGTCCTTGAGCCAGCGGAAGAACCAACTAAAGGAAAAGGTTTATATTTCATGGACACATCATCCGCTGCTGCAGAATGTGTGACACTTCAAGCTGCTGCTGGTTTTAATATTCATTTATTTCCAACTGGACAAGGTAATATAGTTGGAAATCCAATTGAACCTGTTGTTAAATTAACAGCTAATCCATTAACTGTAAAAGGTATGGGTGAGCATATTGATTGTGATGTTTCAAAAATTCTTTCAAGAGAAATGAATTTGTCTGAAGCAGGCGACGAATTAATTAAAACTACACTTAAAGTAGCAAACGGTAGATTAACTTGTGCCGAAGCTTTAGGTCATAGAGAATTTGTCATGACCAAACTTTACAGAAGTGCTTAATTAACTTTTATCTTTCATGAAATTAAAAAAATACCTGGTAGTAATACCAGGTATTATACTAGCTTTCGTTCTTTACACTTTGTCTCAAGGTTTCAATAATATTATTGGTATTGAGTTATTAGGCTATGAAAAAAGCCCAATATCTACTGCAATGATCGCTATTTTATTGGGGATGTTTTTCGGAAATGTTTTTCAAATTAGAGAAAGTTTTTTAAGAGGATTAGATTTTACACAAAAGTATATCTTAAAACTTGGAATTATTTGCTTGGGTATTCAATTAAAACCATTTGAATTTTTAGAATTTGGAGCAATAGCAATTCCATTAATTATAATCTGTATAATTAGTGTGTTAATTGTAATCAAACTTCTAATTAAAAAATTAAAAATACCAACAAGAATGGCTTACTTAATATCTATAGGTAGCACTGTCTGTGGTACAACTGCAATAATGGCTACTGCCCCTGTTATTGGTGCAAAAAAAAATGAGATATCATATGCAATTGCTAATATTACATTGTTTGGAATACTTTCGATGCTTATTTATCCTTATTTTGCTAACTTTTATTTCAAAAGTGAGCCTTTATTAATTGGATTATTTTTGGGTACTTCCATCCATGAAACCTCACAAGTTGCAGCCGCGGGATTAATTTATGACCAGCAGTTTAATAGTCCTGAAACTTTAAATATTGCAACAGTCACTAAATTAATAAGGAATACCTTTTTGATTATCATGATCCCTTTATTTGCTTTTCTTTATAATCGAGGAAAAACTACAGAAAAGAAATACTCAATTATAAATATTTTTCCTTACTTTGTATTAGGTTTTGTAGCCATGATAATAATTAGAAATTTAGGTGATCTAATGTACTCAAATAATTACAAATGGTTGGTTACAATTGAGAGTATTCAATTGTTCTCAAAAATATTTTTAACAATGGCAATGGCAGCAATAGGTCTTTCCACTAACTTAAAAGAAATTAAAAATATGGGTTATAAACCATTTGTTGTTGGTTTTATAAGTATGGCAACTGTTGGATTAGTTTGTATTACAACTATCGAATTATATCTAAGTTATTTTAATTAAGATTTAACTAATAATTTTTTCCTAAAATTTGAAATAAATCGTCTTATAAAAGCAGCTCCAATACCTAAAATAATTGCAAACATAATTGTAAATAGTCCGTAAAAGAAAGGCATTTCTTTAGAAAAATCAATTATAAATTTAGAAAAGAAGTTTAAATCTGAACTAGTTGCTTTAACAGCTCCATTTATAATTTTTTCTGCAAAAAACGTGTCGTATGCAATCGCTATTCCAACTATTAATAATAAAATTGCTAATAAAGCTCTTAAACCAGAACTATCGATTCTTTCTCCTAATTTTTGTCCAACCTGAACTCCAATTATAGATCCTACAACCAACATTAGAACTAGAAATAAATCAATAGATCCATAATTAAATGAATGCAGAAAAGTAACAACCACACTTACAAAAATTGTTACAAATAAAGATGTACCAGGAACAAATTTTGTAGGCATTTTAATTATATAAATCATTGCAGGAACTAAAATAAAAGCCCCTCCGATTCCCATAATGGCTGCAATGAATCCAACTAATAGACCAATTATAATTGGTGTAAAAATACTCTCATATAATTTAGACTTTGGAAATCTCATTCTTAATGGAAGACCATGTATCCAATAATGAACATGTAATTTTTTTTTAACTACAATGTTTCTTTTTGCTTTATCTATTTCACCCAAACTCTCAACCAACATTAAAGTTCCAATTATTGCTAATATATACATGTAAGCCAGAGAGATTACTGTATCAATTTTTCCAATACCTTTAAAATATGTAAAAGTGTAAATTCCTAAAGAAGTTCCAATTACCCCTCCTATTACAATCATTGAACCCATTTTATAATCTAAAGTATTTTTCAAATAATGCGTGGTAGATCCAGAAACTGAAGTAGCTAAAATATTATTTGCTTCATTAGCAACTGCGTATGCAGGAGGTATTCCTAAAAAAATTAAGAAAGGTGTCATCAAAAACCCACCACCAACACCAAATAAACCTGAAAGCACTCCAACAATCGCACTTAATAAAAGTATCTCGATAGGGTTAACAAAAACTTGGGCTATCGGTAAAAATACTTCCATAAAAAATTTAAAAGTTGTTAAAAAACAACTTAGTTAAAAGTGATAAAAGTTCCAACTAAAATTACTCCCCAGTAAGCTGTTAAGCTTACTATAATTCCAGCCTTAATAAATGTAGTTTTAAAATTTGAGAGTTTATTGAAAATTTTTACGCTAGAAAGAAACATTAAGTTCGTCAATACACCCACAACGAAATTTGTCAAACAATTATTTAAGGTAGGTAATTTTATTTTAATAGATCGTTGCTCCAAAAACCTTAACCGTGTCGTCCTCGACCCCTAAGACCAACCTCCCAAGAAACTCTCCTGGGATCTCTTTATTTGTTTGCTTTATCAGAACGGTTATGTGATCTCCTCTTCTAAGGCAACCGAAAGGTTCAAAAGTCTCTTTAAGGTTAGTGATTAGCTTGTTATTGGCCCACTGTTTACCTAGTTCCACTTCGTTAGCACCAAAAAGCATTTGAGTAGAGAAATCTCTAGTAAACCCGCCATAATCTTTAAGATTAGATGATTTAACTAAATTATCCCAAATAGGTTTGGCTAAGTCATATATTTCATCATCTGATTTAGATAAAATATCCATGTAATTTAATTAAATTATCTTCTAAGAAGCTTTTTTCTTCTCGTTCTCATCCACTATATGGTAGACAGGAACTTTCTCCATACTAAACTTACCAGTTTTAGGGTCACGTCTAGAAACTGTTAGACAATGCCAGTTTTCATCATCAAGCTTCATATGATCACCTCTATAATAGTAGCCTGGCCATCTAGTTTCTTCTCTAAACAAAGTATGTTCCGTTACACACTGAGAAGTCAAAGCTCTATGTTTTAACTCCCAAGCTCTCATAAGCTGGTGATAATCTTCAGCCCCAACGTGCTCCAAGTCTTCTTGAAGCCAATCTAACAACTCAAGCCCTCTTTTAAGCATATTGCCATTAGTCATGTAATTTGAGGTAATTCCACCTACATATTCATCCATAATCTTCTGTAACCTTTGAAGACCTTGAATTGGAGATATATAACTGGGAGAAACTGTTCCACCAGTAATCTCATTTCTTGCAACGGTGTAATTTTCTAGTGGTTTATAAACTACAGTTTTGAAATCCTCGCACTGTTTATCTGAAACTTTAACGCCTTCTGCTTTTTTGTCTTCGATATATTTAACAGCAGCTTTTGCAGCTAACCTGCCTTCTGTAAAAGATCCAGATGAAAACTTGTGGGCACTTCCACCAACTGTATCTCCCGCACCAAATAAACCATCAATAGTTAACATTCTGTTATAACCCCAGAAATATTCTGGTGGTGATAAATCCTCTGGGCCGCTTACCCATGCACCAGAACAAGTAGCATGTGAACCCATTACGTAAGGTTCTGATGTGGTTAACTCAGGATTTGTGTATTTTGGGTCTATATTTTGAGACGCCCAAACAACAGCTTGACCAACTGTCATTCCTAGGAAATTTTCCCATCCTACTGTTTCTAAATGTGGGTCTTGGAAAGCCTCAGTAGTTACCATATGGATTGGTCCACCGCCCGCGGCTACTTCTTGGATAAACGCATGATTTCTTAAGCAAGTTGGTGTTGGATGATGATCAATGTATTCTCCAACTAACTCTTTAGTTTGGTCATACCATTTTTTCTCATAGTTTTCGCCGTTAGCATTTTGAGTATAGGTTTTTAAATGAAGAAAATACGCACCAACTGGACCATAACCATCTTTAAATCTACATAATACAATTCTGTTTTCCATTTGAGTCATCTTCGCACCTGCTGCAATAGGTAATGCATATGCAGATCCATTACTCCATGGTGCATACCAAGTTCTACCCATTCCTTCTCCGACTGCTCTTGGTTTAAAGATATGTGAAGCTCCTCCAGCGGCAACAATTACTGCTTTTGCTCTAAATACATGAAAATCACCTGTTCTCATGTTAAATCCAACTGCTCCACCAATTCTGTTATCTTGAGACTCGTCCATTAAAAGATGAGTTATCATTATTCTGTTATAAATTTTATCTGCAGATTTTTTTGCTGCTTCAGCAACAATCGGTTTATAACTTTCACCATGAATCATTATCTGCCATTTACCTTCTCTTAAATATCTTCCAGTTTCTTCATTCTTCATCATTGGAAGGCCCCATTCATCAAACATATGAACTGTGGAGTCTACGTGACGTGCCATGTCATAACCTAAATCTTCTCTCACCATTCCCATTAAATCATTTCTTGCGTATCTTACGTGATCTTCTGGTTGGTTTTCACCCCACTGCATTCCCATATAGCAGTTAATCGCATAAAGCCCTTGCGCAACAGCTCCACTTCTATCTATGTTTGCTTTTTCAACACAAACGATTTTCATATCTCTACCCCAGTGCCTTGCTTCAAAGGTAGCACCAGTACCAGCCATACCTCCGCCAACAACTAATATATCGCAATCTTCGTAATGCGTTTTATGACTTGCCATTAATAATAAACTCCTTTTTTAAACGACTCTTTAGGTACAGATGGAAGTTCTCCATCTATATTTAAACCTTCTGGTTCAGTATATAATCTTTGTGAATTTATCTCTCCTTGATTGGGTTTATCTCCATCAGCTAATTTTGGAATAAATTTACCCCATGGCTTAGTTGTAATTGGAGATACGAAATTTTTTTCAGTTCCATTTCTAAATTTAATTTTCCAAGAGATTGTTCCTTTTTCTTCTTCTCGTCTTACTCTAACGCTATGTCCCATTGGAGCAAAGTCTGCATATCCTCTGACATCAATAGCGTGGTTAGGACAAGCTTTGACACAAGAATAACATTCCCAACAAAAGTTTGGTTCTATATTTTTTGCACGTCTAATGTTTTCATCTATGTGCATTATATCTGACGGACAAATATCTACACAATGACCACATCCATCACATCTAGTCATATATACAAAAGTTGACATAATTATTTTTTCTCCTCTATAGTTTTTATCATAATTAATTCTAATTAATAGTGTTTAGGTTTTTCTCTTTTAATACCTAAACCAAATTGTTCAGGCGCATCTGCAGGAGGAGGCAAATTGTCTCTTGAACCATCTGCTTCTGCTAAATTTTTTTGGATTGCTGCTCCAGGCTTATAAAACATGTGAGCAAACTTTGACCAGTATACTCCTCCAAATAGAACAAAGTTTGAAATTACAAATAATATTAAAAATAAAGTAGCATCCCATCTACCATCTAGATTTAAACTTTGAAGATATGACCAGATAAATCCTGTTAAAGAGGTTGCGATCAAGGCTAATACAAATAAATCAGCTTTAATAATTCTATACCAAGGTTGAGCCTCCGAATAAACATCAACTCTTAGAAAAAACCAAAACCATGATCCACCCAAGACAGTCATTAAAGCCCCGATATGCCAAATCATGGGCCATATAGTTGGTGTTTCTATATTTGTTGATGAATAAGCAAATATCATAACTACAGATCCAACCCAAAATAGAATAGTTCCATACATACCAAGAACATGTGCTATTCTTCTTTTTCCTGCACCTAGTTCTGATGTGGTTCCGATGTCGTATGCAATTGTTTTTGAAACGACTGCAATTCTTTCGCTTGTTGTTAATTCTTTAGTTGCATTTTTTTTTGCTTTTTTTGCATTTTCAAAAAAATACTTTACATTCTTTTTATGGATTATGTCTAATAGGGTTCCTGTAACAATCAATAAAAACATTAACACCACAAACCCTTGCATAACTATAGATGGAACTGTTTCTGCTAAAACCGAAAAAGGATTGGTCGTGAACATTCTATTACTTTTAAAATAATTTTGAATTAGTTTAAAGTTTTCTAATCTAGTTATTTAAAGACTTCAACCAAAAGTATTAGCCAATTTGTCTTTAATAACAGCTCAGAGTTTGCGTTTGTAGTGTTGTTTTCTCGGTATTACTGACCTAACACCTCCTTGAGGGTTTACTACATCACCCTCTCTTCTAGGTATTAAATGAATGTGACAATGCATAATTGATTGGCCTGCAACTTTTCCTGCATTTACACCTATATTGAAACCTTTAACACTGGAATCTAGTTTTAAGATTTTTTCTTTAGTTTTTAAAATTAAATCATTACATGCCTGAATTTCTTCTTCAGTAAGATCAAAGTATATTTCTATATGTCTTTTAGGAACGATAAGACTATGAAATTCTGAGACAGGGTAACTGTCTGTAGATGAATAGGCTAATTGATTCTCAAATTGAAGCTCTTCTTTTCTGATTTTACAAAATATACAAGGATTGTTTGGATCTTTCATATTTAAACAATAGAGTTATATAATTTACTTAATTTCACGGAACAATTAGTGCTTCTTCTCTTCCACCTAAGATCGTTTATCTTTGAAACTGACGTTACTCCTTTGCCAGATCCGATAAGAATTATTTCTTCATAATCATGAATTGATTTAATTGAAATATCTTTAAAATTAATTTTTATATTTTTACTAATAAATTTAAGTGTATTTCCAAAATAACAATTTTTTTTAGGTGAAAAGATCTTTCCATTTTTCACAAAAACTAAATTTGAGGTACCAGTTTCTAAAATTTTGCCATTTGCGACTAAAGCAATATCAAATTTAGCTGAATCAACTTTGCTTAATTTTGCTAATATTTTTTTATAATATAAATTTTTATAATTTGGCTCAACTCGTTTATATTTAAATAATAACAAATCAAAATTACTGCTCAGTTTTGGTCTTTTTCTGATTGAGACCGATATTAATTTTTTATTTAACGCTATACGAAATAAATTATCAGGACCTTTGTATAAAGTGTTTTTATTTATTAAATCTATAATAATATTTTTTAAATTTTTTTTTCTTATTCCATATTTTTTTGTAGATTTTAATAAGTTTTCTATATGCGGTTTTAGAAGTATTAACTTAGGAGGTTTTCCAACCATACGCATTGTTGTAAATACACCTCTAGATCCCCAGAGATCTTTGAAAGTAACTTCTTTAAGATTACTAAGCTGATAAGATTTTTTTAATAAGAGTGTTGCCATTTTCTGTTAAAAAAGATTCTGGATGAAATTGAAATCCATATATTTTATTTTGATTATCTTCGAGTCCCATTGGTATTTTTGTTTTGCTACATCTCATAGTTATTCTAATGGAGTTTGATTTAAATGGCTCCATTAATTTCAATGAATGATATCTACCAACCTTAAACTCATTATTGTTTTTAAAAATTTTACTTTCATTGTTTGTTTTTATTTTTGATTGAAAGCCATGATAAATTTTTTTTTGTTGTATGATTTTGCCACCTTCATTATGTAAAATCATTTGATAGCCAAGACAAATTCCAATTATTTTTTTCTTTCCTTTATATTTTTTATAAATTTTTGATGTAGTAGGATAATCCTTTGGTGATCCAGGTCCTGGTGACAAAACGATCACATCACTTTTATCAAGTAATTTATTATTTACATCATAATAATTTGAGCAAAAAACTTTATCAAATTTTGCAAATTGATGTACGACATTCCAGGTAAAAGAATCTTGATGATCTATAATGTAAATCATTTAAATAACTCCAATAAAGATTTTGCTTTAATATAATTTTCGTTAAATTCTTTCTTTGGTGAGCTATCTAATACTACACCAGATGCTGCGGAGATCTCCGATTGATTTTTGTAATTTAATATAGATCTAATAATTATATTAAACTTCATATCTTGATTAAATTTAATAAATCCAAAACTTCCTGTGAAAATATTTCTACTTTCTTTTTCTTGTTTGTTTAAAAGTTCTAAAGTTCTAATTTTAGGACAACCAATTACAGATCCTCCAGGCATCATTGCCTTAATGATATCAACCAATTTTGTATTTTTATTTAATATTCCACCAATTGAAGTCACATAATGAAAAAGATGTTTGTATTCCTCGACATATTTTTTTTTGAATATTTTAACACTTCCTGGTTTACAAATTTTTGATAAATCACTTCTTTCCATATCAACTATCATGTTGTGTTCTTTGGTTTCTTTCTCGTTATTTTTAAAATATTTAAGAGCTGTATTTTTATTGGATAATAATTTTTTCTTAAAAGTTCCAGCTATTGGTTTGGTAATTATTTTGTTTTTTTTCTTATCAATTAATGTTTCAGGAGAGCAACTAACTATAGAGTAATCCTTATCTTTTATCATAAATGATTCTGGAGAGGCATTAACACGCATTAATTTCCAAAAAAAATTAATAGGATTAATTGATGATTTATTCTTATATTTTGTGCAAATTTTAATTTGATAGGTCTCACCTTCTTTTATTTTTTTTGAGAATAATTCAAATATTTTTTTATATTTTGTGTAAGAAATATTAATCTTGAAAGGACTTAGTATTTGAGTTTTACTGAACTGAAAATTAAATGTATGTTTTTTTATATTAG
>CACHPE010000012.1 GCA_902581605.1 uncultured Pelagibacteraceae bacterium | reverse complement strand
CTCAAGAACTAAACTATAATGTAATGTTTAGTCAAAGAGGTGTAATGAACCTTGCACATAATTTACAAGATGTTAGAGATTTAAAAAGACGAACACATGCTAATAGACTAAATGGAATTGACGCAGTCTACTTGAGCACAGAAGAAGTTAAAAAATTTTGTCCAATTATAAATACATCACCAGATATTAGATACCCTGTTTTAGGAGGAACTTTACAACGTAGAGCTGGTACAGCAAGACACGATGCAGTTGCTTGGGGATATGCTAGAGGAGCTGATGCAATGGGTGTTGATATTATTCAAAATTGTGAAGTTAAAGGAATAAAAAGAAATGGAGATAGTGTTGAAGGAATAGAAACAACAAAAGGATTTATAAAAACTAAGAAAGTTGGTGTAGTTGCAGCTGGGCATTCTAGCGTAATAGCTAATATGGCTGGTCTAAGACTTCCACTTGAAAGTAAACCTTTACAAGCTTTAGTTTCTGAACCTGTAAAACCAATTATTGATACAGTTGTAATGTCTAACGCAGTGCATGCTTATGTTAGTCAATCTGATAAAGGAGAATTGGTTATTGGTGCTGGAACAGACGACTATGTTTCTTATACTCAAAAAGGAAGTCACCAAATAGTTGAAGGAACATTAAATGCTATTTTAGAATTATATCCAATTTTTAGCAGAATGAGAATGTTAAGACAATGGGGAGGAATAGTAGATATTTGTCCTGATGCTAGTCCAATTTTAAGTAAAACTTCAATTAAAGGTTTATACTTTAATTGTGGTTGGGGTACCGGAGGATTTAAAGCAACTCCTGGATCTGGAGATTTGTTTGCACATACTATTGCAAATGATGAGCCACACAAACTTAATGCTGCATTTAATTTAAATAGATTTGTAAGCGGAGACCTTGTTGATGAACATGGTGCTGCAGCGGTTGCTCATTAATGTTTTTAATAAACTGTCCATACTGTGGAGAACGAGATCAGCAAGAATTTAAGGCTGGTGGTGAAGCTCATATCGAGAGACCTAAGCAACCAACAGAATTAAGTGATGATGAGTGGGCAGAATATTTATTTATGAGAAAAAATATTAAAGGTGTTCAATTTGAAAGATGGAACCATGCACATGGTTGTCGTAAATGGTTTAATATGGTTAGAGATACATCTAACGATGAAATAAAAGCAATTTACAAAATGGGTGAAAAACCACCTGCTCAATAAAATGACTAAAAACTTAAGAGTAAAATCCAGCGAGTACATAGATGAAACTAATAGAATTTCCTTTAAATTTAATGGCAAAACTTACCATGGATTTAAAGGCGATACTTTAGCTTCAGCATTACTTGCAAATGATGTTCATTTAGTTGGAAGAAGTTTTAAATATCATAGACCAAGAGGAATTATGACATCTGGTTCTGAAGAACCGAATGCTATAATTCAAATAAACCCTTGTACCAACAGAACAGAACCTAATGTTAGAGCAACAGAAGTCGAGATTTACGAGGGTTTAGAGGCATCCAGTCAAAATTGTTGGCCAAGTGTAGAATTTGATATTGGTGGAATAAATAATTTTCTCTCCCCTTTTTTTCCAGCAGGTTTTTATTACAAAACATTTATGTGGCCTGCTAGTTTCTGGGAAAAATATGAATTTTTCATACGACACTCTGCCGGTTTAGGGAAATCACCAACATCAAGTGACCCTGACATTTATGACCATCGTAATGTTCACTGTGATGTATTGGTTGTAGGCGCAGGCATATCAGGAATACTGGCAGCAAAAAATGCAGCTAAAAATAATTTTAGAACGTTGTTAGTTGATGAAAAAAATGAACTTGGTGGATCAACTATTTATGAAAACAACGAATTTAACAAAATTGATAATAAAACTCCTTCAGAGTGGTTAAAAAAAGAAATAGAGGAGCTTAAAGGTATTAAAAATCTTGAGATAAAAACTAGAACAAGTGTGGCTGCTTATCATCAATATAATTATCTTTTGGCAAGAGAAAATCTAACTGATCATTTAGAGGCAAAATATAAAACAAACAAAATTAGACAAAGACTACTTAAAATTAGAGCTAAGAAAGTTATTTTAGCTACAGGTGCATTAGAAAGACCTTTGATATTTAATAATAATGATAGACCAGGAATAATGCTTTCATCTGCTATTAAAAAATACAGTGAATTTTATGGAGTTGCTTGTGGTAATAAAAATGTATTTTTTACTAATAATGATAGTGCTTACGAAAGTGCTTTATCACTATATAACAAAGGTATAAATGTTGAGGCAATTATTGATATAAGAGAACAATCTGAAAGTAAAATTGTTAAAAAAATAAAAGAAACAGGTATTAAAATTTACTGGTCACACTCGATTGTTGATACAGCTGGTTATAAAAGACTAAATAGTGTTTCAATCATGAAACTATCTAATGATGGTACTTCAGTTACTGGAAGTAAAATTTCTATTTCATGTGATTGCTTAGGAGTTGCTGGTGGCTGGTCACCTGCTGTACATTTATATACACAATCAGGAAGCAAACTTAAATTTGATGAAGAAAAAAAAGTTTTCTTACCAAATCAAAACACATCTGAACAAATAAGTGTAGGGTCTTGTGGTGGAGATTTTAAAATTGATGAAATCATTAAAAATTTAAATCATAAGCTTAAAGATAATCTAAATATTAAAGAAACTAATTTAGATAATATTAAAGTTGAAACTGATCAGGAAAATTCAAAAAGAAATATTTGGTTACTACCATCTGATAAACCTTTAGGCAAAACCAAACCATTTGTAGATTATCAAAACGATGCAACTGCTAAAGATATAAAATTAGCATTAAGAGAAGGTTTTAGATCTATTGAGCATGTTAAAAGATACACGACTACCGGTATGGGAACTGATCAAGGTAAACTAGGAAATATGCATGCATTAGGAATAATTGCAGATACTGCCGGCGTTAAAATGGGAGAATTAGGAACCACTACTTTTAGACCTCCTTACACACCATTAACATTTGGAACTATAGTCGGTCGAAATGTAGGAAAGTTTTTTGATATTTTTAGAAGAACCCCAATGAATGATTGGCATGTTGAAAATAAAGCTGAATTTGAAAATGTCGGTCAATGGAAGAGAGCATGGTACTACCCTATTAACGGAGAAACTATGCATCAAGCAGTTCAAAGAGAAAGTAAAGCTGCTAGAGAAAGTGCTGGTATACTTGATGCCTCTACTCTTGGTAAAATTGATATTCAAGGAAGTGATGCTTCTGAATTTTTAAATAGAGTTTATACAAATGCTTGGTCAAAATTAGCTATAGGAAAATGTAGATATGGCCTAATGCTAAATGAGGATGGTATGGTTTATGATGATGGAGTTACAACAAGATTAGGTGAAAATCATTACATCATGACCACAACAACTGGTGGAGCAGCAAATGTTTTAGGTAAACTTGAAGACTATCTTCAAACAGAATGGCCTGAGCTTGATGTTTACTTAACCTCTGTAACAGATCATTATGCTACAGCTAGTTTATGCGGACCTAATAGTAAAAAAATTCTAAAAAAAATAATTTCTGATTTAGATTTATCAGATGAAAATTTTCCTCACATGTCATTCAAAGAAGCAAATATTGGAAGCATTCAGTGCAGAATAATGAGGATTAGTTTTACTGGTGAGCATAGCTACGAAATCAATGTTCAAGCAAGTTATGGAAAAGATTTATGGAAAAAATGCATGGAGGCAGGTCAAGAGTTTAACATTACTCCTTATGGAACTGAGACAATGCACTTATTAAGGGCAGAAAAAGGTTTTATAATTGTTGGTCAAGATACAGATGGAACAATGACACCTATCGATCTTCAAATGGATTGGATAGTAAGCAAGAAGAAATACGATTTCATAGGAAAAAGATCTCTTTATAGATCTGATACAATGAGAGAAGATAGAAAGCAATTAGTAGGTTTATTAACTGATGATCCAAATATTGTTTTAGAAGAAGGAGCGCAAATAGTTTCAGAGTTAAATCAAAGTCCAGTTGAAATGCTTGGACATGTAACATCAAGTTATTTCAGTCCAAACCTAAACAAATCAATAGCCCTTGCAGTAGTTAGAGGTGGAAAAGATATGATGGGAAAAAAACTTTTTGTACCCATGGAAAATAAAAATATTAATGTCACTGTTGCGAATCCAGTATTTTATGATCAGACAAATGAGAGGTTAAATGCTCAACTATAATTCAGTTATTAAAAATGAAATTAAGCAAGAAAGTATTTCTGTAAAGGAAATCTCTCCAGTAATAAAAGTTAATTTGAGAGGTAAAAAAAGAGAGTTTTTAACAAATGTTGGTAAAAATCTTAATATGATCTTACCTACAGAAGCAAATACTTCAACATCTAGTGATAAATTAACAGCAATATGGCTTAGTCCAGATGAGTGGATGATAATCTCAAATGAGCTGGCAAGTAAAGACTCTAACAAATGCGATCTATATGAAATGTTATTTAATAGTATATCAAAAAAAAATTTAGGTGCTGTTATAGATGTAACAGATCAATTTGTTCAATTAGAACTTAAAGGTGAAAATGTCTATGAAATCTTTTCAGCAGGATCTCCCTTTAATTTTAATGAATTTAAAGAAAAAAAAGGATCAACAACTCAGACAGTTTTAAATCATGTAGATGTAATTCTGCACCATAAAGATGAAAATATTTTAAATCTGTTTGTTAGAAGATCTTTTGCTGAACACCTTTTCTCATGGATTGAAGACTGTGCTTCAAGATTATAAACTTATTTTTTTCTTCTAAAGTCCCATGGCATTTCAAATTTACCTTGCCAAAGGCCTTTTTTTTCATTTTTAGCATTAATTTCGTTTGATATATATTTTTTTGAGTATTTTCTATAAGCTACCGCATAACCGTTTGAAACTAGCCAAGAATTCAGATTTAAATTTCTTTTATAACATTCTCCAATAAATCTTTTATATCTATCAACATCCAAAATTTTACAAGTTATTACTTTGTTATTTATTTTTTTTTGTAATTTTTGAGTTGAAATTTTTCCACATGGATAATCTTTAGTAAAAGTAAAAAAAATTATTGTTAGATATGGTTTTTTACACATTTGCTTTAATTCAGGTGCATCAATTCCATGTAATCTTATCTTTTTTGAATTTATTTTTATTGTATCACCATCAATAATTAGAGCTTTTCCAGAAATTTCTTTAATCTCTTCAGACCTAACATCGTTATATGTGAGAATAAAAAAAATCGAACAAATTATAATTAAAATTATCGCTTTCCTTTTTGTAAAAAACATATTTAAAAAATATTAAATATTAGCCAATTTATGTTTAATATAATATTTAACATAAAATAGTAACATCATTGATATCAACCATTGAAAGATAGCCCAAATATAAAAAAAAGTTTTAAAATCTGCATTTAAATACTTTGCAATGTAAAAGGATAAAACTGGTACTATAACATTTCTGGCAATATTATTAATCATGGCTTTTTCAGATTTTTTTAAAGCCATAAAAAATCCATTGGATAAGAAAAATATTGGATAAGCAGGTAAAATAAATGCTGAAATCTTAAGGTACATTGAGCCATGCATAATTACCTCTGGGTTTGAGGAAAAGAATTTAGGAACAATGTCAGCACTTATAAAAATAACTACACCAGCAATTAACATTATAAATAGACCATATTTTATTGAGGTAAAATAGGATTGCTCCACTCTATCGTAATATTTTGCACCAATATTTTGCGCTATTATAGAAATTATTGCTGTATTAATCCCTAAAATTGGTAACAAAACTACTTGTTCAATTCTTGTAGCAGATCCATACCCAGCTACAGCATATTCACCAAATAACCCAACATATGTAAAAACAATTGTTGCAGCAATAGAATACCCTAATATGGCAATTGTAATTGGCATTGATTGAAAAAAAATATTTTTTAAGAAAAAAAATTTAGCTTTGAAATGGTCAAAAGTTATTTTTTTAATTCTTTGATTATTTAATATTTTTATCAAAATAACCAACAAAGATACAAATTGAGCAATTAAAGTTGCTATCCCAATACCAGTTATTCCCAATGGTGGTATAAATAAAAAACCAAATATAAAAATTGGATTTAAAATAATGTTTAAGAAAAAAGAAAATATTAGAACATTTCTGTAAGTTTTAGTATCTCCTTCTGCGTGTAAGAATGAATTTAATGCTACTACTAAAATAAATAATATCGTACCTAAAAAAATTACATTTATGTATTCGAGTCCAAGAATTGTTACTTCTTGAGAGGAATTCATTAATAAGAATATCTTTTCACCAAAAGCAAATCCTAAAATAGATACAACTATCGAGATTATAATAGAATAAATGATTACATTTCCAAAATAACTTAAAACATTTTTTTCATTTTTTTCTCCGATACTACTGCCAATCAATGATGTTCCTGCTACAGTAATTCCAATGGATGTCGCAATAATCAAAAAATATATCGGAAAAGACTTGCTCAAAGCTGATAAAGCTTCTGGTGATATTTTTCCTGCATAAAAAGTGTCTACGATTGTATAAAGTGTTTGGAATAAGGTTCCTACACTTGCTGGTACAGCAAGTTTTCTTACTAGCAGCGAAACTTCATCTTTTAATAAATTCATTAATTTAAGATTTATTAATATTCTTTTTGGAAGATATGTCTTTTTCCTGCTTCTTTAGCAAGATTAATTTGTTTTTGTCTCATCCTAAATCTTGATTTTTGATGATCTGTCAGATTGTCGTGACAATTTGGACATGAAACACCTTCTTCATATTTTTTTGATTTTTTATCCTTACGAGATACTGGCTTTCTACAACCGCTACACATTGTGTAAGAACCAACTTTTAGACCATGTTTTAAACTAATCCTGTTATCAAAAACAAAGCATTCACCTTTCCATAAACTTTTTTTCTTATTTGTTTTTTTAAGATAATTTAAAATTCCTCCATTTAACTGATAAATGTTATTAAAACCTTTATTCTCCAAATATACAGATGCCTTTTCACAACGAATTCCACCAGTACAAAACATAGCTATAGGTTGATTTTTTTTTAATTTTTTCAGATATTTTGGAAAATCTCTAAAATTATCAACATCAGGATTGATTGCTCCCTTAAATGTTCCAACATCATACTCAAATGGTTTTCTCGCATCTATAAGAACAGTATCCTTTTCTTTAATCAGCTTATTCCATTTGATTGGATCTACATGGCTATCCTTTTTCTTTATTCTTTTGTTTAAAATTAAATTCATAGGAACAATCTCGTTTTTGATTTTCACTTTAGGTTTATGAAATGGTTGGAATAAGCTTTTAGACTTATTTCTGCTATTAAATTCTTTAAAATTAAAAGCTCTTTTTAAATTGTTAATTGTGAATTTAATGTCTGCAGCTTTACCAGAGATAGTTCCGTTTACTCCTTCTTTAGAGATAATTATCGTGCCTCTAATGTTTTTCTTTTTTAAAGTTTCTAATAAAACTTTTTGATTTTTCTTTAGATAAGTAATTTTGACAAATTTATAAAAACCAACTACCTCAAACATTATAATTTTCTACAAACAGTCATACCATCACCAAGAGGAATAATTAACTTTTCAACCCTTGTATCTTTTGAGATATGACTATTAAACTCTTTAATATTTTTAGTAAATTTATCATTATTGTTTTCATTCACAACCTCTCCATACCATAAAACATTATCAATGATTATTAGACCATTTTTGTTCAATAATTTTAAAGAACGTTCATAGTATTCAATATAATTCATTTTATCAGCATCAATAAAAACTAAATCAAACTTTTCATTTTTAATTTCATCTAAACTTTCTAAAGCAGGTTTAATTAATGTTTTTATTTTATGGTCTTGCTTAGCTTTTTTAAAAAAATCTGTTGCAACTTTATTAGTTTCTTCATTTTTATCTAAAGCAATTATTTTACCATCATCTGATAATGCTAAAGCCATAGATAACGTACTTAATCCTGTAAATGTACCTATCTCTAAAATTTTTTTGATATTTGAAATTTTTATAATTAGATGCAGAAATTGACTTTGTGAAATTGAGATTTGCATTCTTTTGATGTCACCAAGAGAAGTGTTGTAATCAATTATTTCTTTTTGGACTGGATGTAACTTATATCCATGACTTAAAATATACTCTTGGAGTTCTTTAGTTATATTTAGGTCTGAACCCATAAATTCTAAAGTTTTTTCTTTAAAATTTCATTAACTAATTGAGGATTTGCTTTTCCACCAGAAACTTTCATTACTTGACCTACAAAGAAACCAAATAATTTAACTTTACCTGATTTATATTCGGTAGCTTTATCTCTGTTATCATCAATAACCTTATCTATCAGTGCCTCAAGTGCTTTTGGATCACTCTCTTGTTTTAAACCTTTTTCTTCAACAATTTTCTTAGGATCTTTGTCGCCTTCCATCATTTGTTCGAAAACTGTTTTTGCAATTTTTCCGGAAATTGTTCCGTCTTTAATTAAATTAATTAATTTTGATAAATTACCTGCGCTTATAGGGCTTTCAGTTATTTCTAAATTTTTTTCATTTAACGCTGCAAATAATTCACCAATTATCCAATTTGTTGCAAGTTTCACATCAGACTTCTTAATTACATTTTCAAAGTAATTTGATGTTTCAATGTCAGAAACTAAAATGTTTGCTTCATAAGGAGATAACTTGAATTTTTCTATAAATCTTTTTTTCTTTTCATCTGGTAGCTCTGGAATTTCTGATTTTAAGTTTTCAATAAAATCATCTGAAACTTCTAATGGCAATAAGTCTGGATCTGGAAAATATCTATAATCATGTGCATCTTCTTTTGATCTCATTGATCTGGTTTCATTCTTTTTAGTATCAAATAGTCTTGTTTCTTGATCAATCGTTTGACCATCCTCAATTAAATCAACTTGTCTATTAGCTTCGTATTCAATTGCCATCTGCATGAATTTTATTGAGTTAACATTTTTAATCTCACATCGGGTTCCAAACTCTTTTGAACCTTTTTTTCTAACAGATACATTTACATCGGCTCTTAAAGATCCTTCCTGCATGTTTCCATCACAGGTGCCTAAATATCTCATTATAGATCTTAATTTTTTAATATATGCATTTACTTCATCTGGGGATCTTAAGTCAGGTTTGCTTACAATTTCCATTAAAGCCACACCTGATCTATTTAAATCTACAAAAGTATTTTTAGGATCTAAATCATGAATGCTTTTACCGGCATCTTGCTCCAAGTGTAACCTTTCTATACCTACCTCTTTTTGACCATCTGGCATATCAAGTATTACTTTACCCTCACCTACAATTGGATCTTTAAATTGTGAGATTTGATATCCCTGAGGCAAGTCTGCATAAAAATAATTTTTTCTATCAAAGACTGATCTCTTATTGATTTTAGCTTTTAAACCAATTCCTGTTTTGATAGCTTGTTTTACACAATACTCATTTATTACCGGCAACATTCCTGGAAATGCTGCATCAACTAAACTTACTTGGGTATTTGGTTCGGCTCCAAATTTAGTTGCTGATGTTGAAAATAATTTCGATTGCGATGTAACTTGTGCATGAACTTCTAAACCAATAACAACTTCATATTGATTATCATGTCTATTAATTAGATATTCAGATTTGTTCTTACTCACTTAATCCACCAATCAGTAATATTGTTTTTAAAGTTAATTTTTTCTTCCATAGCATATGCAATGTTTAAAATATTTTGTTCATCAAAAGCTTTACCAATTATCTGTAATCCTAATGGATATCCTTTAGCATCATGGCCTGCAGGTATAGAAATTCCAGGTAAACCTGCTAAATTTAAAGGAACAGTAAAAATATCATTTAAATACATTGAGACAGGATCATTTGTTTTTTCACCAATTTTAAAAGCTGAACTTGGAGTGGATGGGGTTAGAATTGCATCAACTTTTTTATAAGCATCATCAAAATCATGTTTAATAAGTTTTCTTACCTTTTGTGCTTTAAGATAATAAGCATCATAATATCCTGAAGATAAAACATAAGTTCCAATCATTATTCTTCTTTGAACCTCAGCACCAAATCCTTCAGATCTAGTTTTTTCATACATATCAATAAGATTTTCTCCTTCAGCTCTAAAACCGTATTTAACACCGTCGTATCTAGCCAAGTTAGATGAGGCCTCTGCTGGTGCTACTATGTAATAAGTTGGTAGTGCATAATTAGTATGAGGTAGAGATATATCGATAATCTCAGCACCACAATCTTTTGCGTATTCAATACCTTTTTTCCATAGGTCTTCTATTTCTTCAGGCATGCCGTCTACTCTATATTCTTTGGGTATTCCTATTTTTTTACCTTTGATATCTTTTGTTAATTCTTTGCTGTACTCGTTTCTTTTAAAATCTATTGAAGTAGAATCTTTTTCATCATAAGTGCTAATAACTTCCTGTAACAATGCACAATCTTTAACATTTTGTGCCATTGGACCAGCTTGATCTAGGGATGATGCAAATGCTACAATTCCGTATCTAGAGCAACTACCATAAGTAGGTTTTAATCCGACAGTTCCAGTAAATGAAGCAGGCTGTCTTATAGATCCACCTGTATCTGTTCCAATAGTTATTGGTGTTAATTGAGCTGCTACAGCAGAAGACGATCCACCTGAGGAACCTCCTGGAACTAAATTTTTATCAATTGGGTTTTGTACATTACCAAAAAAACTAGTTTCATTAGATGAACCCATTGCAAATTCATCACAATTTAATTTACCCATTAGGATAGCTCCTTCATTCCAAATGTTTTGTGTAACTGTTGACTCGTAAGTTGGAACGAAATTATTTAAAATCTTACTACCCGCCGTAGTTTTTAAATCTCTTGTACAAAATAAATCTTTTACAGCCATTGGAATGCCAGGCAATTTCAGATCAAGATTAGGTTTTTCATCAAACTTTTTTGCTTTATTTAAAGCATTTGTATAATCTTCAGTTATATATGCATTTAATTCTTTTGATTTTTCTGATCTTTCAACAAATGCTTTAGTAACTTCACTTGAGGAAAGTTTTTTACTTTTTATATTTTCTACTAACCCAGATAATGATTGTTTAGTTATATCTGACATTATTCAATTACCTTTGGTACTACAAAATAATCTTCATTTTCCTTAGGAGAGTTTTTTATTACTTGATCTCTTAAGTTTTTACTTTTTACTTCATCTGGTCTTAGTTTTAGAGTTGTTTCAGCAACAGAAGTTAATGGTTCAACATTGTCAGTTTTTAATTCATTAAGTTTTTTAATAAAATCGAAAATTGAATTTAAATCTCCTGCAAGTTTCTCTGCTTTTTTCTCATCTACAGAGATTCTTGATAGTTTAGATATGTGCTTTATTGTTTTAAGATCGATGCTCATATGGTATTTAAATATGTCGCAAACTATCACTTAAGTTTAAAATATACAATATGATCACTATTGAAGAATTCAAAAAAAAACAGTCTGAAACCTCTAGATTGATTGGTTTAGATCTTGGTTCAAAAAGAATCGGTGTATCAATTTGTGATGAAAAACAGTCAATAGCCACACCTTTTAAAACGATCAATAAGACCGATAATGATGATTTAATCAATAAATTAAAAAAAATAATAGAGGAAAACAATATTAAAGGAATTGTGATTGGATATCCAATTAACATGGATGGTTCATTAGGTCCTTCTGCTCAATCAGTAAGTGATGTGTCTAAAAATATAGACCAAAATGTTGATGTAGATGTTTGTTTATGGGATGAAAGACTTTCAACTGTTGGTGCATTTAATCTATCCAGTCAGCTTGATGTTAATGTTTCTAAGCGTGAAAAAAATATAGATCAAAATGCAGCTGCATTTATTCTTCAAGGAGCTATAGATTATTTAAATAATTAATCCTTGCCATTTAGGGGCTTTATAGCTATAGAGTTAATTTTAATGGCAATTAAAACCAATAAAGCTATTAAAATCTCACAAAAACATCTATTAGGTATCCAAGATTTATCAGTTAATGATATTAATTTTATACTGGATGAGTCAGAAGCTTTCATAAAATTAAACCAGAGTAAAAATAAAAAAATTGATGTGTTAAGAGGTAAAACACAAATAAACCTATTCTTTGAGCCATCAACTAGAACACAAAGCTCATTTGAACTTGCTGGAAAAAGACTTGGTGCAGACGTCATGTCAATGAATATGGGTAACTCAGCTATTAAAAAAGGTGAAACTTTGATTGATACAGCTATGACCTTAAATGCTATGCATCCTGATATAATTGTGATCAGACATCAAGACTCGGGTGCTTGTAATCTGTTATCTCAAAAAGTTAATTGTGTTGTTCTAAACGCTGGTGATGGTAGACGTGAACATCCTACTCAAGCGTTATTAGATGCATTAACAATTAGAAATCGAAAAAAAAAAATTCAGGGATTAAAAATAGCTATATGTGGAGACATACTTCATTCAAGAGTAGCTAGATCAAATATTTATCTTCTTACAATGTTAGGAGCTGAGGTTAATATAGTTGCTCCATCTAACCTGATGCCAAAAGAAATAGAAAAATTTGGTGTAAATACTTTTACTGATATGAAAAAGGGCCTCAAAGATTGTGATATTGTGATGATGCTTAGATTGCAAAATGAAAGGATGACCAGTTCATATCTTTCATCGAACAGAGAGTACTACGAATATTATGGATTAACACCAGATAAACTTGATCATGCAAAATCAGATGCTTTAATTATGCATCCTGGTCCAATGAATAGAGGAATTGAAATTGATACAAGATTAGCTGATGACATAAACAAAAGTGTAATTAAAGAACAAGTTGAATTAGGTGTTGCTGTAAGAATGGCATGTTTAAAAATATTTTGTGAATAAATGAAAAAACAATACTTTATAAATGCAAATATTATAGATCCTCATAATTCCATAAACGAAAATGGTGGATTAATAATTGGAGAAGACGGAAAGATAGAAGCAATAGGAAAAAAGGTAAATACAAACAATTTACCAACTAGAGAAAAACCTACTGACTTAAAGGGTAAATATATATTTCCTGGTATAGTCGATATGAGAGTTTTTGTAGGCGAGCCAGGATATGAATATAAAGAAAATTTTAGGACTTTAAGTAATGCAGCATTATCTGGTGGAGTAACCTCTGTCGTAACCATGCCTAATACAGATCCAATTATAGATAATGTATCAATTGTAGATTTTTTAAAAAGAAGAGGACGTGATAAGTCTAAAATAAATATCTTTCCTTGCGCTTCATTAACTCAAAACACTGAGGGCACCAATATGACTGAATTTGGGTTACTAGCTAAAAAAGGAATTATTGCTTTTACTGACGGGGTAAAAACAATTCAAAATACTAGACTTATGTCTAGAATTATGAATTCAGCTAAAGATTTGGGATGTCTTATAATGCAACATGCTGAAGATTACGATTTAGCTAAAAATGGTATGATTAATTCTGGTATTATTGCAACAAAACTAGGCTTATCAAGCATACCAGATATTGCTGAAAGAATTATAATTGAAAGAGATCTTACTCTCTTAGAAAAAACTAAATGTCGATATCATATATCTCAACTATCAGTAGGAAAATCTGTAGATATAATTAAAGAACGTAAACAAAACGTTAAATTTACTTGCGGTGTATCAATAAACAATCTTTCATTAAATGAAAATGATATTGGAGATTTTAGAACATTTTTAAAATTATCACCTCCACTGAGAAGAGAAGAAGATCGAGAAGCTTTAGTTCAAGGATTAAAAGATAAAACTATTGATGTAATTGTTTCTGACCATAAACCTGAAGATGAAGAATCTAAAAGATTAACTTTTGCTCAAGCTGCGACAGGTGCGTCGGGTATTGAAACATTGTTATCTTTAAGTTTAGAATTATTTCATAATGGATCTGTAAAACTTGAAACCATAATTCAAGCATTAACATCTAACCCAGCAAAAATATTAAACATAAATAAAGGAAACCTGTCTATTGGAAATGATGCAGATTTTTGCATAGTGGATATCAATAAACCATGGATTGTAAAAAAAGAAAATTTAATCTCTAAATCTAAAAATACTTCAATTGAAGATAAGAAACTTCAAGGAAAAGTAACCAATACATTTGTAAAAGGTATAGAATTATTTAAAATATAAAAATGGAACTTTTTATAATAGGTATAATCTCATACCTAATGGGATCAATTCCTTTTGGATTAATTTTAACTAGAATATTTTTAAAAAAAGATATTAGAGAGATAGGCTCTGGTAATATTGGTGCAACAAATGCTCTAAGAACTGGTAATAAACTAATTGGTTATTCGACACTAATACTTGATGTATTAAAAGCAGTAATACCTGTTCTATACGTAAAAATTAATTTCCCAGATGCAGTATATATATCAGCTTTATTTGCTTTTATAGGTCATGTGTTCCCTGTTTGGTTAAAATTTAAAGGTGGCAAAGGTGTAGCTACATATGTTGGAATACTTTTTTCTTTAAATATTATTTATGGTTTAGTATTTGGCATTTGTTGGTTAATAATTTTTTTTATCTCTAAATATTCATCTTTAGCTTCCTTGATAGGATCATTTTCTATACCGGTATATATTTTAATTTTGGAGGGTTTAGAAAATGTATTTTTTTACATAATAATGTTTATTTTAATATTTTTTACCCACAGAGAAAATATTAAACGCTTGAAAAATAAAGAAGAAACTAAGACAAAAATTTATTAATTTGACTATCAAACTCTTTTGAGTAGTTTGTTAATTTATGAATCTAGTCATAGTTGAAAGCCCTGCTAAAGCGAAAACAATAAATAAATATTTAGGTGATAACTATACCGTTTTAGCTAGCTATGGTCATATTAGAGATCTTCCTTCAAAAAATGGATCAGTTGATCCTGATCAAAATTTTAAAATGGAATGGGAAGTTGATAGCTTTTCAAAAAAATATTTAAAAGAAATTACTGATGCTGCAAAAGATTCTTCAAAAATCATTCTTGCCACTGACCCAGATCGTGAAGGTGAAGCAATAGCATGGCATGTAAAAGAATATTTAGATGAAAAAAAACTTTTAAAGGATAAAGAAATTGAACGTGTGGTATTTAATGAAATAACAAAAAAAGCTGTCACGCATGGTATTGAGAATCCAAGACAGATAGAGCCCCTATTAGTTGATGCATACATGGCTAGAAGAGCATTAGATTATTTGGTGGGATTTAATATATCACCAATACTTTGGACTAAATTACCTGGCTCTAAATCAGCAGGCAGAGTTCAATCTGTTGCACTAAAATTGATTACTGAAAGAGAACATGAAATTGAATTATTCAAACCTGAAGAGTTTTGGACTTTAAGTATTAATTTTCAGGATAAAAACAAAAGCAAAAGCAAAATTACAGCAAGTATTTCTCAACTTGATGGAGAAAAAATCGAAAAATTCTCATTTAAAAATAAAGAGGAAATTGATAAAGCAATTTCAAATATTAAGACCAAAAAATTTAACATAACTGATATTTCCTCAAAAGTTGTTAGCAGAAATCCTTCAGGACCCTTTACAACTTCAACACTTCAGCAAGTTGCTTCTAGTAGATTGGGTTTTGGTGCATCAAGAACAATGCAAATAGCACAAAAACTTTATCAAGGAATAGAAATTGAGGGAGATACAGTTGGATTAATTACTTACATGAGAACGGATGGAACTAATTTATCAGCTGATGCTGTCTCTGATTTTAGAAATTTTATTAAAAGAGAATATGGTAACGAATACTTGCCAGAAAATCCAAATAATTACTCAGGAAAAAAAGCAAAAAACGCTCAAGAAGCTCATGAAGCAATAAGACCAACTGATATTAATAGAAATCCAGTTTCTGTTAAAAAGTATTTAAGTTCTGACCAGCAAAAATTATATTCTTTAATTTGGTCTAGAGCTCTGTCGTCTCAAATGGAAACAGCAAAATTTGATAGAAATACAATAACGATTGAGTCTGAAGACGGTAAAACCATATGTAAATCAAGCGGATCGGTTTTGAAATTTGATGGATTTTTAAAAGTTTATTCAAATCAAAGTAAAGATGATGATCAAATTTTACCTGAGATGTCAAAAGGACCTATTAATATAGAAGCTATTATTGATGAACAACATTTTACCCAACCTCCCCCACGTTACTCTGAGGCAAGTTTGGTTAAAAAATTAGAAGAATTAGGAATTGGAAGACCTTCAACTTATGCAAGTATAATTTCAACAATAGCAAATAGAGGTTATGCAGAAATAGTTAGTAAAAGATTTTTCCCAACCGATAGAGGTAAATTAATTTCTGCGTTTTTAGAAAAATTATTTTCAAAGTATGTGGATTATAACTTTACAGCTGGGCTAGAGGATCAGCTAGATGAAATAACTTCTGGAAAAGAAAGTTGGTTAAAAGTCTTAGAAATGTTTTGGAAAGATTTTAATAGTAATGTTTCAGAAGTAAAAGAAAAAAGAACTAGAGAGGTTTTAGATCTTTTAAATGAAAGTTTGGGAGCATTGATATTTGACACTGATAAAGAAGGAAACATAGTTAGAAAATGTCAATCATGTGAAACAGGTTCCCTTAGTTTAAAAAATAGTTTTAGAGGAGGTGCGTTTATTGGGTGTTCAAATTATCCTGAATGTAAATTCACAAGACCATTATCAAAAGCTAAAGCAGCTGCTCAGTCACAATTAGCAGAACCAAAATTTCTAGGAAAACACGAAAATGGAAATGATATTTTTTTAAAAAATGGCAGATTTGGTCCTTATCTTCAGTATGAGAAAGTTCTTGAAGAAAATATTGAAGAAGAAAAACCTAAAAAAAGAAAAAAAACTAAAAAAAAGAAACCTGAAGTAAATGAGCTATTGAAAAATGTATCTATACCAAAAGGAATTGAATTAGAAAGCGTTGACTTAGATAAAGCAAAATTTTTATGTTCGCTTCCTAAATCATTAGGTATCAATCCAGAAAATAAAAAAGAAATTACATTAAATACTGGTAGATTTGGTCCCTATTTAAAATGTGAAAATAAATCTGCTAGAATTGAAAATGTAGATGAAATATTTTCTATAGGATTAAATAGAGCCATTACACTCATAGCTGAAGCAAAACCTGGAAGAATGTCATCTTCAATTATAAAAGATTTAGGAGAGCATCCTGAAGACAAAAAGCCAGTGCGAATCATGAAGGGTCAATACGGACCATATATTAAATACAAATCTTTAAATGCAACAATACCAGAGGAAAAAGATCCCTTAGAGCTAACAATGGAAGAGGCTCTTATACTGATTGAGAAAAGAAGAGAATACGATAAGAATAAAAAAACTAAAAAAAAGAAAAAATGAAAATAATTAAAATCATAATTTCAGTTTTGTTTATTTCTTTATTTAATTTGACATTTTCATCTGCTGAGGATTGTTCAAAATATGACAAATTAAGTAAAGATTACGCAAAATGCACATCTGACAAATTAAAAAAAGAAACTTCTCAAAAAGCTGAGGAAATAAAATCTAAAACAGCAAAAAAGATAGAGGAAGGTAAAAAAAAATTAAAGAATTTTAATTTAAAAAATAAACTGAAAAAATTTAAAAATAGTAAAACACATAAAGAGTTTACCGAAAAATAAAATGGATTTTGAAAATAAAATTGAAGAATTAAAAATAAAACTGCCAGAAGCAAAACCACCTGTTGGTTCTTATGTTGCAACAAAAATTGTAGGTAATTTACTTTATATTTCAGGACAAATTTCTATTTCAAAAAATGGTGAATTAATAAAAGGAAAAGTTGGAAAAGATCTATCTGTAGATGATGGTTACAAAGCAGCTGAAAGATGTGGTTTAAGTATTATATCTCAAGCAAAAGTAGCTTGTAATGGAGATCTTTCTAAAATTAAATCTTGTGTAAAGTTAACAGGTTTTGTCAATTCAACTGATAACTTTACAGACCAACCAAAAGTTATTAATGGTGCCTCAGATTTAATTGCTTCTGTCTTTGGTGATGCAGGAATGCATACTAGAGCAGCTGTAAGTACAAATAGCTTGCCTCTCGGTGTATCTGTTGAAGTTGATGCAATTTTTGAGTTAAATTAAATTATCTTCCAATACCAAAATATTTAAAACCTAGTTTTTTAATTTTATTTGGTGAATAAATATTTCTCATATCGTAAATAATAAGCTTTTTATTTTTTGAAAATTTTTTAAAATTAATTGATTTAAAATCATTCCATTCTGTATGTATAATTGCAATATCTGATCCTTTAATCGATTCTTGTATAGAATTAGAAAATTCAACATTTTTTAATTTTTTAAATTCTTTTTTTGATCCTGAAGGATCATAATATTTAATTTTCGCACCTTTTTTGGATAAAAATGGGATTAATTTTAGGCTAGACGAGTCTCTCATATCGTCAGTATTTGCTTTAAAAGTTACACCTAAAAAGGATACAACTTTATTTTTAATTTTATTATTTAAAATTAAACTAACCCTTTTGGATAATAAATCAGATCTTAAATCGTTAGATCTGATAACGCTTTTTACCACTGATAAATTAGTTTTGAATTTATCAGCAGTTGAAACTAAAGCTTTGGTATCTTTTGGAAAACATGACCCACCGTATGCGGGTCCAGCTCTTAAAAATCTGCTACCAATTCTTTTATCTAATCCAATTCCTATTGAGATATCCTCAATATCTATACCAGTTTTTTCACATAAATTTGATATTTCATTTATAAAGGTAATCTTTGTTGCTAAAAAAGCATTAGAAGCATATTTAATTAATTCAGCTGCTCTTCTTTTTGTAGAAAGAAATTTTGCACCTTTTGATATTAGTGGTGAATATAAACTTTTTAATATTCTCTGGGATTTACTATCATTTGATCCAACTACAACTCTATCTGGATAGATAAAATCTCTAATAGCCTCACCTTCTCTTAAAAATTCAGGATTAGATACTACTGAAAAAAATTTTTTATTTACTTTTTTTGATATAATTTTTTCAATCTCATCACCTGTTGTCACGGGCACAGTCGATTTATTAACAATAATTTTAAATTTTTTAATAGATTTAGATATTTCTTTTGCAGCAGCATATACTTGGCTTAAATCAGCACTATTACTATTTTTTTTGGTTGGTGTTCCTACGCATATAAAAACAATATCTGATTTTTTTACCGACTCTTTTAGGTTTATTGAAAAATTCAGTCTTTTATTTTTATAATTTTTTAAAACTAACTCTTCTAAACCAGGTTCGTAAATAGGGACAATACCCTTTTTTAAATTGTTAATTTTTTTTAAATCTTTATCAACACATATGACATCATTACCTAAATCAGAAAAACAAACGCCACTAACTAAACCAACATAACCTGTGCCAATCATACATAATTTCATATTTTTCCTATTTCTTTCGAGGAGTTGATATAGCCACTCATTGTTCCACAATCAAGATACTTACCCTCAAAATTATGAGCTATGAATTTTTCTTTATCATTAATTAATAACTGTATAGCATCAGTGATATGTATCTCTTTACCTTTACCAGGTTTAAGAGATTTTATTTTTTTAAAAATTGTACGCGGTAATATATATCTTCCAATAACAGCATTGTTAGATGGTGCTTTTTTTACTGATGGTTTTTCAACCACTCCATCTATAACATAATTTCTTTTATTTAATTTTTTATTAATTTTATATATCCCCCATCTTGAGACATTGCTTTTTTTAACTTTCATAGATGCCATAACAGAAGCTTGATATTTTTTATGAACCTTAATCATTGACTTAGAACAATTTTTTTTAATTATTAAATCATCAGGTAACAGCATTAAAAAATATTTATTTTTAATATATTTTTGAGTTTTAAGAACAGCATCACCTGTACCCTTTGGAGTATTTTGAAATACAAACTTAATTTTTTTTTTATATTTAAGTATCTTTTTATATTCATTAATTATTCTAGGATCTTTCTTTTTTTTTATAATATTTTTATAAAAGTGATCACTATAAAAATATTTTTTTATCATCATTTTTTTAGTGGAGATAATAAATACAATTTCTTTAATACCTGCTTCAATACATTCATCAAGAATATATTCAATTCCAGGTCTTCCATTAATGGGGAGAAGTTCTTTAGCAAAAACACTCGTTAGAGGAAGTAAACGAGTTCCAAGTCCAGCTAAAGGAATAATTGCTTGTTTAATCATTTAAATGTTTTACTTATTAAATATTTTTATACAAATGAAAATATTATTAAACAATACATCTTTAATTGAATCATTAAGGCCATTTGATGACCTGGGCTTTGTTCCTACTATGGGTGGAATACATAAAGGGCATTTATCACTGATAAATAAATCAAATAAACTTTGTAAAAAAACTATTGTAAGTATTTTTGTTAATCCAAAACAATTTAATAACAAAAAAGATTTAAAATCTTATCCACGAAATATAAAAAAAGATTTAACAATTCTGAAAAAAAACAAAAAAGTTGATTTTGTTTATATTCCTAAATTTAAAGACATATACAAAGATAAAAAAAAATCAAAAATTAGATTACCTAAAAAAGATAAAATTTTGTGTGCAAAATTTAGAAAAGGTCATTTTGAAGGTGTTTTAGATGTAATGAATAAACTTACTAAAATTGTGAAACCTAAAAAGATATTTATGGGAGAAAAAGATTTTCAACAATTATATTTGGTAAAAAAAAAAATAGAACCAAGATATAAAACTAAGATTATCTCTTGTAAAACAATCCGTGATAGAAATAATGTAGCACTTTCATCAAGAAACTTTCTTTTAAAGAAGCCTAATTTAGTCATAGCAGCAAAAATTTATGAAGAACTAGTAAGTATTAAAAAATATATTAAAAATAAAAAAAATATTAAAAGCTTTTTAAATTTTCAAAAAAAAGAGTTAAAAAATAATTATAAAATTAAAATCGATTATTTAGAACTAAGAAATATAAAAAATTTAAAAATTTCAAGTACAAATAAAAATTCAAGATTATTTATTGCTTATTATTTAAATAATATCAGGTTGATTGATAACCTGTAATTTTATAAAAAATACGCTCCAACACCTAAAAAAGATACAAAACCAATTACATCTGTAATCGTAGTCACAAAAACACTTGAAGCAATGGCTGGATCTATATTCATTTTTTTTAAGGTAAAGGGAACTAGAATACCAAACAATCCAGCTATGATCATTGTTAGTACCATTGATATTGCTATAATCAATGAAAGGATACTATCTTGAAACCATATCTGAACAATAAAAGCACTTATTGCTGCAAATATAATTCCATTTAGAATACCAATAGAAAATTCTTTAAATACATTTGATGAAAAGTTATTTTGAGTTAAATCATTTGTGGCTATAGTTCTTACTGTAACTGCAAGTGTTTGCATTCCAGCATTTCCACCCATTGAAGCTACAATCGGCATTAAGAAAGCTAATACTACCATTTGTTCAATGGTTGCTCCAAATAAACTAATACACCATGTTGCTAGAAAGGCAGTAAATAAATTTAGTAAAAGCCAATTGAATCTTCTCTTTGTTTTTTTTACAACCCCATCAGTAATTTCTTCATCTCCTACCCCTGCTAATCTTAAAGCGTCTTCCTCAGCTTCCTCTTTCAAGACAGTTAAAACGTCATCGTTCATAATCATACCAACTAATTTATTGTTTTTGTCTACAACAGCGGCAGAATTCAAATTATAATTTTCAAACAAGTTAGCAACTTCCTCTTTATCCATTTCAACAGGAATTAATAATTGAGATTCTGACATAATTGTTGCCATTTTAGTATCACGCGGTGTTGTCAAAACTCTAGACGAAGGAACAGTACCTATTGGTTTAAAATCCTCATTGACAATAAAAATTTCTAAAAACTCTTCTGGCAAATCTTTGTTTTCTCTTAAATAGTCAATTGTTTGACCTACAGACCAATTACTTGGTATAGCTGTAAATTCACGTTGCATAAGTCTGGCAGCGGTGTCTTCTGGATAACTTAAGCTTTCTAATAAAGCAAATCTATCCTTTGGTGGTAAAGAACTAAGAATTGCATTTTTGTCCTCTTCAGGAACGTTTTCTAATATAGATATTGCATCGTCTGACTCAAGACCCTTTAGAATACTAACTATAGACTCTGAAGATAAATAGGTAATAATTTCTGATTGTATGGACTCATTTAGTTCAACAAAAACCTCTGGATCAATATTGAAATTATTTAGTTTAATTAAACTCTCTCTATCCCCCTCGCTAAGGTGTTCGATAATATCTGCGGCATCAGCAGGGTGCATTTCATTAAATGAATTGGTAATAAATTGAGCATCATTGTTAGCTATTTTGCTAGTAACAACTCTTATATATTCTTTATTAAACTCAAAATTTACTTTTTTATCTTTAGTTTTTTTAGTTAAAGACATAAATCTACCTATAATTTAAATTTGCACTATTAATACATAATAAAGATAATACAAATTATAAATGAACATAGAGATCAAAAAGTCAATAAAACCAGTAAATTATTTTGATGCTATTAATTTACTAGAGTCAAGATTAAAGGATTTATATGAAAATAATGAACAACAATTAATTTGGACTTTGGAGCATAATGAAATTTTTACAGCGGGAACTTCTTATAAAGAAAATGAGATTGTTGATAAATCTATTAAAATATTAGAAACAAATAGAGGTGGTAAAATTACTTACCATGGTCCAGGTCAATTAATTTGTTATTTTGTTTTAGATTTAAGGAAAAAAAAAGATATTAGAAAATTTATAACGATTATCGAAAAAACAATAATTCAAACTTTAAAATTTTATAAAATAGAAGCATTTCCAGATAAAGATAATATCGGTATATGGTATAAAAATAATAATGAGGTTAAAAAAATTGCTGCCATAGGCATCAGGGTTAGTAAATGGATTGCCTATCATGGTTTTGCAATAAATATTAATAATGATCTAGAAAATTATAAAAAAATTATACCATGTGGTATTTCAGATAAAGGAGTAACTAATTTAAAAAATATTTTAGATCAGGATTACTCAAAACTAAATGATATATTAATTAAAAATTTTATTTCAAATTTGAAAATCTAAGTCTTTTAGATTTTAAAAGTTTTTTAAAATAATCAGGTAACAATGCTGAATAAGTATGTTTTATGTCGTTAATTTTAAATTTAATTTGATATGAATGTAACATTAAATTTTTATTAATTCCTTTATTCGAATTTGATAATTTATATTTTGTATCTCCAAATATAGGATTTCCAACTGTATATAATTGTTTTCTTAACTGATGTTTTCGCCCAGTAATAGGTTTTAATTCTATTAAACTTGCTTCAGAATTTTTATCAATAACTGTGAAAATTGTTTTTGCTTTTTCAATTATTTTTTTATCACCGTCGTACCTAATCAAATCATCATCCCAGACACCAGATTTTTTATTGATTTCACCTTGGCAGATAGCTAAATAAGTTTTGTGTACTTTTCTTAATCTAAATAAAGAAGTGAGCAATTGAGCGCTCCCTCTGTTTTTGGCCATAATAAAAACTCCAGAAGTATCTTTATCCAATCTATGAACAGAATATGGTTTTGTTCCATTAAAGATTTCACTTTTAGAAAAAATATCAACTAAATTTTTTTTTGATTTAGTTCCACCTTGTACCGATATGCCTGATGCTTTGTTTATAACAACAAAATTTTCATTGTTGTCAATAATCTGATCTTCATTTGATTTTATAATTTCTTTTGATGGTAAAAACTTAATTTTTTTTTGTAGAATTGTTTCCTTAAATTCAATGTTAAATGTATTAATTTCATCTTTCGTTTTTACTTTAAAAGAGCTTTTAACTTTCTTTCCATTTAGTTTTATTTTTCCTGTTCTTAAAAATTTTTCAACAAGTCCTTGTGGAATTTTACCAATTTTTAATCGTAACCATCTGTCCAAACGCATATCATTACACGTTGAATCAACGATGTAAGATTTTTTCATGATTTAAGATTTAAGCTGTAGCTTGTTTTTTTTCTTCCGTTTTAGGAGATTCTTTAGTTGTATCTTTTTTTGGTTTATCAACTCTCTTTGCTTCAACTTCTCTATCTACAAATTCAATTATTGCCATTGGAGCATTATCTCCATATCTAAATCCAGCTTTAATTATTCTTGTATAACCGCCATTTCTATTTTGATATCTTTTTGAGAGTGTTTTTTTAACTTTATTAGCTGATTTAATATCTTGTAATTTAGAAACCAACATTTTTGTTGTCTGCAAAGTTTCTTTTTTTCCTAATGTAATTATTTTATCCGCTTGAGGTTTTAAAAATTTGGCTTTTGGCAAAGTAGTTTTAATTTGCTCATACTTAATCAAAGAATTAAGCATATTCTTAAGTAAAGCTTTTCTGTGCTCTGATGTTCTATTTAACTTCTTGTTTGCCAAACCATGTCTCATTAAATTGCTTCCTCCAATTTCTTAGACATTTCTGCAATGTTGTCTGGTGGCCAGTTAGGAATTTCCATTCCTAAATACAAAGACATACCTGTTAAAACTTCTTTAATTTCATTTAATGATTTTCTTCCAAAATTAGGTGTTCTCAACATTTCACCTTCAGATTTTTGAACAAGATCACCGATATAAATAATATTATCATTTTTTAAACAGTTCATTGATCTAACTGATAACTCTAACTCATCCACTTTTCTTAGTAAGTTTTTATTAAATTCAGGTTCAGTAGAAACTTCTTTTACAGGAGCTTCAACTGGCTCATCAAAATTCACAAACATTTTAAGCTGATCTTGGAAAATTCTGGCTGAATAAGCTACAGCATCTTCAGCAGAAATTGATCCATTAGTTTCAACTTCCATAATTAACTTATCATAATCTAATGCTTTACCTTCTCTAGCAGTACTTACTGAATATGAAACTTTTTTAACTGGACTATAAAGTGAGTCTATAGCAATAAGGCCTAATGGTGGCTCTTCAGGTTTATTTAACTCTGCAGGAACATATCCTTTACCTGTGTTAACATTCATCTCCATATGAAAGCTAGTTTTTTCATCTAGATTACAAATAACTAAATCAGGATTTAAAATCTCAACATCTGCAACTGGAGCTATATCTGAAGCTTTAATTTCTCCAGGTCCTTTTGCGTCTAAAACTAATTTTTTTGTACCCTCAGAATTACTTTTTAATGCTAAAGATTTTACGTTTAAAACGATATCAGTCACGTCTTCTCTAACACCTTTTATTGAAGTGAATTCATGTAAAACTCCATCAATTTGAATAGATGTTACAGCGGCTCCTCTTATAGATGATAATAAAATTCTTCTTAGAGAATTTCCTAAAGTTAATCCATAACCTTTTTCTAAAGGTTCAGCTACAATTTTTGCGTGGGTTAAGTCATCACTTATTTGTACATCTAATTTAGATGGCTTAATTAGTGACTTCCAATTTTTTACATTTACATTTTCGACTTCCATTAAACTCTCCTTTTCTTTGGTGGTCTAGTTCCATTATGAGGCATAGGTGTAGTGTCTTTGATTGACAAAATTTTAAATCCTCTAGCTTGCAATGCTCTTAAGGCTGTTTCTCTTCCTGATCCAGGTCCTTTGACTTCGACGGATAAAGTTTTCATTCCATACTCAAGAGCTTTCGAGGCGGCAGAATCTGCTGCTATTTGTGCAGCGTAAGGAGTTGATTTTCTTGATCCCTTAAACCCTTTTTGTCCAGCAGATGCCCATGAAATTACATTTCCATTTGTGTCAGCAATAGAAATGATAGTATTATTAAATGTTGATTGCACGTAAGCAATTCCATTTAATATATTTTTCTTAACTTTCTTTTTTTTTGAATAAGAACTTCTTACACTTTTTTTAGTAGACTTTTCTACTTTCTGATCTTTATTCTCAATCTTATCAGTCTTAGCCATAACTATTTTTTAGTTGGGGTTAATTTTTTTCCAGCAATAGCGATTGCTTTTCCTTTTCTTGTCCTTGCATTACATCTAGTCCTTTGTCCTCTAACAGGTAATTTTTTTCTATGTCTCGTTCCTCTGTAACATGCTAGATCAATTAATCTTTTTATACTTAACGAGTAATCTCTTCTTAAATCACCTTCGACTTTAAAGTTTTGATCGATGTACTCTCTAATTTTTAAAATCTCTTCATCTGTTAATTCATTAACTCTTTTTGCTCTTGGAATTTCTAAAGATGAACAAATTTGCTGAGAAAAGTTATCACCAATTCCATAAATATAGGTTAAACCTATGTGAACAAGCTTATTCTGTGGAATGTTTATACCTGCGATACGAGCCATAATTTTTGTGATAAATTGTGCCTTTTATATAAGAAGATTAATCAAAGTCAATGTCTTAAACATTGGTAAAAGCGTCTATTTTCCTTGTTATTTCATCAATTTCTAAGCCTCCATCAATCTCTTTAAAATTTGGATTCTCAGAGTAAAAGTTTAGAACTGGCTGGGTTGTTTCCATGTATTTCTCATACCTTTTAAGCACCGTATGAGCATCATCATCAGACCTTTTTTCTATAATTTTTCTCTTCTCAAGCCTGTTAAGAATTGTTTTTTTATCTACGTTTAGAAATAAAATTAAATCTATGCTCTGATTTGAATTTTTTAGTAATACTTCTAAATTTTTAGCTTGGCTTAATGATCGAGGATATCCATCAAAGATAAATTTATTTTTTTTTTTTGGATCAGATATTAAATTTTCTATAAGTTTATTAACAATATCATCACTGATAAATTTTCCGTTCTTCATATCATTGGTTATAGCTTTACCAATATCTGAATTTTTTTTGATTTCTTCTCTTAATAGATCTCCGGTTGAAATTTGAAAAGCATTTAATTTGTTCACTAGATATTTAGACTGAGTACCTTTTCCAGCACCAGGAGGTCCAAATAAAATTATATTCACTTACTTACCAAATTTTGTTTTTTTAATCAGTTGTTCGTATTGAGAACTCATTAATCTAGTTTGTATTTGTGTTACAGTATCGATAGCTACTACAACAACAATTAATATAGATGCACCACCTAGATAAAAAGGTATTGGATAATTTGCAATTAAAAATTCTGGCATTAAACAAACTAGGGTTAAATATAGAGCACCAATCGTAGTTAGTTTTATTGAAATATTTTCAATGTACAACGCAGTACTTTCACCTGGTCTAATTCCTGGCACAAATCCTCCATACTTTCTAAGATTCTCAGCAGTTTCTGTTGGATTGAATGTTATAGAAGTATAAAAAAAAGTGAAAAATATTATTCCTGATGCATACAGTAACATATAAAGAGGTTGTCCTTGAGTAAAAAAAGAGCTCAAGTTTAAAAATGTTTCATTGTTAGAAAATGAAAAATTTGAGAATGTTACTGGTAGTAATAGAAGTGCTGAAGCAAAAATTGCAGGAATTACTCCAGCCTGATTTATTTTTAAAGGTAAATGTGAGGACTCTCCTCCATACATTTTGTTACCCATTTGTCTTTTAGGATAATTAATTATAATTTTTCTTAATGCTCTTTCCATAAAAACTACAAAAAGAATTGTAACTATTAGTAGAACAAATATTGCTAAGATCATAAAAGTTGAAACTGCACCCGTTCTACCTAATTCAAAAGTCGTTACCAAAGCTCTTGGAATTTCAGCTACAATACCAGCAAAAATTATTAAAGATATACCGTTACCAATACCTCTTTGAGTAATCTGTTCTCCTAACCACATTAAAAAAATCGTTCCTGCAACAATAGTTGTAACAGTGGTTATTTTAAAAAAAGCTCCTGGATTAATCACTAAGTCTGCAGATGACTCTAAACCAACAGATAAACCATATCCTTGAACTGTTGCAAGCAACACTGTTCCATATCTAGTGATTTGTGTGATTTTAGCTCTACCAGTCTCACCTTGTGCTTTTAAATTTTTAAAATATTCAGTAACACCTGTTAAAAGTTGAACAATAATAGCAGATGAAATATAAGGCATTATTCCTAATGCAAATATAGCCATTCTGCTAACTGCTCCTCCTGCAAAAACATTAAACATGCCTAGCAAACCTTTTTGGTTACCTTCCATCATTATTTTTAGTTGCTCAGGATCTATGCCGGGTAAAGGCACAAAAGTTCCAAATCTATAAACGGCTAAAATTAAAATAGTAAATATAATTCTATTTCTTAAATCATTTGTTGATGATGATGCGCTCATATAAACAAACTATTTTTTTAATTGAATAGATCCACCAATTTTTTCTAGTTTTTCTATTGCTGATTTAGAGGCTAGGTCAGCTTCAATATTAATTTTATCTTTTACTTCTCCAGAACCTAAAATTTTTAATTTTTTTGAGTTTTTATTTATTAATTTAAGTTTTTTTAATAATTCTGCGTTTAATACTTCATTAGGATTAATATTTTTTTTGTCTATGTAAGATTGAATTTTATCTAGATTTAAAATTGCAACACTCTCTTTTGATACTGGATTAAAACCTCTTTTTGGAAGTCTCCTGTATAATGGCATTTGACCACCTTCAAAACTTTTTATAGCTACTCCAGATCTTGATTTTTGACCTTTAACACCTCTGCCTGATGTTTTTCCTTTACCCGAACCAATTCCTCTTCCAACTCTTAATTTAGATTTATTGATTTTTTCTCTATTATTTAAAGTAATCATTAACCTCTTTTTTCAACTATTTCAGAAATTTTTTTATTTCTAATTGCTGATATTTGTTTTGGTGAACTCTGTTTCATTAATGCCTTCATTGTAGCTCTAATGACATTATGCGCATTGGAAGTTCCCATAGATTTTGCAACAATATCTTTAACTCCTAAAACTTCACATACTGCTCTAACAGGACCACCTGCAATAATACCCGTTCCTTTAGAGGCAGCTCTTAGCACTATTCTACCCGAGCCGTCTTTTGCCTTAACGTCATGATGTATCGTTCTGCCTTCTCTTAGTGGTATATTTCTTCTTGCCATCTCATTTGCTTTTTTAATAGCATCAGGTACTTGTTTAGCTTTTGCGTGAGCTATACCGATTTTACCCGCTTGATTTCCAACTACTACAAGCGCTGAAAATCCAAATCTTCTTCCTCCCTTAACAACTTTAGTAATACGATTTATGTGAACTAATTTTTCTAATATATCGTCAGTTTTTTTATCTTTAAAATTTTCCATAATTAAAATTCCATCCCATTTTCTCTTAGAGTTTCTGCAAAAACTTTAATTCTACCATGATATTTATAAGAGCCTCTATCAAAGTAAATTTTAGTAATTTTTTTCTCTTGTGCTTTTTTAGCTAATTTTTGAGCAACTAATTTAGATAATTCAGTTTTATTTACTTTGTCTGCTGATCTAAGATCTTTTTCTACAGATGAAGCCGATAACAAAGTTACATTTTTTCTATCATCAATTATTTGAGCTGAAATATTTTTTGATGACCTAGAAATACTTAATCTAAATCTATCTTTTGAAGCAAATCTTTTAACTTTATTGCTTACTCTAAATCTTTTTCTGATACTAGTGTTTAGTTTCATTACTTTTTCTTTCCTTCTTTTTTAAGAATATATTGTCCTTTTTCTCTAACACCTTTTCCTTTGTATGGTTCTATTTTCCTTAATGTTTTAATTTTAGATGCAACTTCACCAACTAGTTGCTTATCAGATCCTGTAATTTTTAGTGTTGTTTGTTTTTCAACAGCAATTTTAA
>CACHPE010000011.1 GCA_902581605.1 uncultured Pelagibacteraceae bacterium | reverse complement strand
GCTCAACTTTTAAAAACAGAAATTTTAAATAATAAAAATATTGATTTTAAATTAAATATAAATGCAGACAGTGTTTATCAAAATTCAAATTTTAAAAATGTTAGTTTAAATTTAAAAATTCAAGAAGGTTTAATAGATACAGACATGACGAAATTTAAATGGAAAAACATAGCAGATTTTGAATTACTTGAGAGTTTAATTTTTGTTAGAAATGGAGAGTTAGTTTTGGATGGAAAGCTAAAGATAAAAGTTAGCGATTACAATAATTTATATAAATTTCTTTTAACACCAAAAAATTATAGAAATCAAGTTAATCAAATTGATTTAAATTTTACTTATAATTTTGACCAAAAAATAGCCGAGTTAAAAGATATTAAAATTGACAACAAAATAAATGATAATGTTAATAAAATTCTAAGTAATGTAATTTTTAAAAAAGATGATTTACAAAATAAAATTTATTTTAAAAACTTATTAAACCAAGCAATTAAGAGCTATGCTGGGTAAATCATCTTTTTAGGATCAACTATCTTATTGTAATCTTTTTCATTTATTAATCCGGTTTTTAAAGTTTCATATTTTAAAGTAGTATTATTTTTAAGTGCGGTTTTTGCTATCTTTGCAGCTTTATCGTAACCAATATGTGGTGCCAAAGCAGTTACTAGCATAAGTGAATTATCTAGATGTTCTTGAATTTTCTTTTTATTAGCTTTTATTCCTTTAACACAATATAGAGCAAAATTTTTTGTGCTGTCAGCAATCAAGTCTATTGATTGTAAGATGTTATGAGCTATTAAAGGTTTAAAAACATTAAGCTCAAAATGACCATGAGATCCCGCCATAGTTATACCATTATGGTTACCAATAACTTTTACACAAACCATTGTTACAGCTTCACATTGTGTTGGATTAACTTTCCCTGGCATTATAGATGAGCCCGGTTCATTTTCAGGTAAGATTAATTCTCCGTATCCAGCTCTTGGGCCAGAGCCTAAGAAACGAATATCATTAGATATTTTCATTAAAGCTACCGCACAGGTATTAAGAGCACCAGAAAAATTAACAATTGCATCATGAGCTGCAAGTTCTGCAAATTTATTTGGAGCTGGTTTAAATTTGATTTTAGTGAATTTAGCAATTTCTTTTACTATTTTTTTATCAAAGTTTTTCTTAGAATTTATTCCAGTACCAACAGCAGTACCACCTTGAGCGAGATACAATATTTCTTTTAGTGCATATTCTATTCTTTCAATACTTTTTTTAACTTGAAAATGATATCCTGAAAATTCCTGTCCAAGAGATAGAGGAGTAGCATCTTGCAAATGAGTTCTTCCAATTTTAACTATATTTTTAAATTCATTAGATTTTCTTTTTAGCTCCTTTTCTAAAATTTTTAAGTTTGGTAGCATTTTAGAAATAGTTTCTTTAGCAACAGAGATGTGCATTGCAGTTGGAAAAACGTCATTTGTAGATTGCGATTTGTTTACATGGTCGTTTGGATGAACTGGCTTTTTTGTCCCTTTTTTTCCGCCTAAAATTTCTATTGCTCTGTTTGCAATGACCTCATTTACATTCATATTTGTTTGTGTCCCAGAACCTGTTTGCCAAACTTTTAAAGGAAAATTTTCGTCTAGTTTACCTTTTATAACTTCATCTGATGCTTTGATTATTGCTTTAGAAATTTTACCATCAATTAATTTATCTTTAGTGTGTACAATTACAGCTGATCTTTTTATAATTGCTATTGATTTAATGATAGAAATATTAACTAAAATTTTACCTATATTAAAAAATTTATTAGATCTCTGAGTAGATGCTCCCCAATATTTATTATTTGGGACATTTATGCTTCCAATACTGTCAAATTCTTTTCTTAATTTCATTGATTAATTTTTAAGTAACAAATAATTATTAACATACAATAAATTATAAAAAACATACAGGAGCATTATGTCGAATTTTAGCAAAGTTGGTACTTTCATGAAAACTTTTGGTCAGGAGGTTAAAACAAAACCTTCATTTAGCACTGATAAAATAAATAAATTAAGGTTAGACCTAATCAAAGAGGAATTAGAAGAACTTACAGAAGCCATGAATAATAAGGATTTATTGGAAGTAGCTGATGCTCTAACAGACATATTATATGTAACTTATGGAGCTGGGCATGCATTTGGAATTGATTTGGATAAATGTTTTGATGAGGTCCAAAATTCCAATATGAGCAAGTTAGATGAAAATGGAAAACCAATTTACAATGAGTCTGGAAAAGTCATGAAAGGTCCTAACTACTTTAAACCAGACTTGTCTAAGTTTTTGAATTAAACCTCTAACTTAAAATCAACAGCAGGAGCACTATGTGTAATACTTCCTACAGAAATTCTGTTAACTCCAGTAGATGCAATAGCTTTAACAGATTTTAAAGAAACGTTACCTGAAGCCTCGGTTTCATAATATTTTTTTGCAATCTTTACACTTTCTCTTAGATTTTTAATACTCATGTTATCTAAGAGAACCCTATTAAATTTTAGACCTAATATTGATTTAAGTTGCTTGATTGTATCAACTTCGACGGTAATTTTTTTTCCTTTTCTATTTTTAATAGCTTTAAAAACCAAACTCTTTAAATCTGAACTAGCAATGTGGTTATCTTTAATTAAATATTCATCACTTAAATTAAATCTATGATTAGTGCCACCTCCTAATTTAACAGCATATTTTTGGATAACCCTTAAGTTAGGAATCGTTTTTCTTGTGCAACAAATTTTAGTTTTTTTTCCTGCTAATTTAACAAACTCATTTGTTTTTGTTGCTATTCCAGAAATATGAGACAAAAAGTTTAAAGCTACTCTTTCAGCGATTAGAATATTTTTCGCATTGCCTTTGATTAAAGCTATTAAATTTCCTTTTTTAACTCTAGAACCATCTTTTTTCTTAATAATAAATCTTATTTTATCATCAATTAATTCAAAAGTTTGTTTAGCAAATAATAACCCTCCAACAATTGCATTTTGATTTGAAATTAATTTAACTGTTAAGACCTTCTTATTATTAATTAAACCTGAAGTGATATCTCCCGAAGGATAAAGATCCTCATTCAATGCTAGCTTAACCGTGCTTTTGATAAATTCTTTGCTCAGTTTTATTTTTGACACTTATCTATCTGCCAATAGCTGCCATTCTTTCTACAGATATTCTGGCTTTCTCAATTGTTTCTTTGTCCATAATAATTTCACCAGTTTCGTTCTCTAGACAATCTAATATCTTTGGAAGTGTAATTTTTTTCATGTGAGGGCACATATTACATGGTTTAACAAAGTCTACATTTGGATTTTCTATCTGGATATTATCACTCATTGAGCACTCAGTAACCATCATTACTTTTTTTGGTTGATTATCTTTTACATATTTTATCATTCCAGATGTTGATCCTGCAAAATCACTTGCTTCAATTACATCGGGAGGGCATTCTGGGTGTGCAATAATTTTAATTCCTGGATTATTTTTTCTTATATCCTCAATTTCTTTTTTATTAAATTGATCATGAACAATGCAAATTCCTTTCCAAGAAATAATTTCAATATCAGTTTGTGAAGCAACATATTTAGCTAAATAATCATCAGGTAAAAATATTACTCTTTTTACCCCAAGTGATTTAACTATTTTAACTGCATTAGCAGAAGTACAACAAACGTCTGTTTCTGCCTTAACCTCTGCTGAAGTATTGACATAAGATACAACAGGAACGCCTGGATATTTTTCTTTTAATAGCCTAACATCTTTACCAGTAATAGATGATGACAAAGAACAGCCAGCATCCATATCAGGGAGAATAACTTTTTTATCAGGGCTCATTAATTTTGCAGTTTCTGCCATAAAATGTACCCCTGCCATTAAAATAATATCAGCTGAAGTTTTTGAGGCTTCAATTGCTAATGCAAGAGAGTCAGCAGAAAAATCTGCAACACCATGATAAATTTCTGGTGTTTGATAGTTGTGAGCAAGAATTACAGCATTCTTCTCTTTTTTTAATTTATTAATTTTATGAATATAAGGAGCATGCATTGACCATTCAATTTCAGGCATAACCTTAGAAATCTTCTGATAAATAGGATCTGTTGCTTTACGCACTTCTTGTGTAAATTCCATAGGGATTTTTACCAATTTGAAACATGATTGTCATTCATTTATTATGGGACATATCGCGGTCGTGCTGAAATTGGTAGACAGGCACGGTTGAGGGCCGTGTGGACCTAGTCCATGAGAGTTCGAGTCTCTCCGACCGCACCAAAGTGAATTTTATATAGGAGTTTTTGATGGATAAATTACTTTCAGTAATGTTTATGGTTGGGGTTTTGCTTTTAGTTCTACCAAGTTTTTTACAATCAAATTCTCAGTTAAAGCAATTTCTTAAAAATCTAAGTATTTGGATTATTATAGTTCTTATAATTTTAATGATTGTTTATTTATTTAAATAAGACAATTAGTTTTTTATCCAATCAGGTTTATTGACATTTATTGAAGCTTCTTTAGTTTTAAAATTTGCTTTTTCATCAAAGTTTTCGTTTAAGTATTTAATTAAAGCAAAAGGGTAGTCGCTATCAATTAAAACCTTACCTATTTCAACTTCATTGTTATAAATACATTCACCTTCGTGCAGTTTTCCATTAATTACATTTATTGGAAACAATCTTTTTGAAAGCTTGTTCTTTAATTTAATTCGTGCTGTATTTTCTTGCCCTACATAACAACCTTTTTTGAAATCAATTCCATTTAGTTCTTCAAAATTACATTCAATACCAAACAATTTTTCTTTTAATTTATTTAAATCTTTTGGAACTATTCCAAGACTATGACTTAATGAGTAATATTCTTTTAGGTTTGCATCATGAAGATCAAGTTTTTTCAAAGATAAATAAAGTTTTTCTAAATTAATAATTAATCTCGCACCCAAATCCTTATTTCTTGGATCTAAAAATATTGGATCTTCTCTATATTTAATTGTGTATCCAGGTTGATCTTTTGCTTCATCAAAAGTTAAAAATTTTTCTTGAGAAAATGCTGCTACCACAAATTCATTACTTAAATTAAGAATTTCAACTTTTGATCTTAGCTTATATAGAGATAATTGTTTGAATAATTCCTCAGCCTGAGGTTTTTCACAATCCAAAATATATCCAGACTTATGTTTTACGATTATAAATTCATATAAAAATTTACCTTGAGGTGTAAGTAATGAACTAAAACAACTATTTACATCGCTTACTTTGTTTATGTCGTTACTGATGAGATTTTGCAGAAACTCTTTTGCATCTTCTCCATAAATATAAAGAATTGCTCTTTCATCTAAAATATAAACGTTTTTTATATTCATAATTGATTAATTATAGAATGTAATATAATAACAATTTCTCAAAATGTTAGATCTTATAATTAAAAACGGACAATGTTACATCGATGGTGAGTTAAAGGATGTAAATGTTGCAATAAAAGAGGGAAAAATCCAAAAGATTGGACAAATTTCAGAAGAGGCAAAAGAGACAATTAATGCAGAGGCTCATACAGTGTTACCTGGTTGCATAGATACCCAAACACATTTTAGAGAACCAGGATCAACAGATACTGAGGATCTTCACTCAGGTAGTAGAGCAGCAATAGCAGGAGGTATTACAAGCGTATTCGAAATGCCAAATACTAATCCGCCAACTTCTAACATGAAGGAATTTCAAAGAAAATTAGATCTCGCTAAAAATAGAATGTATTGCAACTATGCTTTTTATTTTGGAGCAACAGCAGATAATGCAGATGATTTAGCAAGTTTAGAAGGTTTAGAAGGATGTTGTGGAATTAAACTTTTTGCTGGATCCTCAACTGGAAATTTATTAGTTGCTGAGGAGGAGGATATAGATAAGGTTTTTCAAAATGCTTCAAAAGTAGTCGCGGTTCATTCCGAGGATGAGGCAATTTTAAAAGTTAATAAGAAATTGATTAAAGAAGGTGATGTTCATACTCATCCAGTATGGCGAAGTGCAGAATGTGCAATAGCATCTACAAGACGAATTGTTCGAATTGCAGAAAAATATAATAAAAAAGCTCATGTGCTTCATATTACAACAAAAGAAGAAATTGATTTTCTATCACAACACAAAGGAAACATAACATTTGAGATTACTCCCCAACATTTAACCCTTTATGCTCCAGACTGTTACGACAAACTTGGAACATATGCTCAGATGAACCCACCATTAAGAGACAAATCTCATTATGATAGATTGTGGTATGGAGTGAGAAATAACTTCAATGATACTATCGGGTCAGATCATGCCCCTCATTTAAAAGAGAATAAGGATAAGGTATATCCAAATACTCCTTCAGGGATGCCAGGAGTTCAAACTTTAATGCCTGTAATGTTAAATCACATAAATGATGGAAAACTATCACTTAATCAATTGATGAACTTTGTTTGTGAAAATCCAGTAAAGATTTTTGGAATTAAAAACAAAGGATTTATTAAAGAAGGTTATGATGCAGATTTTACTATCGTAGACATGAACAAGACTATTGAGATTAAAAATGGAAATATAGAGAGTAAATGTAAATGGTCACCATTTAATGGATTTAAATTTAAAGGAAAACCAACTCATACGATTATTGCTGGTAAAGTTAAAATGCAGGATGGAAAAATTTTAGGTGATCCTGATGGAACACCTTTACAGTTTAGCTAAGCTTTCCAGTAAAACTATTTACTAATATCACTCCAATTACAATTAAGAATAATCCAAGTATTGCTTGCCAAGCTAAAGTTTGTTTAAAAAAAATATAACCAAGAATTGCTATTGTAAAAATTCCAAGACCACTCCATGTTGCGTACACTATTGCTATAGGAAGTTTATTAACTACAAAAGTTAACAGATAAAAAGCTGTAAGATAAAAAGCAGATAAAGAAAGTGTTGGTATAAATTTTGTGAAGTTTTGAGAAATAGGTAGCAACATTGTTCCAGCAACCTCACAAAATATTGCGGCGATTAAAAAGATATAAGTTTTAACCATTATTTAAGATTTTGTGGTTAATTAAATCTTCTTTTATTTCTGTTAAAATTGCAGGATCATCAATTGTTGGTGGTATTTTGTATTCAACACCATCTGCAATTTTTCTTATGGTCCCTCTTAAAATTTTTCCTGATCTTGTTTTTGGTAATCTTTTAATAACAATTACCACTTTAAATGCAGCAACAGGTCCAATTTTATCTCTAACCATTTGTACACATTCTTTAGATATAGTTTCATTATCTTTATCAACACCAGATTTTAAAACTACTAATCCTATAGGTAATTGCCCTTTTAATTTATCTGCTATTCCAAGCACTGCACATTCAGCAACAGATTGATGTTCGGATAATACTTCCTCGATCGCTCCGGTTGATAATCTATGACCTGCTACATTTATAATATCGTCAGTTCTAGACATGATCCAAATATAACCATCATCATCGATGTGGCCCGCATCATATGTTTGGTAGTATCCTTCATAATTAGACATATAGTTTTCTTTGTATCTTTGATCTGCATTCCATAATGTTGGAAAAGTGCCTGGAGGCAAAGGGAGTTTTACAACGATGTCTCCCATTTCATTTGGTTTGGCCAAAGATTGATCTGGTTTAATGATTTTGACATCATATCCAGGGACGGCTTTGCAGGCTGAACCATATTTTGTTTCCATCATTTCAATACCTGTACAATTTGAGCTTATTGCCCAACTAGTCTCTGTTTGCCACCAATGATCAATCACTGGTACTTTAAGTAAATTTTCTGCCCACTTAATTGTATCTGGATCAGCTCTTTCTCCAGCTAGAAATAAGCTCTCAAAACTACTCAAATCATATTTTGAGAAAAATTTACCCTCAGGATCCTCTTTCTTGATTGCTCTAAAAGCTGTCGGAGCTGTAAAAAGAGACTTTACTTTATAGTCAGATATTATTTTCCAAAAAGCTCCTGCATCTGGAGTTCCAACTGGCTTACCTTCAAACAAAACTGTGGTACATCCTTTAAATAGAGGCGCATAAACAATATAAGAGTGTCCAACAATCCAACCAATGTCACTTGCAGACCACCAAATGTCATTTGTATCAATGTTATAGATATTTTTCATAGTCCACTTGAGAGCAACAATGTGACCACCAATATCTCTCACTATACCTTTAGGAGTTCCTGTTGTACCTGAAGTATATAAAATGTATGCAAACTCATTTGAATTCATCTCAACACAGTCTACATCTTTAGCTTCAGACACAACCTCTTCCCAACTGACTTCTTTAGGTGCATTTAGTTGAACTTCATTTCCTGGTCTTTGGAACAAGATCATCTTTTCAATTTTATGATTGGCGATTTTTATCGCTTCATCAACAAGAGGTTTGTACTCAACTGTTCTTCCGGGTTCAAAACCACAAGAAGCAGTCACTAATAATTTTGCTTTACTGTCATCTATTCTACTTGCAAGCTCATTTGAGGCAAATCCTCCAAACACAACAGAGTGAATTGCACCAATTCTTGCACAAGCTAGCATAGCTACCACTGCTTCAGGGATCATTGGCATGTAAATAATCACTCTATCACCTTTGTTAGCGCCTTGAGCTTTTAATGCCCCTGCAAATTTAGAAACCTTTGACCTCAATTTCTCGTAAGTGAACTTACTTTTGTTACCTGTAATAGGGCTATCGTAGATTAAAGCTGTTTTTTGACCTCTTCCTTGATCAATATGGATGTCTAAAGCATTATAACACGTATTTGTAACACCATCTTCGAACCATTTATAGAAAGGAGAGTTAGATTTATTTAAAATTTTGGTAGGTTTTTTAAACCAAAAGATATCTTCAGAGGCTTCTTGCCAGAATTTTTCAGGATTTTTTATAGAACTTTCGTAAATTTGACTAAACTTAGAAGACATAAAAATTTGATTCGAATTCCTTTTTTTTTTTGGTTTTTAACTTGTAAATTGTATTTAATTTTAAAAATTAAGTAAAATCAATGCTTATTAGTGACAATTAAGTCTTCATAAAACTAATTTAATTTGCTATTAACCGCAAAGTTGGCTTAAAGAAACTTAAGTCTAGTTTATATAAACTAAAATAAAAACTAACGAAGAGGGAGTTTTTTATGAATAAACTTAAACTGTTTGCTTTAGCAGCTATGGGCTTGATAGGTTTTTCAGGTATAGCTATTGCAGCAGACGCAACGATGTTGAACCAAGATGACTTCGTCGGAATTTCATTCTGGGTTATCTCAATGGGAATGTTGGCAGCTACTGCTTTCTTTTTCATGGAAGTTGGTAACGTCGCAACTGGTTGGAGAACATCAGTAATTGTTGCTGGTCTAGTAACTGGTATTGCATTCATACACTACATGTACATGAGAGAAGTATGGGTGGCTACTGGGGACTCGCCAACAGTATACAGATACATTGACTGGTTAATCACTGTGCCATTACAGATGGTAGAATTCTATTTAATTCTAGCAGCTATTAACAAAGCAAATTCTGGAATGTTCTGGAGATTGTTAATTGGTTCATTAGTGATGCTTATCGGTGGATACTTAGGTGAAGCAGGATATATAAATGCTACACTAGGTTTCATCATTGGAATGGCAGGTTGGGTATACATTCTTTATGAAGTATTCTCAGGTGAAGCTGGTAAAGCTGCATCAAAGAGTGGTAACAAAGCTCTTGTAACTGCATTCGGAGCAATGAGAATGATCGTTACTGTAGGTTGGGCAATTTACCCACTAGGTTATGTATTTGGTTACTTAACTGGTGGTGTTGACGCTGACTCGCTTAACGTCGTTTACAACTTAGCTGACTTCATTAACAAAATTGCATTCGGTCTAGTAATTTGGGCTGCTGCAACTAGTTCTGCAGGAAAAAGAGCTAAGTAATTAGTAAAAAATTAAATTAAGGGCAGGTACATTTTAGTACTTGCCCTTTTTTTTTACCTTTTGTAAGAATATGTATAATAATTATACATAATTTATCTTATGGACGTAAAATTAGAGAAATGGCACCGATGCAAAGTTGATATGGAGGTTCTTAAAGAACTTTCAAAAAAATCAGATATTAAGGGGCTTCAACATGTTTCAGTTTTTTTTGGATTGTTGTTAGTAACTGGAATCTTCGCATATATAACCTGGGGCACTTGGTGGTCTGCTTTTTGGTTTTTGGTTTATGGAAACATTTATGGTTTTTCAAACCCATTATGGCACGAGACAGGTCATAAAACTGCTTTTCAATCAAAAACTCTAAATGAATTTTTTTATTATATCTCTTCATATCTCTCAAATTTTGAACCAGTAAGATGGAGATACACACATTTTGTTCATCATGGAAATACATATTCAACAGAAAATCCATATGATCATGAAATTGAATATGGAAATAATCTAAAAGACACTCCAAAAAATTTATTGATGAATTTAATTCCTTTTATGGAACTGGTTTATTTTAAAAAAAGTATAGCTTACGAAATTATTCAACATGCATTGGGTATAAAAACAAAAGTAATGCAAGACTGTATTCCTGAAAATGCACAACCAAAAGTTATTTTAAATTCTAGAATCTTTGTTGCAATTTGGATTGCAATTATTTTGTGGTCTTTAATTACATTATCTTGGTTACCAGTTTTGTTTTTTCTATTACCAAAATTTTATGGAAGAACTTTACATAAACTGGTTTCTTTTACCCAACACGCTGGTTTAGCGAGAGATATTAAAGATCATAGGTACACAACAAGAGAAATGTATTTAAATCCTATTTTAAGTTTTTTATATTGGAAAATGGAATATCATGTAACTCATCACATGTTTCCAACAGTTCCATCTTATAACCTGGATAAACTTCATCATCATATTAAAGATCAATTACCGAGAACAAATGACGGTTTAATTGATGCTTACAAAGAAATTTTACCAGCTTTGATGAAACAAAAAGAAGACTCTGGCTACTTTTTTAAAAAAGAAGTCCCTGACCCACAAAATGCATAAATTTGACCAAGTATTTTTTAATTACTTGTTCAATTTAGATTAGAACTTATATATAACGCATGGCAAAAATTATATACCACACTCATGATAATAAAACTCATACAGTTGATGTTCAAAAAGGATTAACTGTGATGGAGGGTGCTATTCAAAATGATATTCCAGGGATTGATGCAGATTGTGGAGGAGGAATGGCATGTGCAACATGCCACGTTTATGTTAAAGAAGAATGGTTAGATAAACTTCCAACAAAAGAAGATGGTGAGGAAGATATGCTTGATATGGCTTTTGAACCAAAAAAAAATAGTCGATTAAGTTGTCAGTTAATTGTTTCAGATGAATTAGAAGGACTAGAAGTTAATATTCCTTCAAAACAAGGATAAATGAATAAAACAGATGTGTTAATTATTGGTGCAGGGCCTACGGGTTTGTTTTGCGCTCACCAACTTGGAATTATTGGTCTAAGTTGCGAGATAGTAGACAATCTTGATAAAGCAGGAGGTCAATGTATTGAGCTTTATCCTGATAAACCTATTTATGACATTCCAGCTGTACCTGAATGCACCGGTGAAGAGTTAACCAATAATCTTTTAAAGCAAATAAAACCTTTCAATATAAAATTTCATTTGAATGAGAGAATAGAAGAACTTAAAAAAGTAGAAAATCGATGGCATGTAAAATCATCAGGTGGAATTGAGTTTGATGTTGCAGCAATAGTTATTGCTGGGGGTGTTGGCTCTTTTGAGCCAAGGAAGTTTCCAATAAAAGAATGTGGAAAATTTGAGGGAAGTTCTTTATTTTATTCTATTAAAGATAAATCAATATTTAAAGACAAAACTATTTCAATTTTTGGTGGAGGAGATTCAGCCTTAGATTGGGCAATTGAATTATCAAATACATCTAAAGTAAACTTAATTCATAGAAGAGATGGTTTTAGTGGAGTAGAAGCGAGTGTTCAAAAAGTAAAAGAACTAAACGATCGAGGAAGATTAAGTCTATATACAAAGTATCAAATTGATTCAGTCTTAGGAGAAAAAAACATAAAAGCTGTTAAAATAAAACATGATGATGGAGAAATTAAAGAAATTAAATCTGATTATGTATTAGGTTTTTTTGGTTTAATTATGCAACTTGGTCCTATTTTAGATTGGGGATTAACTATTGATAAGAAAACTGTTCAAGTAAATACTGAAAACTTCGAAACTAATGTGAGAGGTATATTTGCGATTGGAGATATTTGTTCTTATCCAGGAAAATTAAAATTAATTCTTTCAGGTTTTCATGAAGGCGCCTTAGCCGCAAGAGGTTGTTTTAAATATGCAAAACCAGACGAGAAATTAAGATTTGAATTCACAACAACCTCCAAAGCTGCACAAGAAAGACTTGGAATTAAAAAATGATAGAACTTTTTTCTGCTAATACTCCTAATGGATGGAAAATTAGTATTATGCTTGAAGAAATTGGTTATGAATACAAAGTAATCAAAGTTGATTTAGGTAAAGATGAACAATTTAAACCAGAGTTTATAAAGCTTAGCCCTTTTGGAAAAATTCCAGTGATCATTGATCAAGAGAACAATAAAAGCATCTTCGAGTCTGGCGCAATATTAATGTACTTAGCGGATAAAAGTGGAAAACTTTATAATGAAAAAGATAGACTAGTTATTAATCAGTGGTTAATGGCTCAAATGGGCACTGTGGGCCCAATGATTGGTCAACACCATCAGTTTCATCACTATAATCCTGGTAAAAGTGAGTTTGGTGAGGAAAGATATTTTAAAATTACCAAAAGACTTTATGGAGAATTAGATGTGAGGTTAAAAGAATCTAAATTTCTTGCCGGCACCGAATATACAATTGCTGATATTGCAACCTGGCCATGGATGGCAAGACATGAATGGCATGATATTGGCTTAAAAAATTATAAAAACTTATCAAGATGGTATTTAGAAATAGCTGAGAGAGAAGCCGTTGTAAAAGGTTATGCATTTATGGATAAGGAAGCTAAAATTCCTAAACCTTAAAGATTTATCCAAATAATCTATAGAGAGTGCTGAGAATTCCATAACCAGAGAATTCAATAGCAATAATTACAATAATTATTAAAAGTAATTTTTTATTCATTTCAAAAATAAATATAGCAACAGCACAACCCAAAAGAAAGGATAGTAAAAATAGATATATTTCTTAGCAAATAGAAATGATATTGAATTTTTCTTAGATGATTTTTTTTTCATTACTAATCATCTGCATGAACTTTTTCTTCTTTTTCATGCTTTTCTTGTGCTGCAATTGTGTATTTGGCAACAGGTCTTGCCATTAATCTTTTTAATCCTATTGGTTCTGCTGTATCTAAACAATAACCATAAGTATCTTCTCTAATTCTTCTTAACGCTTTATCAATTTCAGATATTAATTTAATCTGTCTGTTAATTGCTTTCATCTCTACATTGCTATCAATATACGAGTTGGCCTGGTCAACAATATCTGCAGAAATATTATTGTCATCCATAGCGCCATTATAAAGAGCTTCATTATTTGCTTTAATTAATTCTTTTTTCCATTCAGTTAGTCTTATTCTGAAATACACTTTATGTTTTTCACACATATATTTTTCAGTATCTTTTGGAATATAAGTTTTTGAAATTTTTACAGGACCTTTAGAGACAACTTTAGCTACAGTTGGTTTTGACTTAGTTACAACTTTAGTTTTTGGTTTTGATACTTTTTTCTTTGCTTTAGCAGTCTTTGGCATAGCTCAATTTTAATCGCTCGCAGTATATTCAGCAAATTAGGGGTGTCAAGCAAGCTTAATTGATATAAATATTTATAAATGACCATTAATAACAAAAATATCGATAATGTTTTTTATATTTTTGTTACAGCTCATCTAATTTTTTGGGTATTGATTCCATCAATTACAAATCATAATTTACCACTTGATACAATCGAAGCTTTAGCTTGGGGAAGTAATTTAGATTGGGGATTTAATAAACATCCACCGATGAGTGCTTTTTTTCCAGAAGTTTTTTATCAAATTTTTGGACCACAAGATTGGGCTTATTATTTGTTAAGTCAAATTTTTGTAATTATTTCTTTTTATTATGTTTTTAAATTTTCAAATGAAATATTTAACAATGAATTATTAGGTTTAATTTCTGTACTATTAATCGAAGCAATTCACTTTTATAATTTCACCACACCAGAATTTAATGTAAATGTTTGCCAATTACCTTTTTGGTCTTTAACAGTTTATTATTCTTGGAAAATATATAGTGGCAAAGAAATAAAGTTTTCAGACTGTTTTTTAGTAGGTCTTTTTGCTGCTTTTGGCTTTTTATCAAAATATTTATTTATTTATCTACTAGTTTCTATTGATCTCCTTTTTATTTATTTAATTTTTCTAAAAAAAGATAGAAAATTTGATTTTAAATATCTAATTACCATCGAAGTTTTTTTAGTAGTTTTAGTCCCACATTTAATTTGGTTAAATAACAATGAATTCATTACTATTAAATATGGATTAGCTAGAACTGGTCTAGAACAATCTAGTTTTTTAGATCATTTTAAATTTCCAATAATCTTTTTGTTAAAACAATTGGGGATTTTAATTCCTTTTTTAATATTAACATGGTTATTAGTTAAAAAAATTAAATTGAATTTAAATTTTAAGGATAAAAAATTACTATTTTTACTAGCAATAAATATTTTGCCAATTGTTTTAATGTTTTTAACATCATTAATTACTGGATCAAAAATAAGAACTATGTGGATGACTCCTTTTTATTTATTTTTTGGTACATTGACTGTTTATTTGTTTCAAGCACAAATAAATATTAAGAAAGTTAAACCTTTCATGCTTGGATTTATATTCTTTTTCTTTTTATCACCAGGACTTTACGCTTATGTTTCAATTTCAAATGAAAATAAAAGAACTGATTATATGGGTAAAGAAATTGCAATAAAAACTCAATATGCTTGGGATCAACAATTTGACACAAAAATAAATGTAGTTTTGGGTGATGAATGGACTGCTGGAAATCTTTCATATCATTTAAAATCAAGACCAGTTTGGGAGGGTTTTGTTGAGAGAGAAAAGCTTGATCAATTGAAAGATTATATGTGTCTTGATAGTGTTTGTGTAGGTTCAAGATAGATGAAATACGTAATTTTAATTCCAATTTATAATGACAGAGAATCCTTAAAGTCACTGGTAGAAAATATTAATTCTGAAATAAAAAATTTAAATCATGAGATATCTTTAGTAATTATAAATGATGCATCATCCCAACAGATAATTGATACTTATGCAAATATAGAAAGCATTAGCTCTTTTGAAATAATAAATATGAAAGAAAATAGAGGTCATGCAAGATGCATTGCCTCTGGCTTAAAATATATCTTTGAAAAAAAAGATTTTGATTTTGTAATTCCAATGGATGGTGACGGCGAGGATAGACCTGAAGAAATTAAAAATTTCATTCAACTTTCAGAGCAATCAGGCAAAAAGTCAATTACTGGTGAAAGAGTAAAGAGATCTGAGGGTTTATTTTTTCAAGTATGTTATCAATTTCACAAGTTCTTAACTTTAGCATTTACGGGACAATCAATTAAATTTGGCAACTTTACTTGTTTATCAAAATCAACTGTAAAAAAAATGCTGGAAGAAAAGGCTACCTGGAATAGTTTTTCTGGATCATTAAAAAAAGTTGAAAAGGATTTAATCAGCACACCTTCTATTAGAGGTAAAAGATATTTCGGTCCATCTCAAATGAGTTTTTTTAACTTATTAAAACATTCACTTTCAATTATAAGTGTTTTCAGAAAAACAGTTTTAATTAGATCAGCTTTATTTATTATTTTTTATATATTACTGATCAAAAGCTATGCTTCAGCAATTACATCACTACCATTAGTATTGTTACTAATAATGATTTATTCAATTTCAAGTTTAGCTTTAAGAGAAAATATCGAGCAATTAAATAATTCCTTAACAAATATTCATGATATTGATAAAATTAAATAGTTAATGAAAAAATTATTTATAATTTTATTTTCTCTTTTATTTTCTTCCAATTTTGCAAATTCAGATTCTAGATTTGGTGAATTAACTGAAATGCGTGATGAAAAAATGCGAGGTAGAGATGGTCAATGGGTAAGACCTCATCCAGGACCTTTTATTTGGAACCATATTGAAAAGGAAAAGGGAAAGTTTAGTTGGGAAGAAACAGATAAACATGTTGCGTATGCTCAAGAACATAATCAAACAATTTTAGCTACAATCTGGCCTCATGCAAATTGGGAGCAAAAATCATGTAAAAGAAAAAAAGCAAAAAGTCCATTTGGAAAAAAGTTTACTAAGTATTTAAGTAAACCTTGCTCAATGGATGACTATAAAACCTTCCTATTAATGTTGGTTGATCGTTATGACGGAGATGGTTCAAATGACATGCCAGGATTAACTAAACCTATAAAATATTGGGATATTATGAACGAGCCGGAGTTTAAAATGTTCTTTAAAGGAAGTGAGGAAGACTTTGTTGAAATATTTAATTTTTCTTCCAAAGTAATTAAAGAAAAACAACCAGATGCAGTTATTGTTATGGCTGGTGCTGCAGGAATGTTGCCAGAAAATAAAAAATATTGGAAATCCGCTTTGCCAAAAATAAAAGATCATTTTGATATTGCAAATATTCACCACATAAGCGGTCCAGATGGACAATGTGATAAAGGGCTTTGGGTAGATGAGTTTGCAGAATTATTAAAAAGTGTAAATGTAAATAAACCAATTTGGTTAACCGAAGCGATGACATGTGGTCCTCCAGTAAAAGCTTGGGTAAATGCATTTTTAAATGGAGCTGAACTAATTATTGATGTTGGTGTGAATGCTCCAGGAAAAAAAATGAGCAAAAAGGGTAGAAAAAAATTAAATCAATTTATTACTGAATATGATGGTTTTACATCAATTAAAAGTATTTCAGAAAAAAAAGTAGAGTTCACTTATAAAGATGGAACTAAGAAAATTTTAGAATTTTAGATGAAAAATAAAATTATGAAAAAAATTTTCCCAATATTATTAATATTTTTATTAGTTCCTTCAATTTCGTATGCAAATAAATGGCATATAAAAATGAAAAAGCAAGAGAAGAAAGATTTTGCTCATTATGTACTTAAAGCACAGTCAGATAATAAGATGGTATTTAACCTTAGAAATATCAAAAATTCAAACATCTATAAATTTTTTGATAAGTTTGAGGATCGTATGGGGGTTACTGAAAAAGGAGTTGAGTTTAATTTAAAATATTCTTTTGAAGGTCATAAACAAGATTGGTCTAGGTGGGGAAAACCTGGCCATGCACAAAGATTCCAGATAATGGAACCTTATAAGGAAACTACCAAAAAAAATAAAACAAAATGGTACAGGGTAGGTTATTTTTTCCCTGCAGACGTAAAGATTGAAAAGCATACAATATCTTTATTTGATTTTAAAAAATTATATGGCAAAGGTGAAAAAACTCACGATGCAGCACTCAATATAATTAATAATAGATTTAATTGGGTATTTAATTCACCAAATTACACCTCACATAAAAATGAGACAGGAGAGGAATATTTATACTTCGATACTTATTTTGTTAATCTTGATGATTATTTTTCACCATTAAAAGGTAAATGGGTAAATGTTTTAGTAAACGCAAAGTGGGCAGAAGATGGATTTTTACATTTGTGGATAGATGGAAAACTCAGATCAAGCTATTATGGTGATACTTTGGGCGGTGCTTCAAGTGTTAGATTTAAATTTGGACCTTATAGACACCATATGAATCAAGCAACTGATGCCGGTGTTGAAATACCTGATGTAAAAATTAAATATTCTAATGTTGGTAAAGCCGATAATTGTGACGATTTATGGAGTGGCTGTTCAGAAATTGTAAGTCAATTAAATGGAGAAACCCAGCTTAATGGAGTAAGGATGATTGCATTTTGTAAAACAGCTCCCCAATCAGATGGATCATCTTGTAAGAATTTGGGTTATCCTAACAACCCTAAGCCTTTTTAATTTAGCAACAGCTACAGCTTTTCTTGCTAGCTTTTGGTTGATCGTCAGCTTTTGCAGCTTCTAATTCTTTTTGTTCGTCTTCAATAGCTTTTTGTTGCTTTGAAATTTTATCCTCAAAGTATTCATAAAGAGATGCAAAACCTAATTTAGAGGCTCTTTTTTCCTCATAATTCCTTCGTCCTTTAAGGTTTTCAATTATTTTTACTATTTCTTGATTTTGCATGTTTCTTTTTTATTAAAAAAAGCAAATAATTCAAGCTCTAAAATTGGTAAACAATAAATAGGTTTTTTTGTGCTAGGATAATGTCATGAATATAAGTCAAAAAAAACTGGAAAAATCTAGGGGCAGATTAGAAATAAAAATAAAAGATCAAAATTTACAAAATCTTTATCAACAAGGATCTTCAAAAGCTTTGATGCCAGATTTTCATGAAAATTTAAAACAATTGATGCTTATCAATACCGCTGGTGGAATTACTTCCGGGGATGAATACGACTACAAATTTGAAATCGATAGTTCGAAACTTTGTATTTCAACTCAGGCGGCAGAAAAAATTTATAGTGGTTTTGGTAATCCAGCTAATTTAGAAATTAACTTAAATTTATTAAACAATTCTAGTCTGTTTTGGTTACCTAAAGAATTAATTTTATTTAATAATTGTAATTTAAAAAGAAAAATTAATTTTAATTTATCAAAAGACTCAAATTTACTTCTTTGTGAAAATATTATTTTTGGACGAACTTCTATGAAGGAGAAGTTTGAAAAGGGTTATTTTTCAGATTTTTGGAATATTAATGTTGATAATAAATTAATTCATACTGAAGCAATAAATACAGGTTTATTTGAAAAAAAATATTTGAATAGTTTTTCGACATTAAATAATAATTCTGCAGTTGCGACAATTATAATTGTGGGAAATAAGTTTTTGAATAACGTTAATAATCTATCTGAAACTTTAACTAACAATGAAAATACAACTTCAAATTATTCTAATTGGGATAATAAATTGATCGTAAGACTTCTATCTAAGGATAGTTATAATCTTAAATTTGCAATTGATAAAATTTTGTCTTATTTTTTTGAAGGTTCAAAGATACCAAAAGTATGGAATATATAAATGAAACTTACTCCTAGAGAAAAAGATAAACTTTTAATTAGTCTTGCAGCAATTGTTGCTAAAAATAGATTGTCGAAGGGTATAAAATTAAATTATCCAGAAGCTATAGCTTTAATAACAGATTTTGTAATAGAGGGAGCTAGAGAAGGAAAAAGTGTTGCAGAACTAATGGAGGCAGGAGCTCATGTCATTAAAAAGAAGGATTGTATGGAAGGTATTCCAGATATGATTAAGGAAGTTCAAGTAGAAGCTACTTTTCCTGATGGAACTAAATTAGTAACAGTGCACAAACCTATTAGATGATAATATTATGAGGCCAGGTGAAGTAATTACAAAAAACGAGGAAATAGACTTAAATAAAGACTCCAAAGTTACTAGCATAAAAATTTCTAATTCTGGAGACAGACCTATACAAGTTGGAAGTCATTATCATTTTTTTGAAACTAATGAGCATTTAGTGTTTGATCGAAAATTAGCATATGGAAAAAGATTAAATATCCCTTCAGGAACAGCTGTCAGATTTGAACCAGGTCAATCTAAAGATGTTGAGCTAATAGAAATAAATGGATTAAAAAAAATATATGGTTTCAATAAGAAAGTTATGGGTAATTTATAATGGCTAAAATTTCTAGAGCGGCTTATGCAGATATGTATGGGCCTACAACAGGAGATAAAGTTAGGCTTGCAGATACTGAACTATTTATTGAGATTGAAAATGATTTAACCACTTATGGTGAAGAAGTAAAATTTGGTGGTGGAAAAGTAATAAGAGACGGAATGGGCCAATCTCAAATCAGTAGAGAAAAAGGAGCTGCTGATACAGTTATTACCAATGCCTTAATAGTTGATGTAAATGGAATTTATAAAGCTGATGTGGGCTTAAAGGATGGAAAAATACTTGAAATTGGTAAAGCTGGCAATCCAGATACCCAATCTAAAGTAAATATTATTATTGGTCCAGGAACAGAGATAATTGCTGGTGAAGGAAAAATTTTAACCGCAGGAGGTTTTGACAGTCATATTCATTATATATGTCCTCAACAAATTGACGATGCTCTACACTCAGGTGTTACAACCATGCTTGGAGGAGGTACTGGACCAGCCCATGGAACACTTGCAACAACGTGTACACCCGGACCATGGCACATACAAAGAATGATTCAATCTGCTGATGGTTTTTCTATGAATTTAGCTTTTGCTGGCAAAGGAAATTCTTCATTACCAGAAGGTCTTGAAGAACAAATTTTAGCAGGAGCTTCAGCTTTAAAATTACATGAGGATTGGGGAACCACTCCTGGAGCAATTGATAATTGTTTAAATATTGCTGACAAAAACGATGTACAAGTAATGATTCACACAGACACTTTAAATGAAAGTGGGTTTGTAGAAAATACTATTAAAGCAATTAATAAAAGAACTATTCATGCTTTTCATACAGAAGGTGCTGGCGGTGGACATGCACCAGATATAATTAAAGTTTGTGGAGAAGAGTATGTTATTCCTTCCTCAACAAATCCAACCAGACCATATACAGTTAATACAATAGAAGAACATTTAGATATGCTAATGGTGTGTCACCATCTCGATAAATCTATTCCAGAGGATGTTGCATTTGCTGAAAGTAGAATAAGAAGAGAAACAATAGCAGCAGAAGATATTCTTCATGACATGGGAGCCTTTTCAATTATTGCTTCAGATAGTCAGGCAATGGGAAGAGTTGGAGAAGTTATAATTAGAACTTGGCAAACTGCACACAAAATGAAAGTTCAAAGAGGTAGTTTACCTGAGGAAAAAGGAGACAATGATAACTTTAGAGTTAAAAGATATTTAGCAAAATATACAATTAATCCTGCAATTGCTCATGGGATTTCAAAACATATTGGTAGTATTGAAAAAAATAAACGTGCAGATTTAGTTTTATGGGACCCAGCATTTTTTGGTGCCAAACCAGAGATGATATTAATAGGCGGAAGTATAGCTTGTGCTCAAATGGGAGACCCGAATGCATCAATTCCAACCCCTCAACCAGTATACACTAGACCAATGTTTTCATCATTTGGAACTTCTTTAGAAAAATCTTCAGTAATTTTTACAAGCAAATTAGCTATTGAAAAGAATTCATTAAAAGATGCAAATATTAGAAAAGATTTATTACCTGTAGAAAACACAAGGGCCATTTCTAAAAAAGATATGATTTTAAATAATAAGTGTCCGAAAATTGAGGTTAATCCTGAAACTTACGAGGTAAAAGCTGATGGTGAAATAATTACCTGTGAACCTGCTAAAGAACTTCCTTTGGCACAAAGATATTTTATGTTTTAACTTATGGATAATTGTTTTTTAATAGTCAATAAAATTGCCAAAAATAAAGCAAAAGATCACATATCTTTATCTTATGATGAGAGATTTTTAAGAAGAAAAAAACTTGTTTCAGATAATGGTTTTGAATTTTTAGTCAATTTACCAGAGACAAAATCACTGTCAGAAAATCAAGCGTTTCGACTTCAAAGTGGAAATTTGATTTTAATAAAAAACAAAAAAGAAAGTTTATTAGAAATAAAAGGAAAAAATTTAATGCAATTAATTTGGCATATTGGAAATAGGCATATGCCATGTCAAATTGAAAAAGATAGAATTTTTATACAGCATGATGAAGTAATAAAAAAAATGATATTAAAACTGGGTGGAAAGGTTAAGAAAGTTTTAAAACCATTTAAACCTGAGGGAGGAGCATATGGAATTGGTAGAACCCATAGCCATAAACACTAAAATAAAAAATAAAAAAGATATGAAAGAATCGTTACAAATTCTTCAAACTTGGTTTTCACCATCATTTCCTGTTGGAAGTTTTTCATATTCTCATGGTTTAGAGGCAATGATTAATGATAATTTTATTAAGTCAAAAGAGGATATTCTGGATTATTTAAAATGTATCTTAAAATATGGAACAGGTAAAAATGATATAATTTTAATGAAACATACTTATCAAGGAAAAGAGTTAAATGAACTGGCCTTATCTCTTTGTCCATCTAAAGAAAGAAAAATTGAGTCTGTTGAAATGGGTAATGCTTTTAGAAAAGTGTTAGCTGATAGTTGGGATTTTAATATTAAAGAAAATACTGCTTATCCAATCGTGGTTGCTAAAGCAGCTAAACATTTTGATATACCGCTTAACTTAACAATAGTATCTTATCTACAATCCTTTGTATCAAATCTAATAAATGTTTGCATTAAACATATACCAATTGGGCAAAAAATTGGACAGGACTGTATAATTAAAACTTACGAATTAATAAGAGAAATAGAAAAAGAAAGTCAAAATTTAAATTTAGAAGACTTAGGTGGAATTTGTTTTAATAGTGATATCTACAGTATCAAGCATGAAAATTTGAAAACGCGAATTTATAAGACATGAAAAATATAAATGGACCATTAAAAGTTGGAATAGGTGGACCCGTTGGTGCAGGGAAGACAAGCTTAACAGCTGAATTATGTAAATTTTTATCAAAGAAAATTTCTATGGCTGTAATATCAAACGATATTTACACAAAAGAGGATGCAGAATTTTTAATGAAAGTCCAAGCTTTACCTCTTGAGAGAATTAAAGGAGTTGAAACAGGAGGATGTCCACATACAGCAATACGTGAAGATGCTTCAATTAATATGCTTGCTGTAGAAAATATGAAAAAAAAATTTCCTGATCTTGATTTGATTTTAATCGAGTCTGGTGGGGATAATTTAGCAGCAACTTTTAGTCCTGAATTAGTTGATCTATCTATTTATGTTATTGACGTTGCTATGGGTGGAGATATCCCTAGAAAAGGTGGCCCTGCCATTCAAAAATCAGACTTGTTAATTATTAACAAGACAGATTTAGCTCCTCATGTAGAAGTTAATCTGGAAACCATGACAGAAGACGTAAAAAAGGCCCGAAATGGCTTACCTTATGTTTTTTGTCAGATGAAAAAACAAATTGGTGTCGAAGATGTTGCTAAATTCTTATTTTCATCAGGTGGACTATAGAGTTTTTTTATTATGCTCTAATCGTTGGTAAACAATAGAAATCAGCTGTATCAATTTTAGAAGAATATTGCCTTCGCATATTCCACTTCTTATGAACACCAGCACTTGCAACGCTCAAAGTCGATCTTCCGTATCGATGATTAGTATTATCAATAGATCTCATTAAGCTATTTATTTTTTCATCTTTTTCAGATGTAAATAAATTTGTTTTATCACTTGCATTAGATAAACCTGTTAGCATTACACCTGCTTTTTGATAACGGTAACCATTTTTAAAAATACTTTCTAATATTGAAACGGCTGTCTTCACTGTTTCAATACTATTATTTGTTGCAATGGGAAAATCAACAGTCTTTGCATTCGAATAGTAACCAAAATTTCTTTGAAAAGGACTGGTTCTAACAAATACAGTAATTGCTTTTGCAACCAAAGACTCTGATCTAATTTTTTCAGATGCATTTAAACAATAATTTGCAACTGCTTCTTTTAATTCTTGGAACGTTTCAATTCTCTTTCCAAATGATCTTGAAACTACACAGCTCTTTCTTTTAGTTGTAGTTGTCTCTAAACCTATACAAGAAACTCCTCTAAGCTCCATTGCAGTTCTTGAACTTAGAACGTTTGAACTTTTCTTGATCCATGTGTTAGATTTATTTTTAAGTTGTTTAGCATTGTAAATCCCATGTTTTTGATAAAACTTTGTTAGTTGCCTACCAACACCCCAGACGTCGTTGATTTCAACTTTTTCTAAAATAGGATCTAAGTTATCTATTCCAATTAAACTTGTCACCCCTGATTGTTTTTTCTTTGCAATATGATTTGCGACTTTACTTAATGTTTTTGTATTTGCTATTCCAATGCTTGTTGGAATACCAGTCCATTGTAAAACTGTTTCTCTAATTTCTTTTCCAACTTTTTCTACTTCACTATCAGGAAAGTTTGATAAATCTAAAAATGCTTCATCAATGGAGTAAACTTCTATTTCTGAATTAAATCTTTTAAGAGTTCGCATCACTCTTCTCGATAAATCTCCATATAAAGAATAATTGGATGAGAAAACTTCAACTTTATTTTTAAGAATAATATCTTTTGCTTTAAAATAAGGTTCACCCATCTTAATTCCTAAAGCTTTTGCTTCATTTGATCTTGAGATGATACAGCCATCATTATTAGATAGAACGACAACAGGCTTTCTTCTTATTTTGGGATTAAATAAACGCTCACATGAGACATAAAAAGAATTACAATCAATTAATGCTATTTTTTTAGTACGTTGAATGGATGACATAAGTAACAACCCCCCAAATAAAAATATCTTGTTCTTCGTTAATTAAAATTCTGTCAGAAAATTCTTTAGAACCAGAAGTTAAAAATTTTTTATCTCTTTCTTGAACTAAAGTTTTAACCACAAGCTCATCATGAACATTTGCAATGACAGTTGAAAAGTTTTTTGGTTTTAAACTTTTATCAACCACTAATAAGTCACCATCATTAATCCCAACATCGACCATTGATTTACCCTGAACTCTAATGATGAAAGTTGCCGGAACATTTCTTATTAAATGCATGTTAAGATCAATATCTTCTTCGATATAATCAGTAGCAGGGGAAGGAAAACCAGCGCCTGCTTTATGTAGATAATAAGGGATTGTTAGTTTCATGTTCTTGTTTTGTTCTAATTTATAGACCATTTATACAATACACTCAAGAGTTTGTATTTTGAGTCCGTAATTGAATCAAAAGTGAATCAAAACGTGAACATCGAAAACAACATTTGGTGGACATGTGGATAACTTTTACAATAAGTAGTCTTAAAGTGATTTAAAAACGAAAATTATGATTTGTATTAAAGCCGATATTCCAGAGGAGTTAAACGAAATAGATGATGAATTAAAAGCAGTTTACCATAGCAAAAATACTGTTTGTTTTTTCATATTAAAATCAAGAGAATTAAGAAATAAGTTTGTAGAAGAAACCAAGGGAATGAACAAAAGTGAGAGAGAAAAAGTTTACGAGGTATATAATAAATAAGTAAAAATAAATTATGAATATTTTAGACTTTGTGATGGTTGGTTCTGATGATCATGAAAAATCAGGTGATTTTTATGATGCTGTCTTTGAACCTTTGAAATTAAAAAGAGTTTTGAAAACACAAAAATATCTTGGTTACGCTCATTCAAGTGATCCAGAGAAAGTCCAATTTTATGTAACACATCCTGTAAATGGAAAAGATGCAACGTTTGGTAATGGAACCCAAATAACTTTATTAGCAGATAATAAAGAAGCAGTAGAAAAATTTTATGAAATTGCAATCTCAAAAGGCGCAACAGATGAGGGGTCTCCAGGAGTAAGAAAAGATGGAAATTATTATGGATATATTCGAGATTTAGATGGAAATAAGATTGCAGCAAAAAGTAATTTAAAATAAAATAAAGGCATATATATGAAATTAAATTGTCATTGTGGAGCGGTAGAAGCAGAAATTAATGCTACAGTAAATGAACTAGCAAAAATTGTAAGATGTAACTGTTCTATTTGTAAAAGAAAAAACGCTACTATGGGAATGGTTAAAAATGAGGATTTTAAAGTTACCAAGGGAGAAGGGAAATTAAAACTTTATCAATACCATACCAAAGTTGCTAATCATTACTTTTGCACCGAATGTGGAATTTATACTCATCACAATCCAAGAAGCGCACCAGCTATGACTGGTTTCAATTTAGGATGTGTTGATGAAGTGAAAGTAGAGGACTTAAAAGAAGTCGCTTTCTTTGATGGTCTTAGCCATCCAATGGATCAAGAAAAATAAAAGTCTAATGAAATTATCTGAAGAGTGTTTTAAGAAAGTTAAAAAAGATTGTTTCAAATTTATTAAATCACAAGAAACATCAACAGAAAAGTTTGGTAACAAACACGGGATGATCAAAAATTATTTAATCCCAATATGTTTTTGGATTACAAAAAAAGCAGATAATAAAAAACCTTACTTTGTTGGATTAGCTGGAGGTCAAGGTACAGGTAAAACAACAATAAGTTCAATAATAAAGATAATTTTAGAAAAGTATTTTAAATTAAAAGTGTTTAAAATTTCTATTGATGATTTTTATAAAACTAGAAAAGAAAGAATAGCTTTATCAAAAAAAGTACATCCTATGCTATTAACTAGAGGCGTCCCAGGGACTCATGATATTAACAAGATGTTAGATTTCTTTAAAAAATCAAAAAGTAATAAATTCAAAAAAATGAAATTACCCAATTTTAATAAGGCTATAGATGATAGATATCCTAAAAATCAATGGAACAAAATCAATCAAAGACCAGATGTTATTATCTTTGAAGGTTGGTGTGTGGGTGCAAGAGCGGAACCAAACAAGACATTAAAAAAATCAATTAATTCTATGGAAAAAGGAAATGACCAAAAACTAGTTTGGAGAAAATATGTAAATCAACAATTAAAAACTAAATATAAAAAGCTATATTCACAGCTAAATTGTATGATTTACTTAAAAGCAAAAAACTTTAATTTATTACAAAAGTGGAGATTAAAGCAGGAACATAAACTATGGTTAAAAACAAAGAAGAAAGGCGGTCATAAGATAATGAGTAAAGAGGATGTAATTAACTTTATGCAAACCTATCAAAGAATTACTCAAAATATGTTTAAAGATATGCCTAAATTTGCTTCTATAATTTTAAATTTAAACAGTAACCACCAAATTAAAACTGCTGTATATAAATCGAAATGAAAAAAATATTTGCAATATTAATCACATCTTCATTATATTTCAGTAATGCTTTGGCAGTTACTCTTCTTGATGCCTTAAATCAAACTTATCAAAATAATATTCAGCTAAATGCAGAAAGAGAAAATATTAAAGTTTCAGAAGAAGATGTAAATATTTCTAAAGCAGATTATAAACCCTCGTTGACATTAAGTGGGTCTAAAAGTTTTGAAGATACTAACAAATTGACAAATCAAAGTGGAGGAGATGCGAGTGTCAGTGATGTAGACCCTTTTACAACTTCGATTAAATTAGAACAAACATTGCTTGATTACGGAAGAGATCTTACACTTGAAAAAAATATTACTGCTTTAGATTTAGCTAAAGCAAAATTAGTAAAAAAAGAACAGGATATTCTACATAAAGCAATCGATGCTTTTACAAATTTAATTTTATCTAGAGAAACTTTAGATATTAACTCAAAAAATTTAAATCTTTTAATCAGACAAGTTGAAAATGATCAAATTAGAAGAGATAGAGGTCAAATTACAAATACTGATTTAGCACAATCAGAGTCATCACTTGCAGGAGCTCAAGCTCAATTTGCAAAATCAAAAAGTGATCTGTTAATCAGCAAACTTAATTATGAAAATATTATTGGAAAAATAAGCGATCCGAACCAATTACAGAAAAAATCAACAGCAATAGTCAGTATTCCAAAATCTTTGAATGAAGCAATTAATCTTTCAAAACAAAATAATCCAGATATTCAAATAGCAAAATTTGATTTAGCAAAAGCTGAAAAAGAATTAGCAATTTCAGAGTCAGACTTAAAACCAACTGCTTCTTTGTCTTTAGAGAGATCTTATACTGATGATCTTAGTTCTACTTATGCTGAAAGGGAAAAGGATATTTTAAAAGCAACTGTTAGTTGGCCTTTTTATTTAGGTGGAAAAAAAAGATCAACTATTAATAAAAATTCAAATTTAATTACTAGAAAAAGATTATTATTAGATGATGCTGTTAGAACAAACGAAACGAATGTAGCAAGTGCATGGTCTAGCCTAGAGTCTTCTGAAAGTTTTTTAAATTCAGTTAGAGTTCAAGTAAATGCAGCTGAAATAGCTAATGAAGGAATAGCTGCAGAATACGAAAGAGGTTCTAGAACCACTTTAGATGTTATCCAATCAAATTCTTTATTACTTGCTGCTCAAATTTCTTTAGCAAGTTCAGAAAAAAACTATCTAATGGCCCAATACAATTTGCTTAAAGCAGTGGGCTTACTTAATAGCCATTATCTAAAACTTAAGTAATTATTTGATTTTTAGGGGTAAAAAATAAATATATTGCTAATGAGAACAAAATGTGTACATTTATTTCATGATTCGAATGTTAAAAAATTTAAAAAAAGAGGCAAAAAATGACGAAAAATAACCTAAAAGTAGTTAAATCTACTAAAGATCAAGAAATGGACGTTAAAGAAAAGAACAAAGCGTTAGACGCTGCGATAGCTCAAATTACAGATAATTTTGGAAAAGGCTCTGTAATGAAGCTTGGTGAAAAGAGAGCGATGGATATCGAGTCTGTTTCAACAGGTTCTTTAAGTCTTGATTTAGCTTTAGGTATAGGTGGATTACCAAAAGGAAGAATTATTGAAGTTTATGGTCCAGAGTCATCTGGAAAAACAACATTAGCATTACAAGTTGTTGCTGAAGCTCAAAAAGCTGGAGGCATTTGTGCATTCGTTGATGCAGAGCATGCATTAGATCCAGTTTATGCAAAAAAATTAGGTGTAAATACAGAAGAACTTTTAATTTCACAACCAGACACTGGTGAACAAGCTTTAGAAATCGCTGATACACTAGTAAAATCAGGCTCTATTTCAGTAATCGTAATTGACTCTGTTGCAGCTTTAACTCCAAAAGCTGAAATTGAAGGTGAGATGGGAGATCATCATGTTGGTCTTCAATCAAGATTAATGAGTCAGGCTTTGAGAAAATTAACTGGTTCAATATCAAACACAAACACAATGATGATTTTCATTAACCAAATTAGAATGAAAATTGGAGTTATGTTTGGAAGTCCAGAGACAACATCAGGTGGTAATGCACTTAAGTTTTACTCATCTGTAAGAATGGATATTAGAAGAATTGGTGCCATCAAAGATAAAGATGAGATTATTGGTAACTCTACAAGAGTGAAGGTTGTTAAAAATAAAGTAGCGCCACCATTCAAAGTTGTTGAATTTGACTTGATGTATGGAAGAGGTATTAGCAAGATGGGTGAATTAGTCGATCTTGGTTCTAAAGCAGATATAATTGAAAAATCAGGTGCATGGTATGCTTACAAGGGTGAGAAGATCGGTCAAGGTAGAGAGAATGCTAAGACTTATCTAGCTCAAAATCCTAAAGTTGCTGCAGAAATTGAAATGGCAATTAGAGAAAAAGCAGGCGTGATTTCTAAGAAAATAGAGGGAAATCCAATTGATCCTGAAAAATTGGAGAAAGAGAAGAAAGTAGCTGAAAAAGAAGAGGCTGATAAAGCAGAGGCTACTCCTCCATCGAAAAAGAATTAATAGGTCATCTTTATTAACAAAAGGCGCTTAATTTAAGCGCCTTTTTTCCCTTCGATATCTAGACATAGAATAAAAAAGCTGTATTTTAAAAATATGGCAGACAAAACACTCAATGAAATAAGAAATACTTTTCTAAAATATTTTGAAAAGAACGATCATAAGATTGTGGAGTCTAGTAATTTAGTTCCAAATAATGATCCTACATTGATGTTTGCAAATTCTGGGATGGTTCAGTTTAAAAACGTTTTTACAGGACTAGAAAAAAGAGATTACGTTAGAGCTACCACTTCACAAAAATGTGTAAGGGCAGGTGGTAAGCATAATGATTTAGAAAATGTTGGTTACACACCAAGGCACCACACTTTCTTTGAGATGTTAGGAAATTTTTCTTTTGGTGATTATTTTAAAGAGCAAGCAATTCATTATGCCTGGGATTTAATAACCAAAGATTTTGGAATAGATAAAAACAGGCTTTATGTAACTGTATTTCATGAGGATGATGAGGCCTTCAATTTTTGGAAGAAAATAGCGGGTTTTAGCGATGATAGGATTATAAGGATAGCAACTTCTGATAATTTTTGGTCAATGGGAGAGACAGGACCTTGTGGACCTTGTTCTGAAATCTTTTTTGACCATGGAGATCATTTACAAGGAGGTTTACCTGGTTCTAAAGATGAGGATGGAGATAGATTTATAGAAATTTGGAACTTAGTCTTTATGCAGTTTGAACAAGTTACTAAAGATAAAAGAATTAATCTTCCAAAACCATCAGTAGATACTGGAATGGGACTTGAGAGAATTGCAGCTTTATTACAAGGTTCACATGATAACTATGAAACAGATCATTTCAAAAAAATAATTGGATCTGCATCTGAAATTACAAAAGTTAAATCAGATAAATCTAATCTTGCAAGTTTTAGAGTAATAGCTGATCACTTAAGAGCAAGTTCCTTTTTAATAGCTGAGGGAGTTTTACCTTCAAACGAAGGAAGAGGATATGTTCTTCGAAGAATTATGAGAAGAGGAATGAGACATTCTCATTTATTAGGATCTAAGGAACCAGTTTTTTATAATTTGTTTGACACTCTTAAAAATGAAATGTCTGGAAATTATCCAGAATTAGTTAGAGCAGAGTCTTTAATAAAAGAAACTTTAAAAATGGAAGAAGAAAAATTCTTGGTTCTCTTAGATAGAGGAATAAAAATTTTAAATGATGAAATATCCAAGATAGATAAAGTATTACCAGGTGAAGTAGCTTTTAAATTATATGACACTTATGGTTTCCCGTTAGATCTTACCGAAGATATTTTAAGAAACAAATCAATGTCAATTGATACTGAAAAGTTTCAATCTTTAATGAAGGAAAGTAGAGAACTTGCTAAGAAAAATTGGAAAGGTTCTGGTGATGCAGCGGTTGAAGATATCTGGTTTGGAATAAAAGACAAATTAGAAGCAACTGAATTTTTAGGATATGAAACTAATCAAGCTGAAGGTGTCGTGTTATCTCTTTTAAAAGACAACAAAGAAGTAGATCAGTTAAAAGAAAATGATGAGGGAATGATTATAGTAAATCAAACTCCTTTCTATGGAGAGTCTGGTGGACAAGTTGGTGATACTGGTGAAATAGTATCAAATGACTTTAAATTTGAAGTAACTGATGTTCAAAAAAAACTAGGAGATTTGTTTGTGCACTATGGAAAGGTTAAGAGTGGATCTATAAAACTACAGGAAAGTGTAGAGTTAAAAATTGATGTGGAAAGAAGAGATAATACTCGTGCTTATCATTCAGCAACCCATCTATTGCACGAGTCATTGAGAAGAGTTCTGGGTACACATGTAACTCAGAAAGGATCTTTAGTAGAGCCAAGCAGATTAAGATTTGATTTCAGTCATATGAAGCCAATTTTGAATGAAGAAATTGATAAAATAGAAGAATTTGTAAACATAATGGTGTCTAAAAAATCTGAGGTTAAAACTAGATTAATGACACCTGATGAGGCAGTTGAAAATGGTGCTTTAGCATTATTTGGTGAAAAATACGGAGATGAAGTAAGAGTTCTTTCTATGGGAGATGAGGATGGTAAGTATTTTTCTACTGAATTATGTGGTGGAACACACGTTAAAAACACTGGTGATATTGGTAAATTTAAGATTGTAAGCCAGTCCTCAATTGCTGCAGGGGTTAGAAGAATTGAGGCTTTGAGAGACAAACAATTAGAGGATTATTTAAAAAATAAAGAGAAATTATCTAACCTATCTGCAGAAAAAGATGAGGAAACAATTAAAGATTTAAGTCAGCAAATTATAAAACTTGGTGGAAAGCCAAGTTTAGAAGAAGCTGATCAAAAAACTTTAATTAAAAATTTAACTAAACAATTAGAGACCATTTCAGTAAATTCAATTTTAGAGGATAAATCTAAAAATATTATTAAAGACGAAGAAATTCATGGAGTTAAGTTAAGACTTCAAAAAATAGATGGATTGCCTCCAAAAGAATTAAGAAAACTTGTAGATAAAGGTAAAAAAGATTTAAGCGAAGGTATTGTGGTTGTGTTTGCAAATAAAGATGACAAGGTTGGATTAGCTGTTGGAGTAACTGACAATTTAACTAACAAGTTTGATGCAGTTCAATTTGTTAAAGTTGGATCTGAAATTATTGGTGGTAAAGGTGGTGGAGGAAGAAAAGACTTTGCTCAAGCTGGCGGACAGGATCAATCAAAAATTGAAGAAGCTTTTGAAAAGCTTAAGAGTTTAGTTTAATTTATTTTTCAAGTTTCTATCAATTTCATCTAAAAATTGATTTGTAGTTAAGAATTTACTATTTGGACCAACAAGAATTGCCAAATCTTTTGTCATTGATCCATTTTCCACACATTCAATACAAACTTTTTCTAAAGTTTTTGCAAATTTAATAAGTTCTTCATTGCCATCTAGTTTACCTCTGTGAGCTAATCCTCTTGTCCAAGCAAAAATAGATGCAATAGGGTTGGTTGAAGTTTCTTTTCCTTGTTGATGCATTCTATAATGCCTAGTTACAGTTCCATGAGCAGCTTCTGCTTCCATTACTTTTCCATCTGGAGTTAACAATGTACTCGTCATCAATCCTAAAGACCCATAACCTTGTGCCATAGTATCTGATTGCACATCTCCATCATAATTTTTGCAAGCCCAAATATATTTTCCACTCCATTTCATTGCACATGCAACCATGTCATCAATTAATCTATGTTCGTAAGTTAAATTATTTTTTTCAAATTCATTTTTATATTCTTTGTCAAAAATTTCTTGGAAAATATCTTTAAATCTCCCGTCGTATTGCTTTAGAATTGTATTTTTCGTAGACATGTAAACAGGCCATTTTTTAATTAACCCATAACTGAAACAAGATCTTGCAAAGTCTTCAATAGACGCATCTAAATTGTACATTGATAAAGCCACACCAGGACCAGTAAAATTAAATACTTCATATTTAATTTCATCTTTTCCATCTTCTGATGTCCACTTCACTTCCATTTTTCCTTTTCCAGGAACTTTAAAATCTGTTGCTCTATATTGATCACCAAATGCATGCCTTCCAATAATCACTGGATCAGTCCATGAGGGAACAAGTTTTGGAATATTTTTACAAATAATTGGTTCTCTGAAAACTGTTCCTCCAATTATATTTCTTATGGTTCCGTTTGGAGATCTCCACATTTTTTTTAAATCAAATTCTTCTACTCTTGCTTCATCAGGGGTAATAGTTGCACACTTTATTCCAACACCAATTTTTTTGATTGCGTTCGCAGAGTCGATGGTAATCTGATCATCAGTATTATCTCTGCTTTTCATGCCTAAATCGTAATATTCGATACCAAGATCTAAATATGGCAGGATTAATTTATTTTTAATGAACTCCCATATAATACGAGTCATTTCATCGCCATCCAGCTCGACAACTGGGTTTTTTACCTTGATTTTGCTCATTAAATAAAAATTATCTTATTAATTGAATTTGATCGTTTTATATACATATTAATCGAAAATTAGCAAATAGAAGAATATGTTTAGTAAGATATTTCCAAAGATTCACACTGAAGGATACAAGTTTATAGTAATAGCTGTATTCATAACTATCATTTTTTTAATTATTAATAATTTTTTAGGATTAATAGGAATTTTACTAACTGTCTGGGTTTATTATTTTTTTAGAGATCCAGAAAGAACAATCATAGGAGATGATAGTTATCTTGTAAGTCCTGCTGATGGAGAAGTAATTAAAGTTGAAGAAGTGGATGGTCCTAAAGAGCTTGGACTAGAAAATAAAAAATTTAAAAAAATAAGTATTTTTATGAATGTCTTTGACTGTCATGTAAACAGAACACCGTGCTCAGGTATTGTTGAAGATATTTTATATAAACCTGGTAAATTTTTAAATGCTTCTTTAGATAAAGCGAGTGAAGACAATGAGAGAAATTATTACAAAATTAAAGATAAGCATGGGAATGATATTATAGTCGTTCAAATTGCAGGATTAGTTGCAAGAAGAATAGTTTGTGAAACAAATAAAAACCAAGAATTAAATCAAGGTGATAGAATTGGGATGATTAGATTTGGTAGTAGAGCAGACGTTTATTATGAAAATTATGAACCAATAGTTAAAGTTGGTCAAACAGCAATTTCAGGAGAAACACTGCTGGCTAAAAATTAATTTATGGAACAGCCAAAAAACAATTTAAAAATTGTTACAGATAAAAAAACTAACGCAAGAGTAATTTTACCTAACATGCTAACTCTTATTGGGGTTTGTATAGGATTATCATCAATCAGATTTGCATTGGATGGAAAATTTGAATTTGCAATTATAGCAATTATGTTTGCTGCTCTAATTGATGGATTAGATGGAAGAATAGCAAGATTAATTAAAGGGACATCAAAAGTTGGTAAAGAGCTAGACTCTCTTACAGATATGATAAGTTTTGGAGTAGCTCCAGCATTTATTATGTACTTCTGGAAACTAAATACATTAGGGAGATTTGGATGGTTGTTATGTTTAATATATGTAATTTGTGTTGCATTACGTTTAGCTCGTTTCAATGTAAACACAGGTCAAGCACCTTCTTGGAGAGATAATTTTTTTGAAGGAGTTCCATCTCCAGCAGGAGGTATATTAGTTCTAACTCCGTTAATTTTTAGTCTTACAAGCTTCGATTTTATAAATATAAATTATGATATTGTTGTTTCAGTTTTTTTTATTGCAACATCTCTTTTGCTAATAAGTAAATTTCCAAGTTATTCATTTAAAAAAATTGTAATTCAAAGAAAAGTAACCATTTTTTTATTATTTGGGATAGTTTTATTTTTTGGATTACTTCTCATATATCCATTTAATGTTATATCTATTAGTGCAATTATATACTTAGGTATGCTTCCAATTAGTTTTTTTCATTATCAAAAGTTGAAAAAACAAAATGAGGATCAAAACTTTAAAGATGATGAAGATGATCTTGAAGATATCCTATAATGAAAGAAAATGTCATTATATCTTTAGCAGACTCTAATTATTATGAGCTATTAGATGAATTAGTTAATTCTATTAAACGTTTTAAAGAAAGTGAAAATACTGCAATTTGTATTTTAGATGCAGGTTTATCAGATGAACAAAAAAAACAGCTTTCTCAAAAAGTTGATGAAATTAAATCAGCTGAGTGGGACATAGAGGTACCTGATTTAAAAGTTAAAGGAAAGGAATGGCTCAAAAGCCAAGTATCAAGAGCCTTTTTACCAAAATATTTTCCTGGTTATAAGAAATATTTGTGGATAGATGCAGATGCATGGGTCAATTCATGGAGTGCAATTGAGTTATATTTAAAGGGATGTGAAAATAATAAACTATCTATTGCAACTTCTGCGGATAGAGCTTACGGGAGAGTACTAAGAGCCGAATGGATCTTTGGAAGTTTTGCCAGAGTTAAGTCACAGAATTATAAACATGCAAAGTCATCAGGTTTTTCAGAAAAAATAGCAAGAGAAGTTGCCTTAAAGCCTCATCTAAATATAGGAGTATTTGCATTAGAAGTAAACGCATCTCACTGGGAAGTTTGGCAAAAAAATTTAAGAGCAGCGTTAAAATCTGGAAAAATTTGGGGCTCAGAACAAATAGCAATGAATATTACAATTTATCATGACGGATTAAATGTTGAGATATTACCAGCTTATTGTAATTGGACATTAATAGAGGCATTAAAATTTGACAAAGAAAAAAATACATTAGTTGAACCTTATCTTCCAAATCATCAAATAGGCATCGTACATTTTGCAGGAAAAAATAACGACCTCATAAGAAATGATAAAAATTTTGTTTCAAAAGTAAAGGCTACCGATGGTAGTTTAGTTGAAATGAAACTTAGGTTTAATAATTAATTGAAAAAAAATAAAATTTCAAAAAACTGGATAAACAAACAAAGAAGAGACATCTATGTTAGACAATCTAAGGTAGATGGTTACAGAGCTAGATCAGCTTACAAATTAATTGAAATTGATGAAAAATTTAAAATTTTTAAAGGTGGATTATCAGTAATTGATATTGGGGCTGCACCAGGAAGTTGGTCTCAGTATGCTCTCAAAGCAGCTAAAAGTGGCAAATTGATATCTGTTGATTTAAAAAAAATGGAACCCATAGGAAACAGTGTTCAAATTCAAGGAGATTTTACTGAAGAAAAAACTCAAGAAGAAATTAAAAAAAATATAAACGGTAATGTCGATGTAGTGATGTCAGATATGGCGGTAGACACAACAGGTATTAAAAATATAGATTCCATACAAACAGGAGAACTATGTAAAGAGGCAATGTTTTTTGCTAAAGACTTAATGAAAGACAATGGATATTTTATTTCCAAAATTTTTATGGGTGGCACATTTAACGAAATCGTCGCAGAGGGAAAAAAATATTTTAAAGAAGTTAAGGTTTTTAAACCAAAATCTAGCAGAAAAGATTCAAAAGAAAGTTTTATAATTTGTAGAAAAATTCGATAGGGACTTTCAATTTAAAAGGAATCGTATATAAAAGATTATGGTTCCCATAAAAGAAGCACTTACCTTTGATGATGTTACATTAGCTCCAAAGTATTCAGAAATATTACCTTCTGATGCAGACACTAGTGTATCTTTAACAAAGCATTTGAAGCTTAAAATTCCACTTTTATCATCTGCAATGGATACTGTCACAGAGAGCAGAATGGCAATAGCTATAGCTAAAGCCGGTGGTATTGGAGTAATTCACAGAAACCTTGATATAAAAAAACAAGTATCCGAGATAAAAAAAGTAAAAAAACAAAAACTAATTGTTGGAGCAGCTGTAGGTGCAGCGCCAAATGAATTTATTAGAGCTAAAGAAATAATTAAAGAAGGTGTAGATTTAATCGTAGTGGATACAGCACATGGCCATACAAAGAAAGTTGCGGAAATAATCAAATATATTAAAAAAATGAAAACCAACAAAATTGCTTTGTGTGCAGGAAATATTGCAACACTAGAAGCTGCAAAATTCCTAATAAAGTTAGGAGTAGATATAATTAAAATTGGTATAGGGCCAGGTTCTATTTGTACAACACGACTGGTTGCTGGAATAGGAGTTCCTCAATTAAGTGCAATTTTAGCTGTAAGAAGTGGTTTAAAAAATAAAAATGTTAAAATAATTTCAGATGGGGGAATAAAGTATTCTGGTGATTTAGCAAAAGCTTTTGCTGCAGGAGCAGATGCTGTAATGATAGGTTCGTTATTTGCAGGTACAAACGAAACCCCAGGAAAATTAATAAAAAAAAATGGACAGCTTTTCAAAAGTTTTAGAGGCATGGGTTCTGTAGGAGCTATGAATAAAGGGTCAGCTGATAGATACTTTCAAAAAAAACAAAAAGATTCTTCAAAATACGTGCCTGAGGGGGTTGAAGGTTTTGTAAAATATAAAGGAGATGTTGGGAACATAATTTATAAATTAATTGGTGGATTGAAATCTTCCATGGGTTATCTTGGATCAAAAACAATTATTAAACTAAGAAATAAACCACAATTTGTGAAAATTACAAAAGCTGGATTTTATGAAAGTATGGTTCATAATGTAGATGTGGTAAAAAATGATAGTAAATATTAATGAGTAAATTTTTCAAATTAATAGGATTAATACTTTTAACAGCTTCATTTAACAGCACGTCTTTTAGTAAAGAAAATTTTTTTAATGAAGCTTTAGAATTGTTTAAAAAAGAAAAATATGAAGATGCACGTTTTTTATTTGAGAGAAATATAGTTTTTAATCCAAAAGATGCAAACTCGTATTTATATTTAGCTAAAATTTATAACCAAGAAGAAAATCAAAGAAAAGAAGAATACAATTTAGAAACAACACTTTTAATTGAGCCTGATAACGAAGAAGCTTTATTAATGTTAATGAAAATTGCTTTAGAAAAATCTAATTATGAAAAAGTAAAAGATCTTTCAAAGAAGTTTGTAAAAGTTTGTAAAAATTTATGTGAAGAAAACAAAGATATTCAAGAATCATTAAAAAATATAGAACCTGAAAATAATGAGTCTTGATCAAAATCTTAATAAAATCTTAATAATAGATTTTGGTTCACAATTTACTCAATTAATTGCAAGAAGAGTAAGAGAATTAGGTGTTTTTTCAGAAATAGTTAGTCATAAAAAAATAAAATTAAAAGACATAAATAACAGTATTAAAGGAATAGTATTATCTGGTGGTCCATTAAATGTTTATCAAATAAATAAATATTCATTTGATAAAAAAATTTTACAACTTGATGTACCAGTTCTTGGAATATGTTTTGGACATCAAATTTTATCAAAATTTAATGGTGGAAAGGTAAAACAATCAAAACATAGAGAATTTGGTCTAGCTAATGTTTATAAAAAAAATAACAGTCTTTTAACAACTAATTTTTTTGGAAATAAAAAATCCAAACAAGTTTGGATGAGCCATGCTGATCAAGTTTCAAAACTGCCTAAAAATTTTAAAATTGTTGCATCAAGTACTAATTCAAAATATGCAATTGTTGAAAATAAAATAAAAAAATATTATGGGGTACAATTTCATCCTGAAGTAACGCATACAGAGAATGGAAAAAAATTAATAAGTAATTTCATTTTTTTAATTTGTAAAATTAAAAGAAATTGGTCTTCTAGGGACCAAAAAAATCAGCTTATTAAAGAAGTTAGAAAACAAGTTGGAAATAACAAAGTTATTTGCGCTTTATCAGGAGGTGTAGATAGCAGTGTAGTTGCTCAATTACTGAATAAAGCAATTGGTAAAAAACTTTATTGTATTTTTGTAAACACTGGCCTTTTAAGAAAAAATGAAGAAGTACAGGTAGTTCAAACTTTTAAGAAACGTTTAAAAATGAATTTAATTTATGTAAATGCTGAAAAGGAATTCTTAAAAAAATTAAAAAATGTTTCTGATCCAGAAAAAAAAAGAAAAATAATTGGTTATTTATTTATTAAAATATTTGAGCGATACGCTAAGAAAATTAAAAATGTTAAATTTTTAGCCCAGGGCACTCTTTATCCAGACTTGATTGAAAGTAAATCAGTTACTGGTAGTCAAACTTCTAAAATTAAATCACACCATAATGTCGGTGGCTTACCCAAAAAAATGAATTTAAAATTAGTAGAACCACTTAAATTCTTATTTAAGGACGAGGTAAGAAAATTAGGATTAGAGTTAAATTTAAGTAAAGAAATTATTTCAAGACATCCTTTTCCTGGACCAGGTTTAGCTATTCGAATGCCAGGTATAATAACTAATGAAAAAATTAAAATTTTAAAAGAGGCTGATTATTACTTTATTCAAGCTTTAAAAGATCACGGTCTTTATCATAAAATTTGGCAAGCTTATGCAGCATTACTTCCAGTAAAAACAGTTGGTGTTATGGGAGACAATCGTACTTATGAATACTTATGTTTATTAAGAGCAATTACATCTGAAGATGGAATGACAGCTGACTATTATGAATTTAAAAAGTCTTTTATGCAAACTATATCAAATAAAATAGTTAACAGTATAAGGGGTATAAACAGAGTAGTGTATGATGTTACTTCAAAACCACCTAGCACTATTGAATTAGAGTAGTTTTTAATTATAAATTAACATTATGAAATATTTACACACAATGATTAGAGTTAAAGACGTGGATGAGTCTCTAAGATTTTTCTGCGAAGGGCTTGGTTTAAAAGAAACAAGAAGAATGGAAAATGAAAAAGGTAGATTTACATTAATTTTTCTTGCAGCACCAAATGATGAAAAAGCAGAAATAGAATTAACATATAATTGGGATGGTGATGAGCTTGGAGAAGGTTCAAGAAATTTTGGTCATCTTGCCTATAGAGTAGATAATATTTATGAAACTTGCCAAAGATTAATGGATATGGGTTATACTATTAATAGACCTCCAAGAGATGGTCATATGGCTTTTGTTAGATCACCAGACAAAATTTCAATTGAAATACTTCAAGAAGGAAATTTGGAACCCAAAGAACCTTGGGCTTCAATGGAAAATACCGGCTCTTGGTAAGTCGATGAAAAAAAAAATTTCAGATTTAATTAAAAAAAAAAATAAACAAAAAATTGTAAGTTTAACTGCTTACTCAAAAAACGTTGCATCAATTTTAGATAATCATTGCGATATTATACTTGTTGGAGATTCTCTTGGATCTGTTTTGTATAATTATAAATCTACGAGAGAAGTTACTTTGAATACTATGATTGAACATTCTAAAAGTGTCAGAATGGGTATTAAAAAAAGTTTAATGATTGTTGATATGCCACATAACACCTATCGAACTCCTAAAGAGGCTTTAAAAAATGCAAAACAAATAATGAAAAAAACTAAATGTGATGGAGTAAAATTGGAAGGTGGAAAAAAAATTTATGAAACAATTAAAACTTTAGTTAAAAATAAAATTCCAGTTATGGGTCATTTAGGGCTACTTCCTCAGTCAGATAAAACTTTTAAATTTAAAGGCAAAAAAAAGCTAGAGAGAGATCACATCTTAAGAGACTCGAAATTGTTAGAAAAAGCTGGAGTATTTTCTATTGTTTTAGAATGTGTTGAGACTTCTTTAGCAAAACTTGTTAGTCAAAATATTACAGTTCCAACAATAGGGATTGGAGCTTCCAAATATTGTGATGGTCAAATATTAGTTTTTGATGATTTAATTGGCTTAAATCCAATGAATTACAAATTTGTAAAAAAATATGTCAATATTAGAAATGAGATTTCTAAAGCTGTTTCAAATTATTCAAAAGAAGTTAGAAAAATTAAATTTCCTAATAAAAAAAATTCTTTTTAACTAAAAGTATTTTTTAAATTCTTCATTAATATTTAATATTTCGAGATCAACCAATCCACCAATTACTAATTGTAGACCAACGATTAAGATAAATACTAATCCTATATAAGCTATCCAAATATGTCTTTGAATATAATTAGCCATATATGTAGCTAAAGCACCAGTCAAAACAACTGATAGCATAAGACCAAATATCATAAATCCAAAATATCCTTTTGCTGCCGCAACTACACCAATGACATTATCAAAACTAATCATGATATCTGCAAATAAAACTTTTCCAATGCTACTAATGTATGAAGGCTCTTTACCTTTTTTAGTAGTGGGTTTTACTTTTTTGATATCTAGTAAATCTTTCCTTAAATCATTTACAATCCAAATTAATAATAAACCACCCAAAATTTTTATAAAATAAAATTCAAATAAAAAAGTCGCAAAAATTGCAAAAAAAATTTTAAAAACAAATGCTCCTATTACACCCCAAAGAATTATTTGTTTTCTATTTTTTGGAACAAAATTTGAAGCAATAGACCCGACTATTACTGCATTATCTGCTGTTAATATAATTGTGATAAAAATTATATTAGTTAAAATTATGAGCTCTTCAATCAAGATAACATTATAATAGTATAATCTGACAATTTTTCAATGAGACCATAATGATAATTTTATTGATTTAACCTCTAAGAGATAATTAAATGTTAATTTTAAAAAGGAGGATAGATGAAATTATTCAAATTATTTATATCTATAATTACTTCAGTATTATTATTTGCAAACGTTTCTTTAGCTGAAAAATGGGATATGGCACTAGCTTATGGTGCTGGAAACTTTCATTCTGCTAATGCAACAGAATTTGCAAAGAATGTAACTGAAAAAAGTGGTGGAAAGCTTACAATTGTTACTCACCCAGGTGGTTCATTATTTAAAGGTGGTGAAATTTTCAGAGCCGTAAGAACAGGTCAAGCACCTATTGGTGAAAGATTCATGTCTGCTCTTGGAAAAGAAGATCCTTTATATGAAATTGACTCATTACCTTTCTTAGCAACCACTTATGACGATGCTATGAAATTATATGAAGCTTCAAAACCATATATTGTTAAGAGTCTTGATGAAAAAGGATTGGTATTTCTTTATGCAGTGCCATGGCCTGCACAAGGACTTTACAGTAAAAAGCAAATTAAAAAAGTTGGTGATCTAAATGGATTAAAATTTAGAGCATACAACTCTGCAACAATTAGAATTGCGGAGTTAACAGGAATGGCACCAACTAAAATTGAAGCAGCTGAAATAAGCCAAGCATTTTCTACAGGTGCAGTTGAAAGTATGATTACTTCTCCTACAACTGGAAAAAATAGTAAGATTTGGGAAAATGGTGTTAAATATTTTTATGATATAGCAGCATGGTTTCCAAAAAATATGATCATAGCTAATAAAGCCGCTTGGAATAAACTTGATAAAGCAACTCAAGATCTTGTGATGAACCAAGCAGCAATTGCTGAAGAAAAGGGTTGGGAGTTATCTAAACAAGGTAATACTGGAGACAAGAAAGCTTTAGCAGATGCTGGAATGGAAGTAGGCGAAGTTAATTCAGCTTTGAAAAAACATTTTGAAAAAGTTGGAGCAACAATGTCTGAAGAATGGAAAGCAAAAGCTGGAGACAGAGGTGCTGCAGTTTTATCTGCTTACAAATAAATAGTCTTAAAAAAAAGGCCAACTTGTAGTAAGTTGGCCTTTTTACTCAATGTTTCAATCAATAAATAATAATCTAAATAAACTTTATAAATTTTCAGGATATTTAGCTGCCTTTTTTTTGATACTTGTTGCAGTTTTTATTTTAATTGGAATTTCCTCAAGGATTTTTGGTTTTTACATAAGGGGTTTAGCTGAGTACTCAGGCTACTGTATGGCTGCAGCATCTTTTTATGCCTTAGCTTTTACTTTTGTTGAGGGTGGACATATTCGAATTACTCTTTTCTTAGAAAAAGCCTCTTCATCTTATAAGAGATTTTTAGAAATATGGTGTCTGATTGTAGCAACAATTTTTTCAGGTTATTTGTCTTTCTACTTATGGAAAATGTTATTAATCTCTTATGATTTTCAAGAGAGAAGCGAAGGTGCAGATGAGATCTTAATTTGGATACCTCAAACTAGTGTAGCTATTGGATCTTTAATTCTTTTTATAGCTGTTTTACATAAATTTATTTTAACAATTTTAAATAAGAATGACTGAAATATTTCTCATAATATTTTTTATAAGTGTACTTTTATTCTTTCTTGGATCTGGCATTTGGGTAGCAATAAGTATGATAGGTGTTTCAACAATTGGTATGATGTTATTTACTTCAAGACCAGTTGGAGATGCCATGGCAACTACAATATGGGGAACCTCGTCATCATGGACATTAACAGCTTTACCATTGTTTGTTTGGATGGGTGAAATATTATTTAGGACCAAGTTATCAGAAAATTTATTTGCTGGACTATCACCTTGGATGCAAAAATTACCTGGTGGATTAATTCATGTAAATGTTGTTGGTTGTGCACTTTTTGCTGCAATTTCTGGCTCTTCTGCTGCAACTGTTGCAACAGTAGGTAAGATGTCTATTCCAGAACTAAGAAAAAGAAAATATCCAGAAAAAATTTTGTTAGGTAGTCTAGCTGGCTCAGGAACTTTAGGACTTCTTATCCCTCCTTCAATAATATTAATAATTTATGGAGTAACTGTTCAAGAGTCTATAGCAAAACTATTTATTGCAGGAATTATTCCAGGGATAATGATTGCACTTATATTTATGTCTTACGTGATAATTTGGTCTTTAATAAATAAAAAAAGCATGCCAAAGTATGTAGAAAATTTTTCCTTTTTAGAAAAAATAAGAAAATCAAAACAACTATTACCAGTAATTATTTTAATATCAGCTGTAATCGGATCAATATACACTGGAGTTGCAACAGCAACCGAGGCTGCTTCTTTAGGTGTAGTAGGAGCTTTAATTTTATCTTACTTTCAAAAGAGTTTAACGATTGAAACATTTAAACAATCCTTGTTAGGAGCAACCAAAACATCTTGTATGATTGCTTTTATTTTAGCTGGCTCTACATTTTTATCATTAGCTATGGGATTTACTGGTCTTCCAAGAAACCTAGCTATCTGGATACAAAATATGGAGCTATCACCTTATGTATTAATTTTTGTTTTAATGATTTTCTATATTATTCTTGGAATGTTTCTTGATGGAATTTCAGCAGTAGTACTTACAATGGCAATCATTGAACCAATGATTAGACAAGCTGGTTTTGACATGATTTGGTTTGGAGTATTTTTAGTTATTGTAGTTGAGATGGCTCAAATTACACCACCTGTAGGATTTAATTTATTTGTTTTGCAGGGAATGGCTGACAAAGATATGGGATTTATTGCAAGAAGTGCTTTTCCATTATTTTTATTAATGATACTTGCAGTAATACTTGTTGTTATTTTCCCTGAAATTGCATTATGGATGCCTCAACAAATGGTTCAAAATATTAATTAATATTTTGATTTTTTTGTCCCATCAATAATTTGTTTCAATTCTTTATATTCTTCACAATTACAGTTTTCTAATATTTTTAATCTTTCTTTGGCTAAATCTAATCTGTTTGTTGCAACATACAATTCACCTAAATACTCATTTATGCCAATATGGTTTGGTTCAATCGCCAAACCTTGTAGATAATATTTTTCACCATTTTCATAATCACCAAGTTTTCGAGTAGTGAATCCTAGATAATTTAAAGTATCAGCTTGATTAGGTTTCTTAGAATTTGATTTTAAAAGTAATTTTTGAGCTTTAGCATATCTTTTTTTTGCTTTCTCAAGTTTACCTTTTGCTTCGTATTTTTTTGCCCACTTTATTGACTCAACTGCTTTTGTATAATCTGTTTTTACTTTTTCAGGTTTAGGATCTGATCCTGCTGAAAATGAGTTTGTAGCAAATAATGTTAAGCAAACAATTATAAATAGTTTTTTAATCATTTTTAAATTTCTCCATTTTATTCAAAGGTTTTAATTGCAGCCCATTTTCTATTAAATTTTCTCTAATTGATTTTGCAGTAGACAATGAACTTTCATTATCTCCATGTATGCACACAGAGTCTATTTCACAAGGTATCTGCTTTCCACTGTGACAATTAAGTGACTGATTTTTAACCATATTTAATACGTGTTTTTTAGCTTCTTCTGGATCAATAATAAGAGCGTGTGGTTTTTTTCTAGAAACCAGGTTGCCATCATCCTCATAATTTCTGTCCGCAAAAATCTCACAAGCAATTCGCATATTTAGTTTTTTTGCTGCTTCTTCCATTTTAGATCCAGTAGGTACCAAATAAATTAAATCTTTATTAATTTCATTTATCGCTTTTGCTAATGTAGTTGCTAAATCAATATCTTCACAAGCCATATTATTTAAAGCACCGTGTGGTTTTATATGAGTGACGTTTTCCCCATGATCTTGGGCAATTTTTTGAAGAATTTCATATTGATCAATAATCAATTGCCTTACCTCATTAGGTGAAAGGTTCATTCTTTGCCTTCCAAAATTTTCAGGGTCATTAAATGATGGATGCGCTCCAATACTAACACCATTTTTTTTTGAAATTTTAACTACTTGATTCATCGACTCATCATCACCCGCATGATAACCGCATGCGACATTTGCAGAATTAACTATTTCTAGTAAATCTGGATCATACTTATTTGAATGATGTTTTGATTTTTCACCTAAATCACAATTTATATTAATTTCCATAGTCTCTAATGTTAAGTATAACATGACATGGTAAAAAATATATCAAATCTTGGTGACGCAGCTTTGTACTGCGATTTTGGTAATGAAGTAAATAAATCAATTAATTCACAAGTTATAAAATATTTTAAAACTATTAAAGAAAAAAAATTTGAAGGGATAAATAATTTAACACCATCTTACAATAAACTAATTATTTCTTATGATCTAAAAAAAACAAATTTTAAAGAAGTAAAAAATTATGTTGAAAATATAAATGCTGAAGACTCAATAGATATAAATTCTAAAAAATTAGAAATACCAGTTTGTTGTCATGAAAATTTCTCAATGGATATTAAAAGATTGGAAGAAATATTAAAATTAAGTAGAGAAAAAATTTTAGAGAATTTTTTAAATAAGGAGTATTTTTGTTACATGACAGGATTTATTGCTGGCATGCCTTTTCTTGGGGACTTAGATGAGAATATGCGAGCTCAACGTTTAGAAACCCCAAGAGTAA
>CACHPE010000010.1:17500-55571 GCA_902581605.1 uncultured Pelagibacteraceae bacterium | reverse complement strand
TATAAATCATGATAGCAAAGTTTCCAAAGAACATCTTTAATTTTATTATCAGAGGTTTTTTTTCTTATTATATTATTTGACTTAAGTATTTTAATTTTTTTTTTTTTGAAAATTTCTACATGATTAATAAACAAATTTACTTTATATTTTTTAGATAGTTTTATTAACTCTCTGCTTTCTTTAATGTTTCTAGACAATGGTTTTTCACAAATAACAGGTATTTTTTTTTTTAAAAAATATTTTGCTATTTTATAATGAGTCCCATCATTCGTAGCTATGAAACACCAATTTATTTTTTTATTGTTTTTATATGTTTTTTTTGTGTTGCTAATAAAATTTATTTTTCCTATTTGTGAAATAGTTTTGCTTAAAACTTTTCCCCATTTTCCATAACCTACTAATCCGAAATTATTCATTTTTATGAATACCAGTTATTACCCAAATTAATACTAACAGTTTCAGATCTTTGTTTAATTGGACCATTTTCAAATGGTATACCAAACTCTTTATCTTTTGATGCTTGAGTTACCAATTTTGTTAATAAATGATCAAAAGAATCTAAAAATCTATTTGAGTCTTTTATGTATGCTTCGTTGTAATTTCTAAGGTGGTTGGAAATTATACTTTTTAAAGAGTTGTCTTTATTTAATCTACCAATTATATAATCTTTATTTCCGTCTCTATTTAAAAATCCTGCCTCTCTATATAAAAAAACATCGCCAAATAAATCTATCGCAACGGATAACTGGGAATAACCTCTTTTTGTAACTTCTATATCTTCTGCTCTTACTAAATAATAATCAAGTCTGTTGTTAATTAACCCATTTAATGCATAACCATAATCAATATTAATATTAGGAAAATTTTTTGATTTGTAATTCTCTAAATAGGCAAGTTCATTCAATAGTAATTTCCGATCTTGTAAATCTAATATTCCATCAAGTCTATATTTTCTCTGTTTATCTAACGAATCGTTATGACCAGTAACACTCCCAAAATCTTCTCTTAATGTTAAAAAATCGATTTCTGAGCCAGACTCTTTATTTAAATAGTGTATAAAGCTGCATAATTTCCTGATATCCTTGATGTTTTCCTTTAAAATTATAAAGTTTAATCCAAGCTTTACATTCTTATTTTCTATTTTTTTTATCTTTAAAAATTCAATTATATTTCTACTAACCATCTTATAAGATTTCCTTGATCTAGTAACAAAATCATATGTATTCTCATCAACGCCATACAATGAAACTCTAAGTGAGTCTAAATCCCATAATCCAGGATTTTTTTTAATATAACCAGGTGTCATACTATAAGCATTAGTGATTAAAGGAACCCTTAGCCCTTTGTTTTTAGCATGGGTTATAAGACTTCCGAGATGAGGATTTGTAAGAGGCTCAAGACCACCTGATATTGAAATTGCTGTCGAGCCAATATTTATTTCATTAATTACAGATTTTAATTGTTGAATACCTATTTCTGCAGAATTTGAAGGGTATTTGGCATCCTGATTTCTTCCACAAAATCCACAGTAAAACATACATGATACTCCTGGGAAAAAAGCAATTCTTAAAGGGAAATTGAAGTCATCATTTAAAACTTTATTTGTATGCTTCGCAAATGGCAATATACTATTCCAGTATCTTTCGCCACTCCCCATTTTTAAAATAATTTTTTGTAATTCTTTATTTTCTCTAATTTCTTGATTTAATTTAATTAAATCTTCTTTCAAGATATTTAATTTAGAAAGAACAGTCTGTTGGGTAATTAATGGATCGTTAGCAAATAAATGAACAATTTTAATAATATCTGGTAAATTTTTTTTAATACCAACTTTATTTATAAAAAAATTTTTTAACTCATTGTCTTGAAAATTGGTATTTTCAAAATTTTTTTTTAAAAAGCTTTTTATATCCATATAAGTTTGTTTTTTAATTCATGTAATTCTTGTTTTCCAGATATAATTGAAATACCTCTTGCAGCTATATCATTTTTTAAAATTTTGCAAGCGGGATCATAATAATAATTATTTTCAAATCTTTTTGTCATTAGGTTCGCGGAAGTGAAAGGTGTTGAAAATACTATTTCTGAGTTCTCAGTTAAATAATATGCTGACACTGGATCATCAATAATTTTTAAACCCTCATTTGACAATCTTTTTACTAAACTTCTATAATTTGTCTTCAAATATTTACTGGGTCTTTTTCTTTTTAAAATTATTTCAAGATTTGTTGATTTAAAAGTACTAAATATATCGTTGAGAAATAAACAATTAAAATTATCTAAATCATCAGTATACTCAGCAACATCATAAAAACCATAATGAACAGAAATTCTATGAACTGTCATATCGAATATAACTATTTTTTTTTTATTATTTTTAAAAGTAAATTTTGTATCAGTAAACCAAATCGGTCCTGTATTTATTACATTTGTATTAATAATGTCTGTGCGCGCATATTTAAGCAATTTTTTTTTTTGTGTTTCATCCCAAACTAGAATTGTAGGCCAAGTAATATTACCAAACTCATAGAAATGACCTATCTCGTTAGTTTTTTTATTGGTAGGGGCATCATATGTTGAATAAAAATAACAAATAATATTTTTATCATCATTTTTAATTAAATAAGTCCACAATGGTCTGTAATAAGTTTCGGAATAATGAAATAAATATTTTTTTGAAATATTATTTTTGTCAGAAAGTATAACAGATATAGATTTTAATATTTCTGGAAATAAAAAACTAGGTGTCGGTTTGTTTATAAAAATTAAAATTAGAGAAACTAAAGAAAAAAATACACCAGAGAAAAAAAATATTAATAATTTAATAAAACCACCTAAATAAAACCACGGCTCATCTGAAAAAAATATTTCGGTGTCACCAACTACTTTTTTAGGTAACACTTTATTATCATGGCTGATATTTTTTTTAATATTAAGTTCTTTTTGATAATAATTGTTAAACCAAGATATTAAGTCATAACTTTTTCTTGATTTATCATTACTTTTAAAAGGAAGATTATTTTCAGAAATACTAAAAAAGTAATGATCGATATTTTTGATATTTTTTTTAAATAAATTAAAAAAACTTTTAATTAAAATTTTTAAAAATAATAAATTTCCATAACCCCAAAATAATAAACAAAATAATGGCCATAAAAAATAATATGAGAAATTTGAGACCTCGTACTGATTTTTTTTTAAAATTTTACAATACTCTTTTGTTAAGGGTTGAAAAATTTTTTTCTTTTTAAGAGAATAAAGAATCATATCTAGATATATTCTTTTAATTCTTGATTTTTGAAACGTATATTGTGATATGACTAGATCAAAATTAATTTTTTTAAATTCCTTATAAAACAAACATAGAATATTAAAAAAAAATTTATCAAAATATATAATGGTCTGATTTAATTCTCCTTTAATTTTTCTAAAAATAAATATTTTGTTTTTTTTTTTATATAGGAGATAACCGCGTCTATAAGATCTCATTTTATTTCTTGCAGTTTTTTTTGTATCAAACGGACTTAAATTATAGTGCTTTCTCTTAAACATTGGGATCTCTATCTTTTTTTATAAATCTTAGTTCCTTTTAATCTTTTAAGATAATAAGACTGAAATTGGGAAATAAGTTTCTTATCAATATTTTTGAAAAAATTTGGATTCATCCAAAGTTTTGACTCGGGTCCTGCTCCTGCAAAATGAAGAAAATAATTATCTAATATCACAGATGTAGCCAATTCAGATTGCAATTTAATATTTTTTAAATATTTCAGCATAATTGGAAACCTATTTGCTATTTCAAAGACCCAAATCGCCTGAAATTTATAATTAAGTAAATGACAATGATTATTTTTCAATATTTTATATGCAACTTGGTTTTGACATCCTCCAAAATTTGTTTTCATATTTTTTTTAGTAAAGTCATAAAACCAATTTCTTAGTATATTTGGAAATTTATTTTGATTAAAAGCCATGACTCCAACACAAAGTTCATCTTTGTCCATTTTCAAACCATCTGCCTTGTATAAATCTTTAATACTTGAATTTAAAATAGAGTCTAAAGGATAATTTTTATTTGTATGTTTTTTTCTAAAAAAGGCTAATTTTCGAACTGTTTTCTTAAATTCAAAAGGTAAGTTTTTTCTTAAAGAAGTTAAATTTATTTTATTTTTTTTTATAAATTTAAAAATATTTGGTGCGAAGGGATTTATTAGTATATCTAAATCTAAAACACATACATTTTGTATAGCGGGGTATTTCTTTTTTATTTCATATCCAACAAGTAATCTTTGCCATGTTGGCTTTTTCCAACTAGGATTACTTTTATTAATTAAATGATTATTGAAAACAATTAATCCTAAATTATGTTTTTCACAGTATATCTTCCAAAAAGGAAATATATTTTTTTTCCAATGTTTGTATACTTTTTCCCCGATAGCTAGGCATGCAATAACGTTTTTCTTATTTTTAATTAACTCTCTCATGGCTATAAAGATATTCCACCATCAACTACAATATTTTGCCCAGTTATATAATTAGACATATCGGATGCTAAAAAAATTACAGAATTAACAACATCTTGTTCATTTGCCATTCTTGAAAGCGGTACTTTTTCAACATACTTCTTTATAAATCTATTGGACTGATTTCTAATTAATCCTCCAGGCGAGATAGAATTTACTCTGATTTTAGGTCCCAATATTTTTGCTAACCATTTCGTCATGTAAATTAATCCAGCTTTAGAAACTCCATATCCCGCAGGATTTTTAATATTATCGCCCTTATATATTTTCCAGTCTGGAGCCATAAACCCATAAATTGAAGCAATATTTATTATACTTGGATTTTTTGATTTTTTTAGAAGCTTAACAAAACTCTTGTTTATTTCAAAATTTGCTTTCAATGAAACTTGGAAAACTTTGTCCCAGTGCTCAGTTAATTGATTTTTAAAATTATCTGCCCAGCCTTTTATATTATCATCACCTGTAGAAGACGCATTATGAATAATTACATCAAGTCTTGGAACTGATTTTATTATTATTTTTTGCAAGTTTTTAATTGAACTTATAGAGTTAAGGTCACAATAAATATAATTGACTTTGTTTTTATTTAAAATTTTTTTCAATTTTTCTGGTTTTTTTATTTTATCCGTAAGAATTAAATTTGCTCCTTGATTAAAAAAGTGTGAGGCTAATGAAGATCCAATAAATCCAGCTGATCCTGTAATTAAAATATATTTATTTTTAAAATTTATTGTTTTTTCTTTTTTTGTTTTTTCATACAAAATTTTTGAGATCATAAAATCATATTTATCATCTATATCAAGTGCTCTTGCTTTTGGAATTTTTATATAACTTAAATTACAGTCAAAAATATTTTTTTTTTGTTTTATTGTATTTTTATGAAGCATATAACCAACCGTACGAACATCAAAAAACTTTGGAGCTTCTTGTCTTCTAAATAACTTTTTTTTATACTTTAATTTTTTAATATTTTTATTTTTGTCTAAAAAAACCATATTGTAGAAAGGATTATTTGATGACTCTGTTATAGTTACAACAGCCTTTTTTTTATTTTTTTTATATTCTTTTATAATTTTAATTATGTCATTTTTTGTTCTTAAGGGTGACACTACAGGTAAAACTATTACATCCTCAAAGTTAAGGATCTTCTCTGTATGTTTTATTGCATGTTTCCAAACATCCCATTCATTTGTATGATCAAGGGCTAAAAATTTTGGTCTAATAAAAGGAACAGTTGCTCCTTCATTTTTAGCTATTCTTGCATAAGTCTTGCTGTCAGTAGAAACAATTACTTTTTTTATTTCTTTAACTTCTTTTGCTAGCTGTATTGTTATTGCCAAGAGTGTTTTACCATCAATTTTTTTAATATTTTTATTTGGTAAACCTTTTGATCCAGATCTGGCACATATTAAACAAATCATTTATAATTTTTTTTTTTCATATTGTCTAAAACCTTAACCACCTCAAGATTTTGTTTGAATTTATTATACAACGTATTTTTTTTTCTTATATTATTTATAAAATACTTCATTTCATTGAGATATGAATTATTTTTATTTTTATTAAAACTTATTAATCTAGTTTTTTTATTCATCATATATATTTTTATTTGATTGGAAATCCCATCCCAAATAATAGTTCCTTTTGATCCTATCACAGTACATTTTCTTGTAGAATCATGTCGATAGAAGTCCATATTTAAAAAAATATAAAATTTTTTATTAGAATGATATGCCTCAAAAATAGCATAAGCCGAATCCTCCACATCAATTATTAGATCGCTAACTTTTTGTTTAAAGCCATAAATTGGTTTAATTTTATTAAATAACATAAATAAAATGTCTACATCGTGACTAAGCTCATTTATTACTCCACCTCCTAAGTGTTTATTTGCAGATACAGATTTTGTATATGAACTTTTTCTCCAAGATGGCAAATATTGTCCAACATCTGACCTTACAGAAAGTATTTGTCCTATTTTTTTTGAATTTATAATCTTTTTAAATAAATTAAGAGAATTTTCAAATCTAAGATTATAACCTGTTAAAATTGTAATTTTCTTTTTTTTTACAGTATGAAGAAAATCTTTTAATTGATTTGAATTAATTGCTACGGGTTTTTCTATAAATATATTTGAATTAATTTCACTGAATATTTTAGCATATTGAATATGAGTGTTAGCGGGGCTACAAATAATTGTAACATTTGGTCTAAAAATTTTTGCCTCTTCCAAATTATTTAAAAACCTTAACTTTTTGTTAAAAATTTTCCTACTTTTGGAAAGAACTGAAAATTCTGATTGTGGCAAAATTTTTTTTAAGTTCTTATAATGTCTTTGAGCGATATTTCCAAAACCAATTATTAATACTTTTGTTTTCATTAATTTTTGCAAAAATTTGTAAAAAATTTTAATCCCTCTAGTCCACTATTTTCTGGATGAAATTGTAATCCCGTAACATTATCTTTTTTCACAATTGCGGTTATAGAAATATTGTTAATTGTATAATCTGCAATAACATTTTGTTTATTTTTACAACTTACCATAAAAGAGTGCACAAAATAAAACCACTGGTCGTTATTAATATTTTTTAAAACTTCATTTTCTCGGTTTTTGTTTAATTTATACCAACCTATACATGGCAATTTTATTTTTTTCTTTACAATATTATTAATCGATAATACTTCTCCTTCTATTAATGATAGACCTTTGGTCTTTTTAAATTCATTTCCGAACTGCATTAACAATTGCATCCCTAAACAGATACCTAATATGTCATTTCCTTTTTTTTGTGTTTCGTTAATAGCTTCTATTAGATTATACTCTTTTAAATATTTCATAGCTGTAGGAAAAGCGCCAACACCTGGCAATATAATTTTTGGAGATTTTAAAATTTTTTCTGGATCATTAGTAATAAAAGATTTATATCCTAGGAATGCCAAGGCTCTTTTTATACTAGTTATATTTCCAAGATTATAATCTACTATAGCAATTTCTTTCATTTAAGCCCTTATATTAATATTATTTTTAATAGAAAAATTTTTTATTTCTTTCACAGAAATTTTTTTGTAATGCAACATATTTGCAATTGCAACTCCATCACAGTTGGAAGACTTAACAACTTTTTCAAAATGAGTAAGTTCACCCATACCACCACTTGCAATTATTGGGATAAATATTTTTTCTGAAACAGATTTAATTAAATCATAATCAAAGCCTTTGCAGGTACCCTCTTTATCAACTGAAGTAATTAGTATTTCACCTACACCTAGTTTTTCCGCTTCTAAACACCAATTTATTGCATCCAAACCAGTCTTTTCCCTTCCATTATTGGTATAAGCTTCCCATGTTTCTTTTGTTTTCTTCTTCGCCTCAACAGATAAAACTATTGTAGAGCTTCCAAATCTATTTGATAGTTCCTCTAAAATTCTTGGATTTTCGACAGCCGCTGTATTAATTGCAATTTTATCTGCACCACTTCTTAAGAGTTTATTTGCATCATCTATCGATCTTATTCCACCGCCAACCGTAATGGGTATAAAAATATCTTTTGAAGTTTTTTCAATAATTTCATTTAAACTATTTCTATTGTACAAGCTTGCAACACTATCCATATAAATTATCTCATCTATACCAGATTCAAAATATTTTTTTGAAAAATCGTAGGGATTACCTAATTTTCTCAGTCCCTCTAATTGAATTCCTTTAATTAAAAAATTATTTTTTATATCAAGTCTTGCTATTACTCTTACATTTCTCATCTATTACTTGATTAAATTTCTTAATTGCCATGCTTGATTACTTTCTTTTTTTTCATCATAACTCCAAATATGTGGGGATCTAAAGTTATTTGTTAATTTTTTAAAATATTCATCATCCATTTCTGGTTGTTCAAACATTTTTGAAGCAGTTGGGAAGTTATTTTTATCAATCGATAAATATTCAAATATTTCTTTCTTAAATCTTTCTGGAAATTCATGATCATATTGTTTTACTAAACTTACACCTTCATCACGATTTATATCCAAAGATCTAATTTCTTGCGCTGCATCATAAGATGCCCTACCTAATCCAAACTTTATTCCTGTTGTATAGTAGTGAAAATCATCAATTTTATCATCTATACTATTATATTTACTGTATGTTCCTGGAGTTCTTTCTGGTGAAGCCTCAAATCCACCTTTTTCTGAGGCATAATAATAACAAGATTGAGGATGCCATTTTAAATAATAACCGAGATAATGCGTTTCAATTTTTAAATTGTCTACAACATTTAAATTAATTGGTAAATAAGGTATTAATTCACTTTTTAAAATTCCAAAATTTTCTACTAATTCATTAATATGAATCCCACCCAAAAAAATATCCTTTTCATCTGAAGCAAAATAATTTTTGTCTCTTATGGCTTTATCAGTATCTGAAATTGGGTTTCCATACTCAGCCTCATTTTCTCCAAAAAAAATTAACGAAACATTAAATAAAGCAGCCATTTTTGGCGCGAGCAATTTCTGTCCAATCATAAAAGGTTGGAAAGGATGAAACAAAACATCTGTTGCTAATCTAGTTAATAACCTATGAACTTTCCCATTAGGTGTCATTAAGTAATTATCCATACCAGAGTGAATCCATCTTTTAAAATTCCTCCAACCCCAATCAGTATATATATGGGGTGCCCATGTAACTGTAAGAGGATTCATTTTATATTTATACTTGAGAATATGTGAAGCGTAAAAGCTATCTTTACCCCCTGAACCAGGGACAATACAATCATACATTCCATTATTTTTTCTGAATTTATTACATAATTCAATTAATTCTTTCTCTCTTTGCTCCCAATTAATTTCTTTATTTTTTTTTTTTGAAAATTTGCATGCATCACAAATATCGTCATCATCAAAATTTATAGTTTTTTTTGATTTTTCTGGATTATTTAAAAATTCTACTGTGGAATTCGGTCTTTGGTTAGAAATTACACAATTATTACAAAATTTTACTTTTTGCGGTAATCCATACTTGACCTCTAATTGGTTTGTGTCTTTGCTAAATTTTGAATAATCTATTTCTTTAGGTTTAGGGATCATAAATTATATTTTTATATCAAAAAATCTTTTTTTAATAAGTTTATTTAAATTATTTTTTTTCTCAATAATGTTGATAATTTTCTTTGATGTTCCATTAAAATCATATGGATTTTTTAAAGTCTTTACTTTTTTTTGAAAATTCTTATCAAGGATAATTTTTTTAATAGACTTTCTTATACTTATTGAATTTGGTTTAGAGTCTATAACTGCTTTGCTTTTTATTCTACCCCTTTGACGGTCTCCAATATTTACTACTCCAACCTTTAAACTAGGTACTTCAATAATTCCACTTGATGAATTTCCTATTACAACATTACAATTTTTTACAAAAGAAAAATAATCGGTTTGATCAAGTGATTTAAATTTATATGAGAATTGATTTTTTTTAACAAATGAATTAATTAATCTAATAATTGATTTTCCTCCTAAATCTGCACTAGGATATACAAAAAATTTACTATAATCTTTAAAATGAGATACAGCTTCTAATATTTCTTTCATATCTTTTTTTTGAGTATTATCTTCTAATGTGGCTGGATGAAAAATTATAAATAAATTTTTTTTATTAAATTTAACCTTAAATTTTTTCTCTAAGTATTTTTTTGAAAAAAATTTAATTCTTTTGATGTTTTCAACACCTATGGAACCCGTAAAGAAAACATTTTTTTTATTTTCACCCAATTGTATTACTCGATTTTTGTGAGAAAGGTTTGAAACAAAATGTAAATGAGAAAATTTTGTTATTGCATGTCTTATTGACTCATCATAAGCACCCTCAGATCTTTCACCTCCATGTAAATGTGCAATTGGAATTTTATTAAAAAGAGCTGTAATAGCAGATGCTAAAATTTCATATCTATCTCCTAAAATTAAAATTAAATCTGGCTTTAGACTTTTAAATGAATTAGAAAATTGCTTAAGAGCAATGGACATAGCTGTAGAAAGACTTTTTTCATTATCTTTTTTTTGTAAAATTTTTATTTTATTATTTATCTTAAATTTATCTTTTATTATTTGCTTTACTGTAGAACCAAAATCATTAGATAAATGTGATCCAGTTACAATCAATTGAAGTTGAAGTTTTTTTGATTTTTTTACAGCAGAAATTATATTTTTCAATAATCCATATTCAGATCTTGAACCGGTAATTATACAAATTTTTTTCATATTGGTTGATCAATTTTATAATTTTTTTTAGCTCTTTTATTTATTAAATTGAAATATTTAGAGGCGTCTGTACCTTTGTCTGATCTTTTTGTTGTTATATTATTTAGACTAAATATTTCGTTTTTTATAATATTTGTTTTTGCAACTACTCGCTTTCTTACAAGTTTTGCTAACTTTATTTCTTGACTTGTTGCTCTCTTCTTTGATGATCCTGAAATAAATTTTGTGTTTCTTAAACATTTTACAAACATTTGAAATTCTTTGGGCTCTAAACTAGTTTTATGGTCAGGACCTTTCATTTTATTATTTAAGGTCAAATGCTTTTCTATTACATTGGCACCTAAATATACTGCACATATAGATGCTTCAAATCCTTTAGTATGATCAGATAAACCAATATTTGTGTTGAATTTTTTTTTTAAGGTAAGCATAGATTCAAGATTCACGTCTTTTGGCAATGTTGGATACTGCGATGTACAATGAAGTAATGTTATCTTTTTTTTTGAAAGCCCATTATCTTTTAAAAAGTTAATTGTTTTTTTTACCTCAACTAAATTTGCCATACCTGTGGATAAAATTATTTTTTTTTTGTACTTAGCTATAGATTTAAGTAACAAAAAGTTAGTTATTTCCCCTGATGGAATTTTAATTAAACTTAACTGCTGTTTTTTTAAAAAATTAAAACTTGTATTATCGAATGGACTAGACAGGAATTTTATATTCCTCTTCTTGCAGTATTTTATTAATTCTAAAGTTTTATAAAAATTAAAATGATATTTTTTCAACATTGAAAACATTTTTTCGTTTTTATTTTTTTCTAATTGATATTTTGCTTTGGGCGCACTTTTGGTCACTATGTCATCAGGAATATAATTTTGAATTTTAACATAATCTGCCCCACATAATTTAGCTTTATCAACTAATTTTTTAGCTAACCTTAAGGAACCATTATGATTAATTCCTATTTCAGCAATAATAGTTAATTTTTTCATTTATTTTTTTATAATAGAGCCCATTTTAATAAACGAATTATCGGGTATCTTTACATTTTCTCTTATTACTGAGCCACTTCCAATAAAACAATTTTTTCCTATGGTAACTCCTCCATTTACAATCACACCAGTTGAAATATGGGAGTTATCGTTTATGCTAACATCATGTTCAATAATTGCCCCGGTATTTATTACAACATGTTTAGAAATACTTGCCCCATAATTGATGATAGAATTATGCATAATTATCGAACCAGTCAGAATTTTTACATTTTTAGAAATATATGATCTTGGTGAAATAATTATCGGAAATTTATAAATTCTTTTAATTTCTAAATTTTTTATCAGATTATGTCTTATTTTGAGATTATAAATACTTCCAAAAGATAAATGAATATTTTTTTTAAGTTTGTTTTCTTTTAAAAAAAAATTTTTATCAAATATTTTTATATTATTAAATTTAGAATTTTTTTTTAAATTATTATCTAGAATTTTTTCAACTTTAAATTTTTTCGTTGTTTTGATTACATCATAAACTGAATTAGCATGACCTCCTGCGCCTATCAAAATAATATTTTTCATTTAAGTAATTGGTAAATTTTTGATATTTGTATTATAGGAGCTATTCCAATATTTCAATAAAGATTTTAACAATGGAATATGACATTCAATAGACCAATCTAATTTTGGAAGTTCACATTTTTTACTTTTAATTATTTTTTTAATAATTTTACTAGTGAGTTGACTTTGATATTCAACAACACCAGTTTGTTTAAAACCATTGGTAGAGTAGAATTTTTTTTCATTTTCAATCAAAGTCCATTTATTTTTTTTTTCATAAACATGACAGTGATAATTCTTTTTATTTTTATAACTTTTTAAGACTAAAATTGTATTATCAGGATAAACAATTATTAATTTTCCATATACATCAAAAAAACCATTTCTTTTAGACTCGTACCAATTTTTTAATTTCGATGTATCTAAATTTTTTGGAAGTTGTTTTTTCCAAGTAGAAACAAAGTCAATGAAATGTATTGCGTTACACGCCAAACCATCAAAATAATTAAATTCAATTTTTGATACATTATCAATATTTATTTTTTTTTTAAATTTAATGTATAAATCCCACTCATGCATAGGAGTATTTACCCAACAATTTTCGATATTTTTAAAAATTAATTTAAACTTATTTAAGTCATTTAAATTTTGTGCCAAAAGCTTTTCTAAAATACAAAATTTAATATTTGTATTTTTTAAAATTTTTTTTAAAGTTTTTAGTCTTATATTTGAACTAGTTGCATGTATTAAAAAGTCGTATTTTTTATCTAACTTATTCAGAGAACGGAGGAATTTAACTTTATGTTTTTTTTTTTTTAAATTTACATAATTTTTAACTCTGCTTATACTCTGTTCAGATATATCATAACAATCAATACTAAAATATTCATTACATTTATACAAACTTTCAAAATGACGATAGCCAATAGTTCCTAATCCTATTATTAAAAATTTAATCAAAATATATTCTATTAATTAATTTCATCAGTTTGTTTGAATATTTTAGGTCTTGTAAATTTATTTTTTTATTTTTTTTATATTTAAATATTTCACTTAACAATAAAAATATCCCTGGTTTATAAATTTTGTCTAATTTGGAAGTTTTAATTTGATTCCATTCTCTATTTTTGGTGGTCAAAAAAGAAATATTTTCAAGAGGTTTAAGTTCAATAAAATATTTTTTAGTGGATATTTGAACTGACCATGGTGCTGGTCTATTCCATATACAATTATATATAACTATATCACCACTATCAAAATACAACATGCTTGAGACAATACCCTCTTTTAAAAAACTAAATTTATTATTTGTAATTATTTTTTTTATTTTTCCTCTTGCAAAATTGTACGCAAAATCAATCATATGAATAGAATTTGCAAACATCCAATTTCTTAAAACTTTTAATGGTTGTCCATTTTTTTTTGCTAGAATAATGTTTTCTTGATCAAATATTTTAATGATTCTTTTTGAATCATCTTCTTTTAAAATTTTTTTAGAATTCAGAACTGAGGAAAAATATCTTCTATTTAATGCAATAAATGGAAAAAATTTTTTATGTTTTTTTAATTTAGTTATTTTGTTACTTTCATTAAGATTAATACCTATTGGTTTTTCTATGAGACATATGCACGGATACTTGCATAAAATTTTCAAAACTTTATAAGTAGAAAGTTCATTGACACATACAATTACTACGTCTGGTTTTGCATGTTCCATCATATTTCTTATTTTTGAGAATTTATTTTGAACATTAAACTCTTTGGCAAATATTTTTACACTTTTGCTTGATTTATTTATCGCTCCAACAATTTCACTTTGTTTTTTAAATTCATTTTTTAGGACCTTTGCATACTCATTGGACATATATCCAGTTCCCACAAAGGCAAATTTAATCTTTTTCATATTTTGCCCTCTATTGAATTTATAATTAATGAATAATCTTTATTTGTTTTTATTTTTGAATATTTTTTGTCTGTAAAGATATTTCTTTTTAAAAAGTATCTTAAATTTTTAATAGGTCTTATTTTTAGTAAAGTTTTCGACAAAAAAATTTTTAGAATATATTTTTTTTCTTTTTTTAGCTCATAATTCAAATGAATATTAAATTTTTCATTGAAAAATTTTAAAGCCTGATCAATATCTATTTTGTCATTTTTAGAGATAATTTCTGACATTTTAATAAAAAAATAATTTTTTGATTTTTCAAAATTTGGTGTGTTTATCCAATCTTTTTTAAAATCTGGTACTAAATTATCTATATTTCTTTCCTTATGTATATGTCTAACAAGATAAGGGGAGTTTAATTTATGTATATTTCCATAAGCAACCATCGCACCCTCTATTATATATTCATCGGCAATAGCTTTATCTGGACATGAACTTTCAAAAACTTCTTTTGTAGGAACTGGCTCTAAAAATTTTTTAAAATAATTTTTTCTAAAAATTGAAAAAATAGGAACTTTGTATTTATTAAATTGCTGATTGATTCTTTCCATAGAATTTATTCCGTTAACATTTGCTTGTTCATAATCATCGATATAATCAATTTTATTTTTTTTTGATGATGAGTGAACGCAAATACCCTCTCCGTTACAACCAGAAAAATTTGAATTAATTTCCAAAAATTTTATACAATCCATCATACCTTTTTTCACGAAATAATCATCATCACCTGAAAAAACAACATAATCGTTGCTTGCTTCATCAATATATTTCTTCATCATTGCGCAAGGCAATCCAAATGAATGGAATAATTTAATATTTAAATTTTTAAATGATTGAATTAATTTATTTATATTTTCTATAATTTCATCATCAGAACTATCAAGGATTATTAGCTCACCATTGAAATTTATTGAGGAATAATATTTTATAAGTTTACTGAGATAGTAAAATCTATTTTTTGTAGGTACAAATATAGATAAATTCATTTATTTTAACTGTTTTATATTTTTGTTTGTAAGCTCAAAAATTCTATTACAAAACTTAAAGTTTTCTAAATTATGTGAAACTAGAATTATTGTAATATCATCGATTTCAGATATATCTTTAATAATTTTCTTTTCATTTTCTTCATCAAGAGAACTAGTTGGTTCATCAAGTATTAATACTTCTGGTCTTTTATAAAGTGCTCTACACAATCCTATTCTTTGCTTTTCGCCTCCTGAAATTTTAGATCCTTTGTCTCCAATGTTAATGTCTTGGATTTTTCCATTTTGATCAATAAAACGATCAAGATTAAGTATTTTCAATAACTTAAGTATATAGTCGTAATCAATTTTTGAGTGACTTAGTGCGATATTAAAAATCAAACTATCATCTAAAATTGTCGTATTCTGAGAGACATAACCTATTTTAGAATGCCATTGCTCTAAATTACTATCGTTCAACTCAACATTGTCTAGCGAAATTTGACCTTTGGTGGGTTTAATTAAGAAAATTAAAATCTTTAAAAGTGTCGTTTTTCCAATGCCACTTCCTCCAAAAATTCCAACTTTTTCATTTTTTTTAATTTCTAGCTCTAGGTCTTTTATAATTTCCTTTCTTTTTTCATTATCATCAATATATGAAAAGCTTATATTAGTTAATTTTATTGAGTTTTTAAATTCAATGATTTTTGCTTGATTTTGAATTTCAGTAGAGACATTCTTGGTATCTTTTTTTTGTTGCTCAACTAGATCTATCAAAACATCAATTGATTTTTTTGAAAAATTAAAAGATTGGATATTACTAATTAATTTAGCTATAGACGGAATTAATCTAATTGAAATAATTGCAAATATAGCAATTAAATTAAGTATTTTCTCTTCTGTAAAATTGAAATAATACAAAGTTATGAATAAAAAAAACAAACTAAATATAAAAATTAACTCAAACATTATTTTAGGAAAATGAGTTAAAAAAGAAAACCTTACATTAATATTATAAGAACTTTGTGCCTGTTTTTTGAAAAAATCTATAAAAAGATCAGCAATTTTCATTAGTTTAATTTCCACAACAGACATCAATCCTTCTTGAACGTGTTTCATTTTTTTTCCATCTGCATCAAATCTTACTTTTCCATAATTTATAATTTTATTTTTTGTTAAAATATAAAATAAAGAACCAAAAAAAATAAAAAAACAAAAGGCACCAATAGAAAATAATTTATTTGACAAAAAACCTATGATGATAAGTCCAATTATTATAAAAAGTTCTGTAAATATTGATGTAAAATTCCCTAATACACCAAGACAAAATTTATTTGTTTCAGTTAATATATTTCTAAGTAAGTAAGAAGGATTATTTTTTAAATAGAAATTGTAGTCTTTATTTAAATACATTTTAAAGATATCTTTAGATAAACTTTTTTCAATTCCATATGATAGTTGTGCATTTTTAAAAATAAAGAATGCTTGAACAATTGATCTAATTAAAAAAAGAACAACAATAGAAGAAAATATTTTAACTGATTCATTATCAAATAAATTTCCAAGACCAAAAAAGTTAATACTTTTTACAATACCAAGTATTTTAGCGAAGAAGATAGAGTCTAATTCACCATTTCCAGTCAAATGAGATATAAATGGTATAAAGAGTGATATAGATAAAGTTTCAAATGCTACACTTACTAATGAAAGAAATAACAAAAAATAAAATTTAAATTTATATGATTTGGGTATTAAGTTAATCGATGATATTATTGTCTTTAACACTTTATATTTTTTCTTTTAAATCGTTTATTGTTTCTAACAAACCGTCACGAAGTGGTTTAGTTTTATAATTAGGTATTAATTCTTTAAGTTTCTTTGTTGAAAGTTTTTTTGATTTTACTCCTGTAAATTTTTTTTTATTAAATATTATTTTATCATATTCATAATTAATAATATCACAGATTATTTTTGTAAAATGTCTTATTTCAAATTCATCTCCTGCACCTATATTGACAATGTCATTTTCACATTTCTTTTCCAATAATAACATTTGATTTATAAAATCAAAAACATGAACTATCTCTCTTTTTTGGTGCCCATCTCCCCACAGTTCTGCTTTTTTATCATATTTTTTTGCTCTTAAGATCTTTAAGATTATATCAAATATAAAATGATGATTTTTACCATTAATTTCATATCCTGGTCCATAAAGAGTAGATGGAACTAAAGTCAAGTGTTTTAATCCAAATTGTTTTGCTAAAGTCTGTTGACCAATTAGTAACATCCTTTTTGTCATACCATAAGCATATAAACTTTTTAATGGTTGACCTTTCAAATAATCCTTTTCATCTAAACTACTTCCTTCCTCATAAGAGCAACTAGTTCCTATGGAGATGATTTTTGATTGCCTTTGATTTTCATTCCACCAATTAAGAAAATTAGAATTAATTAATTGATTGTTTATCCATTGCTCTGCTGAATGATATAAAGAAAAATCTCCTGCTTGTGTCCAGGCTGCTAAATGATATATTTTATCAAATTTAATATCATTCAACTTGTCTAAAGCTCCTGTGACTCTTAGATCAATATCAGATGATGATATTGATATGATTTCGTTTTTAGAATTAGTTTTCTTTAAAATTGATGTAAGATGTCTGCCAAGAAATCCACTTCCTCCTGTAATTAAAATTTTCATGTTTTTAAGTTTTATCTAAATTATTTCCAATTTTGGAAATGGTACTATAAATTTTCCTCCATTATCAACAAAGCTGTTCATTTTTGAAATTATCTCATCTTTAAAATTCCACGATAAAAACAAATAATAATCTGGATGACTTATAGTTTTTTGATCTACAACAGGTATTTTTGTGCCGGGATAATATTTATCAAATTTATGTTTATTTATTTCAACTGCACAATGAATTTTTTGCTCATTTAATTCCATAAAATTTATAAACGTAGTTCCTTTAACAGGAGCACCTAATGCATAAATTTTTTTTTTTTCATTTTTAAGTTTATTAATTAAATTTAGTATTTCTTTTTTAAATAAATAAACTTTATTAGCAAAATTGATATAAATTTTATAATCTAAAAAACCTTCATCTTGCTCTTTTTTAATTAATAATCTCAAATTATCTGTTCTATTTTTTTTAAAATCTTTATGTTTAACAAAAGCAACGCAACTTCCGCCATGTATTGGTACTTCTTGAGCATCAAATATTTCCAAATCAAACTCATCAAGTAAATTTTGTAAGGTTGATAAAGAGTAATAAAGTAAATGTTCATGATATATTTGATCAAATGCCAAATTTTTTATCATGCTTGGTAAATAAATAAATTCTGCAACAAGTATTCCATCACTTTTTAATAAAGACTTAACTCCTCTAAAAACACTTTTTAATTCTTCTAAATGAAAGAAAATTCCTGAACCATGAATTACTCGAGCTTTATTGTGACTTTGTTCTATTTTATTTGCTAAAGGTTCATCAAAAAAATTGTTCAAACAGTTAATACCGTTTGAGTTTGAAATAGCTGACTGTTCTTTACCAGAATCAACATTTAAAACTTTTATACGATTGTCTCTAAAGAATTTTAAAAAAGTTCCATCATTTCCACCAATATCTAATATATAATCATCTTTTGAAAATTTAGTTTTTTTTAAAACACTTTTTCCAACGTCTATAAAATGATTTTTAAGAGTATCAGTTGTACCAGACATGTATGAATGGTTTACAAACATTCTTTCTTTGGGAATCGTAAAATCAATCTGACAAGTTTTACAATTTTCACAAATTACAAAATTTAATGGATATAATTTACTTTTTTTTTTTTCTGATATTGGAATAAAATCATTCCCCCACGGCTGCATTCCTAAATCTAAAATTTTTTTAATTTTTTTTGAATTACAAACTCTACAACTGAAACCCATTAAAAATTACCAAAGCTCTGATTTTTAAGCATTGCATAACCCTTTATTAATTCACAGATTCCGTCCGATAAAGAATACCTTGGTTTAAAGCCTGTTTTTTCGATTTTTTCATTAGAAACAATATAGTTTCTTTGATCTGGATCTTTTTTTATTTTCTCTTCAACAAATGTGAAGTTTGGTAAGTGTTTTTTTATTTCCTCACAAAGTTCTAATTTTGACAAATTAGCATCACTTAATCCAACGTTAAAAATCTCTGATTTCATTATATCTAAGTTATTTAAACAATGTAAAAAAGCATTTACTACGTCTCTTATATGAATGTAGTTTCTTTTAAAATGTCCTTCAAATATTATTAAAGCTGAATCATGAAATGCTCTATAAGTAAAATCATTAACCAATAAATCTATTCTCATTCTTGGAGACATTCCAAAAACTGTTGCTAATCTGTAACTTACAGAATTTTCTCTAGACATTAAAAGTTTTTCTATTTCTACCTTGTCAATTGCATATTTAGATATGGGTCTCAAAGGAGAATTTTCGTCACAGAAGTTATTTTTATCTCCTGTCCCGTATGCACTATTGGTAGTTGGCATTATTATCATCTGACTTTTAGAAACCATTTTAATCATATTCTTAATTGCATCTGAATTTATACTTTGAGCAGAATATGGGTCTTTATTACAAAGAGGAGCACCTACAATTGCTGCGAGGGGAATTATTATATCGTTTGAAATTATTAAAGATTTCATTAAATTTTGATCTCTTATATCGCCATTCAAAATTTTAAATTTATCAAATACACACAAATGATTTAAACTTGTCTGTTTAAACATAAAATTATCTAAAACTGTAACTTCATGATTATTCTTCAAAAGCTCAGGTACTAAAATTGATCCTATATATCCTGCACCACCTGTTACTAATATTTTCATTTTCTTATTGAATTCAAAATTTTTAAAATAAAATCTATTTTATCTTTACTCAACTCTGGATAATTACCAATGTACATACCATAAAAATGCATATGTTCAGTGTTTTTAAATTTTAACATGGTATTCTTTGGAAATAATTTTTTTACATAGGGTTGTCTTAGTTGATTTCCACCTCCAGCAGATCCAAGTCTAAACTCAATACCATTTTTATCTAATCTTTTTTGCAACTTCTCTATTAACTTTTTATTTTTTTTTTTTAAAATCAAATTAAACGCATAATTACTCTGACCATTGGTATCGAAATCTGTAAAGTAAATATCTTTATCAAGTCCACTTAAAAAGTAATTTAAATTTGAATTTCTTTTTCTAATATTCGAATTTAACCTTCTAATTTGTGATTGTCCAATTATTGCGCCTATTTCATTATTTCTAACATTATAAGCTGGATGATAAAAAATAAATTTTGAATTAAGATCTTTAAATTTTTTTTTCATTAAACTTTGAAATTTTTGGTCTTTAACCTCTCTAATCATTCCATGAGATCTCAACATCAATAAATCATAGTATGTTTTTTTATCATTTGTACAAATCATTCCTCCTTCAATAGTGCTCATATGATGAGCGTAATAAAATGAAAAATTTGAAGTCCATCCAAATGTTCCTAATTTTCTATTTAAAAATTTTGCACCATGAGACTCACATACATCTTCGATAAGCATAATTTTTTTCTTTTTAAGAAAATCATTCAATTTTTTTGTTAAGCAATTAAATCCTTGTATGTAACTCAAGAATACTGCTTTTGTATTTCTATTTATCTTAGAAATAATTTGGTCTGTGTTCATTCCTAATGTATTTAAATCTATATCTGCAAAAACAGGTTTGAATCCACAATGAATTAAAGAAGATACATCAGATGACCAAGTCAGTGGTGGCACAATCACCTCTCCCCCTTTGGGATATTTTAATTTTAATAATTGAATAGACAACAAATTCGCAGAAGATCCAGAATTAACAAATACGCTATATTTAACACCCAGCCACTTTGACCAAATTTTTTCAAATTTAAGTACCTCCTTATTCTGAGTCAAAATTGAACTCTTTTTTAAAAATTTAATTACTTTATCTATATCCTCCTTAAGAATATTGTTTTGCATTAGTGGATAGCGCATTTTATTTTTCATGTTTTTTTGTATTTACGATTATATTACTGCCAGTTTCGTCAAATTGAAAAGGAAGTATTAAAGTTTTTTTCATTTTATTTATAAATTTTTTTTGATTATTTCTTTTAACATAAAAAACAAAAAATCCACCCCCTCCAGCACCTAGTAATTTTCCACCTTCAGCGCCAGAATTTAAAGCAAAATTATATAAATCATCAATTTTTTGATTTGAAACTTTATTACTTAAACTTCTTTTTACCATCCAGCTTTCATGTAATAATTTTCCAAAAAGATCAATATGGTTTGAAGTTAATATTTTTTTTGCCTCTTTTAGAAGGGAGTTAATTATTTGCATTTCTCTAATTTTTTTTTCTGTTAGATTATTTACAAAAGATCTAGCAACTATCTCGGCTGTTCTCTGAATTTTTGAATAGACTAAAAATAGATTATTTTCTAGATTTTTTTTTTTCTGAGTATTGATTTTTACTTTTTTGATTAAAAAAGACCCGTCTTTTTTGAAAACAATGTTATTAAATCCTCCATGTGCACAAGCCACCTGATCTTGTGATCCAACCACTTCATTCAATATTTTAGTTTCTAAAAATATACTCTGTTTTGATAGATTGTATTTATTTATATTAATATTTTTTAATGCCATAATTGCGTTTAAGAAACCAACTACAAATGCTGAACTTGATCCAACACCAGTCCTGGCTGGTATGTCTCCATCATAATGAACTTCTATACCTTGGTTAATTTTATAGTATTTTAATATTTCTCGGACAGGTTTATGTTTTATATTTTCTAATTTTTGAACTTGCTCATCTTTTGAATATAAAATTCTATATTTATGTTTAAAAAATTCTGGTAAATTCCTTACTGAAATGTAAACATACTTATTGATTGAAGTTGATATTACCTCTCCACCATACTTTTTATACCATTCAGGATAATCTGTGCCACCTCCAAAAAATGAAATTCTGTAAGGTGTTCTTGAAATTATCACAATAATTCCTTACACGAATTTAAAATACTATCCTCATCTAATTTGTGTAAGTTTAATAAAAAGTCTCTTCCGCCATTTTTAAAAATATACTCATCTGGCAAAGACAAATTTTTTACTTTTGGAAAAATGTTGTTTTTTGATAATTCTGATTGTACCGCAGATGTTAAATTTCCATATTGTGTTTGCTCATCTACAACTAAAACAGTTTTTACATTTTTAAGTGTCTCACAGAATTTATTTGAAATTGGTTTAGATCTAAATAAATCTATTATAAAAACATTATCTTTCATTTCTTTTAAAGATTTAATACAATTTTTTAAAATTCTGCCGTGAGAAATTATTGCGATTTTGTCTTTAGAGTGACTTCCAAATATTCTGAAACCATCACTAAAATCATAATTATTTTCATACTCTTTTAATTCTTCAGTAGGATGCCTATCCAAACGTACATAATTTACTGACTTATTATTTAAAATATTTTGCGCTATTTGTTTTGCTATTTTATTATCAGATGCTGTAAAAATTGAAGTTCCACCAATAGCCCTTAAACAAGCGTAGTCTTCAGTTGCATAATGTGTTGGACCTGCATCAGCATAACCAAGACCTATACCTACCGAAAGTATAGTCATTGGTAAGTTCATCATAGCTGGTCCACATTTTATTTGTTCAATAGCTCGTAAAGAAATAAAAGGTCCCATTGCGTATGCTATAACTTTCTTCCCCTCAAGAGCTAAGCCAGTACCTATATCGAACATTGCTTGTTCTGATATTCCACAATGGATAAAATTATCTTTATATTTATCTCTTGTTATATCTAAAGATGCTGCACCAAAATCTGCACTCATTACATATATGTCTTTATCTTTTTCTAGCTGTGAATTTATTTCATCAAGAAAGATATCTCTTTGAAGTTTTATCATTCAATATCCTTTCTACAAATTTCTATCTCTTTTTCATCAATTGGGTTCCAATAATGCCAGTTAGCCTTATTCTCCATAATTGAAAAACCTTTTCCCTTTACCGTTTTAGCTAGGATAACTTTTACACCTTTTATTTTATTATTTAGTGCCTTTTCTATTTGTTCTAAATTATGACCATCTATATGATCAACATTAAATCCAAAGCCTTCAATTTTTTTTTTAATTGGGTCTAACCTTAAACAATCATCAGTTGTGCCTAAAATTATTAAAGAATTTTCATCAATTATAATGTTTAAATTTTCAAGTTTATTATGTGCAGCAAATAAAAGTGCTTCCCAAGTAGAACCTTCATAAAGTTCACCTTCACTTATAACTACATAAACTTTTTTATCTATTTTTTGTTTTTTATACAAATAAGCTAAGCCACAACCAATACCTAAACCATGCCCAAGTGAACCAGACGTAGCATCTATGCCAGGTATTGAAGTATTTCCAAATACTCTTAAAATCGTTTCATTATTTTTATTACCCCAGTTATCCCATTCTTTGATATCTATCACTCCAAATTCTTTTAAAATTGGATACAATGCAACTGTAGCATGGCCTTTGCTAATTATTATTTTGTCAATAAATTTATTTGTATTTTTGTCAAATCTTATATGAGAATTGTGAAATAAAGTAACAACTAATTCAATCATTGAAAAAACTGAACCTGGGTGTCCTTGACCAACCTCTAAGAACTTTTCAAACAATTGTTTTCTATAATTTTTACAAAGTTCAGGAAGATTATTATGTTTTTTCATAATTTAATTAAAGGATGAATATCTACAAGATATAAAAAAATTTTCAAATATTATATTAATTAATTTCTACTAAATCAGATAATACGTCTTTAAATTTTGATTTGTTTAAAATTTCCATATTTTCATCTGTTAATTTAATCTTTCTGTTTAATGTTTCCTCATTATTTAGGATTTTCTGCCTAGACTCCATCACACCATATCTAATCCAAGTAACTAATCTTTCGTTTTTTACAGGTGTACCTCTATGCAACCCTAGTGTATCACATGCCACTATCTTGCCAGCACTTCCATAAATAGAATTTATCTCATTTTTAAATAATTCGATATATTTATCATTTTTTCCATAACCAATAGAATTTTTAAAAAATTTATCAAAATTTGATGAAAAAATATCAGGATTAACATTAAGTAATTTTTCTAATTCGATTGAAGGTTTATGGGTGAAGTTAATTTGCTCAAAAGCTCCATTATTTTCAGATGTATCTGTCCAATAAACAAAAATAACTAGCCACTTTAAATTATCAATATCTCTATGAAAATCATGTGTAAAAGCTTTTTTACCTGGCAAAGTATTAAAAGTGTTGATGCTAAATATTCTAGGAATCACACCTAAATAGTTCTGAGCAACTTTTAAAATTTTTTCATTTAAGCAAATTTTTAATAAAGTTGAATTGTTTAATTGGGTTGAATAATCATAACTTTTATATGGACCATTTGGTTTTATTTTGGGATCTTTTTTATCCTTCTTATATGGTACATGATTATCGTAATAATGAGATCTATTCATTTCATCAACAAAACTGTTAATTTCCTCATCAGTAATATCAATATTTAAATTCTTGGAAATTCCTGTTTTATTTAAGTCATTTAATACAGAAGACATCTCATTATCAACTTTAAGATTCTTATATAGTATGAATAACTCCTTTTTTTCTATTTCTTGTCTTTGTTTAAGATAATTTAAAATTTTATTTTTATTTTTGTAAGATATAAAATATATAAATTCTGAACTATTTTTTTTAAAAAAATCAAACAAAAATTTAACAAATTTATTTTTAGCAGAGAATGTGCTTAAACAAATTAAAGTTAAAGTAGAAAATTTTTTAATGAAAATATTAAACATAAATTAATATATTTATACATTTGAAAAATAAAAATTAGTAAAGATTTTCTTCAATAATTTTTCTTTTTAATTTTATTTTATTCATTTCCTTAATGTTATTTACTGCCTTATCCCCAAATCTAAATTTAATTCTATCTAAAAATTTATCATTAGAATGATAAAGTTGAAAAGCATCATCTCTAAGTTTTAAAATCTCCCATGCTTTGAGTTTATCTGTTGGCAAACATACAGTATCGTATGCATGAAAAGAATAACCTGAATAGGTATCTGGAAGCTGAATACCTTTATCAACTGCTTCTTTGTATAGAAGACTTCCTGGAAGAGCCATTGCTGCATAAGTATTCCATCCTGAAGTACAGAGATCCAAGCTAAGATCTAAAGTTTTTTTTATTGATAAATTATCATCACCAGGTAATCCATAAATGTAATTAGCCATAACGTCTATATCAGCATCATGCACTTGTTTTATTACTTTTTTCACGTCAACATCTTCGAATTTACCTTTTGCAACTTCTAATCTAACTTTTTTATCTCCACTTTCAATTCCTAAGCATAACCATTTTATTCCTGCTTTTCTTACCAATGCGAGTGTATCGGGATTTTTGATTGTATCTATTCTAGAGTAAGCCCACATTCTTAGACTATCTTCAGTATTTAATTTTGATAACTTTTCACATAATGGCACATAATATTTTTTATTAAGAAGAAACATTTCATCTGTTATTCTTATTGTTTTCACACCCATTTCTATAAGTTTTTCAAATTCTTTTATTATAAAATCTGGACTCCAAAATCTCATACCACTGTAATTTGATGACACACCAATTTCATCTTCATCATCTCTATTGATTAAATTAATCATACAAAAACTACATTTGAATTGACAACCAAGAGAAGTCTGTAAAGCGGCGTATGGAGACCTTTTGTCTTGATCATATTCAGCGTGCCACATTGGAGATCTATAAAGATCTAATGGTTGTTTATCATACGGTAATAAGTCCCAAGCGTATCCGGGCAAATCTAAATCCATTCTATCGTTTGGAACAACTTTTTCAGGAGGATTGATTTTAACTTGGTCTTTTATCCTTAATGCAATACCCTTTGTTTTGCTGATTGTCTTTTGGTTAATTTCTGTCAAACTTAATATATTTTTTAATGCATAAACACCTTCATTAGTAAAAACCATGTCTATACTATCCTCCTCATTCAATGTTTTTATTGGTAACGCTTGAACATAAGATCCTATAAATGATATAAACAAACTTTTATCTTTAAATTTTAAATATTTACTTAGCTTAGTTGCACCCTCCATATTAGTTGTTCCAGCATTAACATTTTGACCATAAACAACAAATACAACTAACTTTGGACTCAAAGTCTTTATTTTTTTATAAATATTTTCTTCAGATAAACTTTCAGCGTTAGCATCAATTATTGAAACATCGTAACCAAAGTTCCTCATTGCCTCTGCTAAAAGAAGTGCCCATGTTGGGGGTTCTATTGCAGAATATCTTGATTTTAAAGATTGATAATTCTGACCTACTGCAGGGTTTATAAAAACAACATCCATTAATTTTTTTGCAACCAATTTATTGTGTTAAAAAAAATATTAAAATCTCTTTTAGAATATCTAGCATAAAATTTTCTAAATTTCATTGATAATAAATTTATCAAATAATTACCCTTTTTTTTATTTAATTGTTTAATAAATTCTTTTAACTCTTTGGAAAATAAATTTTTTTCCTTTTTGTCTTTTATTAAATTTAGGATTGTGTTTTCTAAATAAAAAAATGATTTTTTTTGATCATTTTTAAGTTGATCCGCATTTAGTAGCCCATCAATACTAGTTGTAGCATATTTTTTATCAGTAACTGTTCTAATCAAAAATGGAAATTCAAAATGATATATTTTATTAAAATATACCATTAGAAAACTTTCTAAATATTCGTCATGAACAATTCTATTTGGACATTTTTTTCGATTTCTTTTACTAGGAATGAGCTTCATCATTTGAACGAACTTTCTATATCTAAAAATTGAAAAAATAGGAACTCTATATTGATTCATTAATTGAATTAATCTTTTGATGGGTTGAGGATTTGTAGAATAAAAATTATCATAAATAGAAAATCTTTTTCGTAAATTTAAAATTTTATCTTTTCTAATTTTTGCAACTATACTTAAAGAATTTACAGCATCTATTTGATTATTATTATTTAAGATCTTTAAAGATTTTTTTAATCCACTAACAACAAAATAATCATCATCACCAGACCAACAAACATATTTTGTCTTAACCTTATTAATTATTTCTTTAGTACACTCAAAGGGTCTTGCTATAAACCTAATGTGTCTAATTTTTTTATTATCAAAATTTTGAATTAACTTTTTTGTTTTTTCAAAAATATTTTGACTAGAGCTATCAATAATAAATATGTAACCAGTAAAATAATTATATTTATAGTACATTATTAATTTTTTTAATTCTTTATATCTATTTCTTGTTGGGATTATGATTGTAATATTCATTTAGAATTTAAATCCAGAACCCATCCAAGACCTTTGTATCGATCTTCATTACCAATACTTTTCAAATAAATTGATTTATATGATAGAACCTCATCATCATAAATGTAATAAGGATATGAACTCATTGTTTTAAATTTTTTTAATGCAAATTTTTCTATTTGTTTACTCTCAATTAAATTAACTAAAGATAAATCGTCTTTAAAGTAACCATCAATCAATGCTTTATGATCGGTATTAAAGAAAAAAACTTTTGATGTAATAGGTGGAACTACTAGGATTTTATTTGTTTTTTCTTTTAATTCATCAATGCTTTTAATAATATTTATTTTGAATTTATTAGGAAAAGATTCAAGCATATTTTTTACAAAATTCTCGTTATATTTGTTGTCATAAGTATTGAATTCAAAAATTTGATTTTTCAGTAAAAAATTTTTTAGATTTTTAACATAAAGTCTTGACTCGATGTTTTCTTTTAAAATAATAATGGTATGGAAAAACTGTAATAAGCAAAATAAAAACATTAAATAAAATAAATATTCATTATAATTTGTTACTAAAGATAAAGAACTTTTTTCTAAATTAAACATGAAAGCAAATATAAAAAAAAGAAATGATATTAAGGTTGCAAAATATGCCTTTGCAACTTTAAGCCCCAAAGTTATTTCATGAACTAATGTAGGAATAAGGCTCACAAAAAATAAAAAAATAAAATTTTTTAGAAGTTCTAAATTCTGAAAAATTATTAAATCATATATTGATAATACTAAAAATAATATTACTGAAACTATATAAACTGGAAAAATAAACGGCATAAAAATATTATATACTTTTAAATTCCAGAATAAGTCTCCTCCTGTGAAATTTGAAGGTAATGGTTTTGTAAATATTTTTTTTTGGTCTTCAATTGGTAATCTTGTAAACGGTATAAAATGATTAACAAAAACGTTATTATTTCTCCACACTATTAATCTATTAACGTTTCGTGAAAATGTTTTAATTGGTAAAGTGATATGAAAAAAAATTAAAATGAAACCAAGTAAAAATGAAGATATTTTTAACAATCCTGTTGGACTGATAGATATTAACGAAAGAATAATAAAAAATAACAAATTAAAAACAATTAAAAAAATTGTTAATTTTTTAAAAAAAGGTTGATCTTTTCTATGTTTAAAAGAATAGACGATGCTTATTGAAAAAAACAAAATAATTAAAATTAAAAAAGTATCATATTCAAAAAATCCTATTACAAATGAGAATTCATTTTTTATTGCATACAAAAATGCTATTATTATCATCGGAGGAAATTTGATTGAAGCACTAGAGGATTGGAAACTAATAAAAGTTAAAGAACCTGCAAAAAAAAGAAGTATTAGCTGTAAATTTAAAGTTTGATCGTTGGAAGTCTGAATAAATAATATCGCTAGTAGAAAAAACATTTGAGATAAAATCACATGCCCGATAAATAGTACTATGTGGTATGTCCAAAAAGATGTGAGATATATTAAACTAGCTATTAAACCTATACCTTGATTAAAATAATTTGCGAAAATGAAATAAATTAAGATTGTACAAAAAAAATTTGATACAAGTCCAATTAAAAGTGTTATATAATCATTTTTTGCATTCTTAAAAATTTTTTGAAAAATTGAGCACATAATTGCCCAATATTCTCGTGAGTGACATCTAGCTTGTTCACCAATGTTCTCAATAGTATGCATTTTCGATGGCCAATCAAAAATTTTGATTTTTGATGCGGCAGTTAAAATCTTTTCATTGTCTGTACTAAAACCTGGAATAAAAAAAGGTAAATCTTTTGAATAATAAGCTATAATTAACAATGGCACTAAGGATAGGATTATTATTAAATACAAACTATTCATTAATGATCAATCACTTATGTAGCATAAGATACAATATTAAATTTTTATAAATATATTGCTTTATAGTTTATAAATTATACAAATAAACAAAATTAATAAATTTGCCTTAAGTGATGGTCAAAATATCAAAAAATAAAGAAATTATAAATCATAATATAATACAAAGTATTCAAAATTTAGAGAGTCTTAAACTACCCAGATATAAAAAAATTATATTTGATATTTTTAAAATCTGCCTAGGAGCAATTAAAAATCAAAACAAAATTATATTTTGTGGAAATGGTGGGTCAGCAGCGGATAGTCAGCACCTTTCAGCAGAACTTGTTTCAAAATTTTTAAAAATTAGAAAACCACTTCCTGCTATTGCATTAACAACAAACACATCAACATTAACCTCTATTAGTAATGATTTTGGATATGAACATATATTTTCAAAACAAATAAGCGCATTAGGAAAAAAAGGTGATGTATTAATAGCAATATCAACAAGTGGTAAAAGTAAAAACGTTATCGAAGCATTAAAAGTTGCTAAAAAAAAAGGGATATTTACTATTCTCTTTACTGGAGAAAACATAAAGAAAAAACAAAATTGTAACTTAGTTTTCAATGCTCCTGCAAAAAGAGTTGATCGAATTCAGGAAATACATATTCTAGTTGGGCATATTTTATGCGAGTTAATTGAAAAAGATACATGATCGCGCAAGCTGTTATTCTTTGTGGAGGCAAAGGATCAAGGCTAAAAAATCTTACTAAAAAAATACCAAAACCTTTGTTAAAAGTAAACAAGAAACCATTTATCGAGTATCAAATTGAAAATCTTTCAAGACATGGAATTAAAGATATAATCTTACTTTGTTGTTACAAGTATGAATTATTTAAAAAAAAATATCATCAAAAAAAAATACTTAATTCAAAAGTAATTTGTATTAATGAAAAAAAACCCTTAGGTACAGGGGGTGGTCTGTTGATTCTGAAACGAAAATTAAATAAATATTTTTATGTCCTTAATGGTGATACAATTTTTGATATAAATTATTTAGATTTTGAAAAAAAATTTCAAAAAAAAAATCTCATTTGTATAGCTACTACAAATAAAAAAGGATCTCGCTTTGGTAAAATTAGTAAATCAAATAAGAGTATTAATGCAGGAGTTTATATATTAAATAAAAAAATATTAAGATTATTTAATAAAAGTTTCATTTCATTAGAAAATGATATATTTCCAAAATTAAAGTATAAAAAAAAAATTCAAACAATTTATTATGAAAAAAATAAACATAACTTTTTAGATATTGGAATACCATCTGATTTTAAGAAAGCACAAAAAAAAATAATTAAATCCTATATTAAACCTGCGGTTTTTCTAGATAGAGACGGTGTGATAAATGAAGATTACGGATATGTTTATAAGAAAAATAACTTTGCATGGAAAAAAGGTATTTTTAATTTAATTAAATTTTTTAATGATATTAACTATTATGTTTTTGTAATTTCAAATCAATCAGGTATTGGAAGAGGATATTACAAAACATCTGATGTAAATAATCTACATGAGTGGGTTCAAAAAAGACTTGCGGAAAAGGGAGCTCATATAGATAAATTTTATTTTGCGCCATACTTTTATGAAAATATTAGTTTCACTATAAAAGATAAAAAAATGAGAAAACCAAACACTGGGATGATCAATCTTGCTTTAAAAGAATGGAAGATAAACATGAAAAAATCTATATTAATTGGAGATCAAGAAAATGATAAAATTCTTGCCAAAAAAATAAAAGTCAAATTTTTTATGGTCACTAAAACTAATAATTTAGTCGAGATATTAAGGAAGGTTAAAAAATTATATAATTAATTCGCTCTTAAATATTTAAAAATTTTTGAAGAAGATTTATCTGAGTTTTGAATAATAGCTTTAATAATAGTTTGTCTTTTATCATTAAATCCCTGTGAAATTGTACCTGGTGAAAATAAATTATTTTCTTGATATAGTGCAAAATCTCTATTTACTAATATATTCTTATCTTTATTAGCAAAGCTTAGTATGCTTTTGTAAATTTTAAGATCTTTAGATAACTCTGTTAAATTACTTGGCCCAGAAACGTTAACTACAATATCAAATTTATATTTGTTTTTATCACCATGTATGAAAATTGATTTCTTGTTAAGTATAATTTTTTCAACTTTTTCTTGAATAACACTTATCATTTTTTTCTTAATCAAAATGTTTTTTATTTTTATTGTTTCTGGAAAGGTAAATCTTGTTATACTTCTTATCTTTTGAAAATATACTGTTTGATAAATCAATAGCTCTTTCTTAGATAATTTTTTTAAAAAATAATTTAAAATATTACTAGATAAAATTTTAGTCCAAATCAGGTATTTATAATTATTTTTCTTATTTTTTACATTAAGCTCTTTAAAAATATTAATATAAAGTTTTTCTGCTGTATCAATTGATCTATTAGATTTTTTTAAATATCTCAAATTTATGCTCTCATTGAAAGACGTAATAGCTGGTTGCAAAGTTTCAAATTTTTTTGAAAAACAATAAATTTTTAATTTACTCATTTTTTTTTTTAAACAGTAAATTTCTTGAAGACTTTCCAAAAATCCTGCTTTTGATCCTATAAAACATAAACTTACATTTTTTTTAGATTTAATTTCATGTTTAATTTTTTCGACCAAATAGGATGTTCCACCCTCGGCATAAAAATCCCAAATGTAATTTTTATTTATTGTTTTGTCTTTAGTTAGTTTTTTGGGTGGTATTATTCCTAGTCCTAAAGTTAAAAACTTAGCATAAAGATTTTTATATTTAATTTTTTGTGGTTTGAAAGTAATTTTAAAATTTTCTAAACTTTCATTATTAATACTAAACTTTAAAAAATTTGATTTAGCATTTATTAAAAATTCATTTTTCTTTGTTTTAGAGAAATTTAAAACCTCTCCTTCAAAAAAATCTACTTGTATTTTTTTGTTTGAATTAATTATTTTATTTAGAATTTTAGATAAAACTTCTTCTTGCAAAAAAGAAAACGCAACTCTTGGTAAGTATAATTCGTCAATTTTTTTTTTATTTTTTGATTTTAGAATATTTAAATTACTCTCAAATTTTTTTTTATCGTAATCAGAACCGTATAATTTAATATGTTCTTCTATTTTTAGAAAATTTTTAATTTTTCTATAATACTTTTGTAATTCTTTATGTGAGAGCCTTAAAGGATTGTTGAAATAGCCATGTAAAGAAGTTTTTTTTCCATAAGCTACACCACCTGGAACATTTGATAGGTTTTTATCAATAACACATATTTTAATTTTTTTTTTGAATTTGCTATTTAAAAATTTTTTTAATAGATTTATTGTCGTATTTATGCCGATTACTCCACCACCTACGGATATATGATCATATAACATGGGAAATATATACAATCATATTCAAAAAATAGAAATAGATAAAAAAAATCTTTTAGAGATTTGTAATCTTAAACTTAAAGTTTATTCTCCCGTAAACAGATTTATGGATAAAGAAAACTTTATGTCTGTAATTAATTATTTAAAACTTAAAGATGGTAAATTTTTTCCATTTCCTATTTATTTAATTCTAAGTAAAAAATTTAATAAAAATCTAGAATTTCCAAAAGAAGTAGAGTTAATTTATAAAAAAATAAGAGTGTGTAATTTTGTTATAAATAAAACTTACAACTTTAATAAAGAAGAAATTAAAAGAATTGGCATGAAACTTTACAAAACTAATAGTTTAAATCACCCAGGATATTTATTTTTTAAACAGGAGAAAGGAACATATGTTGCTGGAGAAATTAAAAACTTTAATAAAACAATCTTAAAAGAAATTAATTTTTCAACTCCAGAAATGATTAAAAATAAATTAATAAAACTAAAAAAAATTGTCGGTTTTCATACTAGAAATGTGCCTCATAAAGGTCATGAATGGATACACGATTTAGGGATTAAAAAATGTAATAATATTCTAATTCAACCAATTGTCGGTCATTTTAAAAAGGGGGAATATTCTGAAGAAATCGTAATTAAAATAAATAAATTTTTAGTAAAAAAAAAAAACGAATTAAATCAAAATAAAAAATATTTTTTTTCATTTATTAACATTTTTCCAAAATATGCTGGGCCGAGAGAAGCTTTATTGCACGCTTTAATAAGAAGAAATTATGGATGTACTCATTTTTTAGTAGGCAGAGATCATGCTGGCTATAAAAAATTTTATAAAATTTATGAGGCCCAAAATTTATGTTTAAAATATCAAAAGAAATTAAAAATAAAAATATTAAAATTCGAATCTCCTAAACTTTGTAAATACTGTAAAAAAGTATTAAATAAAAAGTGTAATTGTAGCTTATTTAAAAACTATAATGATCTTGTAGATATAAATGGTAGTTATATTAGGGACCTTTTAAAAAAAAATAAAAATGTACCACCTTACCTTATGAGTAAATATATATATAAAAAGTTAAAAAATAAAAAAGTCCTTATTAAATAAATTAAACAATTTCAAAACCGAAATTATTTATAAGCCTTTTAGAAGGTTTGATATGAAGCTTTGCATCTTTAATTGTGCTTAAAATGTTTTTTTCAAATACCATGTTTTGCCACTTCCATTTTTCTGAAAAATTTTGATCTAATGACATCTCTTTTTGAAATTTTTTATTTTTTCTTATTTCGTTATTATAGACAATTTCTCTTCCCATTTGTGTCTGAAAATTATGAGTTGTCAAAAAGCTATAATTTTGAAAAGAACTATTAAAATAAACATAATGCCCTCCTTTCATCACATGAGGATAAGCTATAAAAGGCCATTTGTTAAAATCTAGATTTTTAATATCTTTTAAAGTAAGAAGTTTACCTTTAATTTTTATTTTAGATTTACCTTTTTTATCTTTTTTTACTATTTGTAAAATACTTGAGATGTCATGATTATTTTCTAATTTATAGCCATTATAAATTATATGGTCTATACCTGCGTTTCTACTCTCTAATGTTAAATTAATTGAAGCCTTTAAATCTTTACCAGATGTATTTTTTGGGATTGTCATTATGTGAAGATGGGCCCTATCTAGGCCACCAATACAAGCGCACATCCCATGTTCAAATGATACAACTTTTCTATCATATTGACTTTCAAGATAATCTTTTATTAAATTTATTAATAACTCCAATTCATCATAAGAATTTTTTTTAATTAAACTAAAAGATGGAATAAATTCTTTAGTAACGACTATCATGTAGCCAGGAGTAAAAGCACCATAACCTGAAATTACAAAAAAGTTATTTGTATGCGCAATTAATCTGTTAAATGCAGAAATTTTTTTCGGAAATTTTTCTCCAGAAGAAGTTTCTTCATAAAACTTTTCCCAAGATAACTGATCAACATTTTCTGACATATATTTTTATTAATTATTTGATATTAATTATTTTATTTTTTTGAAAATTACTATATTTTTGTATATTTCATAAAACAAATACTTAAATGCCAAATAAAATAATCCAAATTGCAATAGATAGCCCAGCTGCTAGTGGCGCAGGAACACAGGCTAAATTAATATCTAAATTTTTTAATTTATATTATTTAGATACTGGAAAACTATATCGGATATTAGGTAAAATATATTTAAATAATAAAAAAAAAATAAATTATAAAATTTTTGAAAACAAGATTAAAAATACTAAACCTTTTGAATTGGGTAGTAAAAAGTTATTAAGGAATGATATTGGAATGGCTGCAGCTTACCTTGCTAAGGATAAAAAAATAAGAAAATTTGTTACCAATTATCAAATCAAAATCTCAGAAAAACCACCCAAAAAATTTCTAGGTGTATGTTTAGATGGTCGAGATATTACTTATAACATAATGCCAAATGCAGATGTAAAATTTTTTATGACTGCTAATCTAAAAGAAAGATCTGAAAGGCGATATAAAGAGTTGAGAAAATTAAATCACAAAATAACAAAAAAAGAAGTTTATAAAAGTATAAAAGAAAGAGATAAAAGTGATTTTACTCGCAAAATTTCGCCATTGAGAAGAACTAAAGACTCAATATTAATAGATACATCTTATATAAGTATTAATGAATGTTTTACTAAATTAAAAAAAATAATAAAAAAAAAATTAAATAAATGAAATGAAAAAAAAATTTTTATATTTTTTAAGTATATTTCTTTTTTTTCCAAATATTAGTTTTGGATATGTAGATCCAGGCATATTCGCGCTTATCTGGCAATCAATAGTTGCTATAATATTTGCCTCTTTAGCGTACTTTAAATTATTTTATTTTAAAATAGCAGAGGTATTGAAAAATTCTATTTTAATTTTCGACAAAAAAATTTTCATTATTTTTTATGATTTTCTTTTATTGGTTTTAGTTATTGCAACTCCAATAATTCAACTTATTAAAAATAACCAAATTTTTTATGGCATAAATGATTACATAGAAAGCTCAATAACGTTATTAATTTTATTTATCTTAATAATTTTATTAATCTCATTTATATTTAAAATTTTTTCAATTAAAAAAAGTCATATTTTTTTTTTGTCGCTTTTTGTTTTAATATTCTCTTATTTGTCAAGTTCTATTGAAGAGTTTTTTATTAAAAGTTTTCTAAACCATGAAACTATTATTTATTTAAGGATTATTTCTTTAATTCTAACCCCAATAATATTAATTTATTTTTTTAAAAAAATCATAAAAATAGAAATAAATAAAGTAAGAGTTTTTTTTTCTATTTTCATTATAACTATATTTTTAAGCTCTTCCCTTTTATTAATTAAAGATAGTCAAAATTTAAAAAAAAATAAAAATGAGAATATTTGGGAACATAAAGAAGCTGATATTAAAGAAATACCTTTAAATAATAATGTTTTTTTTATCTTAACAGATGCTTATCTCTCTCCAAAATATTTTGAAATTCTATACCCAAACGAAAAAAATCTTTTATTAGAAAAATTAAATAAAAAAAACTTTTTTACAAGATATAATTCTTACTCAAGCTACTCTAGTTCAAAATTTTCTATTCCAAGTATTTTTAATTCAAATATTTTTTCAGATGAAATTACAATCGATGACTTTAAATTAAGTTTAAGAAAAAAAAGAAATATTCTAGATTATAGTTTTTTTACAAAAACATTGGCTAAAAACAATTTTAACCACAGATTCTTCATGTGTGACTTTAAATATGTTTTTAAAAAAAGATTTTGTAAAGAAAGATATACTTATCTATCTTTAATTGAAGATATAACAATAGTAGAAGGAATATATTATTATAATACTTTTTACCGAGCTTATAAAAGGGCAATCTTATTATTATATAATTTAAACTACTTTAGAAATATGGTTGATTCACTTGCTGGAGATGAAAATGAGGATTTATTATTATATTTAGAGGACAAAATTAAAAATATAAAAAAAGATGAAAAGAACTTTTTTAGTATATATTTTTCCAAACCACACCTTCCTTTTACTCTAAATAGTAATTGCACATGGAAAAGTATACCATTAAGTGAAAATGTTAAAAATGGTTTTTTAATAAATGATGAAAATAAAAGGATTCAAGGTTATTTAGATAATATTAATTGTACAAATAATTATTTAGTTGAACTCATAGATATTATTGAAAAATATAATGAAGACCCAATTGTAGTGATCTTATCAGATAATGGCCCTATACTAAGACCTAACAAGTATTTAAATAACAAAATAAATAAAGAAAATTTGCTTCTGCTTGATCAAAATTCATCGCTTTTTTCCATAAAGAGTTCAAAAAATTGTTTGAACAAATTAAATAAAAATAAGTTACATCACGTAAATCTCTTAAAAATTGTTTTTTCTTGTGATGATGAAACATTCTACTCAACTTTACCATATGAAACGTATTTAAATCCAATAACCGGTATAACTAATTTTAAATTTAAGAAAATCATTCTTAATGAATAGCTTCATAAATTCAATTAAAGAAATTTTAAGATATAAAAAAATTGATAAAGTGTTTAAAGAAATAGTTTTTTTTACTGAAAATAATAGCTACAGTTTTTTTTTTAAAAATATAATCGACTCTCTATTATCTAAGCAAATTAATGTAACAATTATTTCAAATGACAAAAATGATATTTTTTTAAAAAATAATAATAAAAATCTAAGAGTTTTTATTATAGATAATTTTTTTTTGCTTCAATATTTTTTTTCAAATATCAATTGTAAAAATTTTATTATGACAACTCCTGATTTAGGTAATGGAATTATCAACAAATCACCATTTACAAAAAATTATATTTATATATTTCATTCACTTATAAGTACCACTGTAGCATATAAAAGAAATGCATTTAAAAATTATGATACTTTCTTTTGCCCGACAACTATCCACTTGAAAGAATTAAAAAATTTTTTTGAGGGTGAGAAAAAAGAAAAAAAATTAATAAAAGTTGGATATCCAAAAATAAATGAATTAAAAAATTTTAAACCTCAAAATATTGATAAAAAAAATAAAATTTTAATAGCTCCTACTTGGGGTGTTGATAGCGCGGTAAA
>CACHPE010000010.1:0-12500 GCA_902581605.1 uncultured Pelagibacteraceae bacterium | reverse complement strand
CTCGAGTTGCAGAGTGCAATCCGAACTGAGGTATCTTTTAAGGATTTGCTTAACCTCGCGGTTTTGCTTCCTGTTGTAGATACCATTGTAGCACGTGTGTAGCCCAACACGTAAGGGCCATGAGGACTTGACGTCATCCCCACCTTCCTCCAGCTTATCACTGGCAGTTCTTTCAGAGTGCCCAACTAAATGATGGCAACTAAAAGTGAGGGTTGCGCTCGTTGCGGGACTTAACCCAACATCTCACGACACGAGCTGACGACAGCCATGCAGCACCTGTGTTTCGTCCGGCCGAACCGAAAACTTTAATCTCTTAAAGTCGCGACGAACATGTCAAGTGTTGGTAAGGTTCTGCGCGTATCTTCGAATTAAACCACATGCTCCACTACTTGTGCGGGTCCCCGTCAATTCATTTGAGTTTTAACCTTGCGGTCGTACTCCCCAGGCGGTGTGTTTATCGCTTTCGCTGCGACACTGAAAATAAATTTCCAACGTCTAACACACATCGTTTACGGCATGGACTACGAGGGTATCTAATCCTCTTCGCTACCCATGCTTTCGTTCCTCAGTGTCAGTAATGATCCAGAAAGCTGCCTTCGCAATTGGTATTCTTTCTAATATCTACGAATTTCACCTCTACACTAGAAATTCTGCTTTCCTCTATCATACTCTAGCTGAAAAGTTTTGATGGCAGTTCCAGAGTTAAGCTCTGGGATTTCACCACCAACTTTTTCAACCACCTACGAACTCTTTAAGCCCAGTAATTCCGAACTACGCTAGGTCCCTTCGTATTACCGCGGCTGCTGGCACGAAGTTAGCCGGACCTTCTTATTCGGGTACAGTCATTTTCTTCCCCGACGAAAGAGCTTTACAACCCAAAGGCCTTCTTCACTCACGCGGCATCGCTGCATCAGAGTTTCCTCCATTGTGCAAGATTCCCCACTGCTGCCTCCCGTAGGAGTTTGGGCCGTGTCTCAGTCCCAATGTGGCTGATCATCCTCTCAAATCAGCTATTGATCACAGTCTTGGTAGGCCATTACCCCACCAACAAACTAATCAAGTGCAGGCTCATCCAATGGTGCATAAAGCTTTCTCCGTAAAGACTTATCCGGTATTAGCACAAGTTTCCTCGTGTTATTCCAGGCCAAAGGGCAGATACCTACATTCTACTCACCCGTCTGCCACTAAGTATTGCTACTTCGTTCGACTTGCATGTGTTAGGCGTGCCGCCAGCGTACGTTCTGAGCCATGATCAAACTCTCAAGTTTAAAAACGGCGCACACTAGCTTCCATATAAATTCTAAGAATAAAATCTATATGTGATTGAAGTGTGTACGACAAATTTTTTGGTAACCTTAACCGTCCACACTTCTCTTCTTAAATTTTTACATTTTAAATAGCTAATTGAGCAAAAAGGCTCAATAATCCTCACTTATTTATTGCATCAACAATTATTTAACTGAGAAAGTTCAGTGCTTATAGGCTAAATTAATAGGAAATCAAGCATTTAAGAACAAAAAAAATAACAAAAATATACTATTTTAAAGGGTTTTTTTTGATTTTTATCTACCCCTAAACTATTAATTGATTGTCTATTTAAAATAAATGCTAAAATATTTACGAAATAAAATCAAAAAAAATTACGAAATTTCTGGCCTAATAATCCTAATTTTTTTCACAATTACTTTCACAAGTTATTTTAACATCAAAAAAAATTTAAATGATAAAACTTATAACAAGTTAATTGATAACATTTATTTCAAAAAAACTTTAAGTCACTTAATTGATAATCTAGAGCCAAAATATAAAAAAATTAAACACAAAATTAGATCAGGAGAGACTTTTGATAAAATATTAGAAAGCTATTTTATTGAAAAATCTGAAATAAATAAAATTAAAAACTCTTTAAAAAAAAAAGTAAATCTTAATAAGTTAAATACAAATCAAATAATCCTATTTAGTCTTAATAAAACAAATAACAAAATTGAGGAATTTATATATCAATTTTCAAATACTCAAAAAATTAATCTAATAAGAAATATACAACAAGATGTTTTTAGTCAAGAAGTTGTATCAATTAAGTTAGAAAAAGAAATAATTTATAAAGAAAACTTAATTGTGCAAAGTCTATATAAAGCAGCTACTGATCAAAAAATACCAGCAAATATAATTATTGAATTTGCTGGAATTTATGGATTTCAAGTAGATTTCCAGAGAGATATTAGAAAAAATGATAAATTTCAAATTATGTATGAAATTTTCTTAGATGAAAAAAATGAAATTGTGGAAACTGGAGAAATTCTTTTTGCAAACCTCAAACTAAGTGGACAAGATAATGATTTATATCATTTTGACTACAATGATAGTCAAGGACACTATGACAAAAATGGTAAAAGTGTAAAGAAAGCTTTGATGAAAACACCAATTAATGGAGCTAGACTCTCTTCACCGTTTGGAATGCGTAAACATCCAATTGATGGTTACAATAAAATGCATCGTGGTACAGATTTTGCTGCACCCATGGGAACTCCAATAATGGCATCAGGTGATGGAGTTGTTAAGAAGGCTGGCTGGTGTGGAGGAGGAGGTAACTGTGTTAAAATTAAACACAACTCAACATATCAAACTATTTATGCTCACATGTCAAAATTTGCAAGAGGTATAAAACCTGGTGTAAGAGTTAAACAAGGTCAAACTATTGGTTATGTTGGCTCAACAGGTAAATCAACAGGACCACATTTGCATTATGAAGTAATAGTAAATGGAAAAAAAGTTAATTCACAAAAATTAAAACTTCCCTCGGGTAAAATCTTAAAAGGTAAAGAAAGAAAACTATTTGAAACTAATAAAATTAAGTTAGATATTCTTAAATCTGAAAAAATACTTGGAATAAACTAAATTATTTCTACTTGAGATTTAACTTCCTCTTGGATTTTATTTTCATCACCTGAACTTTTAACGGGATCGTTATCAAGGTTTTTTTTTGAATTTTCTGAATTTTCCTCAGAAACATTAGAATTATCTTCTAAAAATTTCTCTTTTCTAAAGCTCTCTCTCTCATTAAGTATTCTTTTAAAATGATCTGCATGCTGTAAATAATTTTCAGATAAAATTTTATCTCCATTTGATAGAGCCTCTCTTGCTAAATCATTGTATTTTTCAATTAATTTTGGGGCATTATGATTATTTCTTCCAGGAGCTTTTCTCTTGAAATTGTCATTATTTGAAAAGTTGGAATTAAATTTAGGAGCATCACCATTAGATTTAAAATTTCTAATATTTCTTCTAAAACCACCTCGCCTATTGTTATTGTTATTATTTCTGAATGTTACCATATTTTTTTTATTATATTTTTGTACTAACTATACATCTATCGTTATTTGCAAGATCTTTTTGAGTACTATTTATATAAAAACCTTCATCTTTTAATAAATTAATGACTTTATTTTTTTGATCAAATCCGATCTCTAAAATAAGTTTACCACTTTTTTTTACCAGTTCAGAGGACTTTTTAATTACTTTTCTGATTTCTGATAAACCATCTAATCCACCATCTAATGCCAGTCTTGGCTCAAACTCAGCAACATCTCTTTCCAAATATTTTATTTTACAAGTATTAATATAAGGAGGATTAGAAACAATTAAATCATATTTTCCTAAATTGAATTTGTCAACATCTGATTTATATAATTTTACTCTAGAACTAATTTTAAGATTAATTGCATTCTTTTTACTTATATTAAGACATTTTTTACTTATATCTATGCCAGTACCAAAAAAATCTTTTCTTTCTTTAAGAATTGAAAGAAGAATACAGCCTGAACCAACGCCTATATCCAAAATATTTAATTTATTTCTTTGTTTTGTTAACTTTAATGCATTTTCTACAACGAGTTCTGAATCTGGTCTTGGAATTAATGTATCATTTGAAATAATAAATTCTGAATTCCAAAAAGACTTTTTTTTAGTTAAATATGCTAACGGGTTTCCTAAAGATCTCTGTTCAATCAACTTAAAGAAATTATTTAAATCATTTTTATTAATAGGGTTGCTGTAATTTAGTAACATATAATTTCTATCTTTATTAATTATTTTAGCCATTAAAATTTCAGCATCTAATAGTGGGTTAGGTATAAATTTACTCTTTAAAATTTTTGAACCCTCATTTATAGCGAAATTAATATTCATATACTATTTTAAGTTACTAAGACTTTCCTCTTGCGCTTGTAATGTCAAAGATTCAATCATTTCATCAAATGCTTCTCCTTCTAAAAATTCATCTAATTTATGAAGAGTTAAATTTATTCTATGATCTGTAACTCTTCCTTGAGGAAAGTTATAAGTTCTTATCCTTTCTGATCTATCCCCTGTACCAATTTTTGTCTTACGGTCTTGAGATCTTTCTTGGTCTATTCTGGACCTTTCCAATTCATATAAACGTGCTCTCAAAATTTTCATTCCTTTAGCTTTATTTTTATGTTGTGATTTTTCATCTTGTTGAGATACACTTAAACCAGTTGGGATGTGAGTAATTCTTACAGCACTATCTGTGGTATTGACAGATTGTCCACCTGGTCCACCTGCTCTAAACACATCTATTCTTAAATCAAAATCATTTATTTTTAAATCTACCTCTTCTGCTTCAGGTAAAACAGCTACCGTCGCTGCTGATGTATGAACTCTTCCTTGAGTTTCGGTATCAGGAACTCTCTGTACCCTATGAACTCCACTCTCATACTTTAGTGTTGAATAAATATTGGTACCTTTAATTGAAGCTATAACTTCTTTTAAACCTCCTGCATCACTTCTAGATATTGAGATTAATTCTAAAGACCATTTTTTTTTATGACTAACTTTTTCATACATTTTAAATAAATCTGATGCAAATAAACTTGCCTCTAATCCACCTGTACCTGCTCTTATTTCAATAATAGCATTTTTTTTATCTGCTTCATCTTTTGGTAACAAAAATAATTTTAATTTTTTTTCATTAGCTTCATATCGATTTTGTAAATCTATCAATTCTATATCTGCCATTTTTTTTAACTCTCCATCAACAGAACTGTCATTTAATATTTTCTCCAATTCTTCTTTTTCAGTTTGAAATGAAATGTAATCTTTGGCACTTCCAACTATCTCATTTAAATCTGAGTATTCTTTTGATTTTTCGGCAAATAACTTGTTATCTAATCCACCAGTGGACAAATCTTTTTCTATAGATGAATGTCTTATTATTAATTCTTCAACTGTTTTTAAGGGTATCATAATTATTTCTCTAGTTCAGATGCTTTTTTTTCAACTTCTTTTATAACCTTATTAATTATGTCATCAGTCAAAACTTTTTCACTCTGAACACCGGATAAATAAAGCATATTATTTCCTTTTCCCCCTCCAGTAATTCCTATATCTGTCATTGCAGCTTCTCCTGGTCCATTAACAACACAACCAATAATTGATAGTGTTATTGGTGTTTTTATATGGGCTAGTTTCTCTTCCAATATTTTGACAGTATCAATTACCTGAAATGCTTGTCTTGCACAGGAAGGGCAAGAAATGATCTTTACTCCTCTATTTCTCAGATTTAGTGATTTTAATATCTCATTACCAATTTTCACCTCTTGAGTTGGGTTGTCAGATAAAGAAATTCTAATAGTATCTCCAATTCCATCCATTAATAAACTACCAAGCCCTATGGATGATTTTATGCTCCCAGATACAAAACTTCCAGCCTCTGTAATTCCAAGATGCAAAGGATAATCGATAACTTTAGATAGTTGTCTATATGCTGCTATCGATAGGAATACATCTGATGATTTAACACTTATCTTGAAATTTAAAAAATCTTTATCTTCTAAAATTTTTATATTTCTTAAAGCGCTTTTAACTAGTGCCTCTGGACAAGGCTCTTTAAATTCCTCTAAAATATCTTTTTCCAGGGAACCTGCATTTACTCCAATTCTTATTGAACAATTATTATTCTTTGCTGCTTTCAATACCTCGTGTATCTTTGTTTCATCTCCAATATTTCCTGGATTAATTCTTAAACAGCTAGCCCCATTTTCTGCTGCCTCAATAGCCCTCTTATAATGAAAATGTATATCTGCAACTACTGGTATTGATACGTGTTTTATTATTTCTTTTAATGCTTTTGAAGAGTCCTCATTTGGACAAGACACTCTTACAATATCTGCACCTTCCTCAGCTATATCATTAATTTGTTTTATGGTTGCTTTAACATCTGTAGTTAAAGTGTTCGTCATTGATTGAACGGAGATTGGATTGTCGCCCCCAATCTTTACATTTCCAACATTTATTACTTTTGTTTTTCTTCTTTTAATATCTCTAAAAGGTCTTAAACTCATCACAATTTATCTAATTTAAATTCTTTATGTAAAGCAGCTATTGCTTTTTTAACATGCTTAACAGAAACTAGAACTGAAATTTTTATCTCTGAGGTAGAAATAACCAAAATATTAATTTTTTTTGAGGCTAGTGCCTGAAACATTCTATATGTTATGCCTGGTGTTGTTATCATACCAACACCGATTATTGAAACTTTAGAAACACCTTTATCAAAAGATAATTTTTTAAAAGATATTTTTTTATTTTGTTTAATTAATTTTTCTGTTTTTTTTAAATCATCAGCTTTTATAGTAAATGTAAGATCTGTCTCTTTTCCATCTAAAGATATATTTTGAACCACCATATCTACATTGATTAGATTTTTCGATAGTGGTTTAAAAATAGAGGCAGCAACACCTGGTCTATCTTTTACTCCTACAATTGTAATTTTAGCATCATTTTTTGTTGATGAAATTCCAGTAATAATTTGGTCACTAAATGCTTTTTTAGAATTTGTTATTAAGGTACCAGATTTTGATACAAATGAAGATTTTACTTCAACATCAATCTTATTCAACTTTGCATCCTGAACCGATGTAGGCTGCATTACTTTTGAACCGAGAGATGCCATTTCTAACATTTCGTCATAAAAAATTTTTTTAATTTTTTTTGCTTTTTTATACTGTCTTGGATCAGTAGTATAAACTCCATCTACGTCAGTATATATTATACACTCATCAGCTTTAATAAATTTTGCAAGCATAATTGCAGTTGCATCGGATCCGCTTCTTCCGATTGTTGTTATTCTTAAATTTTTACTTACACCCTGAAATCCTGTAATTATAGGTATTCCACCAGAATTTATATATCTATTTAGTTCTTTGATACCTAGTGAACTAATCCTTGCACTTGAATGAGGACCATCTGTTAAAATAGGTAATTGCCATGATGTCCAAGATCTCGATTTAAACCCATTATGTTTTAGTCTACCAGCAATAAGTGCACATGATACTTGCTCTCCAGTCGAAACTAATGCATCATATTCTGCTCTATCAAAATTGCTACTTATAAGTTTAGATTTATTAATTAACTCATTTGTCACACCACTCATTGCCGATGAAACAACTAATACCTTATTTTTTTTCTTTTTGTAAAAAGCAATAATTTTGCTTACCTTTTTAATTCTATCTATAGTTCCTACAGATGTTCCGCCAAATTTTAATACGATAGTTTTCATGCTAGCTTTAATTATTAATATTTAATAAATAATGGATAAAATACATCTAAATTATTATGTCAACTATTTATCACAATGACCAGTGTAAATAAAAAAGAAATAGATAAATTTTCTAAAATGGCCAATGAATGGTGGGATCCAGAGGGTAAATTCAAACCACTTCATAAATTTAATCCAACAAGAATAAAATATATAAAAGAAAATATTATTAATAATTTCAAATTAAAAAATAAATTAAGACCTTTATCAGGAATTAATATTTTAGATATCGGATGTGGGGGAGGGTTACTATCCGAACCAATGTCAAGAATGGGAGCAAGTGTTACAGGTATTGATGCATCTGATAAAAATATAAAAATTGCAAAACTCCATTCAAAAAAAAATAAACTAAAAATTAATTATTTATGTTCATCGCCTGAAAAGCTTAAAATTACAAAAAAATTTGATGTGATTTTAAATATGGAGATTGTTGAACATGTGGAGGATATAGATTTTTTTTTAAAGTCTTGCTCAAAACTTTTAAAAAAAAATGGACTAATGTTTGTTGCAACAATAAATAAAACTTTAAAATCTTATATTTTTGCAATTGTTGGAGCAGAGTATATTTTGAGATGGCTTCCAATCGGAACACACGAATGGGAAAAATTTGTAAAACCTGAGGATCTTAAAAAAATTTTAATGAAATATGATTTATGTCTAAACAAATTAGAGGGCATGAATTTTAACATTATTAAGGATGAATGGAGTATTTCTAGAGATTTATCTGTAAACTATATAGCAAAATTTATTAAAAACTAATTTTCTTTTTCATCTATCCAAGGGATCATTTGAGCATCTATACCTTCTTCTTTTAATTCTTTCAAATCTTCCTTTGATGCACTACCGTAAATTCCCTTTGATTTTTTTTTACCATTATAATGAATTGATCTCGCTTCATAAGTAAAATTATCACCAACATAATTAAAATTATCTTTAATAAATTTTTGATAATCTTTTATAGTTTTTTTTACTTTATTATATTTTTCTAAGTTTAATTTTTCATCAGTTTTTGATTTATGATTAATTAGCTGAGGTGCCATAATTGTTTTTTCAACTTTTTCTGAATTGCAATTAAGACACTTTAAAAGTTTTTTCTTTTTTAGTCTTTCATACTCGTTTGAGGATGCAAACCAACTATCAAATTTTAAATTACATTCTTTACAAAAAAGTTTATATTTAATCATGATTATTAGTTAATTATAAAATTTGAGTTTTCAATAAGTTAACTTCTGTAGTCTGCATTAATTTCAATATATTTTTTTGTTAAATCCATAGTATAAGCTGTGAAGTTTTTATTTCCTGTAAAAGTTTCAATGTTTATTTCTATATTTTCAGATTTCATATAATTTGCTGTTTGTTTTTCATCATAACTGTGATTTAATTTTCCACCTTCTACGATTGTTATATTTCCAAATTTAACAGATAATTTGTTTAAATTAATTTTAGGCCCAGCTTTACCGATTGCCATTATAACTCGACCCCAATTTGGATCTTCTCCAGAAATTGCAGTTTTCACAAGTGGAGAATTTGCGACAGATAAAGCAATTTTTTTTGCATCTATCTCATTTTTACATTTACTAACATTTATTGTTATGAATTTTGATGCTCCTTCACCATCTGAAACAATTCTTTTGGCTAAATTCAAAAGAACATTATTTAATGCTTTGTCAAAATTTTTAATTTTATTTTCATTCACACTTTTTACTTGAGAATTTTTAACTTCATTGGTTGCAAAGATAGTTGTCATATCATTGGTGCTGGTATCTCCATCACAAGAAATAGCATTAAATGTATTGGTTATATTTTTTTTTAATAGTTTTCCTAAAACGTCATTAGATAAAGTTGCATCAGTAAATATATACGCAAGTGTTGTTGCCATATTAGGATGTATCATTCCTGAACCTTTAGCAATTCCATATATTTTTACTTTTTCACTTCCAATATAACATTCCTCCATAGCTAATTTTGGCTTTGTATCCGTAGTCATGATTGCAAGTGCTGCCTTCATCCAAATAAATTTATTTTGAGTATAAGAAATTTTTTTTAATAAATTTGGAATATTGTTAGAAATTTTTTCATATGGAAAAATTTCTCCAATAGTACCAGTACAACCAAATATTATATTCTTTGAAGAAATTTTCTTTGGATACTCTTCGTCTTCTTCTTGTTTTTTATTTAATAGTTTTGCAGTTAAATCTGCTATTTTTTTTAAACTTTCATACCCTTGCTTTCCAGTGAAAGCATTTGCATTTCTTGTGTTAACAATTAGAGAATATATTTTTTTTGGTCTTTGATTAATGTTCCATTTTATATTTTCAGATACTATTTTTGACTGTGTATAAACAGAAGCATAATTTGCACCTTCTCTAAAATAAAACATAGTTAAATCATCTCTGATATCTTTATATAAATTTGCTGAAACAACTGAAATTGAAAGACCATCTAGATGATCAAGATCTTGAAAATCAATCATTTTTGTATTTTTTGATTGAGATAATAAAAAATTTGATAAATTAATTCCCATATTGTTTAAATTATTTATTTAATACATATATTAAACAATATAAGTAAAGAAAAAACAAATAGTCATGTTTAACCCATTAAATTTAATTACAAAATTTATCAAATCTAGTAATCAAAAAGAACTAGATAGAATTGGTAAAATTGTTGAGAAAATAAACTTATATGAGGGAGAGTTAAAAAATCTGAATGACGACGACTTTCCAAAAAAAACTAATGAATTTAAAAATCAGATAAAAGATGGAAAAACATTAGACCAGTTACTTCCTGAAGCTTTCGCTTTAGTCAGAGAGGCTGCCAAACGAACACGAAATGAAAAACACTTTGACGTTCAGTTAGTAGGAGGTGTGACCTTGCATGAGGGTAAAATTGCTGAGATGAGAACTGGAGAAGGAAAAACCTTAACCATAACACTTGCTGCCTATTTAAATGCTTTAAGTGGCAAAGGTGTTCATATAGTAACTGTAAATGATTATCTCGCAAAGAGAGACTCTATTGAAATGGGGCAAATTTATAATTTTCTAGGTCTCTCATCAGGGTTTATTAACAATTATCAAGACGATGCTGAACGTAAGAAAAACTATAATTGTGATATTACTTATGCAACTAATAGTGAATTGGGCTTTGATTACTTAAGGGATAATATGAAATTTTCTCAAGATCAAATGGTTCAAAGAGATCATAATTTTTCAATAGTAGATGAAATAGACTCATGTTTAATTGATGAGGCTAGAACACCTTTAATAATTTCTGGAGCAGCTGAGGATAAAACTTCCCAATATCTGACAATAGATAAGTTAATTAGAATCTTAAATAGTAAAGATTTTGAGATTGATGAAAAAGAAAAGAGTATTCTATTGACTAATGATGGAATCAACAATGTTGAAAAACTTTTTTCCAATGCTGGTATTTTAAAAAATAATAATTTTTATGATCCAGAAAATTTACATTTAGTTCATCATGTTAATCAAGCTTTACGAGCAAATCATTTATTTGAAAAAGGAAAAGACTATATTGTTAAAGATGGAAGTCTTAAAATTATTGATGAACTTACCGGAAGAATTTTAGAAGGCAGACGTTTTGGTGATGGTTTACATCAAGCATTAGAAGCTAAAGAAAAAATTCAAGTACAAGCTGAAAACCATACTTTAGCTTCAATAACTTATCAAAATTATTTTAAACTTTATAAAAAAATATCTGGTTGCACTGGAACAGCTGCTACAGAATCTGAAGAATTTTTTGAAATTTACAATCTACCTGTTGTTGTAATTCCAACAAATCAAGAAATGATCAGAAAAGATTTTAATGATTTAATTTTTAGAACAGAAAAAGAAAAGAATGATGCAATTATAGAAAAAATAATTGAAAGAAACAAATTAGGTCAACCTATTTTAGTATTTACATCTAGCATTAATAAATCAGAAGTTTATTCAAATTTATTAAATAAAAAAAATATTAAACATGTAGTCTTAAATGCAAAAAATCATGAAAATGAAGCGGAGATAATTGCAAATGCAGGAAAAGAGAATTCATTAATTATTACAACAAGTATTTCCGGAAGAGGAGTTGATATTCAACTTGGTGGTAAGAAGGGCTCTATTCCAGAAGACCAGCTTAAAATAAATAAGGATAAAATTAAATCCTTAGGTGGTTTGTTTGTAATTGGCACAGAGAGAATGGAGTCTAGAAGAGTTGATAACCAAGCTAGAGGAAGATCTGGGAGACAAGGAGATGAAGGTAGTTCTGTATTTTACGTTAGTCTAGAGGATGATTTAATGAGAATTTTTGGATCAGAATCTATGAATAGTATGCTCGAAAAACTGGGACTTAAAGACGGTGAAAGTATCGATCATCCATGGATTAATAAAGCATTAGAGAGAGCGCAGCAGAAAGTAGAAGCTAGAAATTTTGATATAAGAAAAACGCTTATTAAATTTGATAATGTTCTAAATGATCAAAGGCACGTTGTATTTTCACAAAGAAAAAATGCGATGAATAGTGAAAATATCTTTGATTATTCAGATGAATTTTTAAAAGAAATATCTGATGATTTAATAAAATTAAAAATCTCAAATTTATCCAATCCTAAAAGTAATGAATTTAATAATAAAACTAAACAAATAGTTGGAAAAAGCTTTGAAGAAAGTGAGTTTAATGATTTAATTGAAGCAAAAGATAAGGATTTTAGAGAAAAGATTTCTGATAAATTTCAAGAGACTAGAAATGAAAGAATTAAACTTTTGGGTGAGGATCATGCAAAACAAATTGAAAAAAGAATTTTTCTTCAATCAATTGATGTAAACTGGAAATCGCACATTCAATACTTGGAGCAATTAAGACAAGTCATAGGTCTAAGATCTTA
>CACHPE010000009.1 GCA_902581605.1 uncultured Pelagibacteraceae bacterium | reverse complement strand
TTTAGTACAAAATTTGCTAACAATAGAAAAAAACAAATTATTGATTTTAATAAATTTATTAGGACTTGGGATAAAAATCAAAATTTAATTTTTGTCACACATTATGTTGTGATTTCTGAAATTTTAAATTACGCACCTTCATCTGGTGAGATTGTTATATCAGATATGAGCTTAAAAGTTATTGATACTTTGGAAATTGAATATTAAGTTAAATAATTATGTCATCAAAAAGAGCAATGAGACAAGCACAAAAGCAGGCATACGCAAAACATCGTTCAAATATTACAAATAGTAGATTTGAAATTAAGAAAAAATTTATAACAAAAAATAAAGAAGAAAAAAAAAATAAAAACTAACTTTCTTGATCAAATTTCTCTATTATTTTACAAGTAGAGATTTTAGAAAAACTTTCAACATCATTCAAAACAGCCTTAATAAATATTTCAGGCTTATCTTTTTCAAATAAAATTTGTGTATAAAATTGTGGATATCCATGTTTTAATGTAAGTATTTTTCCCTCCTCAACATAAATATTTCTTACATAGGTGTTTTTCTTTTTTACACTTAAATCTGTTACTTTGTATTTTTGGTATGTTTTTTCGTTATATACATAATTTCTTGTCATAATTAATTCATTAAGATTTAAAATATATTCATTTTTTAAAAAGCTGTCCTCTTTATCATCACATTTTTTTAATACAATAATTTCTGATTGAGAATTAAAAGATATAAAAAAAAATGATAAAAAAAATATTAAAAAATTATTTTCTCTCATCCTTATCAATAAAAAATAAAGCTATAATAAATATTACAGTCCAAGCAAATACAGATAACGTTTTTAATGGAGTGGTATCTTCTCCCCAAACATCAAAGAATAAAGCGCCAATAATTATTCCTATAGCATAGATAATACTTACAATTTTTACTTTACTCATAGTTTTTATTCTTTAATTAAATTCTTTTTGAAAAGAGACATACCATTTTTGATTTTGTAAGAATATGATTCTTTAAAGCTTTCAAGTTGCCAACCTGTAAGTCTTTTTTCTATTTCCTTTAGGTTTTCTTTTTTCCAATCATCAGTAGTTTCATCAAGCTTCCACAGTTTCTTTTCTTTGTTATTTCTCCCACAACCATAACAATAACCAGTCGATGGATCAGTTTTACAAATACTTATACAAGGAGAAATAATCATTTATTTTTTATATCATTTTCTTCGATTGTATCATAATAAGCTGTTCTTTTAATAAACTTAATCATATCTTGTTCTTTTGATTTTAAAAATATATATGAATTTTTAATAGAAGCACTACTAATTAAATAATCTCCACTGGAACACAGCATTTGAATATTGCCACACCACAATTGATTAAGAGGTACATTTATTTGTAAATTTTCTATTTTTACTGTCTTATATTTAATGTTTTTAAAATTAGAAAATGGATAATTTAAGGATTTGTCAGTACTCACTTCATCATAAATTCTATTAAGATTTTTTGTGGTAAAGAAAATTAAACATAAAGAAATAAAAACACTAATAAATTTTTTATTAAGTTTTTTAAGATCATAATAATAAAAAACTGTCATAAATATAAAGAAAGGAACATAGGCATATCCTCCATATCTGACATTGGGTATTTTTAAAATCCAAATAATAACTGCAAAAAAAGATCCAAACACAATAAATGAATTAGAGTTAAAAATCTTATTACTTTCATTTTTTTTTAGGTTTTTAATTTGAAAAATAATAAAAATAAAACAAATCAAAAGAGTAATAATTAAACGATCAAAAATTGCATCTTTAGATAAGTATTTAAGATAATTAAATTTTGATAATTCTAAGTATTCTTCTGCACTAACAAATTTTTTTGGTTTTTCAGTTCTAACATATGCTTTCCACCCTTTTGATGAAGCAGAAGTAAAAATATGTCTTTCGTTAGCAACCTTATTTCCTATAGACCAACTAGCTACATTTTTATCTAAGCACAGGTTTTTAAGCTGGTAAAAGAAACATCCAGAAGTAATTATATTTTTTGAAAATGAAATTAAAATTAAAAAGATAATAAAAAAACTTAATCTGTTAATTTTGAATAAATCAAAAAAAAATTTGACATTATTTTTTTTGAACAAGAAAAATAAATAAAGTATAGCTAAAGCTGCATAAATTTTTAAAAAAACTGCAAAAGTATAAATAATTCCTATTTTAAATAGTAATTCAGAATTAGGTTTTTTAATAAAATTTAAAACATAAATTTGAATTATGAATAAAAGACATATTACAGGTAAATCAGTTCCAAATTCTTTTGATCTGCTAAATCTAAGAAGTATCAAGGCTATAATAAAGAACAAATATAATTTTCCAAAATCATCTGTTTTCTTAATTTCAATTAAAACATGAGATAAGAAAAAAATTACAAATATTACAGGCAACAAATATAAAGATGTGTTTTTTAAAAAAGGCAATTGAAAAATTGACATCAGTTCATAAAAACTATGTCCTTGTCCGTAGTAGTCATTTAAAGATATAAAACCAAAAATAATCTTGAAGTCCTGCATATAATTAATAATTGGTAGTTGATACAATTGCCAATCATCATGCAGGTTATTTGTTACTGCTGTTAAAAAACCCAATAAATAAACAAAAATTATATACTTATTTATATTTGATTTAATAAAGTTAGTAATATTTTGAAAATCAAATAAGAAAAAAATTAAGCACAATAAATAAAAAATTAATGAGAAAGTAATATTAATCGGTAAAAAAAAGTGAAAAATTGTAACAAATAAATATATAAATACAAAACCCAAAATCCCAATTTCACCAAAAGTAAGGTTATCAACTTTATTTTTCACAAAAATTTTTTTAAATATTAATCCGGTTGTAAGAGTAATTAAGATGTAAAAATTATAGATTAAAAAAAAACCTAATATAGAAGTCATTTATTTTTTTTAATATTTTTCTTCAGTAAAGCTTTTTCCAAGAAGCAGTATAGTAATGTAAACAAATACTTTGAACCTAATTCATCAATCTTAAATTTTGCCTCACCTACAGTTCTATTATAATATGATATTGGAATTATTTTGTAATTGTATCCTCTTGAAATAGTTTTTAAAGGTAGTTCAAAAAATATATTAAAACTCTCCGAAATTAATGGATACAACCCTGTTAAAGTATTTTTTTTATAAATTTTAAAACCATTCGTAAAATCATTTAAGTCACTCCACATTAAGAATTTTGCTAAAAGATTACCTATTCTGTTAAGAATTAGTTTGATAATAGGATAATCTACAGTTTTTCCACCTTTAATAAATCTTGATCCAAAAACTGCATCTAGATCGTCATTCATAATTGTTTCGTAGTAACGATTTAGATCTTGAACAGTATCAGAGCTATCACTCATCATTATACATACATATTTCCCCTTTGACTCTGTAATACCCAAGCTTATAGCGCCTCCTAAACCTTTGTTTTCATTGTTTACATATCTGATTTTTTTATTTTTAACTTTTATTTCTTCAATCACTTTAATTGTTTCATCTTCACTAAAGTCATTTACAAATAGTAACTCATAGTTTGGATTATTTATTTCTTTTTCTATTTTATTAGAAATAATTTTGACATTTTCTTCCTCATCTCTTACAGGTATTAATATAGATAATTCTGGGTTCATTATGTTTAAAAATTTATTTTTTTTCTTTTACAATCTAGTTGATAATTTAATTCATCAAGGAAGAATAGTAAAATTTATTGATAATAAAGGTGTTAAAATTGTTGTTGATATTGGAGCTCATAAAGGGGAGTTTTTAAAACATATCAAAAAAATAAAAAGTATTAAAAAAGTTTATTCACTTGAACCACAAAAAAAGATTTATCGAGAGCTTTTAAAAGAGATCGATAATAAAATTTTTTTTTCATATAATATTGCAATCTCAAATAGAATTGGTAGACAAAAAATGCAAATCAATGATTTTTCAATGACTAGTACACTTTCTAAAGTCAATGAAAATTCTATATATTATAAAATAAAAAATTTTATTTTAGGAAATAAAAAAAAAAAATTTGAATTTGTAAAAACTGAAAAATTAGATGTTTTTACAAAAAAAAGAAAATTAAATCAAATTGATCTATTAAAAATAGATACAGAGGGACATGAATTAACTGTAGTTAAATCTGGATTAAAAACTTTGAAAAAAACCAAATATTTATTAATTGAATTTAGACAAAATGATTTATATTTAAATTATTCTTCACACATACTTCACAATATATTAACAAAAAATAAATTTAAATTGGTAAAAAAATTTAAATTTCCTTTGTTTAGCATGGAAGATAGATTATATAGAAATACCTCAATAAAATGAAAATTTGTATTGTTACAGGATCTAATGGCTTAGTTGGCTCATCATCAGTAGAATTTTTTTTAAAAAAAAAATTTAAAGTTATAGGTATAGATAACAATTTAAGAGAATATTTTTTTGGAAAAGATGGATCTACATCTTGGGTAAAAAAAATAAATCTTAAAAAAAATAATTATGATCACAAAAATATAGATATAAGAAATTATAAAAAAATTGAAAATATTTTTAAAAAAAATAAAAATAAAATTAAGTTAATTATTCATACTGCCGCACAGCCATCACACGATTGGGCAGCAAAAGAACCTTTAACTGATTTTACAGTTAATGCTAATGGAACACTCAATTTATTAGAATGTACTAGGATTTTTTCACCTAAAGCAAAATTCATATTTACCTCAACTAACAAGGTCTACGGAGATAATCCAAATAAGTTAAAATTAATTAAAAAAAAAACCCGTTTTGAGTTATCTAAAACTCATAAGTTTTTTAGAGGAATAAACGAAAAAATGTCAGTTGATAATTGTGTGCACAGCTTATTTGGAGTTTCAAAAACATCATCAGACTTTTTAGTTCAAGAATATGGAAAAAATATTGGCTTGAATACTATTATTTTTAGAGCAGGATGTATTACAGGAGCAAATCATTCTTCTGCTGAGTATCATGGTTTTTTATCATATTTAGTTAAGAAATCTTTAAGAGATAAATCATATAAAATAATAGGATATAAAGGTTTGCAAGTTAGAGATAATTTGCATGCTAATGATTTAGTAAAATGTTTTTGGCAATTTTATAAAAATCCAAAAATAAAAGGTGAAGTTTACAATATAGGTGGGAGTAGATATTCAAATTGTTCAGTAGAAGAGGCACTCAGACAAGTTGAAAAGATTAAAAACATACACATTAAAAGAAAATATATAGATAAATCAAGAACTGGTGATCACAAGTGGTGGATCAGTGATATTAGAAAATTTAAAAAAGATTATCCCGAATATCGATTAACTTACAATACTAAGAAAATAATAACTGAATTAATTGATTTTTATTCTAAAAATAAGTTAGGAATGTAAATTTAAGCTAAAATTAACCAATTCTCGTTGGACAATTTAAATCAATAATATATAAACCGACGTAATTTGTGGGGCGATGGCGGAATTGGTAGACGCGTTGGTCTTAGGAACCAATATGGCAACATGTGAAGGTTCGAGTCCTTTTCGCCCTACCATTAAATATTATGAAAGTTACAGTAGAAAACAAAAAAGGTTTAAATAAAGACGTAAAAGTTTTTATCGATAAAGAGACAATGAACTCATATATGGATGAAAAATATGAGGAAATAAAAGGGAGCGTAAATCTTAAAGGATTTAGACCAGGAAAAGTTCCAAAAGAAATTTTAAAAAGACAATTTGGTAAAGCAGTTTTTGGAGAAGTTTTAGATAAAGTTTTAAAAGAAACATCAACTAAAGCATTAGAAGAAAAAAAAATTAAACCAGCTGGTCAACCAAAACTTGATTTAAAAACATATGGTGAGGATAAAGATTTAGAATATGTTTTATCAGTAACAGAGCTACCAAAAGTAGAAATTAAATCTTTAGAAAATATTAAATTTGATCAATACACTGTAAAAATAGATGATAGTGAAACAGATAAAAGAATAAAAGAAATAGCAAAAAATCAACCAAATTTTAAAGAAGTTGGTCCTGATACAAAAGCTAAAAAAGGTGATTTAGTCTCTTTAGACTACAAAGCAACAGTTGACGGCAAGGAATTTAAAGGAAATGAAGGAAAGAACACTCAGCTTACTTTAGGTAAAGATTTATTTTTAAAAGGCTTTGACGAACAATTAATTGGAGTGAAAAAGGGTGATGAAAAAGTTGTAGATGCAATTTTGCCAGAGAATTTTCCAGAAAAAGAGTTAGTAAATAAAAAAGCTAAATTCAATTGTAAAATTTTAAGTGTTAAACAATCAGAAGAAGTAAAAATTGATGATGATTTTGCAAAAAATTTAGGAGCAAAAGATTTAAAAGATTTAAAAACTTTAATTTCAAAACAGATTAATGATGAATATAAAAATTCACTTGATCAATTATCTAAAAACCAAATTTTAAAAGAAATAGAGAAAATTAAAGTAGACGAAGTTCCAGAAAATCTAGTTGAGGAAGAGGTTAAAGTTCTTTCACAAGGTATGTCCGAGGAAGAGGTAAAGAAAAATAAAAAAAATTTTGAAGAAAAAGCAAAAATAAGAATTAAAGCTGGATTAATTTTAAATGAGTTTGGTGAAAAAAATAAAATTAATGTAACTGAACAAGAAGTTCAGGCCGAAGTACAAAAACAATTAAGAATGATGCCTGGACAAGAAAAAATGGTTATGGATTTTTACCAAAAAAACCCATCTGCATTGGCGAGCTTAAGAGGAACCGTATATGAAGAAAAAATTTTAAATTTAATTAAAGAAAAAGGTAATGCAAATAAGAAAGAAATTTCAAAAGTGGAAGCTGAAAAGATTTTAAAAGAAGCTCATAAGCGTGATCATGACCATGGTGAAGAAAAAAAAGTAACTAAGAAAAAATCAGCTATAACAACTGCGAAAGAAAAAAAACCAACAACTAAAAAGGCAAAATCAAAGCCAGCGTCGAAAAAGACAAAAAAAGTTAGCAAAAAGTAATCTCAAGTTGTATAAGTAGAACGAATCAACTTATGACAACAAAATTATCAGAACATATGAGTAATCTTGTACCAATGGTTGTTGAGCAATCAAGCAAAGGTGAGAGAGCTTATGATATTTATTCTAGATTACTAAAAGAGAGAATTATTTTTTTAACAGGTCAAATTAACGACAATGTAGCTTCTTTAGTTACTGCTCAATTATTATTTTTAGAAGCTGAAGATCCCAAAAAAGAAATTTATTTATATATAAATAGCCCGGGAGGTTTGGTTACAGCTGGTCTTGGCATATATGATACAATGCAATATGTGAAACCAGATATTTCTACATTATGTATAGGTCAAGCAGCTTCTATGGGGTCCTTTTTACTTGCTGCAGGCACTAAAGGAAAAAGATTTTCATTACCAAATTCAAGAATAATGGTTCACCAACCATCAGCAGGTTTTCAAGGTCAGGCAACTGATATTGAAATTCATGCTAATGAAGTTTTGTCTTTAAAAAAAAGGCTTAATGAAATTTATTCAAAGCATACTGGAAAAAGTATTGAAGAAATAAAATCTGCTCTTGAAAGAGACAATTTTATGACCGCAGATGTCGCACAATCTTTTGGTCTTATTGACGAAGTAGTAGAAAAAAGATCTTAATACACAATATATTGAGTCGTAATTAATCGAAACTTGATTAGTGTGAGTCTTCTATAATAGAGTAATTATATTGATTCGTTATAAAAATTAAAATGACAACAAATAATAAAAATATTCTTTACTGTTCTTTCTGTGGCAAGAGTCAACATGAAGTAAGAAAGCTGATTGCTGGTCCAACTGTTTTCATCTGCGATGAATGTGTCGAGTTATGTATGGACATTATAAAAGAAGAAAGCAAGGATACTTTTGTAAAACATCAAGATGGTCTTCCATCTCCAAAAGAAATTTGTTCAGTATTAGATGATTATGTTATTGGTCAAGCACACGCGAAAAAGGTATTATCTGTTGCAGTACACAACCATTACAAAAGATTAAATTATGAGAGTAAAACAAGTAAAAATGTTGAGCTATCAAAATCAAATATACTTTTAGTTGGTCCCACAGGTTGTGGAAAAACATTGCTTGCACAAACTCTTGCTAGAATTTTGGACGTGCCATTCACAATGGCTGATGCAACCACTCTAACAGAAGCTGGTTATGTTGGAGAGGATGTTGAAAATATTATTTTAAAATTGTTACAAGCATCTGACTATAATGTTGAAAAAGCTCAAAGAGGAATAGTTTATATTGATGAGGTTGATAAAATAAGTAGAAAATCTGAAAATCCATCAATCACAAGAGATGTGTCTGGGGAAGGAGTTCAGCAGGCTCTTCTAAAAATAATGGAGGGAACAGTTGCTAGTGTTCCGCCTCAAGGTGGAAGAAAACATCCTCAACAAGAATTTTTACAGGTGGATACTACAAATATTTTATTTATTTGTGGAGGAGCATTTGCAGGTCTTGATAAAATTATTTCTCAAAGAGATAAGGGAACTTCAATTGGTTTTGGTGCAGATGTAAAAAATACACAAGATAAGAAAACTGGTGAGTGGATGAAAGGTTTAGAGCCTGAGGATTTATTAAAATTTGGATTGATTCCTGAATTTATTGGAAGACTTCCAATGATAGCGACACTTGAAGATTTAGATGAAAAATCTTTAATAAAAATATTGCAAGAACCAAAAAATTCTTTAACAAAGCAATATCAAGAGCTATTTAAATTGGATGGTGCTAAACTAACATTTAAAGAAAATGCTCTAAAAGAAATAGCGCAAAAAGCTATTAGCAAAAAAACTGGAGCAAGAGGCTTGAGATCAATTCTAGAAAATATTTTGTTGAAGACAATGTACGATCTTCCGAGCCAAGATAATATTGAAGAAATTATTGTTGATGCTGGTGCTGCAAAAGGACAATCACAACCAATCCTAGTTCATGCTAAAGGTGACAATAAATCTAAGTCAAATAAGACCACAGCGGCTTAATAACCTTGATAAATTGCAAAAATCTATTGCATTATAAAATATAATATCCATATTATCCACATGGATGTCAAAATTTCACTACCGTTATTACCACTAAGAGATATTGTGGTTTTTCCTAGCATGGTTATTCCCTTGTTTGTAGGAAGAGATAAATCCATTTCAGCACTAAACGAAGTGATGAAAAAGGATAAAAAAATTATTCTTGTTACACAAAAAAATTCAGAAATTGACGATCCTAAGAAAACAGATGTTTTTATGTATGGTTGTGAAGGAAGTATTTTGCAATTACTAAAATTACCTGATGGGACAGTTAAAGTTTTAGTTGAAGGAGTTAAAAGAGTAAAAATTTTAGATTTTAAAGATAATGAAAAATTTATAACTTGTGATTATGCTCATTACCAAGATGTTTTGCCTAAAGACGAAGATTTATTTCCACTTGCGGCCACAGCATTGCGAAGGTTGGAAAAATTAACTTCTATAAATAAAAAAATTTCTAGTGAAACAATTAATACGATTAAGCAACTTAAAGACCCGTCTCAGATTGCTGACAATATTGCATCTCATATAACTGCTACGATTTCAGAAAAACAACAAATTTTTGAAACCGCAGATGTAAAGAAAAGATTAAATGCCATTATTAAAATAATGGAAAATGAGACGAGTATTATTGGTGTAGAAAAAAGAATAAGAGGTAGAGTTAAAACTCAAATGGAAAAAACTCAAAGAGAGTATTATCTAAATGAGCAATTAAAAGCTATTCAAAAGGAACTTGGAGAGATTGAAGATGGCAAAGATGAAACAACAAGTTTAAATAAAGCAATTACGAAGGCTAAGATGCCGAAAGAAGTTGAAAAAAAGTGTCTTCAGGAATTAAAAAAATTAAAAAATATGAGCCCAATGTCTGCAGAGGCTACTGTTGTAAGAAATTATTTAGATTGGATGACAGAACTTCCTTGGCATAAAAAAAGTGAAGTTGATATAGATTTAACTAAAGCACTAAACATTCTTGATAAAGATCACTTTGGATTGGAAAAGGTAAAAGAGAGAATTATTGAATTTTTAGCAGTTCAAAAAAGAATGGAAAAAATCAAAGGGCCAATTTTATGTTTAGTTGGACCACCAGGTGTTGGGAAAACGTCATTAGGTAAATCTATAGCAAAAGCAACAAATAGAGAATTTGTTAGAATGTCTGTTGGTGGTATGAGGGATGAAGCAGAAATACGTGGTCACAGAAGAACTTATATTGGATCACTACCAGGAAAAATTATTCAGATGATGAAAAAAGCTGGAACAAAAAACCCATTAATTCTATTAGATGAGATAGATAAAATTGGAAATGATTATAGAGGAGACCCATCGTCAGCATTATTAGAAGCTTTAGATCCAGAACAAAATACAACATTTAATGATCACTATTTAGAAGTTGATTATGATTTATCTGACGTGATGTTTGTAACAACTGCTAATACGCTTAATATTTTACCTCCTTTATTAGATAGAATGGAAGTAATAAGATTAGCGGGTTACACAGAAGATGAAAAAATAAGTATTGCTGATAAATATTTATTACCAAAACAAATTAAAGATAATGGTGTAAAAGAAAAGGAAATGAAGTTAGATGATGATATCATTAAGGAAGTTATAAGAGGATACACAAAGGAATCAGGTGTTAGGAATCTTGAAAGAGAAATTTCTAAACTAGCTAGAAAAGTGGTAAAAAAGATTGTTGCTGGCGAGGAAAATGAGGTAAGAATAAACAATAAAAATTTACCTGATTTTTTAGGAGTTCCTAAATTTAAATTTGGAGAACTAGAAACTGAAAATAGAGTTGGTATAGTAACAGGACTTGCTTGGACAGAGTATGGTGGTGAAATATTAAAAATCGAAACTGTTACAATGCCTGGTAAGGGCAGGATGCAAATCACTGGTAAATTAGGTGATGTTATGCAAGAGTCAGTTAAAGCTGCCAAATCTTTTGTAAGATCAAAATGTTTAGAATACGGTATTATTCCACCTGTATTTGAAAAAAAAGACTTCCATATACACGTCCCGGAGGGCGCAACTCCAAAAGATGGTCCTTCTGCAGGAATAGGTATGGTAACTTCTATTGTATCATCAATTACAAATATTCCTGTAAGAAGAGACGTAGCTATGACCGGAGAAGTAACTTTAACAGGTCAAGTTTTACCAATTGGTGGTCTGAAAGAAAAATTATTAGCTGCTCATAGAGCTGGAATTAAAGAGGTATTGATACCGAAGGAAAATGAAAAAGATCTTGTGGACATGCCTAAAAAAATTATTGATGATATTAAAATAACCCCAGTAGAATTTGCTGACCAAGTAGTTAAAATTGCATTGACAAAAGAACTTAAACCTACTGAGTGGGCGGAGGTTGAGATATCTAAAAAAGACGACAAATCTCAAGCAAGTATTCAATAAATTGTTTCTATTATGGAAATTGGGTTATATTTAATATTATTTGTTCTAATTTTATTCTATATTTTCAAGCCAATTACAAAGTCGGAAGAAAAAAATTTCAAAAATAAGAATAATTGGCGTGGAGGTTTTTAAATTTTCTAAGGTTAAATCGTATATTTTAAGAATTAAATTTTTTTAAAAAATTAAGAATTTTGCTATTTTTTAACGTTAATAGAACTTGACGTCAGTAAACTAAAGGATATAAATCATCTTATTTTGGTAATGGGCGGTTAGCTCAGTTGGTAGAGCATCTCGTTTACACCGAGGGGGTCAAAGGTTCGAGTCCTTTACTGCCCACCAAAATTGACAAGTGGGGGTGTAGCTCAGTTGGTTAGAGCGATCGCCTGTCACGCGATAGGTCGAGGGTTCGAGTCCCTTCACTCCCGCCACTTTCCATGATTCTTTTTTAAAATAACTAAACTATTGAAATTGTTAAGTTTTTTAGCCTATTACTTGTAAGTAATTGAATTTATTATCTTTTTTTTTATTGAAAATGTGACGTATCTACCCTTCTACAACAAATAAAAAGTGATATATAGACACGCATGTTATCTGATTTTCTTAAAGATTACTTACCAATTATAATTTTTTTAGTTATAGCTCTGGGGCTAAGTTGTGCGTTTGTAGTAATTAATTTCATTTTATCGCCAAAAAAACCTGATCCAGAAAAACTATCAGCTTATGAATGTGGATTTGAACCTTTTGAGGATTCAAGGCTTGAGTTTGATGTAAGATTTTATTTAGTTGCAATCTTGTTTATTATTTTTGATTTGGAAATAGCATTTTTATTTCCATGGGCAATTTCTCTAGGAAACATCGGATTACTTGGTTTTTCATCAATGATGATTTTTTTATTCATACTAACAATTGGCTTTATTTATGAATGGAAAAAGGGCGCTTTAGACTGGGAATAAATTATAAATTAAATGAAAAATAAAATAGATCAAGTTCCAGAGGAATTTAAACAACTTGCAGATGATTTTAGCAAGAATGGATTTATAACTACATCACTTGACAATTTAATAAATTGGTCAAGATCAGGATCACTTCATTGGATGACATTTGGTCTCGCATGTTGCGCTGTTGAGATGATGCAGACGTCAATGCCAAGATATGATCTTGAAAGATTTGGTGCCGCACCAAGAGCTTCGCCAAGACAATCTGATGTAATGATTGTAGCTGGCACCTTAACCAATAAAATGGCACCGGCACTTAGAAAAGTTTATGATCAGATGCCAGAACCTAGATATGTAATTTCGATGGGAAGTTGTGCGAATGGTGGCGGTTATTATCATTATTCTTATTCAGTTGTTAGGGGCTGTGATCGCATTGTACCAGTTGATGTTTATGTACCAGGGTGCCCGCCATCAGCAGAGGCTTTACTGTATGGAATATTACAATTACAAAAAAAAATAAGAGATAAAGGTTCTTTTCTCAGATAGTTATGAAAAATTTAGAGGATTTAGAAAAAAAAATTAATTCAGAATTGACTACAAAAATTAATAAAACTGAAATTAAACATAATCATATTTATCTTGAGACTGATAAAGATGATTTAATAGATATATGTTTGTTCTTAAAAACAAATAATGATACTAAATTTAGACAACTAATAGATATTACTGTTGTTGATTATCCTGAGAGGAGTCAAAGATTTGAGATAGTTTACTTATTTTTAAGTCATGAATTTAATCAAAGAATAGTCATAAAATACTCAATTTCAGAAAATGAAGTTATACCATCTTTAACGAGCATTTTCCCTTCAGCAAACTGGATGGAAAGAGAGGTTTTTGATATGTATGGTGTTTCATTCAAAGATCACCCGGACCTTAGAAGAATATTAACTGATTATGGTTTTGAAGGCCATCCACTCAGAAAAGATTTTCCACTCACAGGTCATACTGAGGTTAGATATAGCGAAGATGAAAAGAAAGTTATTAGCGAACCTGTAAAATTAGAACAAAATTTTAGAAATTTTGATTACGAAAGTCCTTGGGAGGGAACAAAATACATCAAAGATAAAATAGAAAGTAATGACAAAAAAAATTAAAAATTTAAATTTAAACTTTGGGCCACAACATCCTGCTGCACATGGAGTTTTAAGGTTAATTTTAGAATTGGATGGTGAAGTTGTTGAAAAAGCTGACCCACATATTGGTTTATTGCATAGGGGTACTGAAAAATTAATTGAAAATAAGACTTATATGCAAGCAGTACCTTACTTTGATCGATTAGATTATGTAGCTCCAATGAATCAAGAACATGCATTCGCATTAGCAGTTGAGAAAATTCTAAAAATAGATGTCCCTATTAGAGCTCAATTCATAAGAGTTATATTTTGTGAGATTGGAAGAATTTTAAGTCACATATTAAATGTTACTACACAAGCAATGGATGTTGGCGCTTTAACACCAACCTTATGGGGATTTGAAGAAAGAGAAAAATTAATGGGTTTTTATGAGAGAGTGTCTGGTTCTAGGCTTCATGCGAACTATTTTAGAGCTGGTGGAGTTCATCAAGATTTACCTCAAGGACTTGAGGAAGATATTGATGAGTTTTGTGAGAGTTTTCCAAAAATAATAAATGATTTAGAAAGCTTACTGACGGATAACAGAATTTTTAAACAACGTAATGTAGATATTGGTGTAGTTACTAAACAAGACGCTCTAGATTATTCGTTTTCTGGAGTAATGATTAGAGGTTCAGGAGTTCCATGGGATTTAAGAAAATCCCAACCCTATGATTGCTATGAAAATTTAGATTTCAAAGTGCCAGTAGGAAAAAATGGAGATTGTTATGATAGATATTTATGTAGAATAGAAGAAATGAAAGAGAGTGTATCTATAATAAAACAATGTTTATTAAAAATGGAAAAAGGACCGATTAAATCTTTAGATGGAAAAATTAGCCCGCCATCTAAAAAAGATATTAAACAATCGATGGAAGCGCTTATTCATCATTTTAAACTTTTTACTGAAGGTTACAGAGTTCCAAAAGATGAAATTTATACTGCTGTTGAAGCTCCTAAAGGGGAATTTGGAGTTTACCTAATTTCTGATGGATCAAGCAAACCTTATAAATGTAAAATAAGAGCACCAGGTTTTTCACACTTGCAATCAATGGATTATTTAATAAAAGGCCACATGCTAGCTGATGTTCCTGCAGTACTTGGTTCACTTGATATTGTTTTTGGAGAGGTTGATAGATGAGTTTAAGAAGACCTGCAAAAAATCAACCAGAAAATTTTGAATTTAATAGCTCATCACTAGCTGCTGCTAACAAAATTCTATCAAAATATCCAGAGGGCAAACAACAAAGCGCTGTAATGGCATTACTTTATATTGCTCAAAGACAGAACGATAACTGGATACCCTTAGCTGCAATGAAATATGTAGCAAAATTTTTAGACATGCCTTACATAAAAGTTTATGAAGTAGCAACTTTTTATACTATGTATAATCTATCTCCTGTTGGAAAACATTTTATACAAGTGTGTACAACAACTCCTTGCATGATAAGAGGAGCTGGAAAATTAGTCGAAGCGTGTAAAGAAAAAATATCTGAAAATGAATGTGAATTATCAAGTGATAAAAGCTGTTCATGGATGGAAGTGGAGTGTTTAGGAGCATGTGTTAATGCACCCATGATGCAAATAAATGATGACTATTATGAAGATTTAGATAAAGAAAAAACACTGAAAATTTTAGACAAAATTTTAAAAGGAGAAACACCGGAACCAGGTTCTTATAGAGGAAGAATAAATAATGAACCTGAAAATAATAGAAAAACATTAATGGATTATAAAAATGCTTAAAGATCAAGATAGAATATTTAAAAATTTATATAACGATATGGGTTCAGACGTTGTTTCTGCTCAAAGTAGAGGTGATTGGGTTAACACTAAAGAAATTACAAATAAAGGTAGAGAGTGGATTATAAATGAAATTAAAGATTCTCAACTTAGAGGCAGGGGTGGTGCTGGATTTCCAACTGGTTTAAAATGGTCTTTTGCTCCTAAAGAAGTAGGTTCTAGACCACATTATTTAGTTATAAATGGCGATGAGTCAGAACCAGGAACATGCAAAGATAGAGATATTTTAAGGTTTGAGCCACATAAATTAATAGAAGGTTGTTTAATTGCATCATACGCAGTTCAAGCACATGTTTGTTATATTTATATTAGAGGCGAATACTTTGTTGATGGTCAGAAACTTCAAGCAGCTATTGATGAAGCTTATGAAAAAAAATTATTAGGTAAAAATGCAGCAGGCACTGGTTGGGATTTAGACATTTATATTCATTATGGCGCTGGAGCTTATATTTGTGGAGAGGAAACTGCCTTATTAGAAAGTATAGAAGGTAAAAAAGGGCAACCTAGATTAAAACCTCCTTTTCCAGCATTAGTTGGTCTATATGGATGTCCAACAATAATAAATAATGTGGAAACCATAGCTGTGGTACCAACAATTCTTAGAAGAGGTGGAAAATGGTTTGCTTCTCTTGGAAGAGAAAAGAACACAGGCACAAAAATTTTTTGTATATCTGGAAATGTAAATACCCCTTGCAATGTTGAAGAAGAAATGAATATTCCATTAAAAGAATTAATTGAAGTTCATGCTGGGGGAGTTATTGGAGGTTGGGATAATCTTCAAGCAGTTATTCCAGGCGGTTCGTCAATGCCATTGATTCCAAAAGAGAAATGCGAAACACTAACAATGGATTTTGACTCACTAATGGCAGAGAAAAGTGGCTTAGGAACTGCAGGTATTGTTGTAATCAATAAAGACCAAGATATTATTAAGTGCATGGCAAGAATTGCTAGATTTTATAAACACGAAAGTTGTGGTCAATGTACACCTTGTAGAGAAGGATCAGGTTGGATGTGGAGAATGCTTGAGAGAATGGCAAAAGGTGATGCAACAAAAGATGAAGTTGAGATGTTAGGTGATGTTACAAATCAAATAGCAGGACATACAATTTGTGCTTTTGGAGAAGGATCTTCTTGGCCGGTTCAAGGACTTTTAAGACATTTTAAAAAAGAAATTGAGAAAAGAAATAATTTAGATCCTATTGTTCAGAAAAAAAATAATATTCCTTACTTAGTTGATCAACACTTATTGGATAAAAAAAATGCTTAGACTAAAGGTAAATGATATTGATGTCGAAATTGAAGAGGGTTTAACTGTACTTCAAGCATGTGAAAAAGTTGGGATAGAAATACCAAGATTTTGTTATCATGAAAAATTATCAATAGCTGGGAATTGTAGAATGTGTTTAGTTGAGATGGAAAAATCTCCTAAACCTATTGCATCATGCGCCATGCCAGCTGCTGAAGGAATGAATATTAAAACAAATACAGAATTTGTTGAAAAGGCACGAAAAGGTGTGATGGAATTTCTTTTAGCTAATCATCCTTTAGACTGTCCTGTATGCGATCAAGGTGGTGAATGTGATTTGCAAGATCAATCTATGTATTATGGTGTAGATAAATCAAGATTTAAAGAAAACAAAAGATTAGTTCCAGAAAAAAATATGGGACCATTAATAAAAACACAGATGACCAGATGCATTCATTGCACGAGATGTGTAAGATTTGCTACTGAAGTAGCAGGTGTTCCAGAGCTTGGAGCTATAGGTAGAGGAGAAGATATGCAAATTACAACATACCTTGAGCAATCTATGCAATCAGAATTATCAGCAAACGTAGTAGATCTATGTCCTGTAGGAGCCTTAACTTCAAAACCTTACGTATTTGAAGCTAGACCTTGGGAATTAAAGAAAACAGAAACCATTGATGTCATGGATGCAGTTGGATCAAACATAAGAGTAGATACATACGATTGGGAAGTAAAAAGAGTTTTGCCAATTATAAATGAGGATATTAATGAGGAGTGGATTTCGGATAAAACAAGATATGCGTGTGATGGTTTACTTCATCAAAGATTAGATACACCTTTTATTAAATATAATAAAAAATTTGAAAAAGCGTCATGGGCAGAAGTGTACAAAATTATTAAGTCTAAAATTCAAAATACAACAAAAGAAAAAATCTGTGGATTTGTTGGAGACCTAACCAATATGGAGACTAGCTATATATTTAAAGAATTTTTTGATAGGACTCTTGATATAAAAAATTATGAGTCAAGATCAGATAATAGATTTATTAATATTTCAAAAAGAGAAGATTATATATTTAATTCATCTTTAAATGGAATTGAAGAATCTGATTTAATATTTTTAGTAGGCTCAAATCCAAGGTATGAGGCAACTATATTAAATGCAAGAATTAGAAAATCTTACTTAAATAATAATACTAAAATTTACTCTTTAAATGAAAATGGTGATTTAACCTATCCTTATGAAAGTTTTGATGGACAAACTCAAACATTAAAAAATATTTTTGATGGAGCACATGACTTATCAAAAAGTATTTTAAATTCTAAAAAACCAATAATCATACTAGGTGAATCCTTTTTAAGATTAAATAATGCTCAGTTCTTGTATTCTAAAATAAAAAATTTTCTAGTTCACAATAATAAATTTTCAAAGGACTGGAATCCTTTAAATATTTTATCTTGTGACGCATCATCAGTAGGAAATTTTGATCTTGGTTTAATAAATAAAGAGACAGATATATTAAACGATTTAAAATCTAACAAATTCGATATTGTCTATTTAGTGGGTCAAGACAATATCGATTTTAATAAAACAAATGAGTTTGTAATTTATCAAGGTAGTCATGGTGATAAGGGTGCAGAAATGGCTGATATTATATTACCTGGAGCAGCTTATACTGAACAAGATGCTTACTATACAAATTTAGAAGGAAAAATTCAAAAAGCATATAAAGCTTCATATCCACCTGGGGAAGCTAAGGAAGATTGGCAAATAATTAATGAGATAGCTGAATTTATGAATAATAGAAAGTTATTTAACGATAAAGAAGAATTAGAAAGTAGTATGTTCAATTATTTAAATCTACAAAAAGAAAAACAAAATAAAGATCATAAAAGTGAATTTATTGAAGAATTTAAAAATGAAAAATTAACAATAGAATTTAAACCATATTATTTTTCAAATATCATAGCTAGATGCTCAAAGACCATGATTGAGTGTAACAATTCAAAATTAAATTTAAAATCTACAGGTACAGAAGGTTAAAATGGAATACTTAAGTATATTTTTTGAGGAAGTATATAAGATATTATTTTTATTAGTCCCTGTTTTAGTTTCTGTTGCTATGATTGTGTGGCTGGATAGAAGAGTTTGGGCTTTTGTTCAAAAGCGACAAGGACCAAATGTTGTTGGGCCTTTTGGCTTACTACAATCCTTAGCGGACGCTCTAAAATACATTTTCAAAGAAATGATTATTCCCTCAAGTTCAAACAAAGTTATATTTATATTAGCTCCTATTGTGACCATGACATTAGCTTTGATTGCGTGGGCTGTTATTCCTTTTAGTGCTACCCAGGTTTTAGCTGATATTAATGTTGGTGTCCTTTACTTATTTGCAGTTTCATCCTTAGGTGTATATGGAATAATAATGGGTGGCTGGGCTTCAAATTCAAAATATCCATTTCTAGGTGCAATTAGATCAGCAGCTCAAATGGTGTCTTACGAGGTATCCATAGGTGTAATAATAATTAACGTATTATTGTGCGTTGGATCACTCAATTTAAATGACATTGTGCTAGCCCAACAAAGTATGTGGTATGTAATTCCTTTATTTCCAATGTTTGTAATATTTTTTATTTCAGCTTTAGCTGAAACCAATAGACCTCCTTTTGATTTACCTGAAGCTGAAGCAGAATTAGTTGCAGGATATCAAACTGAATACTCTGGAATGATGTATGCAATGTTTTGGTTAGGTGAATATGCAAACATTTTATTGATGTGTGCGATGGGCGCAATTTTATTTTTAGGTGGATGGTTATCACCTTTAGAAATTTATCCATTTACATTAGTCCCGGGAGCAATATGGTTAATATTAAAAATATTAATTTTATTTTTTTTATTTGCTTTAGTTAAAGCCATTGTTCCTAGATATAGATATGATCAGCTTATGAGATTAGGTTGGAAAGTATTCCTCCCTTTTTCATTAATATGGGTAGTACTTACATCAAGCTATTTATTTTATTTTAATCTTTTACCAGTGAATTAATGATGAAAATTTCAAGATTTTTTAAAACAATTTTTATGATCGATTTTGTTGGTGGTTTGTTTATGGCTTTAAAAGAATTTTTAAAACCTAAAAAAACAATCAATTATCCATTTGAGAAAGGTAAAATTAGTCCAAGATTTAGAGGGGAGCACGCTTTAAGAAGATATCCTAATGGTGAAGAAAGATGTATTGCCTGTAAATTATGTGAAGCTGTTTGTCCTGCTCAAGCAATTACTATCGAGTCAGCTGAAAGAGAAGACGGAAGTAGAAAAACTACACGTTACGATATTGATATGATGAAATGTATTTATTGTGGTTTGTGTGAGGAATCTTGTCCTGTAGATGCAATAGTACAAGGTCCAAATTTTGAATTTTCAACAGAAACAAGAGAAGAACTTTATTATACAAAAGAAAAATTATTAGATAATGGAGATAGATGGGAAAATATTTTAGATGCAAATATTAAGGCTGATAATATCCACAGATAATTCATGATTGCACATTCAATTTTTTTTTATACATTTTCTTTAATTGCTATTGTTTCGGCAATAATGGTAACTGCATCAAAAAATACCGTACACTCAGTTTTCTTTTTAATTCTAGATTTTATAAGCATTTCTTGTTTGTTTATAATGATAGGAGCAGAATTTTTGGGAATGATAATGCTAATTGTTTATGTTGGAGCTGTAGCTGTTTTATTCTTATTTGTTGTAATGATGTTAAACGTAGCCCAACAAAAAAACCAATGGTTTGTGGGTCAACAAAGTTCCAAACATATCCCTGTAGGATTAATAATTAGTACACTCATATTTTTTGAAATTGTAATTGTAATTGGTGGTTGGAAATATAAACCAGAAATTTTTGATATTAATAATTCATTTGCCCAAACAAGTATTAGCAACACTCACTCATTAGGACAGATTTTATATACAGATTATATTCATGTGTTTCAAATAAGTGGAATGATCCTATTAGTAGCTATGATTGGCGCTATTGTATTAACATTTAGACAAAGAGCAGGTGTTAAAAGACAAAGTTATATCAAGCAAATATCTAGAGAAAGAGCTGAGGGTGTTGAGGTGTTAGAAGTTCAAAGCAATAAGGGAGTTAAAATAGATGATTGATATAGGTTTAGGACATTATTTAACTTTAGGTGCTGTTATCTTTTCAATTGGAGTAATTGGTATATTTCTTAATAGAAAGAACATCATTGTCATTTTAATGAGTATTGAATTGATATTATTGGCAGTAAATATCAACTTAGTTGCTTTTTCCATTTATTTAGGAGATTTGGCAGGACAAGTCTTTACTTTATTTATTCTTACTGTTGCAGCAGCAGAAGCAGCCATAGGATTAGCAATTATAGTCGTGTATTTTAGAAACTCTGGAACAATACGAGTTGAAGAAATAGATAAGCTAAAAGGTTAATCATGGAACTATCAATTATATTCCTTCCACTTATTGCTTCAATTATATCAGGTTTTTTTGGCAGATATATTGGTGATAGAAACTCTGAAATAGTAACAAGTGCTCTAGTTTCAATCTCTGCACTCTTATCAATTTATGTTCTTTATCAAGTAATTGTAAATCAATATGAAGAAAATATTGTTATAGCTACTTGGATAAGCTCTGGGTCACTTGATGTAAATTGGTCAATGTTAATAGATCCTTTATCAGCAGTGATGTTAGTGGTTGTAACTTCAGTATCTTCTTTAGTGCATATCTATTCTATTGGTTATATGTCTCATGACCCTCATAAGCAAAGATTTATGGCTTATTTATCATTGTTCACGTTTGCGATGTTGATGCTTGTAACCTCAGATAATTTTATTCAATTATTTTTTGGTTGGGAAGGTGTTGGATTATGTTCTTACTTTTTAATTGGTTTTTGGTTTAAAAAAGAGAGTGCAAATGCTGCAGCCATAAAAGCATTTGTTGTAAATAGAGTAGGTGATTTTGGTTTTGCTTTAGGAATTTTCTTAATATTTTATTTATTTGGAACTGTTAATTATTCAGAAGTTTTTCAACAAATTCCAACGGTTATAGATAAAAATTTATCTTTTTTAGGTTTTGAAGTTAAAGCAATAGATTTAGTTTGTTTACTTTTATTTATCGGAGCAATGGGTAAATCTGCACAAATATTACTTCATACATGGCTTCCTGATGCTATGGAAGGTCCTACACCTGTTTCTGCATTAATTCATGCAGCAACGATGGTAACGGCTGGTGTTTTCTTAGTGGTAAGATGTTCTCCAATTTATGAATATTCCCCATTAATATTAAATTTTATAACTATCGTTGGAATGACCACAGCATTCTTTGCAGCGACTGTCGCTCTAGTTCAAACAGATATAAAAAAAATTATTGCTTACTCTACATGTAGTCAACTTGGTTATATGTTTTTTGCAGCTGGAGTTGGAGCGTACAATGTTGCGATGTTTCACTTATTTACTCACGCATTTTTCAAAGCTTTATTGTTTTTAGGATCCGGTTCAGTAATCCATGCATTTAAAGATGAGCAAAATATTAACAACATGGGAGGTGTATGGAAAAAGTTACCATATACCTATGCTTTGATGATTATAGGAACGCTTGCTTTAACTGGTTTTCCATTTTTATCAGGATTTTATTCAAAAGACGCAATTATAGAATTTGCGTATTTAAAAGGTAATACTACTGGTTATTATGCAGCTGGAATTGGAATAATTACTGCATTTTTAACATCTATTTATTCATGGAGATTGATATTTAAAACTTTCCATGGAGAGTACAATAATAAAGAGATTAATATAGAGGAAACACACGAGTCTCCTTTAGTAATGCTTGTTCCATTATTTATTCTTTCAGTAGGAGCTGTATTTGCTGGTTTTCTATTTAAAGAACTATTTATTGGTTATGGTCAGAATTTATTCTGGGCAGAGTCTATTAAGTTTTTAGAGCCTTTAAGCACTGATCATCCACCTATATGGTTTTTACTTTTAACACCTTGTTTGGTTTTGTTGTCTATTCCTATTGCTTATTACTTATTTGTAAAAAACAAAGAGTTACCTAAATCAATAGTTTCTATGAATAAACCTTTGTATAATTTTTTAGTCAACAAATGGTACTTTGATGAGTTGTACGACGTGTTGTTTATTAAATCCTCAAAAAAACTAGGTCTATTTTTATGGAAATTTTGTGATGGAACTATAATTGATGGTTTTGGTCCTGATGGAATTTCTTCATTTATAAAAAAATGTTCAATCAAAGCAACTAAATTTCAAAGTGGTTTTATCTATCAGTATGCATTTGTAATGTTGTTAGGTTTCTCTGCTTTACTAACCTTTTTAATAGTTAAATAATGAATTTTCCTATTCTTTCATCTCTAATATTGTTGCCAACAATAGGAGCTTTATTTTTATTTTTTATAAAAGAAAAAGAGGGAAATAATTCTACAATTAAATATGTAGCTTTATTCACCACAGTAGTAAATTTTTTAATTTCTATCTACTTGTGGATTGCTTTTGATCAATCTACTTCTAGTTTTCAATTTATAGAAGACAGAACATGGATTAAAGGGTTTATTAATTACAAAGTTGGCGTAGATGGTGTTTCAATTTTGTTTATTATACTTACAACATTTATAACACCATTGTGCATTATATCTGTAAACAACTCTATTAAAAATAGATTAAGAGATTTTTTAATTGCAATACTAATTATGGAAAGTTTTATGATTGGTGTTTTCTCTGCGGTTGATTTGGTTGTATTTTATTTATTTTTTGAAGCAGGATTAATCCCAATGTTTTTAATTATTGGTATTTGGGGAGGAGCAAGAAGAGTTTATTCAGCATTCAAATTCTTTTTATATACATTGTTAGGTTCTGTTTTAATGTTAGTTGCAATAATTTCAATTTATTGGATTACAGGAACAACCGACGTAGTTCAACTATATGAAATTGGTATTGATGTTAAATATCAAAATCTATTGTGGTTAGCATTTTTTAGTTCATTTGCAGTTAAAACACCTATGTGGCCAGTTCATACATGGTTACCTGATGCACACGTAGAGGCTCCCACCGCAGGATCTGTATTACTAGCCGCAATTTTGTTAAAGATGGCTGGATATGGATTTATAAGATTTTCTTTGGGTCTTTTCCCAGTTGCATCAGAGGTATTTACACCTTTAATTTACACCTTGAGCGTTATAGCAATCATATTTACTTCACTTATAGCTTTAATGCAGGAAGATATGAAAAAGTTAATTGCTTATTCTTCAGTTGCGCATATGGGATTTGTAACTTTAGGTATATTCACTTTGCAACAACAAGGAATTGAAGGAAGTATAATTCAAATGATAAGCCATGGTTTAGTTTCGGCAGCGTTATTTTTAACTGTTGGTGTAGTTTATGACAGAATGCATTCTAGATTAATAAGTACATATGGTGGATTAGTTTCTGTAATTCCAAAATATTCAATATTGTTTATGTTATTTGCTCTAGCATCACTCGGTTTACCTGGAACCAGTGGTTTTATTGGTGAGTTTTTAATATTAATGGGTGCTTTCAAGGATAATTTTTTAGTAGCAGTTATAGCGAGTATTGGAGTAATTTTAGGTGCTGCATACATGTTGTGGCTCTATAAAAGAGTAGTATTTGGAAAATTACTTAATGAAGATCTTAAAAAAATTTTAGATTTAAATAGATCTGAATATTTTATTTTATCTTGTTTAGCTGCACCAATCTTATTTTTTGGTTTTTACCCCGATCCATTAATTAAAACTATTGAAGTTTCTGTTACTGATTTAATTAATATGCATAACACAAATATAGCGAGTAAATAATATGGAAAATTTAAATTTAGTATTACCTGAAATTTTTATTTCTATATCTATTATGTTTTTACTTATATTGGGTGTGTTTAAAAATGACAGTTCTAAAATTACTTTTAATTTATCTTTGTTTGCAATTTTAATTACAACAATAATAACAATCAATGAAACTTTCTCTGTAACTAGAGAAACTTTGTTTAATGAAAGTGTTGTGATTGACAGTATGTCCTCGCTGATGAAAATTATAACTTTAATTGGGGGTTTTATAGTTTTAGTTATTTCATCAACTTATTTAAAAACTTTCAAAATGCACAATATAGAATACCCAGTTCTTATTTTAAGTTCTATCCTTGGTATGATGATAATGATTAGCTCAAATGATCTAATTGTTTTTTATATGGGCTTAGAATTACAGTCATTAGCTCTGTATGTTTTAGCTACATATAATAGAGATCAATTAAAATCATCAGAAGCTGGTTTGAAATATTTTGTTCTAAGTGCATTATCATCAGGACTGTTATTATATGGATGTTCTTTGGTTTATGGTTTTTCAGGTTCAACCAATTTTGATATAATATCAAATCAACTAAATTCTGAGGAATATGTTTTAACATTTGGAATTGTGTTCATATTGGTTGGTTTAGCGTTCAAAATTTCTGCAGTTCCATTTCATATGTGGGCACCTGATGTTTATGAGGGATCTCCAACAACTGTAACTTTATTTTTTACAATAGTACCAAAGATAGCTGCTTTGACTGTATTTATTAGATTTTTATATGTTCCCTTTTTAAATTTAATTGATCAATGGCAAATGATAATAATTTTCTTATCTATAGCTTCTATGGTTTTTGGAGCAGTTGCGGCTATAGGGCAAACTAATATTAAAAGATTAATTGCTTATAGTTCCATTGGACATATTGGTTACACATTGGCAGGACTAGCCACAGTTTCTAACGAAGGAATTCAAAGTTCTATAATTTATATTTCAATATACGTAATTATGAATTTAGCTCTTTTCTCTTGTCTATTGATGTTAAGAAGAAAGGATCAATATTATGAGGATATTGAGGATCTCTCAGGATTATCAAAAAACCATCCACTATTATCTCTATGTTTGCTTGTAATACTCTTTTCTTTAGCAGGTATTCCACCTCTAGCAGGTTTCTTTGCTAAGTTTTATGTCTTTACAGCTGTATTAGAACAATCAATGTTTTTCTTAGCTATAGTAGGATTGTTATCTACAGTAGTTGCAGCTTTTTATTATTTAAGAATTATAAAAATAATTTACTTTGATAAAGAAAAAGACAAATACGATACGGATCATAGCTTATGGTTAAAATTTTCACTTACAGTTTCAACGATATTAATTCTTTTATACTTCATATTCCCAAGTCAGTTAATAGAAGTTGTTTCAAGAATTAATATTATTTGATGAAATTAAAAAAATTTAAATTTAAAAAAGTTAAAAGCACGAATAATACTGCAATAAGAATTATCAAAGAAACTAAATACAACTTAGGTATGGTTGTTGCTGAGACACAAGCAAATGGTAGAGGACAGTATGGAAGAAAATGGATATCATCAAAAGGAAATTTATTTATCTCTTTTTTCAATGAACTAAATAAAACGAAACTATCGATTAATTCTATAACAAAAATCAATTGCCTTTTAGTCAAAAAATTACTCTCGTCATTTACAAGTAAAAAAATTTTATTTAAAAAACCAAACGACTTAATAATTGATAAAAAAAAAATTAGTGGCATTTTACAAGAAGTTATATTTGTAAGAGATAAAAAATTTTTAATTACAGGGATAGGTATAAATATTAAAAAAAATCCAATTATAAGGAATTATCCTGCCACAAACTTGCAAGAGGTAACTAAAAAAAGTATTAGTAAATTAATTGTAGAAAATAAACTAAAACAACTTTTTGAAAAAAATTTATCTAAATTGTATAAAATTAAATAATGTATATTCTAGGCGATATTGGTAATACGGAGACAAAATTATGTATTGTTTCTAAAAATAATAAAATTTCAAAAAAAATTACTTTTTTATCAAAATCTGTAAACAACAGGCAGCTTAATATTTTATTTAAAAAAAATAAAATTCAATTAAATAAAATTGAAAAAATATTATTTTGTAGTGTTGTTCCAAAAACATTTTCTATAATTAATCAATTTTTATCGAAAAAAGTTAAACTAAAATGCTATGAGGTTAAAAAATTAAACTTAAAATCACTTATAAAAATCAAAGTAGATTATAAACAGGTAGGCTCAGATAGAATTACTAACGCCATAAGTTTAATGAACAATAAAAATAATTTTATAATTTTAGACTTTGGTACAGCAACAACTTTCGATGTACTCATTAAAAATACTTATTATGGAGGAATTATTGCCCCAGGTGTGAGATTATCTCTTAATACCTTGTCTGATAAAGCAACTTTAATTCCAAAAATACATTTAAAAAAGATTAATAAAGTCATTGGCAACAATACAATCTCAGCTGTAAGATCTGGCTTTTTTTGGGGTTATGCGGGTTTAATTGACAATATTATTAATTTAATTAAGAAAGAGACCAGAAAATCTTTTAAAGTAATTATTACTGGTGGATTTTCAAATTTATTTAAAAACTCTATAAAAACGAAAGCAAGTCACAACCAAGATATTACAATTAAAGGCTTAATAAAGATTTCAAAATTAATTTAATAAAATGAAAGATGAATTATTATTTTGTCCCTTAGGCGGATCAGGTGAAATAGGCATGAACATGAATTTGTTTGGCTATGGAAAGCCTAGTGATCATAAATGGATTATGGTCGACATAGGAGTAACATTTGCAGATGATACTATTCCAGGTGTTGATTTAATTTATCCAGATCCTGGGTTCATAGTAGAAAGAAAAGATAATTTATTAGGAATAGTTTTAACACACGCACACGAGGATCATATTGGTGCAATTGCTCATCTGTGGCCAAAATTACAATGTAAAATTTTTGCAACTCCTTTTACAGCTGTATTAATTCGAGAAAAATTTAGAGAAAAACAAATCGATATAACTAATGATTTACAGATTGTTGAGTTAAATGGAAAGGTTTCTCTGGATCCATTTGAAATTGAATACATTACTTTAACGCATTCTATATTAGAACCAAATGGACTTAGAATAAAAACTCCTGCAGGAGTTATTTTGCATACTGGAGATTGGAAGGTAGATCCAAATCCTTTGATTGGAGACAATATAAACGAAAAAAGATTAAAGGAAATTGGTGAAGAAGGCGTGCTAGCAATGATTTGCGATTCAACAAATGTTTTTAGCGCTGGTAGATCAGGTTCAGAATTAGATGTAAGAAAAAATATGTTAAACGTTATGTCTCGATTAAAAAAAAGAATTATCATAACATCATTTGCTTCCAATGTAGCTAGAATGGAGACAGCTTTTTATTGTGCAGAACAAACAGGAAGACAAATCTCTTTAGTTGGTAGATCAATGCATCGTATTTATAAAGCTGCACGTCAATGTGGATATTTAAAAAATACAATTGAGCCAATTGATCCAAGAGAAGCTAAAAATTTTTCAAGAGAAAAAATTGTGTATTTATGTACTGGAAGTCAAGGCGAACCAATGGGTGCAATGATGAGAATTTCTAGTTATGTACATCCAGATGTTTTTATTGAAAAAGGTGATGCTGTAATTTTTTCTTCAAAAATTATACCTGGCAATGAAAAAAAACTTTATAAACTTCACAACCAACTTGTTAAGGATGGAATAGAAGTAATATCTGAAGAAACCGAGTTTGTTCATGTTTCTGGTCATCCAAATAGAGAAGATCTTAAAGAGATGTATCAATGGGTAAAACCTAGATGTGTAATACCTGTACACGGTGAACATAGGCACATGATAGAACACATTAATTTTGCAAAAGAAATGCAAGTGCCACATCCAGTTCAAGTCGAAAATGGTGATATTGTTAAGCTATATCCAGGTGAAAAACCTGAAGTATATGACAAGGCCCCAAGCGGCAGACTTTATTTAGATGGTAGTGTAAGCGTTGATCCAGATTCACAATCGATAAAAGATAGGAAAAATTTAAGTGCTAATGGATATCTTGAGGTAACAATAATGATTACACCTAAAGGTAATATACACAATAACCCTATTCTTTCATTTCGTGGTTTACCTGTAGATGATCGAGATGATTTTGTTTATGGATTAGAAGAAGAGATAGAGAAAACCTCTAGAACTTTTAAAATTGGAAGCAAACAACAAGAATACAATCTTATTGACGCATTAAAAATTGCCTGCAGAAAGTTTTCAAAAGAGAGAACAGGGAAAAAACCTTTTACCAATATAAATTTAGTAAGAATTTAATGAGCGCAACAGGCTTAGCTATCATCTATATAATTATATGGTGGATAGTTTTTTTTGCTATTCTACCTATTGATGTGAATCGAACAAAGATTGTAAAAATTGACGGTGAGGATCCTGGATCACCTGAAAATCCAAAAATGCTGAAAAAATTCCTTTATTGCACTGGAATTACTACTGTCATTTTCATAATAATTTACTTATTAATTAAATTTGAATATTTAAATTTAAGAAATATGATTAATTAAGATGCTTTTATCAAATTTATTTATACCAATATTAAAAAATAATCCTTCAGAAGCAAAAATTAAATCTCATCAATTGATGTTGAGAGTAGGCATGATTAAGCAAGCTTCTGCAGGAATTTATTCATGGTTACCTTTAGGTTTTAAGATAATGAAAAAAATAGAAGACATTGTCAGACAAGAACAAAACAAAATTGGAGCTCAAGAAATATTAATGCCAACGATTCAATCCAGCGAAATTTGGAAAGAAAGTGGTCGTTATGACGATTATGGTGAAGAGATGTTAAGAATAACCGACCGTCAAAATAGAGAAATGTTATATGGACCAACCAATGAGGAGCAAGTTACTGAAATTTTTAGATCTTCAATAAAATCTTATAAATCACTCCCACAACTTATGTATCATATTCAATGGAAGTTCAGAGATGAAATTAGACCTAGATTTGGAATTATGCGTGGTAGAGAGTTTTATATGAAAGATGCCTATTCATTTGATGTATCAGATGAAGAAGCTTTTTATTCTTATAATAAATTCTTTCTTTCATATTTGAGAACTTTTAAAAGATTATCTTTGACAGCAATACCTATGGCTGCTGAAACAGGACCTATCGGTGGAAATTTATCTCATGAATTTATTATTCTTGCAGATACAGGTGAAAGTAAAATTTTCACAGATAAAAGAATATTCGATCTTGATAGTGATGATACTCAACTAGAAAAAGCATCACTGGAAAGTATGAGAAAAAAATATGAACAGTTTTACGCTGTAACTGATGAAAAGTTTAATAAAGAAGAGTTTGAAAAAATTGTTTCTAAGGAAAATCAATTGATTACAAAAGGTATTGAAGTAGGTCATATATTTTATTTTGGTGACAAGTATTCAAAACCAATGGGAGCATCTGTTGATTTGCCAGGAGGAAAAAAAGATTTTGTAAAAATGGGTTCTTATGGAATTGGTGTATCAAGGTTAGCAGGGGCTATAATTGAGGCTAAATATGATGATAAAAATGAAATCATGAAATGGCCATTGTCTGTTGCTCCTTATGATATTGCTTTAATACCAATGATAAATAAAAATGACACCTCAGCTTTAGATAAAGCAAACAATATCAATATAGAATTAATCAAAAATAATATTGATGCAATTATTGATGATACAGATGAGAATTTCTCATCAAAAATTAAAAAAATGAATTTAATTGGTGCCCCATATCAAATTATTATTGGTAAGAAAAGTGAGGGTGATTTATTAGAGTTCAAGGAAACCGGTGGTGAAACTCAAAATTTACCATTAAGTAAAATTATAGAAATTATAACTAAACAAAAAAATTCAATTTGATTTCTACTTTAGAAAAAGAAATTACTTTTAGATTTTTAAAAGCCAGAAAAAAAGATGGCTTTTTGAATGTTATATCTATTTTTTCTTTTATAGGAATAAGTCTTGGAGTTGCAGTTCTTATTATTGTGATGTCAGTTATGAATGGATTTAGGACTGAGCTGATTAATAAAATAGTCGGCTTTAATTCACACATAACTGTAAAAACTTATGGAAATCCAATTGATGAAAAAAAAATATATAAAAAAAATTTAAAATTAATTTCAGAAAATATTATTTTAAGCAACTCTGGTGAAGCTATTATACTTAAAAACGATACATCAAAAGGTATAGTATTACGTGGATATAAAACAAATGACTTTCCAAGTTTAGAAATTGTCAAAAATGAAAATTTTAAAGGCAATAAAAATCAATTAAATAGAAACTATATTTCTATAGGTAATGAATTAAGTTTTTCTTTAGATCTAAAAATAGGTGATGAATTAACTTTACTTTCACCATCAGGGGTAGAAACAATTATTGGTAGTATGCCAAAACAAAAAACTTTTTTGGTAGCATCAATTTACAATAGTGGTTTGGCTGAGTTTGATAATAATATCGCATTTGTTAACTTAAGTACTCTTGAGGATTTTTTTGACTATAAGTCAGAGGATAGAAATTTAGAAATTTATTTAAAAAACCCAAATAAAATTGAGCAGCAAAAATTTATTGTCCAAGAAATTTTTGATGAAGAATTTGTTGTTAGTTGGGCTGATATGAATAGTTCATTATTTTCTGCCTTAAAGGTAGAAAGAAATGTAATGTTTATTATTTTATCTTTAATAATTATTGTGGCAGCCTTTAATATAATTTCTGGGTTAACAATTTTAGTTAAAAACAAAACAAGAGATATCGCAATTTTAAAGTCAATTGGTGTGTTAAATAAATCAATTGTAAAAATATTTTTTTTAGTAGGTGTAATAATAGGAACATCAGCTACTATTTTTGGAATTTTTTTAGGTGTTACGTTTTCTATTTATATAGAGAATTTTAGACAATTTCTTAGCTCAACATTTAATATAAGTCTATTTCCAGAGGAAATTTATTTTTTAAGCAAGATGCCTTCAGAAATAGATCCAACATCAATTTTTTTAATATCAATTTGTTCAATAATTATAACAATAATAGTTTCAATTTTTCCTGCCTTTAAAGCAGCGAAACTGGACCCAATTAAATCTTTAAAATATGAATAATTTTCTTGAATTAAAAAAAATATTTAAAACTTTTAAAACTGAAAAAACAGTTAAAGTATTAAAAAATCTTTCTCAAAAATTTGATAAAGGTAAAAGCTATTCTATAATGGGACCATCTGGGTCAGGTAAATCAACTCTATTAAATTTAATTTCATTGATCGATAGACCATCATCTGGATCAATACATTTTGATAAAATTCCTGTAAATTTCAATGAATCTGAAAAAAATGATGTTTATAGATCCAGAAAAATAGGAATTGTTTATCAACAAAATAATCTTCTCCCAGATTTTACTGCTTTAGAAAATATATATTTGGCATCGCTTGCAATTAATGACGATAAAGAATTAGCAATATCTAATGCAGAAAAATTACTCAAAAAAATTGGTCTTTCAAAGAGGGCAAATCACTTTCCATCTCAACTATCAGGTGGTGAGGCTCAAAGAGTTGCTATAGCAAGAGCAATTGTAAATGATCCTGAAATTATTTTAGCAGATGAACCGACTGGAAGTTTGGATATGGAAACTGCAAAAGATGTTTTTGAACTTTTATATAAACAAAAAAGGTCGGATAGACTTATTATATTTGCAACTCATAATAGATTCTTCGCTAATAAGGCAGATTGCCTATTGGAGATGATAGATGGTAGTATAAAATGATCTCATGTCTGAGTCTCATTCTCAAAATTTCAATCATCTCAAAATTCATACTCAATATTCTATTTGCGAAGGAGCAGCTAGAATTGATGATTTACAAGAATATTCTAAGAAAAATAAAATAAAATCTCTTGGTTTGTGTGACACTTCAAATTTATGTGGAGCACTTGAATTTGCTGAAAAGATCGCAAAGTCTGGAACTCAACCAATAATTGGAACTCAAATTAATTTTAAAATTGGAGAAACAATAGGTTTACTGCCTTTGTTTGCTCTTAATGAAGTTGGATATAAAAACATAATAGAACTCTCATCTTTATCGTATTTAAAAAACGATGAATTGTCGGATCCACATTTAGATTTTGAGTTATTATTAAATAACTCTGATGGTGTAGCTGTATTTTCAGGAACTGTTTTTGGTTTGTTTGGTAAACTATTTGATAAAGGAAAGCTTACTGAAATTGACCAAACTTATAGTAAAATTAAACAAACCTTTGATGATAGATTTTATATAGAGATTCAAAGACATAATGATCAAAATGAAATTGGATTTGAAAAATTTAATTTAAAAAAATCATTAGATCTAGAAATTCCTATTATTGCAACTAATGAAGTTTTTTATTTAGATAAAGAAATGCATGAAGCACATGATGCTTTAATTTGTATAGGTAACAAGACATATGTAAATGAAAAAAATAGGTTAAGATTAACAGATCAGCATTATCTAAAAACCAATTCAGAGATGTCAGAATTATTTGCTGACTTACCTGAAGCTTTAGAAAATAATTATAATTTTCCATTAAGATGTAGCTATAGACCATTATTTTCTAACCCAATATTGCCTAATATTAGTAGTGATAAAGATGGAAATGCAGATGAAATTTTAAAAAAAGATTCAATAGAAGGATTAAAAATTAAATTCAATAAGATTTTTAATTTAAGTGATAAAGATTTAGAAAATAACAATTCATATAAAGAATATAAGGACAGGCTAAATCATGAACTTTCTATTATTATAGAAATGAAATATTCTAGTTATTTTCTCATAGTCGCTGACTACATAAAATGGGCTAAAAATAATGATATCCCTGTAGGTCCTGGAAGAGGTTCAGGTGCTGGCTCGTTAGTAGCTTGGTGTTTGTCAATTACAGATGTTGATCCAATAAAATTTAATCTTATTTTTGAAAGATTTTTAAATCCAGATAGAATTTCAATGCCAGATTTTGATATAGACTTTTGTGAAGATAAAAGAGATCAAGTTTTTGAATATCTAACAACAAAATATAAAGATAGCGTAGCCCACATTATAACATTTGGTAAATTAAAAGCCCGAATGGTAATTAGAGACGTTGGACGAGTTTTGGGATTAGCATATGGATTTGTTGACAGTATATCTAAAATGATACCTTTTGATCCATCTAGACCGCAAAATTTAACTCAGTGCATTGCAGGAGAGCCACGGTTACAAAAACTTATTAATGAAGATCCAAGAGTAAAAAAACTTACAGACCTATCTTTAAAATTAGAAGGTCTTAACAGAAACGTTGCTACACATGCTGCTGGAGTAGTAATAGCAGATAAAAAACTCACTGAAGTTGTTCCTTTATACAAAGATGTTTCCGCAGATTTATTACTACCATCTACACAATTCGATATGTACTCAGCAGAAAATGCAGGTTTAGTAAAATTTGATTTTTTGGGTTTAAAAACGCTAACTGTAATTAACAATACACAAAAACTTGTAAGAAAAAAAACTAAAGATTTTGATATAGAACAAATAAGTTACGAAGATCAAAAAGTTTTTGATTTAATGTCTACAGGTAAAACAGTTGGCTTATTCCAAATTGAGAGTGCTGGTATGAGAGAAGCCTTAATTCAAATGAAACCAAATCATATTGAGGATATTATTGCCTTAGTTGCTCTATACAGACCAGGACCAATGAGCAATATTCCAACATATAATGACTGTAAACATGGAAAACAAAAACCAGATTATTTACACACACTTCTAGAAGATATTTTAAAACCAACTTACGGTGTGATTATTTATCAAGAACAGGTAATGCAGATTGCACAAAAATTATCAGGATTTACAGCAGGACAAGCTGATCTTTTAAGAAGAGCAATGGGTAAAAAGAAAAGAGCAGAACTTGAAAAACAAAAACAGGTTTTTATTGCTGGAGCTGTTAAAAATGGAATAGCAAAAGATGTTGCTGCTGGAATTTTTTTAAAAATTGAACCATTTGCAGAATATGGCTTTAATAAAAGTCACGCTGCAGCATATGCAATTATTTCTTACCAAACTGCATTTTTAAAAACATATTATCCACATGAGTTTATTGCAGCATCAATGACTATGGATATATCAAATCAAAATAAATTAAGTGAGTTTTATGAGGAATTAAAAAGATTAAAAGTTGAAGTTGTTCGCCCTGATATAAATGAATGTTTTGCAGATTTTAGAACAATTGATAATAAATTTTATTATGCTTTGGGAGGAATTAAAGCTGTAGGTTATGATGCAATATCAAACATAGTTGAGGAAAGAATTTTAAATGGAAAATTTAAATCAGTTCTTGATTTTATAAATAGAGTAAATCCAAAAGATATAAATAAACTTCAATTAGAAGGTTTGGTTAAAGCTGGTGCATTTGATAATTTAAACCCAAATAGAAAGGCTTTACATGATTCAATTCCAGGTATAATAGCTAAAAGTAAAAATATATTTGATAATAAATCCGCTAATCAAATTGATTTATTCTCAGAAGATGAAAGTACGCAGGATGATTTTTTAATAAAAACTGAAGATTGGAAATTTGAAGAAAGATTATCAAAAGAATTTGAATCAGTTGGTTTCTTTATTTCAGACCATCCGTTAAATCAATTTACAGAGATTTTTAATGACTATAAAATAACAGATTATTCAAGTTTTGTTTCAAAAGAAGATTTAAAAGACGCTAACATAGCTGCAACACTGCTGAAGGTTCAAGAAAGAAAAACAGCAAAAGGAAATTCTTATGCTGTTTTAAAATTAACAGATTTATCAAGTGTATTTGAACTTTTTATTTTCTCAGATGTTTTAGAATTAAATAGAGAAATTTTGAAAGAAGGTAGCTCACTGATTTTAACAATATTTAAAAATGTTTCTAATGATGAAAATAGACTAACTAGAATTAATGTGCAAAAAATAGCCTCACTTAAAGATTTATTTAACAGCCCTATAAACGAGGTTTCATTCCAGCTTAATTCTGAAGAACAGATTGAAAAAATATCTACAATTTTGAATGATGAAGGCCAAACTATCGTAAATATTAATTTGGTCACTGAAGATAATATTCTTAAATTTAGATTAAAAAATGCACGTAAATTAGAAAGAAAATCTTTAAATCTCTTAAGAAATCAAGAAATACATGCAATTATTAACTAAATAATCACTTGTTAAATTAAGTAAATATTTGTAAATAATCCCTAAATTAAATTAACACGCACACAGTTGTTGGTTTTATACCTCCGGTCCTTAATTGGAAATTACTGTGGTGGCTTAACCGGGAATAAATATGAAAATACCTAACGTTACAATACAACAATTATTAGAAGCTGGCGTACATCTTGGTCATAAAACCTTAAGATGGAATCCAAAAATGAAAAAATATATTTTTGGAAAAAGAGACTCTATTCACATTATAGATTTAACTCAAACTCTTGAATTAACTAAAATAGCTTTGGAGAAAGTTTATGAGACTATTGCAAATAATGGAAAAATTTTATTTGTATCTACAAAAAAACAAGCATCAGAAGCTATAGCTGAAGTAGCGAAAGAAACAGATCAGTATTTTGTTAATTATAGATGGTTAGGAGGGATGCTTACTAATTGGGGAACAATTTCAAACTCAATAAAAAAATTAAAAAAATTAGAAACTGATTTAGCTGCAGAAAATAGAGGTTTTACCAAAAAAGAACTTTTAAAAATGAGTGTTAAAAAAGACAAACTTGAAAGATCTTTAGGTGGTATAGCTGAAATGAAAAAAGTTCCAGATTTAGTTTTTGTTATAGATACAAATTATGAATCTCTAGCTATTGCAGAATCAGCTAAATTAGGAATACCAATTATTGCTATTTTAGATAGTAATTCTAATCCAGATAATATTGATTTCCCAATTCCAGGTAATGATGATGCAAGAAGAGCTATTGATCTTTATTGTAATTTAATCAAGGAAACCATCAACAGTGCCAAAACTTCTATTCCTGCGGTTGGGAGTAAGAAAGATAAAATTAAAGCTGAAGATAAAACCAAAACTATTCAGGAATTAGATAGAGAAAAATTAGAAAAAAAATTTTCTAAAGATGATAAGGAGAAATTTAACTAATGAGTGATATAGAGAAAGTAAAAAAACTTAGAGAAGTAACTGGTGCGGGTTTTAAAGATTGCAACTTAGCTATTAAAGAATCAAATGGAGATTTAGACAAGGCAATCGAAGTCTTAAGAGTGAAAGGAATTTCAAAAGCTTCGAAAAAAATGTCTAGAGACGCTAAGGAAGGAGTTGTTGTAGTTAGTGGAGATGAAACCAAAACTTCTGTGATTGAAGTAAATTGTGAAACAGATTTTGTTGCTAAAAATGATGATTTCATTAACTTTGTTAAAGAGTTAAGTGAATTAAATAATCAAAATAATTCAAACCTTGAAAATTTAAAAATATCAAAAATGAAAAATGGCCAAACAGTTGATGATAATTTAGTTGCTTTGATTGCGAAAATTGGTGAAAAAATTACAGTAGGAAAAGCTAAAACTATTCAAAATACTAATGGTGTTAATAACCACTATCTTCATACAGTTGTAAAAGATAATGTTGCAAAATTAGCTGTTATGGTTTCATTAGATACCAAGGATAATTCAGAAACAGTTAAAACATTTAGCAAGCAACTATCAATGCATATTGCAGCATCTAACCCACTAGCTTTAGACTCAGGCTTAATAGATCAGTCTATTATTGATAAAGAACAAGAGTTAGTTACTGAAGAATTAAAAAATTCTGGAAAACCCGAGGATATTGTAAAAAAAATTAGCTTAGGTAAAATGAACAAATTTAAAGAGGAAAATGCTCTTTTAACACAAGCTTGGGTAATGGAACCAAAGAAAAAAGTTAAAGATGTATTAAAAGAACTTTCTGTGACTGATTTGAAAATTAAAGAGTTTTTTAGAATAAAGATTGGAGAATAAATGTTTGATGAGAAATCATACAGCCTTAAAATGGATAAAGCTATTGAGGTATTCTCCAAAGAACTATCATCCTTACGTACAGGTAGAGCAAATGCATCAATGTTGGATTTAATTAAAGTAGATGTTTATGGTCAACAAATGCCAATAAACCAAGTTGGTAGTATAACAACCCCTGAACCACGAATGATTAATATTCAAATATGGGATGCAAATAATGTATCGTTAGTAGATGCAGCTATACAAAAATCTGATTTAGGTTTAAATCCTCAAATTGATGGACAATTAATAAGATTACCTGTGCCTGAGCTAAATGAGGAAAGAAGAACAGAGCTTAAAAAGTTAATTAAATCTATCGGCGAAAAGTGCAAAGTTTCTATTCGAAATGTTCGTAGAGAAGCAAATGAAGATCTAAAAAAATTGCTAAAATCAAAAGAAATTGGTGAAGATGAAGAAAAGACAAATGAAAAAAAAGTTCAAACAATTACCGATGATCATATTAAATCAGTTGATGAAAAAGTTTCTTTAAAAGAGAAAGAAATAATGACCATATGAACCCTTTAAATCATGTAGCCATTATCATGGATGGTAATGGAAGATGGGGTTTGAAAAATAAAAAATCAAGAAATGCAGGTCATAAGGCCGGATTAAAAACTGTAGAAACAATTATAAAAGCATCCATAAAGAATAAAATTAAATTTTTAACTTTGTTTGCATTTTCAACTGAAAATTGGAAAAGACCAAAAAAAGAGATTAAATATTTGTTCGGTTTATTAGAAAATTTTCTTAGAAATAAAATAGATGATCTTAATAAACAAAATATAAAACTTAAATTTATAGGAAATAAAAATTTTTCAATAAAATTAAATAAACTATTAAATTCAGCTGAAAAAAAAACCTATAACAACAAGACCCTACAAATTAATTTAGCATTAAACTATGGTTCAAAAGATGAATTGTTGGATGCATTTAAAAATATGCAAAGAAAAAAAGTCAAAGTAAACGAAAAAAATTTTACAAAGTATTTACAAACTAAGGACATGCCAGACCCTGATTTGTTAATTAGAACAGGAAATACAAATAGATTAAGCAATTTTCTCTTGTGGCAGCTGGCTTATTCTGAAATTTTTTTTGAAAAAAAATTATGGCCAGAATTTAAAGAAAAAGATTACAATAAAATATTAAAAAAATTTAAATTAATAAAAAGAAATTTTGGAAATATTTAATGTTAAGCAATTTCTTAAAAAGAACTATAACCTCAATAACTTTAATTACCATATTAGGCTTTTGTCTATATTATAATGACATTAGTTGGAAAGTTTTAGTTATTTTTTTCTTATGTTTATGTTTATACGAATTTTACAATTTAATTAATAAAATTAATTTGAGTAAAATTTTCAAACCATTAATAATTTTTTTAATTTTGTTATATTTATATGTTTTTTATTTACTTGTAATTAGAATAACAATTGAATTTGGTGAAGAGATAATACTAATTCTACTATTTGCTTGTATTTTCTCTGATATAGGAGGTTATGTGGTTGGTAAACTGATTGGAGGTAGAAAATTAATAAGCATAAGTCCTAATAAGACTATTTCAGGTGCTTTAGGATCAATTATATTTACAATATTTGGAACATCTTTATTAATAATATTATTAAAAAAAACAGATCTAGGCCTCATAGAGATACAATTTTCATTTCTAAGTTATTTATGGATGATATTAATGTCTATATATTGTCAATCAGGAGATCTATTTATCTCTTATTTAAAGAGAAAAGCAAAAGTAAAGGACACTGGAAATATCCTTCCTGGACATGGCGGAATTTTAGATAGAGTTGATGGAATAATATTCGCAATACCTTTTGGATTTTATACTTATAATATTTTAATTTTTAACTCAAGTGTATGAAAAAAAAAATTGCTATTTTAGGTTCAACAGGTTCTATTGGCAAAACATTATTAAATATAATTGAAAAAGATAAACAAAATTTTCAAATTAAGTTACTTACAGCAAATAAAAATTATAAACTTATAATAGATCAAGCAGAAAAGTTTAATGTTAAAAGTATTATCATTGCAGATTATCGAAATTATTTGAGAGCAAAAAAAATATTACATAGAAGTAAAATTAATATTTATAATAATTTTGATATAGTTGATAAAATTTTTACTAAAAAAATTGATTACACAATGTGCTCAATAGTAGGCATGGAGGGTCTTCTTCCTACTATTAAAATAATTAAATACACAAAAAAAATTGCTATTGCTAACAAAGAAGCAATAATTTGTGGTTGGAGTTTAATTAAAAAAGAAATTGATAAATATAAAACAATTTTTTTTCCAGTAGACTCTGAACATTTTTCAATTTGGGAGATTTTGAATTCAAAATTTGTACCAGAAATTGAAAAAATTTATATAACGGCATCAGGTGGTCCATTTCTTAATAAGTCGATTACTGAAATTAAAAAAGCTAAAATTTATGAAGCATTGAAACATCCTAATTGGATAATGGGAAAGAAAATTTCAATTGACTCAGCTACAATGATGAACAAAGTATTTGAGGTAATTGAAACCAAAAATATATTTAATATATCATATAATAAGATTGGTATTTTGGTTCATCCAAAATCTTATATTCATGCAATTGTTAAATTTAAAAATGGAATAACAAAAATACTTCTTCACGATACTTCAATGAAAATTCCTATTTTTAACACTTTGTATTATGGTGTGCATAAAAAAATAAATTCTAAATTATTAGATTTAGATAAATTAAATAATTTAAATTTAAAACCTGTTGATTTAAAAAAATTCACATCAATTAAAATATTAAATAAACTTCCACAAATTTCTTCATTGTATGAGACTATATTAGTTGTTGCTAATGATGAATTTGTAAATTTATTTCTTAAAAAAAAAATAAATTTTAATCAAATATCTTATAAACTTTTAAGTTTTATAAAAATCAAAGAATTTCAAAAATACAAGAGGCAGAAACCTGAAAATATTCAAGAAATAGTAGAATTAAGCAAATATGTTCGTTTAAAAATTAGATCTTTAAGTATATAAGGCACTATGTTCAACTTATTCTTTAAACGTTTTTTATTAACAATTTTAACTTTGTTTTTTTTTATTTCAAATTCATTTTCTGAAATTGTTAATAAAATTGAAATTTCTGGCAATGATAGAATACCGACTGAAACTATTAAGATTTTCTCAAAAATTTCGATTAATGATGAGGTTGATGATAATAAATTAAACGAAATTTTAAAGAATTTATACGATACCAATTATTTTAGTTTAATTAACTTATCTTTAAAAAATAATATATTAAAAATTGATGTAGTTGAATATCCAATTGTTTATAATGTTGTATTTGATGGTATCAAGTCAAATTCTTTAAAAGAAACTTTAAAAAAGCAACTTCAGCTTAAGGAGCGAACACCATTTAATGAAATATTACTTGTCCAAGATAAAATAAATATTAAATCTACATTAAGAAATAAAGGTTATTTTTTTTCCAGTGTCGATATTTATAAAGAAACCTTAAAAGATAATAGAGTAGATGTAATAATTGACATTAAACTTGGAGAAAAATCAAAAATTAAAAAAATTTCATTCTTGGGAGATAAAAAATTTAAAAATAAAAAACTTGCAAACATAATTGTGAGTGAAGAATTTAAATTTTGGAAATTTATATCAAGTAGAAAATTTTTAAATGAAGAAATTATAAATTTGGATAAAAGATTATTAAAAAATTTTTATCTAAACAAGGGTTATTATAATGTGAAAATCAATTCTTCATTTGCTAAATTGATTAACGAAAATGAATTTGAGTTAATTTACAATATTGATTCTGGTCCTAAAATATATTTTGGGGATTTGAGTATAAATTTACCAAGTGACTATAATGAAGAAAACTTTAATGAGATAAAAAATCAATTTAATGAAATTAAAGGATCAGTTTATTCTGTAAATAAGATTGAGGATATTTTAGAGGAAATAGATAGAGTTGTACTAAGCGAACAATTCGAGTCAATTAATGCAAGTGTTGTCGAAAATTTAATTGAGAATAAATTAAATCTAACATTTGATATTTTTGAGGATGAAAAAGTATTTATAGAAAGAATAAATATATTTGGAAACAATGTAACTTCAGAGAATGTAATAAGAAACCAACTTTTAATTGATGAAGGAGATCCTTTTAATAAGTTATTAGAAGCAAAATCAATAAACAACATTAAAAGTTTAAATTTTTTTCGAACTGTTGAAAGTGAAATTGTAGATGGGAATGATAAAAATTCAAAAATAATAAATATCGAAGTTCAAGAAAAACCAACAGGTGAGATTATGGCTGGAGCTGGTGTTGGTACATCAGGAAGTAATATTGTGTTTGGTGTTAAAGAGAACAATTTCTTGGGAAGAGGTATTGGTTTAAATGCAAACTTAAATTTGGGCACCGAAAGAATTAAAGGTAAGTTTTCTGTTAACAATCCTAATTATCAGAATACAAATAAATCATTAAACTTTGAAGTTTCTGCTACAGAGACAGATCGATTAAAAAATTCCGGATATAAAACAAATCAAACCGGATTTTCTTTAGGTACACGATTTGAATATTTCGATGATTTATATTTGTCTTTAGGTAATTCATTTTTTTATGAAAAATTAGAAACTGATAGTACTGCATCCGCTAGACAAAAAACTCAAGAAGGTGATTATTTTGATGGATTTATTAAATTAAATTTTGATTATGATAAAAGAAATCAAAAATTTCAAACTACAGATGGTTTTAGAAGTTCCTACGGCGTAAATCTACCCTACGTAAGTGATAGTTATACTTTAACAAATACTTATAATTATAAATACTTTACAGAACTTTATGAAAATAACGTTTCATCAATATCGTTTCTTTTTCAAAGTGCCAACTCATTAAAGGATGATGATATTAAATTGTCAGAGAGGCTATATATGCCATCTAGCAAGCTCAGAGGTTTTGAAATTGGAAAAGTTGGCCCTAAGGATGGTGATGATTTTATTGGAGGAAATTTTTTATCTGCCATAAATATAAATACAACAGTTCCGCAAATTTTACCTAATAACGAGTCTACAGATTTTCTTATTTTTATGGATATAGGTAATGTATGGGGAGTAGATTATGATACTTCACTTGATGATGAGAAAATTAGAAGTGCGATTGGTATAGGCATAGATTGGTTTACTCCAATTGGTCCTTTGAATTTTTCTTTGGCTCAACCATTGAGCAAAAGTAGTAACGATAAAACTGAGAGTTTTAGGTTTAATTTGGGAACTACATTTTAAATTAAATGAAACTCTTCTTAAAAATTAATATTTTAATTTTAATTCTAATAAATACTTCATTTGCAAATGATAAAATTGTTTTTCTAGATATTAATTATGTTTTATCTAATTCTGATAAAGGTAAATTAATATTTAAACAAATTGATGAAAAAAATAAAAAAAATATATTAGAACTTGAAAAAAAAGAAAATATTCTAAAAAATAAAGAAAAAGATCTTGAAATTAAAAAAAATATTTTATCTGAAAACGAATTAAATAAACAAATTGAAGATTTAAAAGTTCAAATTGTTCAATTTAAAAAAGAAAAAGATAGAATGGTTAAAGAATTTAATATTTATAAAAAAAATGAATTATCTAGTTTGATGCAGGAGATGAATCCTATAATCTCAGAATATGTAAAAGAAAAATCAATTGATTTAGTTTTGGACAAAAAAAATATATTAATTGGAAAAACAAGTTATGATATAACTCAAAATATTTTAGAATTGGTAAATACAAAGTTAAAATAAATGCAAAAACTTGATAAAAAACAAATTGAAGAACTATTACCACATAGAGAGCCAATGCTGTTGATAGATGAATTGTACAATATTAAAAAATTATTTTCTGCTACTGCAATTGTAAATGTTAGAAAGGATAGTTTTTTTGTACAGGGCCATTTTCCAGATAATCCAGTTATGCCTGGAGTTTTAATTGTCGAGTCTTTTGGACAAGCGGCAGCAGCTTTGACAGCTCATGGTTTAGATAAATCCACATATGAGGATAAGCTGGTATTTTTAATGGGTGTAGAAAAAGCTAGGTTTAGAAATCCAGTTATACCAGATTGTAAACTTGAATTAAATATTGAAGCTATAAGATCACACGGTAAGGTTTGGAAGTATAAAGGTGAAGCTTTTGTTGAAGATAAAAAAATGGCTGATGCTATTTGGTCTGCTACTATTGTAGACAAGAAATAAATAGCAATAATTATTGATAACTTTTATTTTTCTTCTTTGCTAAAAACACTTATGGTTAATCCCTTTTACAAAAATCATGGTCCTGTCAAAATTTCTGAAATTTTGAAAATTTTAAGATTAGATGATTTTAAATTATCAACCGATCAAGATATTTCTGATGTTAAAGATTTAGTGATGGCTAAAAAAAATGAAATTACTTTTTTAAATTCAAAAAAATATGAAAATGTTGCAAAAAATACAAAAGCTTCATATTGCATTACATTAAAAAACTTAAATCACATTTTGCCTAAAAATTGTATTCCAATAAATGTAGACAATGTTTTAGTTTCACTATCAAAAATAACTTCAAGATTTTACCCAGCTTCAATAGAGGATAATTTTGATGACACTATATTACCTATAGAAGAAACAAAATTTCAAAATATTGTAAAATATGGAAGAAATGTTCTGATTGGTAAAAATGTTTCTATAGGTACAAATTGTTCTATTGGCCACAATACAATTATTGAAAAAAATGTTTCTATTGGAAATGATTGTTCTATAGGGTCAAATGTTATTTTAAGAAGTACTGTAATTAAAAATAACGTAAAAATTTTAGATAGTTGTGTCTTAGGTAAACATGGATTTGGTTTCTTTCCAATAAATAAAAAAAATTTAAGATATCCACATATTGGGATAGTAATTATAGAGGATTATTGTGAAATTGGTTGCAACTCAACAATAGATAGAGGATCTATGTCCAATACAATTATTGGTAAAAATACTTATTTAGATAATCAAATACATATCGCACATAATGTTAAAATAGGTGAAAATTCAATTATAGCAGGTCAAGTAGGTATAGCTGGTAGTTCAATCATTGGTAATAATGTTAAAATCGGTGGACAGGCAGGAATATCAGGACATTTAAGAATTGGAAATAATGTAGAAATTGGTGGAGGCAGTGGAGTAATAAAAGATATTCCAGATAATTCGAAAGTAATGGGTTATCCAGCCAAAAATATTAGAGATTTTTTAAGGGATATTAAATGATTCATCAAACTGCAATCGTAGATCCAAAAGCAGTTATTTCAAAGAATGTTAAAATTGGAGCTTATTCAGTTATCGGACCCAAAGTAGTAATTGGAGACAATACACAAATTCAATCTCATGTTAGTATAGTAGGTGATACAAAAATTGGTACTAATAATAAAATTTATCCATTTGCATCGATTGGAAACGACCCTCAGGACATGAAGTACAAAGGTGAAAAAACAAGTTTAATTATTGGAAACAACAATATCATTAGAGAATACGTTACAATTAATCCTGGTACAGTCCAAGGAGGAGGAACTACAAGCATAGGTAATGACAATTTATTGATGATAGGAGCGCATATAGCCCATGATTGTAGATTAGGAAACAAAATTGTAATTGCAAATAATGCAGCTATAGCAGGACATGCTATTATTGATGATTACGTTATACTTGGAGGAAATTGTGGAGTACATCAGTTTACTAGAATAGGTAAAATGGCAATGGTTGGTGGTATGACCGGTGTATCAAGAGATGTAATACCATATGGATTATCTACAGGTAACAGGAATGTTTTAAACGGCATAAATATTGTAGGATTAAGAAGAATAAATACACCTAATAAAGACATAATTTGCTTAACGGATGCATATAAAGATATGTTTAAAACTGAAAAGCTTAGTGAAAATTTGAAAAATTTAAATATTGAATTTAAACAAAATGAATTAGTTAATGAAGTAATAGAATTTATAAACAAAGATAAAAAGAGACCTATTTGCACTCCAGAAATAAAATAAAATGATTGGACTTTTTTTAGGTGGAACAGATTTTCCATCATTAATTTTAAAAAAATTAAAAAAAAAAAGAAAAAAATATTTTATTATAGATTTGACTAAAAAAAATTTATTTAAAAAATATAAAAATAGTTATTTTATAAGTATTGGTAAATTTGGAGAAATTTTAAAATTAATTCATGATAAGAAATGTAAAAAAGTTCTTTTTGCTGGAAAAATAGAAAAACCAAAAATATCAAATCTTAAATTAGACTTCAAAGGTTTTTATTATTTACCTAGAATTATTAAAGCATTTAAACTAGGAGATGCAGCTATTTTAAAAGAGCTTATTAACATTTTAAATGAAAATAAAATTAAAGTTATAAAATCCAATTTTTTTAATCCAGAATTAACTTTAAATAAAGGCACATATACAAAACTTAAGCCAACTTTGGATGATTTAAAAGAAATAGGTCAAGGTTTAAAATATTTAAAAAAATTAAGCCCTTATAACCATACACAAGCTGTAATTGTTAAAAACAATAAAGTAATTAAAAAAGAAACATCTAGAGGAACAAAAAAAATGATTGAAAAAACAATCAGAAATGATCAAAAAAATGGAATATTAATTAAATTTCCTAAAAAAAAACAAGATTTAAGAGCTGATTTACCCACCATTGGTTTTGATACATTAATGGATTGTAAAAAGGCTAATTTAAAAGGAATTGTATTAAAATCTAAAGAAAATATTTTTTTAGATCAAAAAAAATCAATCTATTTTGCTAATAAAAATAAAATTTTTATACACATTTTATGAAAAGAATTTTTATTGTTACAGGAGAGCCCTCAGGTGATAAATTAGCTTCAAAAGTAATTTTAAAGCTAAAAGAAATAAACCCGAATATTAAATATTCATGTGTGGGTGGAGAAAATCTGGAAAAGCTAGGAGTCAAATCAATATTTAATCTAAAAGAAATAACTTATATAGGTTTTACAAGTATATTATTTAATATTTTTAAAATTAAAAAAAAAATAAATTTCACAATAAAAGAAATAATTAAATTTAATCCTGATATCCTATTTACTGTAGACAGCCCAGAATTTACTTTGCGTGTTGCAGAAAAAGTAAAAAAAATGAATCCTTCAATTAAAACAATTCATTATGTTGCTCCACAGGTATGGATCTGGAGAGAAAATAGAGTAAAAAAATTTAAAAAATTTCTTGATCATGTGCTTTTACTTTTTGATTTTGAGAAGAAATATTTTGATAAAGAGAACATTAAAAATACTTTTGTAGGGCATCCGTTGTTAGAAAAAGAAAATCAAAAAGTTGATTTATCAAATTTGCTTACAACAAAACAAAAAATAATTTCAATTTTCCCAGGAAGTAGAGAGTCTGAAATAAAAGTTTTAATGCCAATACTGATTGATTTTGTTAAATTAATGAATAAAAACTTTAATAATTTTTCCTTTATATTTCACGCAACCAGTGAAAATAAAAATCATATAAATAATTATTTACACAAGTTACATATTGACAATATTCAAGTTATATCTGATGAAAATATCAAAAATAAAACTTTAATTAATTCAATTTTTGCTGTTGCTAAGTCCGGAACTATTTCTTTGGAAATTTGTAATTTTAAAATTCCATCTATAATAATTTATAAAATAAATTTTATAAATTATTTTATCATGAAATTACTGGTTAAAGTTAAGTACGCTAACATTATTAACATAATAAATAAAAAAGAAATTATACCTGAATTGTTACAAGGTGAATGTAATCCTAACGAAATTTATAAATCTGTAGTGTATTTTTTAAATAATCCTAAAGCTATGCAAGATCAGGTTAAAATTTGCTCTAAAACATTGAATGGCATTAAGTCTGAAAGCTCTTCCTCTTTAGAGGCTAGTAAAACGTTAAATAACTATTTGTCTTTGTAATCTTTTTATAACCTCATCTTTTCCTAAGGAAATTACAATATCATATAAACCAGGACCAAATTTTGATCCTGTTAAAGCAATCCGTATAGGCTGACCAACTCCTTTAAAGTTTGTATCATTTGTTTTAATTAAATTATTTACAACGGGCTCCAAATTCTCTTTATTTATAGTTGATTTAGATGATAATTCTTTAATAAATTCTGAAATAATTTTTTTTGCTTTATCATCAATCAATTTTAAATGGTCCTGATTGAAGTTAATTTCATCATTGATGATAAATTTTGCATTATTATAGATATCTTCTAAGGTTTTGGCCTTATTTTTTAAAAAAGATAATGAGGATTTAATTTTTATTTCTTTATCATTTTTAATTTCATCTTTATAAATTTTGCAATATTCGAATAGATTTTGATAAAGTTCGTTTTCGTTGATTGTTTTTATATAGTGCTCATTCATTGATAAAATTCTGCTTATATCTAGTTTTGACGGTGATTTTCCAATACCTTCTAAATTAAAGTATTCAATACTCTCATTTAGAGTAAATATTTCTTTGTCTTGATATGACCATCCAAGTCTTAGTAAATAATTTCTTAACGCATCAGGTATTATCCCTATTTTTGAGTAATCATCCAAAGTCGAGGCATTATCTCTTTTAGACAGTTTTTTACCTTCAATAGTGTGAATTAATGGAATGTGTGCAAATTCTGGAACATCCCAATCCATTGCTTGATATATTTGTATTTGCTTAAAAGTATTTATTTTATGATCATCTCCTCTAATTATATGTGTCATTCCCATTTGATGATCATCAACAGTTGCAGAAAGATTGTAAGTCGGTGTTCCATCGTTTCTTAAAATTATAAAATCTTCTATTGTATTATTTTCAATTTCAACATCTCCTTGAACTAGATCTTTTAGTTTAGAATTTCCCTCTATTTTACTTTTAAATCTAATTACGGGTTTAACATTTTTAGGAGCATCTTTTTCATCTGCATCTCTCCATTTTCTATTATAAATATATGGCATCTTCTTTTGTTTAGCTCTTTTTTTTTGCTCCTCTATCTCTTCAGCAGAGCAGTAACATTTATACGCATTCCCTTTTTGTAATAATTCATTAGCAACTTTAATGTGATCTTCTATTTTTTGTGATTGAATATACTCTTCACCATCATGTTCAATTCCTATCCACTTTAATGAATTAATAATTTGTATTTTATGTTTCTCTTTGGATCTTTCTTTATCAGTATCTTCAATCCTTAGATGAAAAGTTCCTTTTTGATTTTTAGAGAACAACCAATTAAATAAGGCAGTTCTAACTCCACCAATATGAAGAGCTCCAGTAGGAGACGGTGCAAAACGTGTTGCTACTTTAGACATCAATGTTATTTAGACTATTTTTTTAGAAGTTTCTATATAAAGATACTAAAACTCCTTGAACTTTTACTCTATCAGGTCCAAAAATCTTTGTTTCATAGTTTCTATTAGCGCTTTCAAGGGCCACAACTTTACCTTTTTTACGAATTCTTTTTAACATTGCTTCATGCTCATCTATTAATGCAACTACAATTTTACCATTATCAGCAGTATCAGTTCTTTTAATAATAACAGTATCACCTTCATGAATACCTGCATCTATCATCGAGTCACCTTGAACTTTTAATCCAAAGTAATCACCATTTTTTTCTAAATTATTTGGTAGAGGAATTCTAGAAACCTCATTTTGTATTGCTTCAACAGGTGTTCCTGCAGCAATTTTTCCAAGTACTGGCACTTCTACTTCATCAGAAGTAGTTTGTTCTTCATCTAAACCACCTTTAATTACACTTGGTGAAAAGCTATTATAAATATCATTTGCAGAAGCGGTCTCAGGTAACTTAATTACCTCTAAAGCTCTTGCTTTGTGCGCTAATCTTTTTATAAAACCTCTTTCTTCTAAAGCACTAATTAATCTGTGAATTCCTGATTTAGATTTTAAATTAAGAGATTGTTTCATCTCTTCATAAGAAGGAGATACGCCTGAACTTCTCAACTTCTTGTTGATAAATAAAAGTAGGTTTTTTTGTTTTTTTGTTAGCATAAGAACAAATATCGTACAAATAATGTTCTATAAAAGTTCTTTTAGATTAACAATACTAAAAAAAACAAGTAAAATAGGGCTTAATTTGGCTATAAAACTGAAAAAATAGAATTTTTATCTAATTTTTTCAAAAGTGATTCACCAATTAAAAAAGTGTTAATTGATGTTTTGTTATTTAGATCTAATAACTCATCTTTATTCTTAATTCCACTTTCAGATATTAAAGGACCTTTGTGAGTTTTTACAACATCATAAATATCATAGGTTGTATTTATATCAGTTTTAAGTGTTTTTAAATTTCTGTTGTTTATTCCAATTAATGCATTTTTAAAATTTAAAGCTTTTTTAGCTTCTTCTACTGTATGAACTTCAACAATAACCGACATATTATATTTCATAGCTTCATCATATAATTCATAAGCAAGATCATCTGAAACTCCAGCCAAAATAATTAAAATAGCATCTGCACCATAACTTTTGGCTAAAGGTATTTGAAATTTATCGATAAAAAAATCTTTACACAATATAGGTAAATTTATTTTATCTTTTATTTTACTTATGTGAATTAAATTTCCTAAAAAATAATCTTCTTCGGTTAAAACTGAAAGACAAGTTGCTTTATTATTTAAATAAATTTGAGCAATATCTACAGGATTATAATCATCAATTATTATACCCGCTGAAGGACTTGCTTTTTTAATTTCAGCAATAATTGAAGTTTTATTATTTTTTATATTATTTTCTATTTTCTCTTTAAAATTAATATAGCTGTTGTTTTTATTAATTAATTCATCCAAAGTTTTAAGATCTAAGGATTTTTTTAATTTATCAACTTTTTCAATTTTCTTTTGAATGATATTTTGAAGTATATTTTCAGACATTTTGAATTTTTTCTAGATGTAAAAAGGTTTTTCCAGAAAGTATAAATTCTCTTGTGTAATTAAATGCTTCAGAAAAGTCAGAAAATTTTTCTCCAACAATTAAACCCGCTGCAGCATTTAAACAAACTGCTTTTGAAAAATCGTTATCTTCACCTTTAAATATTTTAATCATCTTATCAGCATTGTATTTTGCATCATCACCTACTAAATTTTTAAAATTATCTGCATTAACTCCTAAAGCGTTTGGGTCTATTTTTATTTCAGATATTTGACCATCTTTTAATTGAATAACATTAGTGATTGCATATGGAGATATTTCATCTAATCCATCCTCACTATTCACTATCCAAGCAAATTTTAAATTTAAATTTTTAAGTCCTTCTGCAAAAATTTTTAATAATTTTTTATCAAAAACACCTACAACTTGTCTCTCTACAAGAGCTGGATTACTTAATGGACCAATCATATTAAAAATAGTTCTTTTTCCAATTTTCTTTCTTACAGGTCCTACGAATCTCATTGCACTATGATAATTTGGTGCAAACATAAAACCAAAATTGTTGGTATTAATTTCTTTTTCTATATCCTCAGGTTCTAAATCAATTTTAATTTTAAGAGCTTCTAAAACATCACCGGACCCACATTTCGAGGAAACAGCTTTATTGCCATGTTTAGCAACTTTTGTACCCATGCTGGCTAAAAGTAGGGCAGAGGCGGTCGAAATATTAAGAGTATTCATACCATCACCACCAGTACCACAAGTATCAATACAATCACTTACATTTACTCTTTTTGATTTTTCTCTAAGAACAAAAACTCCACCTGCTATTTCATCTGAAACTTCTCCCTTTTCGGATAATAAGGTTAAAAAACTAAAAATTTCATCTTCATTAGCTTTTCCAGTCATTAATATTTCAAAAGCAGTTTTACTTTCTTCAAAAGTTAAATCTTGTTTATTTTTAAGTTTTTCTAAAATCTGATCCATAAATTTAATTGTTAATAAAGTTTTTAAGAATTTTCATTCCAAACTTAGTTTTAATACTTTCAGGATGGAATTGTACACCATGAATATTAAATTTGTTATGTTGAACACCCATTATAATCCCATCTTCTGTCTCTGCTGTAATTTCTAGCTCTTTTGATAAGGTTTTTTTGTCAATTACCAAACTATGGTATCTGGTAGCTTCAAATGTATTTGGGAGGTTTTTTAAAATTCCAATTTGTTTAGATTTGATTTTACTTGTTTTGCCGTGCATTAACTTTCTTGCTTGAACAATTTTTGATCCAAAAACTTGTCCAATTATCTGATGACCTAAACATACTCCTAAAAAAGGTAATTCTTTGTATAATGATTTTAATATTTTAATACAATTGCCTGATTGATTTGGGTTGCCTGGTCCTGGTGAAATAACAATTTTATCATATTTCTTTTTAATGATTTCTTTAGAATTGATTTTATCATTTCTAACTACATCAACTTTAACATTTAATGAGGAGATATAGTGATACAAATTAAAAGTAAAACTATCGTAATTATCTATTAACAATACTTTCATTATCTTAAAGCATTAATTAAAGCTTTCGCTTTATTAACTGTTTCCTCATATTCATTTTTAGGTTTACTATCTGCAACTATACCTGCACCTGCTTGAACATAAAATTTTTTATTTTTAGCAACTGCAGTTCTTAAGGCTATGCATGTATCAAATTCCCCATTTGCAGAAAAATATCCAATTCCACCTGCATAAACTTTTCTTTTTGTTGTTTCTAATTCATCTATAATTTCCATAGCTCTAATTTTTGGAGCTCCAGAAACAGTACCTGCTGGAAAACCAGCTAAGAGCGATTTAAATTTAGAAAATTTTTTATTATATTCCCCAACTACATTTGAAACTATATGCATAACATGAGAATATCTTTCAATAATAAAGCTTTCTGTGACTTTTACCGAATTTATTTTTGAGACTTTACCAGCATCATTTCTACCTAAATCAAGCAACATCAAATGCTCTGAAAGTTCTTTTTTATCTTTAAGTAGGTCTCTTTCATAAAATAGATCTTCTTTTTTAGTTTTACCCCTTGGTCTAGTTCCTGCGATTGGTCTTACAGTAATTTTATTATCTCTAAGTCTCACAAGTATTTCAGGACTTGCACCAATTATTTGAAAATCCTCAAAATTAAAAAAAAACATAAAAGGAGAAGGGTTTGTTACTCTTAGTTTTTTATAAATATCTAATGGTTTCTTTGTTAATTTTGCCTCAAATCTTTGGCTTAAAACAACCTGAAAAATATCTCCTAATTTAATATATTTTTTTGCCTTATTAACCATTGATAAAAATTTATTTTTTGAAGTGTTAGATTTCAATTTTATATTTTTTGATTTTTGAATTATTTTTTTATCAATATTTTTAATTGATGACTGAATCGCTAATTTAAACAAATTAGATTTAATTTCTTCATATTTATTTTTATAGTTTTTAATTTTTTCATCTTTAAAAATGTTAGATATGTAAAATATTTCTTTTTTTAAATTGTCATGAATAACTAAAGTTCTTGGACGAAGAAGTCTCACATCTGGTAAATTCAGATCATTTTTACAATTATTCGGAATCTTTTCTATGTATCTGATTGAATCATAAGAAAAATATCCAGAGATTAATGAGCAAATGTTGGGTAAATTTTTGGGAGTTTCAAACTTGAAATCTTCAATTATTTTTTCAATTAATTTATCTGGTTTATCATTTAATTTTCTTTTTTTATTTCTTTGAATTAGATAAGAATAATTATTATTAAATTCCCAAATCTTATCAGGATTTTTACCAAATATTGTATATCTACCTTTGATTTTACCTTTTTCTACAGACTCAAATATAAAACTATTTTTTTCCTCTAGAAAATTATCAATTAAATTTAATACTTCCTCATCATTTTTTACTTTCTTTTTAGTAAAGATGATTTGATTTTTTTTGCTTCTGTGTCGAAACTTAAAATCTTTGAAGCTTCGATTAATAATCATTTGAAATAATTTTTAACTCTATCAATAGTTTTTTGATTTAATTGAACTTGATATTTATCATTAATTAATTGATCATACGATTGTAAGATGCTTTTTCTATTATTTGTATTTTGGCTATTTACAAATTTAAGATATTTTTCATCAGTTTTGTTAAATGAATTTTTATTTACTCCATTAATTTTTACTAAATAAATTTTATCTTCTTTATTTACTAGAGCAAAAGAGTTTACAGGTAATGAATAAAGCATTTTTACTGAATTAATATCAATGAGTTTGTCATCTTCTATAGAATTAATAGAAGAATATTCCTTATTTGATCCTGCCAGTTCTTCAAATTTTGAATTATCAAATTTCTTTTTTTGAATTTCTTCTATAATTTCTCTATTGTAATCAAATTTACCTTTTTGATATATTAACTCAATTATTTCTCCTTTAATGATTTCATCATTTAAATCTGGAGCTCGATCATACTGATTATCAATATTGTAAAGTAAAAAGTTATCACCACTTTCTATCAAGTCTATTTTAGATGCTTTCTTAGAATAAATTAGATCTTCATTAATCTGTTTATTAGAGCTAGGTGCAAACTCATTTACTTCAATAATGTCAACATTTATATCTTCTAATATAGTGTCAAATGTATTTCCTTGAGAAATTTTGTTTTCAATTGAATCTATTTCATCAAAAAACTCTTGATTAAATTCTTCTATACCAATTAGATTTTTTGGATTTAAAATCACATACTTAAAATCTATATATTCTCTTGTTAATTGATCTTTGTTTTCATCAATAAATACTTCAATTTCATTTGCTGTGTAATCATCTTTTGTTTTATATAGATTTTCCATATCAAAATACTCGATGTCTAAGGATTTATTATTTTCTTCAAACTTTTTTTCTATCAAAAAATTTGGTGTTATTGTTCCAGCACCAATAAAATCAAATAAGTGTTTCTGTAATTCTCTATTTTTTAATTGCAATTCAAACATTGGAGCTGACAAGTTGTTGGAGAGTAAAAATTTTTCATATTTAATTCTTTGAAAAGTACCATTTTCATCTTGGAAATTTTTATTTTCTTTAATGTTTTTAAGTATGGTTCTTTCGTTAATTGAAAGATCAAAGTCTTTAATTTCTAAATCAATCAATGTAGTTGAAATTAATCCTGATAATAATTCTTCAATAATATTGTTGTCTAAATTATCTCGAATAGCTTCTTGTGAAATTCCACTTTGGTTCACATAGTCAATAAAATCTTGAGTTGTTACATTTGTTTTATTTATTTTTGCAATATTGTTTTGATTATTTGTACTAAACCCTCCGCCAAAACCACCAAAGCCAAAAGCGATGATAATTATAACAATTAACAACAATCCACCAAATTGTTTCCAGCCTAAGTTTTTTAATTTTTCAATCATAGCGTTATAAATTTATTGATCTGTAAAAAACAAATCTATAGATTAAAAAGTCAATTATGACAAATAAATATATGTATTTTGTAGCTAATTGGAAAATGTTTGGTGATTTAAGAACTCTAAATTCACTTGATAAAGTAATAAAGTTTTCAAAAAATAATAAAAAAAATAAGTTAAAAATAGTTTATTGCCCACCAAATACATTAATTCGTCCATTGTCGAGAAGACTTAAAAAAACAAAAATAGAGGTTGGTGCCCAAAACTGTCATCACAGCTATGACTACGGTGCGTATACAGGTCAAGTAAACTCAACTATGCTTAAGAACGTTGGAGCAAAGTATGTTATTTTGGGACACTCAGAAAATAGACAGCTAGGTGAGACAGACAATTTAATTAATTTAAAAATAAAAAGTGCAATTAAATCAGGTCTCAAAATTATATTTTGTATTGGCGAAACCTTGAAAGAAAGAAGACAAAAAAAAACTAATCAAATTTTAAAAAGACAAATTGAAAAAGGATTAAAATCGATAACGAATAAATCTAAAATCATTATAGCCTATGAGCCGGTATGGTCTATTGGTACTGGTATAATTCCAAAAGAAGCAGTGTTAAATGAAACTATTTCATTTATTAAAAGTAAATTTGTAAAAAAATATCCTAAAATTCTATATGGTGGATCTGTAAATACTAATAACGCAGATAAATTAAAAAAATTCCTAGCATTGACGGGTTTTTGATAGGAGGTGCATCGCAAAACCCAAAAAAATTTATTGATATAATCAAAAAAACCATTAATTAGACCCCCATGGAAACTTTATTATTAGTAATCAACATCATACTTGCAGTTATTTTAGTTCTTTTGGTTTTATTGCAAAAATCAGAAGGAGGTGCTCTTGGTATTGGAGTTTCCCAAGAAAATTTTATGCTCTCTAGATCAGCAGGTAGCTTTATGACAAAAGCCACTGCAATCGTAGCAACACTTTTTATTATCTGTAGTTTAGCTCTAACAATAATTTCTAGAGCAGAACTTACCCCTACAGGCTCAGTATTAGATACTGTTGAGGAAAAAACTGAGGACACGCCATCAATTCCAGAAAATAATTAATTAATCCTTTTCAATTCATTTTTTATTCGCTATAAGATACTTCCATGGCGCGATATATATTTGTCACTGGCGGCGTGGTTTCTTCCCTTGGTAAAGGTCTTTCTTCGGCATCCCTTGCTTATTTATTACAATCAAGAGGTTATAAGGTTAGATTAAGAAAATTAGATCCTTATCTTAATGTTGATCCAGGAACAATGAGTCCGTTTCAACATGGAGAAGTTTTTGTAACCGATGATGGTGCTGAAACAGATTTAGATTTAGGTCACTATGAAAGATTTTCAGGCGTGACTGCAAAGAATACCGACAACATAACAACTGGAAAAATTTATAGCGATGTTCTTAGAAAAGAAAGAAAAGGTCAGTATTTAGGTAAAACTGTTCAAGTTATTCCACATATTACCGATAGAATTAAAGAATTTATAAAACACGATACATCTAAAGAAGATTTTGTCATCTGTGAAATAGGTGGAATAGTAGGTGATATAGAAAGTTTACCATTTGTAGAGGCGATAAGACAATTTTCAAATGATATTGGTAAAAAAAATGCATTATTTATCCATCTAACTTTAGTTCCTTATTTAAAGGCATCGGATGAAATAAAAACCAAACCAACTCAACACTCAGTTAAAGAGTTAAGAAGCATTGGTATTCAACCTGATATTATAATTTGTAGATCAGAAAGACCTATACCTTTAGAGCATAGAAAAAAAATATCCTTGTTTTGTAATGTTGATATTAAAAATGTAATTGAAACTGTTGATGTTAAAACTATTTACGAGGCACCGATTAGTTTTGCTAAAGAAAAATTAGATGTTCAAGTTTTAAATTATTTTAAAATAAAATCTAAAAAATCAAATAATTTAACACCTTGGAAAAAAATAACTAAAATTACTCTTAATACTAAAAGACATGTTAACATTGCAATTATTGGCAAATACGTTGAATTAAAGGATGCTTATAAATCTTTAGATGAAGCACTTACTCATGGAGGAATATCCAATAATCTTAAAGTAAATTTGATTAGAATAGACTCTGAAAAATTAAAGGTTTCAGAAATAAAAAATAAACTTAAAAATGTTTCAGGAATTTTAATTCCAGGTGGATTTGGTAAAAGAGGAACCGAAGGTAAAATTGAAGCGATAAGATATGCAAGAACAAATAATATTCCATTTCTTGGAATTTGTTATGGTATGCAAATGGCAATAATTGAATTTGCTAGAAATCAATTAAAAATAAAAAAAGCAACCTCTTCTGAATTTGATAAAGGTGGTGTTCATATTATTGGCTTGATGCATGAATGGGAGAAAAGTGGCAGAAAAGTTAAAGGAACAGATAAAGACTTAGGAGGTACCATGAGACTTGGTTCTTATGATGCTATCTTAAAAGATAAATCTAAAATTAGAGATATTTATAAATCTAGATTAATAAAAGAGAGACATAGACATAGATATGAAGTGGATATTTCATATAAAGAAAAATTTGAGAAGAAAGGATTAATATTTTCGGGTTTATCCCCAGATCATAAGCTTCCAGAGATAATTGAACTTAAGAACCATCCTTGGTTTATAGGAGTTCAGTTTCATCCTGAATTTAAATCTAGACCTTTGAACCCACATCCTTTATTCTCTTCTTTTATCAAAGCAGCAAAAAATCATAGATGAGTGCGATTAAAGTAAATTGTGAAAATATAGAAATTTCAAATAATAATAAGATTTGTATTATCGCAGGTCCTTGTCAGTTAGAGACAGAGCAACATGCGCTCGATATGGCGGGAAAAATTAAGGAAATTACCTCGAAATTTGGCCTTGGATTTATTTATAAAACTTCATTTGATAAAGCGAACAGAACTAGTTTAAAAGGTAAAAGGGGTGCAGGGTTAGATGCATCACTTCCTGTATTTGATAAAATTAAAAAGGAGCTGAATGTTCCTATTTTAACAGACATACACAATGCTGAACAATGTGAAATTGTTTCAAAACATGTTGATGTTTTACAAATCCCAGCTTTCCTATGTAGGCAAACCGATTTGTTAATTGCTGCGGCTAAAACAAATAAAATTATTAATGTAAAAAAAGGTCAGTTCCTAGCACCTTGGGATATGGTGAGTGTAACAAAAAAAATTTCAGACTCAGGAAATAAAAAAATCCTAGTCACAGAAAGAGGTGCAAGCTTTGGATACAACACTTTAGTCTCTGACATGAGATCATTACCTATAATGGCAAAGAATGGTTATCCAGTAATTTTCGATGCCACTCATTCTGTTCAACAACCAGGTGGCCAAGGAGAATCCTCTGGTGGTCAAAGAGAATTTGTTGAATATTTAGCAAGAGCTGCAGTTGCAGTTGGAGTTGCAGGTGTATTTATTGAAACACATCAAGATCCTGATAATGCTCCATCAGATGGACCAAACATGGTACCATTGAATAAATTAGAGAATCTATTAAAACAATTACACGATATAGATAATCTAATAAAAAAATAGTGAGTAAAATTTTAAAAGTAAAAGCGCGTCAAGTTTTTGACAGTAGAGGAAATCCAACAATAGAGGCAGAGGTTTATATTAAAAATAATAGCGCATCCGCTATTTGTCCTTCAGGTGCTTCCACAGGAACTTTTGAAGCTTTTGAAAAAAGAGATAAAAATAATAAACGGTACTTAGGAAAAAGTGTTTTAAATGCAGTTAACTTAGTTAACACAAAGATTTCAAAAAAATTAAAAGGACAAAGTATACATAATCAAGAGAGAATTGATGCTTTGTTAATTAACTTAGATGGTACAAGACAAAAAACTAACTTAGGAGCTAATGCGATGTTGGCTGTTTCAATGGCTGTAAAAAAATTGTCTGCAAAAGCAAAAAAATTACCTTTGTATAAAACTTTTTCTCAAAAAAATAACTTTCAATTACCTTATCCATTAATGAATATTATTAATGGTGGAGCGCATGCAAATAATGGTCTTAGAATTCAAGAGTTTATGATCAGACCTGATCGAGCAAAAAGTTTTTCAGAGGCGATGCGGATTTGTTTCGTTGTTATTAAAAACTTAAGTAAATTAATTAAAGCCAAAGGTTTATCAACTTCAGTAGGTGATGAAGGTGGGTTTGCACCTATGATCAGTAGTAATAATCAAGCTTTAGATTTAATTGTGAGTGCAATTAAAAAATCGGGATTTGTTAATGGTAAAGATGTTTCTATTTGTCTAGATGTGGCTGCAAATGAATTATATAAAAAGAACAAATACTCTATTCATTCTAAAAGTTATATTTCAGTAGATAAATCCATTAAAGAATATCAAAAAATTATAAAAAAATATAAAATTAAGTCTATTGAAGATCCATTTGCTGAAAATGATTGGTTAGCATGGAATAAATTAATGAAATCAATAAAAAAAGTTCAGATCGTTGGAGATGATTTGTATGTAACAAATCTTGAAAGATTAAAGAAAGGTTTCTTAAATGTTTCTTCAAATTCTATCTTAATCAAGCTAAATCAAATTGGCACTGTTTCAGAAACGTTAGATGTAATTAAATTTGCTCAAACCATTGGATATAAAACAATTATATCTCATCGATCAGGTGATAGTGAGGATACGTTTATTGCTGATTTAGCAGTAGGCACTAATTCAAATCAAATTAAAACTGGATCCTTAGCCAGATCTGAAAGAGTTGCAAAATATAATCAATTAATCCGTATTGAAGAAGAACTTGGAAAAAAAGCGAGGATGAATAAGATCAATTAATGCTTCGATTAATAAAAAGAAATTATTTTCTATTAATATCTGTTTTTCTTATTTTTTATTT
>CACHPE010000008.1 GCA_902581605.1 uncultured Pelagibacteraceae bacterium | reverse complement strand
TAAATCAAAGAATTTCAGACATACCTTTGTTAATTAAATATTTTTCAAAAAAAATATCTGAAAATTATAAAATTAAAGAATTAGATATAGATGAAAATAACAGTTACATTCTTAATCATAATTGGCATGGTAATGTGAGAGAGTTAAGAAATTTGATAGAGAGAATAGCAATATTACAACCTGACACTAAAGATAAAATTTCAAATATTATTAAAGAATCTTTAAAAAATATAAATTTTGACGATCAATTGGCTGAAAATAGCCTATCTGTGCCATTAAAAGAAGCTAGAGAAAAATTTGAAAAGGAGTATTTAACTATTCAACTAAAAAAGTTTAATGGAAATATTTCAAAAACAGCAAATTTTGTTGGAATGGAAAGAAGTGCATTACATAGAAAATTAAAAGGTTTAGGCATCAAAGAATTTAATTAGATGAATATAATCATTTGTGGAGCTGGAAGAGTAGGGTTCACTATAGCTAAACTGCTAAGTGAACAAGGTCATTCTATAACTCTTATCGACCCATCTAGTGAAGATATTCAAAAAATTAATGATGCTTTGGACGTTAAAGCTATAGTTGGAAAAGGCACTTATCCTTCCATATTAGAAAAAGCCAACGCAGCAGAAACTGACATGATTATAGCGGTCACCAGAAACGATGAAATTAACATGCTTATTTGCCAAATAGCTTTTTCAATTTTTAATATTCCAAAAAAAATAGCAAGAATAAGATCTCAAGATTATTTAAATCCAAAATTTACCAGAGTTTATAATAAAGAAAATTTACCAATAGATGTTATTATTTCACCTGAGATTGAAATTGCTAAATCAATTCAAAGAAAACTTGAGGCTCCTGGAGCATTAGATAGTGTTCCTTTTGCTGAAAACAAAATAAGATTATTAGAGATTTTAATTAATGAAAACTGTAAATTAATTAACATTAAACTTAACGATTTAACAAAGAAACATCCTAATTTAGATGCAAACATTATTGGAATAATAAGAGATGAAAAATTTTTAATTCCAAAGAAAAATGACTATGTTAAAAAAAATGATAAGATATATGTGATAATTAATTCTTCTCAAATGTCAGAAACTTTAGAAGTTTTTGGTCATAATGAAAAAATATCAAAAAATATCTTGATTGTTGGTGGGGGAAATATAGGTTTTAATCTAGCAAAAAATATAGAAGAAACCTTAGATTCAGCAAGAGTAAAAATTATTGAGAAAAATAAAGAAAGAGCTGAATTTCTTGCCAGTGAATTAAACAATACAATCGTAATTAATGGAGATGCTTTAGACGAGGAAGTTCTTGTCGAAGCAAACATACAAGAGGCAGAAACAGTGCTTGCGTTAACAAATGATGATGAAGATAATTTGATGGTTAGCGTCCTTGTTGAAAAATTTGCAAAAGATGAAAAAAATATTGATGACAAAAGAACTATGGCTTTAATTAATAAACCCAACTATTCTTTATTACAAAATTCACTTAAGATTGATGATTTAATTGATCCTAGAATGAATACTGTCTCAAGTATTTTAAAACATATCCATAAAGGAACTATTGAAACTGCCTATACAATTATGGATGGAGAATATGAGGTTATAGAGGCTGAAATTATTGAAACTTCTGAACTAATAAATAAGGAATTAAAAAATTCAAATTTACCAGATGAGATAAGAATTGGTGCAGTTTTAAGAGAAAACAAAGTTATTATTCCTCGATCAAATTTTGTTTTTCAAAAAGAGGATAAAGTTGTTTTCTTAGCTAAGAAAGATTCAATCTCAGTAGTAGAAAATATATTTAGGATCAGCTCTATTTAATTTAATGTCTTTTTTAAGATTAAAGTATTTAAGTTTTTTCTTTTTAATAATCTCTTTTTTTTCTTTTATAAATATTCTTTATTCTTATTATTTTAATTTATATTCGAATTTAAATACTTACTCTTTTATTTTATTTATTTCTATACTTGTTAGTTTTATTTTTTATAAGTTAAAATCATCAAGCCAAAAGCCATCTATCTTTGAAAAATTAATTACAGTTTTTTTAGGGTATATTTTAATGCCTTTAATTTTATCTTTGCCATTTTATTTCAGTATTTATAACTTTACTTATTTAAATGCTTTTTTTGAGGCTGTATCTGGATTTACATCTACTGGTTTTACTATCTTTGAAAATATTGAATATATAGATGAAGATTTAATATTATGGCGATCATCCATACAATGGATTGGTGGTTTATATTTTTTAAATTCTGTTATTTTTTTAATTGATATTTACGATGAAAGTTTAAAAAAATCTCTTACAAATTTTTTATCGTTTAATTCGTCAGAAGTAATCAAACAAGCAGTTAAGATTTTTTTATTATATTCAGGATTAACATTTTTAATTTTTGTAATTTTAAATTTTTTTGGAATTAGATTGTTTAATTCTCTGAATATTGCAATGACAATAATTTCATCAGGTGGGTTTTTACCAGTAAATGAACTTTCTTCAATTTTAACAAACGATCTTCAAGTAATAATATTTTCATTTCTAATGTTGTTTTCTTTTTTTAGTATTTTTTTTGCATATAATTTAATTTTTATAAGAAATAAAAATTTAAATTTTTTTTATGAAGACTTACATTTATTTTTATATTTTATAGTAGTCGTAAGTGTATTTTTTGTTTTTTTTAGTTATGATACCAATTTCACATTTAGTTTTTTATCTATAGTCAGTAGTATTTCCAATATAGGTATTTCACTAGATGTTGATCACTCTAACTTAAATTTTATATATCTCTTGCTTGTAATTATTGGTGGATCTTTTTTTTCTACGAGCTCAGGTTTAAGATTTTTAAAAATATATTCTTTAACTAAATATTCTATTAATCAAATTCTTTCTTTTAGCAGACCTAAAAATGTATTTATGAATAAATTAGTTTTTTCTAAAATTAATTTTGATACAAAAGATATAAATAAATATTTTTTAACAATATTAATTTTTGTTATCTCTCTTTTTTCTTTAACCATCTTATTGTCTTTGTCTAATATTCAATTTGAATATTCTTTCAAACTATCTGTATTAACCTTAATGAATACAGTTAATTCGTCTGCTTACGGTGTATCAGACTTTGAATTTCAAAATTTGCACTTTTTAACTAAATATTTTCTTATATTTTTTATGATAATCGGAAGAGTTGAGCTTTTATCTTTATTATTAATAGCTAAAAAATTTCTTTTTAAAAATTAATTTAGTATTATATATATTATTTAATTTTGCGCCCTTAGCTCAGCTGGATAGAGCATCGGTTTTCTAAACCGAGGGTCGTAGGTTCGAATCCTTCAGGGCGCGCCATTTCTTAGTTTTTTAACTATTTATTTTTAAATTTAAGCTTGACGAGATTATATATTAAACGCGATTTTAAATTAATTTATCTTGAAGAGTATTTTTTAACATGCTTAAATTAAGAATATTCAAAAGTAATTTTGAATTATTTGTTAACAAATAAAAATAACATAAAGGAAGAATAATGTTTAAATACTTAAAACAATTAACTTCTTTAGTTGCTATGGTTGCAGTGTTGTTCACTTTTACAACAGAAACTATGGCTGCTAAAAAATCTAAAACACTTAAAAACACTCAAAAAAAGGGTTTTGTAAGATGTGGAGTATCTCAAGGTCTTCCAGGATTTTCTAATGCTGACGCTGCAGGAAATTGGACTGGAGTTGACGTTGATGTATGTAGAGCTGTAGCTGCTGCAGTATTAGGTGATGCAAACAAAGTTAAGTTTACACCACTAAGTGCTAAGGAAAGATTCACTGCTTTAACTTCTAATGAGATTGATATCTTATCAAGAAACACAACTTGGACTCTTTCTAGGGATGCTGACATTGGACTTACTTTCGTAGGTGTAAACTTTTACGATGGTCAAGGTTTTATGGTTAGAAAAAATTCTGGAATATCTTCTGTGAATGATTTCAAAGCGGGTGTTTCAGCTTGTACAAACCTAGGAACAACTACTGAGCTTAACATGAGAGATTTCTTTAATTCAAAAGGAATTCAATATGAGCCAGTAACTTTTGAAAAAGCTGACGAAGTCGTAGCTGCATATGATGCTGGTAGATGTGATACTTACACTACTGACAAATCAGGTTTAGCTGCTCAAAGAATTAAATTGAGCAACCCTGATGATCATATGGTTTTACCAGAAACTATATCTAAAGAACCTTTAGGCCCTGTTGTAAGACAAGGTGACTCTGTTTGGGAAGATATCGTGAGATGGTCACTAAATACTATGATTGAAGCCGAGGAGTATGGTGTTACTTCTGCGAATGCAGACTCTATGAAAACATCTGACAACCCAGCTGTTAAAAGATTAGTTGGTGCTGAAGGTGAGTTAGGTGCTGCCTTAGGTTTAGATAACGAGTGGAGTTTAAGAATTATCAAGCAAGTTGGTAACTATGGTGAGAGCTATAAGAGAAATATAGCTGACACAGGAATTTTACCTGATAGAGGTCCAAATGAATTATGGACTAAAGGTGGAATTCTTTATGTACCACCAGCAAGATAATTTATCTAATTAAATATCTAAAAAGGGCTAGATTTTTCTAGCCCTTTTTTTTATAAGTCATTTATTATTGTGAATATTAAAAAAATATTACCCCAAATACTTACACTTTTAGTCGTAATTCTTGTCTTTGGGTTTTTTTCATATAACGCACAAATTAACATGGAGAACAGAGGAATAACTTTTGGGTATGGATTTTTATCTCAAGAATCATCATTTGATGTACAATTTTCATTGATTGAGTATGATGGTTCTCACTCATATTTTAGAGCTTATTTAGTTGGATTATTAAATACAATTTTAGTTTCTGTTATTGGAATTATTTTTGCAACTATTATTGGAGTTGTTGTTGGGATTGCAAGATTATCTAATAACTATTTAATTAATAGAACTGCTTCAATTTATGTAGAATTTTTCAGAAACATCCCTTTATTATTACAAATATTTTTTTGGTATTTTGCTGCCTTAAGAGCACTTCCATTACCTCAAGATACAGAACCAATGTTTGGAGTTTTTTTTCTTACTATAAAAGGTTTTTTTGTTCCTGCTTTTGTTTGGAATAATTTAGATATATTTATTTATTCAATAATTGCTGCAATAATTTCAATTATTTTTGTTAGAATTTATGCTAGAAAAAAACAAGAGAACGAAGGTATTCAAACACCAGTTTTGTCAATTTCGATTGGTCTCTTGTTAATTTTACCAATTTTAAGTTTTTTATTTGGTGGTGTTGATGCTTCAGTTGAAATACCTGTAATCAAACAATTATCTCAATCTGGTTTTACCTTTGAAGGAGGAATTAAATTACCTCCTGAGTTAATATCTTTAGCATTAGCTTTGTCATTGTATACAGCAACCTTTATTGCAGAATGTGTAAGAGCAGGAGTGCAAGGTGTAAGCAAAGGCCAAAAAGAAGCGGCAGCATCCATAGGTTTAACTCCTAATCAAGTTCTTAAACTAGTTGTAATGCCTCAAGCTTTAAGGATAATTATTCCTCCTACTACTAATCAGTATTTAAACTTAACTAAAAACTCATCACTTGCAGCTGCAATTGCGTATCCTGATTTAGTTCTTGTATTTGCTGGAACTGCTTTGATGCAAACAGGTAGAGCTATAGAAATTGTTTCTATTACAATGTTAACATATCTATCTCTGAGTATATCAATTTCAATATTCATGAATTGGTATAATAAAAAAATAGCTATTAAAGAAAAATAATGAATAAATTAAACTTTTTACAACCAGATAAAAATAACATTTATACTTATCTTTACACAGGAGTAATTTTAGTTGTTCTAAGCATATTTATAGTTTTTTTTAATTCTTTTTTTAATAAAGATATAGTTTCTTTTTTACCTGGACCTATTAGCTTTTTTTTACCATTAATTTTAGGGTTTATAGGACTTCATTTAATTAGAATTGATTATTCAGGTTACAAATTTTTAGACGCAATTAATAAAAACATTAATACCAACAATTTTAATGCTTTTTTGTCCTTATTAATTGTATTTGTAATTATCAAGTCACTCCCACCATTATTAAGTTGGTTTATATTAGATGCAAACATTGCAGGTGACTCCAAAGATGTTTGTACAGGTAGTGGTGCTTGTTGGACTTATATTAAAATTTGGTTTAATAGATTTATGTATGGAATGTATCCAAATCCTGAGCAATGGCGTATTAACTTGTCATTCATTGCTTTAGCTTTTTTAGGATGTGTTGGTTTTTTTGCTACAGAAAAATTTAAAAAATATTTGACGCTCTATTATGTGGTTGTTTATCCAATTATCGCTTTTTTCTTTATTTTCTTTTTTATATCTGGTGGTCCAATATTTTTTGATTTTTCATATGGAATTATTGCAGCTATAATTTCAATTATTTTAGGTTTCTTTATTCCTTCAAAATTTAAAATGTACTATTTTATAATAGTTCCAATCACTATTTATATCTTACTAAAATATGTATTTTTCTATGAAGAGCTTATCGAACTTGGCAAATTAGAAGCACTTGAGTGGGTAGAGACAGGTGCTTGGGGAGGTTTGTCTCTAACTTTTATAGTCTCATTTTTTTGTCTGATTTTTTGTTTTCCAATTGGATTATTTTTATCTTTAGGTAGAAGATCTGATTTACCTATAATTAAATATATTTCTATAGGCATGATTGAATTTTGGCGTGGAGTCCCTTTAATTACAGTTTTATTCATGTCTTCAGTAATGTTTCCAATGTTTTTACCTGAAGATATGTTCATTGATAAATTAGTGAGAGTAATTATTGCAATTTCGCTATTTGAAGCTGCTTATGTCGCTGAAGTTATTAGAGGTGGCTTGCAAGCATTACCAAGAGGTCAATATGATGCTGCCAAATCTTTAGGAATGGGTTATTGGAAAATGCATATTTTGGTGATTTTACCTCAAGCATTAAAACTTGTGATACCTGGTATTGCTAATACTTTCTTAGCGCTTGTTAAAGATACTCCTCTAATATTTGTTGTAGGACTTTTAGAAATTGTTGGAATGTTAAACCTTGCTAAAACTAACCCTGAGTGGTTAGGTTTTGCAATGGAAGGTTATGTGTTTGCATCAGTACTATTTTTTATTATTTGCTATGCAATGAGTAAATATAGTTATAATTTAGAGCAAAAATATAAAACAGAAAGATAATGTCAGATAAAATAATTCAAATTACAGAAATGAATAAGTGGTTTGGTGATTTCCAAGTATTAAAAAATATTAATTTAGAAGTTGAGAAGAATAAAAAAATTGTTGTGTGTGGACCTTCAGGATCAGGTAAATCAACATTAATTAGATGTATAAACAGACTTGAGGAACATCAACAAGGTTCAATTATAGTAGATGGAAATGAATTAACAGAAGATACTAAAGACATAGAAAAAATTAGAGCTGAAGTTGGAATGGTATTTCAACAATTTAATTTATTTCCTCATCTTTCTATTTTAGATAATTGCACACTAGCTCCAATTTGGGTAAAAAAAATGCCAAAAAAAGAGGCAGAAGATTTAGCTCTTCAGCACCTAGAAAAAGTACAAATTGCAGACCAAGCTAATAAGTATCCAGGCCAACTTTCAGGTGGACAACAACAACGATGTGCAATTGCTAGAGCACTATGTATGGAGCCGAAAATAATGTTATTTGACGAGCCTACATCAGCTCTAGACCCGGAAATGATTAAAGAGGTGTTGGATGCAATGGTTAATTTAGCAAAAGCAGGAATGACAATGATTGTAGTAACGCATGAAATGGGATTTGCAAAAGAGGTTGCAGATGAAGTTATTTTTATGGATGAGGGTATGATAGTTGAAAGAGCTGAAACTAAAGAGTTTTTTGCAAACCCGAAGAGTGATAGAACCAAGCTATTTTTAAGTCAAATCCTTTAAAAAATATAACCACTATAAGGCATAATATAAGATTTAAACAATCTAAATAATTCAATTTTCTATTGAAGTAATGCTTGACAGTATTTTGATTATTTCAAATTTCTTACAAAAAAAAATAAATTTTTCTATTGCAGTAACATTAATAAATAGGTTGAATGAGCTTTATAAAATTTAATTAAGAGGGGTCTTAATGGAAGATAATTTCAATAAACACTTAGGCAACAAGCTTAAGCTAAGAAGATTAGCTTTAGGTTTAACTCAGACTAAAGTAGCAAAAGCAATTAATGTAACATTTCAACAAATTCAAAAGTATGAGAAAGGGACTAACGGTGTAAGTTCAATAAGATTACTTCAACTTGCAAATTATTTAAAAGTCCCAATTAATTATTTCTTTGAAGATTTTTCAGAATATTTAGTTAATTTAGAAAAATCACAGGAAGGTCACATGAATGTTAATTATAATTTTTTAGTAAAATTATATTCAGAACTTAATGCTGATCAAAAATTAAAATTTAATAAATCTTTACAAATTTCAGGTTCAGGAATTTCAAAAGCTGTTTAATTAAAATTTAATTAAGACCCTAGTTTTAACTTAAGAGAAAATTTTATTTAATTTAAATTCTGGCTCCTCGGGCAGGACTCGAACCTGCGACCAATTGATTAACAGTCAACTGCTCTACCAACTGAGCTACCGAGGAATGTAAAAAGCAAACTTACTTTTTTTTATAACTAAAACAAGAATTTTTTTGGAGGCAACGCCCGGAATCGAACCGGGATACAAGGATTTGCAATCCTCTGCGTAACCATTCCGCCACGTTGCCATCTTATTTTTAGCTAATAGCTACAGATGCCTTTTTATAATAAATTTTTTCTATTAGTCTATTAAATAACGATCCAAATTGATTATTGTTAATTTAGATTATTAAATTATAAACTTTAAAATCAATGAGTAGCGAGAAATATATACATTCTGATGTAGAAAATAGAATTTATTCTTATTGGGAAAAAAATGGTCTTTTTAAACCTAGAGAAAATTCAAAAAAATTCTCAATTGTAATTCCTCCACCAAATGTAACTGGCAGTTTGCATATGGGTCATGCTCTCAATAATTCTATTCAAGATTTATTAATTCGTTATCACAGAATGAATAATTATGAAACGTTATGGCAACCAGGTACAGACCATGCTGGTATAGCTACTCAAGCTTTAGTCGAGAAAAAATTAACTTCTGAAAAAATTGATAAAAATGAAATTGGTAGAGAAAAATTCATCGAAAAAGTTTGGGAATGGAAAGATCAATATGGCGACATAATAATAAACCAGTTAAAAAAACTAGGTTGTTCCTGTGATTGGTCTAGAAATGCTTTTACTATGGATGAAAATTTATCCAAATCAGTAATTAAGGTTTTTGTGGATCTATATAATAAAGGACTTATTTATAAAGATAAGAAATTGGTCAATTGGGATACAGTTTTAAAAACAGCTATTTCAGACCTAGAAGTAGATCAAAGAGAGGTAAATTCTAAAATTTATTACATCAGATATCCAATAGATGGAACAGATGAATTTATAACAATTGCAACAACAAGACCTGAAACAATGCTCGGTGATACAGCTATTGCTGTTAATCCAAAAGATGAAAGATTTAAATCCTTTGTTGGTAAAACAGTTACTATCCCAATTGTTGGAAGAAAGATTAAAATTATTGAAGATGATTATGCGGATCCTGAGCAAGGAACTGGAGCATTAAAAATAACTCCAGCTCATGATTTTAATGACTATGAAGTTGGGCAAAGAAACAATCTTGAAATTATAAATATTTTTACTGAAGCAGGTAAAATAAATAAAAATGCTCCAAAAACTTACGTAGGTCTTGATAGGTCTGAAGCAAGAAAAAAAATTTTAAAAGAACTTAAAGAAAAAGAATTTTTTGTAAAAGAGGAGAATATAAAAAATAAAGTTCCTTATGGAGATAGATCTAATTCAATAATTGAACCTTTCTTAACAGAACAATGGTTTGCTGATGCAGGTAAATTATCTGTTAAAGCTAAAGAAGTTGTTAATTCAAAAAAGACAAATTTCTTTCCTGAGAATTGGTCAAAAACTTATTTTCAATGGATGAATAATATTGAGCCATGGTGTATTTCAAGACAACTTTGGTGGGGACATCAAATACCTGCCTGGTATGGTCCAGATAAAAAAATTTTTGTTGCAGAAAATGAAGATGATGCAAAACAACAAGCAAAAAAACATTACGGTAAAGATGTTGAATTAAATCGTGATCCAGATGTTTTAGACACTTGGTTTTCATCTGGCTTATGGCCTTTTGCTACACTTGGTTGGCCAGATGATAACAAATATGTAGATAAATTTTACCCAACATCAGTTTTAGTTACAGGTTTTGATATTATATTTTTTTGGGTAGCTAGGATGATTATGTTTGGAACTGAATTTTTAAACAAAGAACCTTTTAAGGATATTTATGTTCATGCTTTAGTTAGAGATGAAAAGGGGCAGAAAATGTCTAAATCGAAAGGAAATGTAATTGATCCTTTAGATTTAATTGAAAAATATAGTGCAGATGCACTTAGATTTACTTTATTGTCAATGGCTTCACCAGGAACTGATGTTAAGCTTTCTGAGGATAGAGTAAAAGGTTATAGAAATTTTTTAAATAAATTGTGGAATGCAAATAATTTTTTAATCACTAATGAATGTGATTTTAAAGATATAGAAAAAGTTCCTAGTTTAAATGTTAATATTAACAAATGGATTTATTCAGAACTTGTTGAAACTAAAAACAAAATACAAAAAAACCTTGAAGATTATAGATTTGATGAAGCTGCTAAAAATGCCTATCAATTTGCATGGCATTCGTATTGTGATTGGTATTTAGAACTATCTAAAACTATACTCTTTTCAGATGATGAAAAAGCTAAAGCAGAGGTAAAAAAAGTATCATCTTTTGTATTTAAACAAATTTTAATTTTGCTACATCCTTTTATTCCTTTTGTTACTGAAGAAATTTGGCTTAAAAACAAATTTGATAATGAAGGTGGCGATTATTTGATGCTTAAAAACTGGTTATCAGGTGAAATAAATAAGGATAGTAGCACTGAACAGGTTGAAAACATCATAAATATTATTTCAGAGATTAGATCATTTAAAAATGAGCTAAATGTAAGCCCAGGCTCATTTATTGATGTATCAATAAGTAATATTAATAAAAATCAAAAAGACTTTATTAATACAAATGAAATTATTTTAAAAAAACTAGGAAGAATAAACAGTATATTAGATAAGGATTTAGATAAACCAGCTGCGACAATGGTTGTTTCTGGAGATTTGTTTAAGATTTATTTTGATAAAGATGTTGATTTAAAATTAATAAAAGAAAATTTAACAAATAAACAAAGCAGATTAGAGCAAGAGATGAATAAAATATCTCAAAGATTAGAAAATAAAAGTTTTGTAGACCGTACTCCAAAAGAGATTGTTGAACAAGAAAAAAATAATTATAATAATTTAAAGAATGATATTGAGAAAATATCAGTAACAATAAAGGGTATATAATGGCTAAATTTAATAAAAAGAAACTTCCAAGCAGACATACATCATTAGGGGCAGATAGAGCTCCACACAGATCGTTTTATTATGCTATGGGAGAAACTGAGAAAGACGTAGCAAAACCTTTTGTTGGTGTAGTTTCTACCTGGAATGAGGCAGCTCCATGTAATATTGCTCTAATGAGACAGGCTCAATCAGTTAAAAAAGGAGTTAGAGCTAATGGTGGAACTCCAAGAGAATTTTGCACAATTACTGTTACTGACGGTATTGCGATGGGTCATGAAGGAATGAAATCTTCATTGATATCAAGAGAAGTAATCGCTGATTCAGCTGAACTTACAGTTAGAGGTCACTGTTACGATGCTTTAGTTGGTATTGCTGGATGTGATAAATCTTTACCAGGTCTAATGATGTCTATGGTTAGATTGAATGTACCAAGTGTATTTATATATGGTGGATCGATCCTTCCAGGCAAATATAAAGGAAAAGACGTAACAGTTGTAGATGTATTTGAGGCGGTTGGAAAACATTCAACAGGTCAAATGTCTGCCGCAGAACTTAGAAAATTAGAATTAGTAGCTTGTCCAAGTGCAGGTGCTTGTGGTGGACAATTTACTGCAAATACAATGGCATGTGTGTCTGAAGCAATTGGATTAGCATTACCTTATTCAGCAGGAACACCAGCTCCATATGAAGAAAGAGATAAATACGCAAAAGCAAGTGGTAAAACAGTTATGAACCTTTTGAAAAAAGGAATTAAACCAAGAGATATTGTTACAAGAAAAGCTTTGGAAAATGCTGCAACAGTTGTTGCTGCAACTGGTGGATCAACAAATGCAGGTTTACATTTACCTGCTATTGCAAATGAAGCAGGAATTAAATTTGACTTAATGGATGTTGCTAAAATTTTTAAAAGAACACCTTATCTTGCAGATTTAAAACCAGGCGGAAAATATGTTGCAAAAGATATGTGGTTAGCAGGTGGTGTCCCAATGTTATTAAAAACTTTATATGAAGGTGGATATATTCATGGTGATTGTATGACAGTTACTGGGAAAACTATGAAAGAAAATTTAAAAGGTATTAAATTTAATCCAAAACAAAAAGTAATGAGATCTTATAAAAATCCATTATCACCAACTGGAGGTGTTGTTGGATTAAAAGGAAACTTAGCACCTGAAGGTGCAATTGTTAAAGTTGCAGGACTTAAAAAATTACAATTTACCGGTAAAGCAAGATGTTTTGAAAATGAGGAAAGTGCAATGAAAGCTGTTCAAAGCAAAAAGTATAATGATGGTGATGTAATTATAATTAGATACGAAGGACCTGTTGGAGGCCCTGGTATGAGAGAAATGTTATCGACAACAAGTGCAATTTATGGACAGGGAAAAGGGGAGAAAGTAGCCCTTATTACCGATGGCAGGTTCTCTGGAGCCACTAGAGGCTTTTGTGTGGGTCACGTAGGCCCTGAGGCCGCTCTAGGGGGTCCTATAGGCCTTTTACGTACAGGAGATATCATCGATATAGACGCCAAGAAGGGAACTATAAATGTAAGACTTTCTAAAAAAGAAATGGCTGCAAGAAAAAGAAAATGGAAGGCTAGAAAATCAGATTTTGGATCTGGTACTTTATGGAAATATGCACAAACAGTTGGACCAGCATATTTAGGTGCACCAACACATCCAGGTAAGAAAAAAGAAGTTAAGGATTATTCAGAGATTTAATGAAAATTCGTCCAGTTATTTTATGTGGGGGTGCTGGAACTCGACTTTGGACAAATTCTAAAAATCATCAAGCAAAACAGTTTATTAATTTTGGTAATTGGACTTTACTTGGAAAAACACTTGAGAGAACAAAAGCATCAATTTACGATACCCCAATCATAAGTACAAACAAGAAGTATTTAAAAAAAGTTAAGCAGCATTTAAAAAAAAACAAAATAAATAAATATAAAATCGTTGTAGAACCAGCCAAAAGAAACACCGCACCAGCTATTCTAAGCACTGCCTTAATTAAAGATATACCTAATCATCAACCTTTGATGTTTTTTACTGCTGATCATTTGATTGAAAAAATGAGTGTTTTTAATAAGGCGATAAACAAAAATAAATCAAACCTTAATGAAGAAAATATATTTGTTTTTGGCATTAAACCTAAATCTCCAACTAGTGATTATGGTTATTTTTTAACCAAAAAAATCAAAGGAAATATTAATAAAGTAACAAGATTTGTTGAAAAACCAAAAGAAGCTAAAGCAAAACAAATTATAAAGAATAAAGGCTATTGGAATTCAGGAATGTTTTATCTTCGAAAAGACTCGATTATTAATAACTTTAAAAAGTATCTGCCTAAAAGTTATAGAAATTGCTTAAATGCAGTAAAAAAAGCAAAATACAAGTCTAATACTTATTTTTTGAATAAAGCTTCATTTATAAAAGCTACAGCAAAATCTTTTGATTATGCAATTTTAGAAAAAACCAAACAAATTAATGCAATTAAACTAGATATTCCTTGGTCGGATCTTGGAAGTTGGAAAGAAATTTTGAAGATGTATGACAAAAATAAAAATAAATATATTAAGAAAAAAAATATTTATTATCGCCCATGGGGTAAATACACAAACTTATTTGAGGGTAAAGAGTTTCTAATTAAAGAATTATATGTAAAACCAAAGGGTATATTAAGTTTGCAAAAACATCATCACCGAGCTGAACACTGGTTGGTTACTCAAGGAAATGCTAAAATAACACTTAATAAAGATATAATTACTAAAAAACCAGGTGAGCATATATTTATTCCATTAGAAGCTATTCATAGAGTTCAAAATTCAGGTAAGAAAGCAGTTAAGATTGTTGAAGCTCAGGTAGGTTCAATTTTAAAAGAAACTGACATTGTAAGATACCAAGACGTTTACGGTAGAGTAAAATAAATAATTAATGGACACCACAGTATTTTTTGTAATTCTATTAGCAACTATTATGCATGCCATTTGGAATGCGATGGTTAAACATCATCCAGATAAAGCGATTGCAGTTCTAGCTATTGTTTTAGGCCACATTCCTTTAGCTTTAATTTGTATTTTTTATTTTCCTTTACCTGGAAAAGAGTCGCTACCGTATATAATTGCAAGCGTATTAGCTCATCAAGGTTATCAATGGTATATGCTGAATTCTTACAAGGTAGGTGACTACACTAATGTCTATCCAATATTCAGAGGCTTTGGTCCTTTATTGGCTACATTGATCTCCATAATTTTTCTTGGTGTAGTATTTAAAATACCTACCCTAGTTTCAATATTGTTAATCTGTGTAGGAATAATGTTTCTTGGATTATTTGGTTCAAAAAATCAAAATCAAATTGAAATAATTAAATACTCACTGCTTACTGGATCATTTATAGGTCTTTATTCATTGATTGATGGATACGGAGCAAGAGTAAGTACATCAGCAATTTCCTATATTAGTTTTTCCTTTTTATTTAGTGCTTTAGTTTTTCCTATCATTTTAAAACTAAATAAACATGAGAATATTTTTTCAAAGGTTTTTAAATATGCAAAAATGATATTTTGGGCAGGAGGATCTATATCTTTTATTATTTACGTAATTGTTGTTTGGGGTTTCACAAAGGCTCCAATTCCTCTAGTTGCAGCTCTAAGAGAAACGAGTATTTTTTTCTCAATATTTATTGGCTATTTCTTCTTAAAAGAAACTATCAATCTTAAAAAAATTATATCGATTGTGCTTATAGTTATTGGGGTGATTGGGATTAAGCTATTTTAAATATAGTTGAATAATTTAAGAATAATTATTGTATTCAAATGCAACAGCATTTTAGGGGCAATGGTAAATTAACTGAATTGTAATATTAGATAAATATTTTTGTAATTAAACTTATCTAAAGTTTGCTAACAAAATTTATAGTTAAATAATAAATTATTCTTCTCGTATTTATTTTAAATTTTGTTAATTAACTACTTTCTCTCTTTTCATAATTGAGAAGAGAGAAAGACGAATTCAGATATTAATTATTTACAGATGCTGAGCTTTCACTAGCTTGTTTCTTAGCTATTTTTTTTGCTCTTTTTTCAGCAGCTTTTTTTTCTAAACTTGCAATTTTTATATTAATTTTAGATAATTTTTTTTCTTTTAAACTTATCTTATTTTTAAGTTTATCTATTGATTTGATAAATTTCTTTTTTCTTTTTTCATTTTTCTTGAGTTTTTTACTCATGACAACCCCCTACAGTAAATTTAAAAAACAATCATATTTAAATTAAATATATAAGTAAAATAATTTTTTGTTAAATTATGTTATTTAAAATTATAGTAAAAAATTTACTTTTTTATCTGAAAATTCAATATCAATCTGCTTATGACATCCAAAATTGTCCCCATCAATCTGAACGGGAATTTCAAAATTATTACCATCAATATGAATATTTTTTGAGTAAGTAGTGATAACAGATTTGTTTTTCGATAAATCTCCATAAATAATAATTAAAATTATATAATATATTAGTTTTAATCTTGTTAAATCTTTGAACACGTAAGTTACCAATCTATCATCAAAAATATCTGACTTATTTATCTTATGATGACCAGCATAATACCTTGTATTAGATGACAATATCCAATCAGCCTGATGTTTTTGACCGTCAAAGAAAACATTAAGTTTATTATTATTCATAAATAAAAAATGTTGTAACCCTTTTAAACCAAAAATTATCTTTCCTAGTATTTTTTTTATACGCGTATCAATAGAGTGAACAATTTTAGCATCCCAACCAATACCAGCCATTAAAAAAAAATAATTTTCATTTATTTTTATAAGATTAGATTGTTTATAATTATTTGATGTTAAAACACTGCAAACATCATTTACTTTTTTGGTTATAGATAACTCTGCTTGAAGTAAATTGGCAGTCCCAGCCGGTATATACCCAATTGCAAAATTTTCATTAAAATCAAAGTCATTTTTGATTAATTCATTGATAGCAAATGATACTGATCCATCACCACCAGCAACTATCAATCTATCATAATTTTTATTTTTAAATTCAAGAAATATTTTTTTTGCCTCTTCTTCAGATTTAGTTTTGAAAAAATCAACAGTATTATTGATCTTTAATTTTTCATAAATTTTATTTACTAATTTTACTTTTTTCCCTGATGATGAATTGAGATTATATATTAAACAATAATGCATAATTTTTTCGTAATTAAATTTTAACATATCCTTAACATTTTAATGAAATAAGAAATAGATGATTCGAGTTACAGTTGTGTTACAAAAAAGGTTTTTTTAATGGCCCCAATATTAAAATATAAGAGTATATTCATATCTGATGTACATCTTGGTACTAAAGGTTGTCAAGCAAACAAGCTTCTAGAATTTTTTAAAAATTCAAGATCTGAAAATCTTTATTTGGTTGGAGACATCATCGATGTTTGGGCTATGCAAAAGAGTTTCTATTGGCCTCAAGAGCACAATGATGTCATTCAAAAAATATTAAGAAAAGCAAGGCACGGAACAAAAGTATTTTACATTATTGGTAATCATGACGAGGTGTTTAGAAAATTTATCCCAATGCATTTGGGTGATATTAAAATAGTAAATAGAGTTATTCATGAAACTCAGTTAGGAAAAAAATATTTAGTTGTTCATGGTGATGCTTGGGACGGAGTAATGAAACATGCAAAATGGCTATCTAAATTAGGAGCTATTGCATATGAATTATTACTTAAAATTAATATTATTATAAATTTCTTTAGAAAGTTGAGAGGTAAAGACTATTGGTCTTTGGCAAAATTTTTAAAATATAAGGTAAAAAATGCTGTCAAATATATAGGTGAATATGAAAACACACTTTCAAAATATGCAAAAAGAAAAAGATTTGATGGAATAATCTGTGGTCACATCCATCACGCTGAAAATTTAAACCTTGATGGTGTGAATTATTTAAATTGTGGTGATTGGGTTGAGTCTTGTACAGCATTAACAGAAAAATATGATGGAACTTTTGAGATAATTTATTGGGATAAAAAAAGAAAAGAATATATTTCAGAAAATATTGATAAAGACAAGTTCACTTCTTTCAAAAAAGCATCCTAAAAAATGAAAATATTAATAGTTACTGATGCTTATTACCCGCAAGTTAATGGTGTAGTAAGAACTCTCCATCAGACAGGTGAAATACTTAAATCACAAGGTCACACTATTGAATATATTACACCTCAACAATTTCTGACTGTACCTATGCCCAAATATAATGAAATTAGATTATCTTTAAATGTTTGGCCTCGTGTAAGTAATTTAATCAATTCAATTAAACCTGATGCAATACACATTGCAACAGAAGGGCCTCTTGGTTTTATGGCAAGAAGACATTGTATTAAAAAAGGTTTAAAGTTTACAACGAGTTTTCATACAAGATTTGATAAATATATGAAACTTTATATGCCTATCATTCCGGCTAAATGGTCAGAGAAATTTTTATGCAATTTTCATAATAAAGCTGAAAGAATTTTAGTGACAACAGAATCTATGCGTGAGGAGCTAATTGCATTAGGTGTTGATAATAATAAAATGGTTACATGGACTAGGGGAGGTAATCATGGTGCGTTTAAAAATCCCATTAAGAGAGACTTACCTTATAAAAGACCTATATGGATATATGTTGGTAGGATTGCAGTTGAAAAAAATATTAAAGCATTTTTAGATCTCGATCTTGAAGGTACTAAAGTTATTATTGGAAAAGGTCCAGATTTGAACAATTTGAAAAAAAAATTTCCAAATGATATTTTTTTAGGAGAAAAGACTAATGGAGAATTAGCATCTCATTTTGCATCATCAGACGTTTTTGTTTTTCCTAGTAAAACTGATACATTTGGTATTGTTGTTTTGGAATCATTAAATTGTGGTACACCAGTTGCAGCTTATCCAGTGCCAGGACCTAAAGATATATTAGGTGGAACTAATATTGATACTTTAGATGATGATTTGAAGGCTTCTGCTTTAAAAGCTTTGAAGGTAAGTCGCCAAGATTGTCTTGATTTTGCAAAAAAATATTCATGGGAAGAAACAGCAAAAATATTTTTTGAAAATATTTCACCTAATTATTAAAGACAATATTCATTACATTTGTTAAAACATATCCATGTTTTGGACAGAGTTGATACTCATAGTTGTAATAATTATTTTATTATATTTTTTATTTAAAAAAAATATTAAGCCAGAAAATACAGCTCCAGTTGTAAATAAGACCAATAAAGATGATTTAGGAAAGAGAGTAATTATTGAAGAATTAGAAGATCAATTTTTTGCTTTAGATAAATATAACTTAATCAAATATCTTAACAAAAGTGCAAAACAACGTTTTGGCGAAAACTTAATTGATAAAAATATTTCAAGTGTAATAAGAGATACAAAACTATTAGAAACAATTGATGAAGCTATTAAGGACCAAACCACAAAAAATGTTAATGTAGAAATCAATTTACCATCTTATCAGCTTTACAAAATTTACGTTATTCCTGGTCCTACTCATTTGTTTCCAGAAATAGACTCGGTTGTATTATTTCTAAAAGATTTTACAGAAATAACAAAAGCACAAAAATTAAAAACTGATTTTGTTGCTAATGTGAGTCACGAATTAAGAACACCTTTAGTTTCAATTAAAGGCTCCTTAGATACTATTCTTGGACCAGCTTCAAAAGACCAAGAGGGTCAAAAAAAATTTATGTCTATCATGTCTGATCAAGTATTGAGAATGGAAAACTTAATCAATGATTTATTGATTTTAAGCAGAATTGAGCTTGAAGAACACATTAAACCAAATAAAATCATTAATCTAAATGATATTTTTAAAAATATTAAAAGTAACTTTGAATTAATTCTTAAAAAAAAGAAAATTAATTTACATCTTGAACTTATTGAACCAACTTTAGTTTTTGGTGATAATGATAAATTGTTAACTGTATTTTCAAATTTAATTGATAATTCAATTAAATATTCTCAAGGTGGAAAAAATATATATGTCAAAAGTCAAAACAGTGAAGGTAAATTAATTGGTAAAAATATTGTCATTAGTATTAAAGATGAAGGGATTGGAATACCTCAACAGTTAATTCCAAGAATAACTGAAAGATTTTTTAGAGTAGATACAGAAAAAAGTAAAAAAGTTGGTGGCACAGGTTTAGGTTTAGCTATCATGAAACATATTATATCTCAACACAGAGGTGATTACGAGATTCTTAGTAAACTTAATGAAGGTACTGAAATTAAAATATATCTTCCAACAAAATAATTAATTTAAAAAGTTGTTTAAAATTAACTCTTATTCGATCAATATTTAACAAATCTTTTGTTGATTCGTATCCTATTTTAATTAAATTTTTAATATGATTAAGGTATTGCATAGTATTTTAATTATCTTATTTGTTTTTATGTCGATGATTACTAAAAGTATATCATCGGATATATCTACAATTCTAAGGAATCAACAATTAACTGTATTCGATATTGGTGTTTTTAGATTACAAGAAGATTTAAAAAGCACTTATCCTGAAATTAAAAAACATAAAGATGTCCCATATGAAGATATTTACATGGATGTTCTCACTTCATATCGAAACAATTCAGTAGATCTAATTATTTCAATTCCTGTAAACGAAAATTTAAAAAAAGAAAACTACATGTCAGATTCATTTAGATGTAGAAATATATTTAATTCTGTCAGAGATCATTTACTAAGAAATGAAAATATGAGTAATTATAGATTTACTATGGCAACAAGTTATTTAACATCTATATTTTCAACTCCAAGTAGTTGGCCCAAATGGCGTTATGATCAAAGTGTTCTTGAGGAATTAGTTAATCTCGTGAAATTGGAAGTTATTTTAAGACCTACAACAGAACTTGCTTTTAAGGATAATGTTAATCCAGTTTCATGCAAAGGTGGTTTGGAAACCGAAAAAAATGAGATTATTATCTCAATGAAATACAACTAAAAAGTTACCTTTTTAACAAAACTGTAACAATTCTGTAATATTAAAGATTCAATAAATTTATACGAGTCTGAAATCTTTTAATTAATAATGAAAGGATTAAAGATAATGAAAAAACTAACTATAATAATTGCTTCGCTTGTTGCTTTAACAATTGCGACAGTTGCTCAAGCAAGAGATCAAATTAAAATAGTTGGTTCATCTACAGTATTCCCTTACGCGACTGTTGTTGCTGAAAGATTCGGTGGTTCAGGATTTAAAACTCCTGTAATCGAATCGACTGGTACTGGTGGAGGAGCTAAACTATTCTGCGCTGGTGTTGGTGAACAACATCCAGATATTACAAATGCATCAAGAGCCATGAAAGATAAAGAAAAAGCTCTATGTAAAAAAAATGGAGTTAATGAAATCGTTGAGATCGTTATTGGTAATGACGGTATTACATTAGCTTATAGTAAAGATGCAAAACCAATTAACTTTACTAAAGAGCAATTATATTTAGCATTAGCTGCACATACAGTTGTTGATGGTAAATTAGTTCCAAATATTTATAAAACTTGGGACCAAATTGATCCAAGTCTACCTAAGCAGAAAATTTCTGTAATGATCCCTCCAGGAACTTCTGGAACAAGAGATGCTTGGAATTCTTTGGTAATGAAAAAAGGTATGACTAAAGAAGCTAAAGCTCTTTATAAAGCTGGTTATGAGGCTGGAAATAAAAAATACAAAAAACCTCAAAAACTTTATAGAGAAGATGGTGCTGCTATTGAAGTTGGTGAAAACGATAGTTTAATCATTCAAAAATTAGTACAAGATAAAGATATGTTTGGTTTCTTTGGATTTAGTTATTTCTTAGCTGCTAAAGACAAATTGCAAGCTGCTAGCATTGATGGTGGTCAACCATCTCTTGCGAGTATTCAAGACTACAGTTATGCAGTTGCAAGACCATTATTTTTCTATGTGAAAAAAGCTCACGTTGGTGTAATCCCTGGATTACATGAATTTGTAAAAGAGTTCACTACAACTAAAGCTATAGGTAAAAATGGCTATTTGGCTGATATTGGTTTAGTACCATTAGATAAGAAGTTGTACAAGACAACTAGAACTAATGCGAAAGATCTTGTTGCAATGGCTGACTAATAAAGCTGGTTAACAAATAAAGATAAGGGGTCTTTTTAGACCCCTTTTTTTTTAAGAAAGTGTAAAGTAAAACATTAGGAGATTCTTTGAACTTAGTTATATTCATCTTTATTGTACTTCTTGGTTTTACTAGTTACTATTTTGGAAGAAAAAAAGCCTACTCAATTCAAGCAACAAATACTAGATTAACAGCACTTCCACAATTTTATGGGTATTATTTAGCAATATGGTGCGCAATACCCGCTTTTATTATTTATTCTTTATGGGCAATATTTGAGCCGAGTATAGTTAAGTTAATAATTTTAAGTGATTATAGCAATCAAGGATATCTTGATGACGAACTAAATCTAATTTATGAAAAAACTAAATCATTATCTCGTGGTCAGTTTAGTGGAGAAATTACTACTTATCTTGAAACATCTGCAGAAAAATATTTAAATCTTCGATCTATAGCCCAAAACTCTAAAGTTGTTTTAATTTTGGCAATAATTATAGCTTCTATAGTTTATGGTTATAAAAGAATTTCTTCAAACAACAGAACAAGAGAACCGGTTGAAAAATTTTTAAATGCTGTTTTATTTACAGCTTCTTTGGCAGCTATATTAACAACTATTGGAATTGTTTTTTCATTAATATTTCAAACTATCGATTTTTTTAAAGTAATTCCCTTGTTTGATTTTATTTTTGGAACTCATTGGTATCCAGCTAAAGCATTTGTGAGAGATGCTTCTGAGCCTTTGGATCCATCAATGTATTCTGATACATTTGGGGCTGTACCAATTTTTGCCGGAACATTTTTTATTGCATTAATTGCAATGTGTGTTGCTATACCAATTGGATTGATGAGTGGAATTTATTTAGCTGAATACGCTTCAACCAAAGTAAGACAATATGCAAAACCTTTAATTGAAATTTTAGCAGGCATACCAACTGTAGTTTATGGTTTTTTTGCAGCTTTAACAGTTGGACCATTCCTTAAAGATATAGGAACGGCAATGGGATTAGAAGTATCTGCAGAGAGTGCTCTAGCTGCAGGGGGTGTAATGGGGATAATGATTATTCCGTTTATATCTAGTTTGAGTGATGACGTTATTACTAGTGTTCCTCAAAGTTTAAGAGATGGTAGTTATGCAATGGGGGCTACTAAATCAGAAACAATAAAAAAAGTTATTTTTCCAGCAGCATTACCAGGAATTGTTGGTTCTATCTTGCTAGGTGTTTCCAGAGCTGTTGGAGAAACAATGATTGTAGTTATGGCTTCAGGCCTTGCAGCCAACTTAACATTTAACCCTTTAGAATCTACTTCAACTATCACTGCTCAAATTGTCGTAATATTAATTGGAGATCAGGCCTTTGGAGATCCTAAAACCCAGGCAGCATTTGCACTAGGTATGACATTGTTTTTGGTAACACTTAGTTTAAATATTTTTGCATTAAGAGTTGTTAAAAAATATAGGGAAAAATATGAATAAAAATAAAGAAAAACTCCTAAATTCTAGATATAGGGCCGAAAAAAGATTTCAATTTTACGGGAAAAGCGCAATTTTTTTAGCTCTATTATTTTTAACAATTTTTATTTTTAAAATCTTTTCTACTGGCTATACAGCGTTTCAGAAAACTTGGTTGATTGTACCAGTCACCTTTGATGCTGAAACCATGTACCTTGACGAAAATCCTTCTAAAGAAGACTTAGAGGATGCAGATTATTTTGATCTAGCTTTACAAACAATGTTTAATTTAGATAAAAGTGCCTCAGAAAAACAACAAAATGATCTGAAGAGAATGGTCTCTTACTTTTTTGAAAGAGAGATTAAAAGGGAGCTTTTAAATGACCCTTCATTAATTGGAAAAACTAAAGATGTTTACTTAACTGCTTCAGATGATTTAGATCAAGTATTTAAAGGCAATTATCCAAGGGATTTACCCGAAGATCAAAGAAGAGTTACAGATTATCAATTAAAGATTTTTGATCAACTTGTAGAACAGGGAAGAGTTGAAAGTAAATTCAATTTAAGTTTTTTTACATACCCAGATTCAAGAGAGGCTGAATTAGCTGGTATAGCAAGCTCATTTATGGGATCGATTTTTTCTATTTTAGTTTGTTTAGTTATTGCATTTCCTGTTGCAGTGCTAGCAGCCATTTATTTAGAGGAATTTGCACCAAAAAATAGATTTACTGATTTTATTGAGGTAAATATAAATAACTTAGCAGCTGTTCCATCAATTGTTTTTGGTCTTTTGGGACTAGGTATTTTGCTGGCTGTATTTCAGTTACCTAGATCAACACCTCTAGTTGGTGGAATAACTTTATCGTTGATGACATTGCCAACAATAATTATTGCCTGTAGAGCATCTTTAAAAGCAGTTCCTCCAAGTATAAGAGAGGCTGCACTTGCAATGGGCGCTAGTAAAATGCAAACTACAATGCATCATACAGTGCCATTATCTATGCCAGGAACTTTATCAGGTACAATTATTGGCTTGGCTCAAGCTTTAGGTGAAACTGCACCTTTGATATTGATTGGTATGGTAGCTTTTGTAAATACAATTCCAGGATCTCCTTTAGATCCAGCTGCAAGTTTGCCTGTACAAATTTATATATGGGCAGAGAGTGCTGAAAGAGGATTTGTCGAGAAAGTTTCTGCTTGTATTATGGTCCTATTGGGATTTTTAATCATAATGAATTTGTTTGCACAAATAATTAGACATAAATTTGAAAAAAAATGGAGTTAAGATGATAAAGATAAATTCAAAAAATGTAGATGTTTTCTATGGAAAGAAACAAGCTCTATTCAATATAAACTTAGATATTGAAGAAAATCAGGTTACAGCACTAATTGGTCCTTCAGGTTGTGGTAAATCTACTTTTTTAAGATGTCTTAATAGAATGAATGATGTGATTGATATATGCAGAGTTAAAGGTCAGATTATTATCAATGATTTTGATATCAATGACAAGAGTTGTGATGTAGTTAGATTAAGAGAAAAAATTGGTATGGTTTTTCAAAAACCAAATCCTTTTCCTAAAACTATTTATGAAAACATTTCTTATGGCCCAACAATTCATGGCATGGCTCAATCAAAAAATGAAATGGATGAAATAGTTGAAAATAGCTTAAAAAAAGCAGCGTTATGGGAAGAGGTCAAAGATAGACTTCATGAACCAGGAACTGGTTTGTCTGGTGGACAACAACAAAGATTATGCATAGCAAGGGCTATTTCAGTTAAACCTGAAGTTATTCTTATGGACGAGCCTTGTTCTGCTTTAGATCCTATTGCTACAGCTCAAATAGAAGAACTAATTGATGAGTTAAAAAAAGACCATACTATTATAATAGTTACTCATTCAATGGCTCAAGCAGCAAGAGTATCCCAAAACACAGGCTTTTTTCATTTGGGAGAATTGATAGAACATGGTTCTACTGATAAAATATTTAAGAATCCTGAAAATAAAAGAACTCAGGATTATATTACAGGGAGGTTTGGATAATGGTTGAAGCACCACACACGGTTAAGTCTTACGAGGAAGAACTTAAAAATTTAAATAGTAATATAATTAAAATGGGTGGTTTTTGCGAGGAGTCATTAGGCAAGGCTATTCAAGCCATTACCACAAGAAATAGTGATAATGCGGAAGCTGTTATAAAAGATGACGAAAAAATAGATAAGTTTGAAACTTTAATAGAGCAACAGGTGGTAAATCTAATTGCTTTAAGACAACCAATGGCAATAGATTTAAGAGAAACTGTAACCGCATTGAAAATTTCATCTGATTTAGAACGAATAGGTGATTTGGCAAAGAATATTTCAAAAAGAACATTATTATTAAATGAAAATTTACCAAAAAATTTGACCGAAGCTTTGGTAAGAGTTTCTTCTAATGTTCAAAAACAACTCAAATCTATTTTGGATGCATATTTAGATAGGTCATCTGCTATGGCTATAAATGTCTGGGAAGGTGATGAACAAATAGATGATTTAACAAATTTATGTATGCAAGAAGTAATAAAATATTTGAAGGAAGACGAAAAAAATCTAGATGATGGTACTCATTTATTATTTGTTACTAAAAATATTGAACGTATCGGTGATCACACAACAAACGTTGCAGAGCAGGTATATTATTTAGTTACAGGAGAGTATTTAGAAGGAGATCGTCCAAAAGGAACAGAGCCAATAGTAACAGGAGAAAAGCAATAAATGTCTGCTCACGTGTTTATTGCTGAAGATGAAACTTCAATAGTAACGCTGCTAAAATATAATCTTGAAAAAGAAGGTCACAAAGTAAGCTATTCCGAAAATGGTGAAGATGCACTTAAACAAATCAAAGATAAGCATCCTGACTTAATATTAATGGATTGGATGTTGCCAGATTTGTCAGGTGTTGAAATATGTAAGAATTTAAAAAAAGACAAAAAGTATAACGACATACCTGTAATAATGTTGACAGCAAAAGGTGAGGAAGAGGACAAATTAAGAGCTTTTGATACAGGTGCAGATGATTATGTAACAAAGCCATTTAGTCAAAAAGAACTTAATGCAAGAATTAAATCACTACTTAGAAGATCAAAACCACAATCATCTGCAGATGTTGTTGAGTTTACAGATCTAAAAATAGATAGAATAACAAAAAGAGTTTATAGAAATAATGTTGAAATAAATTTAGGTCCTACAGAATTTAAATTATTAGATTTTTTTATCAAAAATCCAAAAAGAGTATATTCACGAGAACAACTATTAAACAATGTTTGGGGTGAAAATATTTATGTAGAGTCTAGAACAGTCGATGTACATATTAGAAGATTAAGACAAGCTATTAATATAGATAAAACCAAACCATTAATTAGAACTGTAAGATCAGCAGGTTATTCATTAGAATCTTGAAGGTCTTTAGGTCTCATAAATTCCTTAATTAAACCATTTCCATCTAATTTATTCCATTCATTAAAATCAAAATAAATTTTTGCAAAAGCTGATGTTGGAAATTTATAGTTTAATAACTTAAAATGATTGTTGTTATGATTTTTTGTCAGTGATCGTACTAGATTTCTAACAGCAGGCTCGTGGTTAATTAAAAGCACAGATTTAAATTTTTTAGGTGTTTTTTTTATTATATCTATAATTTTATCTTCACTTGATAGGTATAATTTTTTTGAAGAAATAATTTTTTTTGGTTTTTCTATTTTTTTTAATAAAATTTTTAACGTTTTCTTTGTTCTTTTTGATGATGAAAGTAATATGTAATCAAACTTATATTTTTTTTTAACAAAAAATTCACAAATCTTTTTTGCATTTTTCTTGCCACGCTTACTTAAAGGTCTTTCATGATCCTCAAGATTTGGATGGTCCCAGCTAGATTTTGCATGACGCATAACGTATAATTTGAGCATAAAGTTTAAATATATGACTGCATTAAAAAAACAAGATAAAGAAATACTTAGATCTAAATACATAAATAGAGAATTGTCTTGGCTCAAATTCAACGACAGAGTTCTTCTAGAAGCCCAAAATATTGAAAACCCACTTTATGAAAGAATTAAATTTTTATCTATAGCTGGATCAAATTTAGATGAATTCTTTATGGTACGTGTCGCGGGTTTATATAGTCAAATCAAGCAAGAGGTAGATTCTCTTAGCTCTGATGGTCTTACTCCTGATGAACAAATGAGTGAAGTTATTTTGGAAACAAATAATCTTCTTAATAAACAAAATAAAATATATAGAGATTTAATTCTTCAATTAAAAAAAGCAAATATAAGTATAGTTAAACCTGAAAATTTAAGTAAATCGGATCAAAAAAGATTATTTAAAATTTTTAATGAAGAAATTTACCCTCTGCTAACACCATCGGCAATAGACCCAGCTCATCCCTTTCCATTTATTGCAAATCAAGGAAGAGCATTAGTTATGAGATTAAATAAGAAAAATAAAAAAAGAGTTTTAAATGCAATAATAGTAATTCCAAAAGCTTTATCAAGATTTATTGAAATAGATGGAAATAAAAGTTTTAAGAAATTTTTAATTATTGATGATGTTATAAGTTTTTTTGCTTCTGAAATATTTCCTGATCATGATTTAGATAAAAAAATGTTATTTAGAGTTATAAGAGATAGTGATGTAGAAATTCAAGAGGAGGCCGAAGATTTAGTAAGATCTTTTGAATTGGCTTTAAAAAGAAGAAGAACAGGTGACATCGTACGTTTAGAAATTTTAAAAAAAAGTAATAATGACTTAATTAAGTTTATAACCAATAAGTTAAACGTAAAATCTGAATACATCTATGAAATTGAAGGCATTGTTGGAATTCAAGATATCGACCAAGTTTGTAAAATTAAAAATTCTAAATTAAGATTTAAAAATTTTAATCCCAGAGAGGTTGAGAGATTAAAGGAATTTAATAATAATTTTTTTGATACTATAAAAAAAAAGGATTTAATAGTTCATCACCCTTTTGAAACATTTGATGCTGTCGTTGAGTTTTTAAATCAAGCTGCATATGATAAAAAAGTTATAGCAATTAAACAAACTCTATACAGAACAACGTTAGACTCTCCAATTGTTAAAGCCTTAATAACAGCAGCTGAAAATGGAAAGACAGTAACCGCTTTAATAGAGATCAAAGCAAGATTTGATGAAGAAGCAAACATTCAACTTTCAAGAAGTTTAGAAAAGGCAGGAATTCAAATAGTTTATGGTTTTGCAAAATATAAAACACATGCAAAATCATCTTTAATATTAAGAAAGGAGCAGGGAAAAATTCAAACTTATATACATCTGGGAACTGGTAATTATCACCCAGTTAATGCAAAAATTTATACTGACTTATCTTTATTTAGCTCTGATAAAAAAATAGCAACTGATGTAGAAAAATTTTTTAATTATGTAACTGGTTATTCAAAACCACGAAATCTTAGTAAAATATCTATATCACCAATTAATCTTAGGGAAACTTTGAACAAATGTATTGCTAACGAGATAGCAAATGTCAAAAAAGGTAAAAAAGGTGAAATATGGGCCAAAATGAATTCCTTAGTAGATCCATCGATAATTGATAAATTTTACGAAGCTTCAAATGCTGGAGTAAAGATATTTTTATTTGTAAGAGGTGTTTGTTGTTTAAGACCTGGAGTTAAAGATAAATCTGAAAATATAATAGTTAAAAGCATGATTGGAAGATTTTTGGAACACTCAAGAATTTATTGTTTTTCAAATGGAAAAACAATGCCTAGTAGAGATGCAAAAGTTTTTATTTCATCAGCAGATTTAATGCCAAGAAATTTAAATCGAAGAGTTGAACTTCTAGTTCCAATTGAAAACCAAACAGTCCATGAACAAGTTCTTGATCAAATTATGTTAGCTAATTATTTAGATAAAAAACAAAGTTGGGAACTCGATGCTAGTGGAAATTATAAAAAAATAAAATATAGTGAAAATGATTCTTTTTCAGCCCATGATTATTTTATGAATAATCCTAGTTTATCTGGAAGAGGTAAAGCTAAATTAAAAATGAAACCGAAAAAATTAAACTTAAGATTAATTAAAAGTGGAAATTAAAGTTTTTAAAAATAAACAAAATTTAAAATTAAAACCTGCTAAATTAGCAGTTATTGATATAGGATCTAATTCTATTAGGATGCTAATTTATGAAGATTTTAGCTCTTCTCGTGTGCCATTTTTCAATGAAAAAGCTGTTTGTGAACTTGGTAAAAATTTAGATAAATCAAGAAAACTTCATAAGTCTGGTGTTGATTATGCTCAAAAAGTATTGAAGAGATTTTCAGAGATTTTAAATGTTTCTAAAATTGTTAATTTAAAAATAATAGCAACTGCTGTTTTAAGAGAAGCAACTGATGCAAAACCATTTGTTGAATATGTAGAAAATCTTTTTAAGAAAAAAATAGAAATCTTAAGTGGTGAGGAAGAAGCAATTTGTTCAGCAGAAGGTGTTAAAATTGGATTTGATAATGTAGATGGGTTAGTTGCTGATCTTGGTGGAGGTAGTTTAGAACTAGCTCGAGTTGAAAATGGTTTGATCACTAATAAAACATCTTTACCCTTAGGTGTTTTAAGATTAATAAATAATCCAATTGTAAAAAAGAGAAACCTTTCCAAATATATAAAAAAACTTTTCAAAGACGAGAAATGGTTATCTAAAAAAAAATTTGAAAACCTATATTTAGTTGGTGGAACATGGAGAGCTTTATTTAAACTTCATTTGTTTCAAAATAAACACCCTGTCCACATAATTCATCAGTATTCGGTAAATTATGAAACTATATCATCATTTTTAGAAAAAATTGCATCTTTCAATAAAGCAAAACTAAAAACAGTTGAATATATATCTAAATCTAGAACACCTTATCTACCATACAGCGCTATAATATTAGATGAGATCATGAATGTAACAAATCCAAAAAACATAATATGTTCTATAAGCGGAATTAGAGAGGGATCTCTAGCAAAAGATTACTTTAAAAATATTGATAACTCTCAAGTTTTTGAGAAATCATTAGAATATATTTCTAAGAAAAGAGGTGATTTGGGATTAACTTACAAAAAATATCATGAATTTATCAAACCTGTATTTGAGGGTAATGAACATTTTAATGAAAAATTACTTAATTTGGCTTGTGTTTTAAGTCATATGGATTGGGGACTTGGTGCTTTTCAAAAGGCAGAATTAGTTTTTCAAGAAACATTAAATACCCCTTTATTGAGACTTTCACATAAAGAAAGAATTCAAATAGCTCTTTCATGTTATTGGAGGTACTGCAGCATTAAATACAACCCTAAAATAGAATATTTGACATTTTTAAATAATAATGAAATTTTTTCTAGTAAACAAGTTGGTGCAGCCTTAAGATTTGCTCACTCACTTACATCTATTTCAACTATCTTCTTAGAGGAATTTAAATTGTATAAAAGAGGTAACTCTGTATTTTTAAAAATTCCAGCACAACATCAAGAAATAATTTCTAAACAAGTTACAAAAAGATTTAAAGCTCTTGCACGAGAATTATTTTTAGAACCAAGAGTATTATATTCAAATAGTTAAACTCTTTAAAAAAACACAACTATTAGTTTAATAATAGTTTCTTTGTAATAAATTTTTAATAAAAAATAAATATTTCATTCATTTTTATTTTATAAATAAATTATAGAATATTTAAATTTTTTAATTGTCAATCCACCCCTTAATATACGCTCGATTAATTTTATCGGGCGTATTTATTATAACTTTAAAATTTTTTAATTTTTTTTTAAGAATAATTTTTTTGCAATAAAAACAGCAATTAACATACCAATTAATTCAGCAACTATATAAAAAGGAGTGTTTAAATAACTTATACCAGTAAAAGACTCTGTGAATGTTCTTGCTATTGCTACAGCAGGATTTGCAAAGGATGTTGATGAAGTAAACCAATAACCAGCTGTAATATATAACCCAACAGATGCAGCTACGGTAATTTTACCTGACTTCATGGATCCAAAAATAATGATTATTAGTCCTAAAGTAGCAATAATTTCTGATACAAAAATGTAGATACCATCTCTTGATTTTGTCGATAATTCAAAAATCTGATGTTCAAAAAAGAAATTAGCTAAAGCCACACCTAACAAACATCCTAGGATCTGAGCTGAAATATAAAAGGGTAGAAGACGTTTTTTTAACTTTCCTGTAATTGTCATAGCAATACTTACAAATGGATTGAAATGAGCCCCAGACACATCAGCAAAAACAGTTATTAGCACAAACAATCCAGCTCCAGTTGCTATAGTATTTGCAATTAGCATTACCGCTGTATCATTGGTAAGATTTTCTGCCATTAAACCTGACCCAACTATGATCATTACTAGAAAGCAACTTCCAATAAATTCTGAAAGAAAATATTTATTTTTATTTTTCATCTAGCCAATCTTTAATTTTATTGCTTATAATATTAAAAGTGTTTCTAATGATTATTTGCTTTTCTTCGTTATTTGCAGTTTGAAGTTTAGCCACAGGATCGTCTATATTCCAGTGTATAATTTGGTTTTTATCAGGCCAAATAGGACATACCTCATAATTTGCGTTATTACATACTGTTATTACATGATCCATTTTTATTTCATTATTTATAAACTCTTCAAAGTTTTTAGAACTATAATTAGTTAGATCATAATTTTTATTTTTCTCTAAAAAACTTCTAACATCAATATTAATTGTTCCAGATGGATTACTACCAGCACTAAAAGCTTTAAATTTATTTGAGTATTCATTATTGATAATACTCTCAGCTATAATGCTTCTTGCTGAATTTCCTGTGCATACAAATAAAATATTTTTCATTAAAAAATAATTTTATAAATTCCGATTACAAATAATGGAATTTGTAATCCAAAGTTAGTTAAAATGGCCTTATCCTTTAATAAGAAACCTGAAATTGTCCATCCAACAACACCAAGCCCATGAAAATAAATATTCAGCGGGTAAATATTAAGATTTGTAAGTAAAATACCTGTTAACACTAAAAGTGTACTGATCCACTTAAGATATTTTTTTAAAAATGACATTCAAAATTTATATGAATGTTTTGTTAAAGATTTATTACAATAAACTTTAATGTGATTTAATTTTATTGAAGTTCAAAGATAGAAACATAATGTTTCATTTTAGGGAATGGAAATCAAAAAAGCTTCTTTTTGTGTGTCCATGGACCTTTTTTTGTCTTAGGTAAAAACCTTTTTAGATCAACAAGAACTTTTTCGGACAATTTTCTGTAGGTGGTAAGTTTTCCTCCATAGATATTCAATAAAGGCAATTTTTTAATAATTTTTAGATCAAAAACATAATCCCTTGTAACTTTTGAAGCTGAATTAAAGTCTTCAATTAAAGGTCGTATTCCTGAATAAGTATCTACGATGTCCTTTGTTCTGATTTGTTTTTTTAAGTAATTGTTTACTGAATTAATTAAATAGCTAATTTCTTTTTTAGATATCCCTTTATTTTCTGGTGATTTCACTTCCACTTCAGTTGTTCCAATTAAAGAAAACTTCCCTTTATAAGGTAACACAAATATTATTCTTTTATCTGTATTTTGAAATGTGAATGCAACGTTTTCTTTGTACAATTTTTTTGTAATGATATGACTTCCTTTAACCAGTCTTATTTTTTTCTTAGATTTTATTTTTATATTTTTATTTAAAGTTTCATTTATCCATGGTCCAGATGCATTGATTAAAACTTTTGATTTTATTTTTTTTCCATTTTGAAGACTAATGACCCACTCATTATTAATAATTTCAGCTTTTTTAACTTTGTTATATTCTAGTATTTTAGCGTTGTTTCTTTTTGCATCTTGAGCGTTTAACTTTGTTAATTTTTTATCATCAATTTGAATGTCAAAATATTGAAAACCAGTTTTATATTTTTCTTTAAGAATATTTGAATATTTTTTTGTAAGATCAAATTTTTTTGATTTTGGTATATTGCTTTTGCCACCTAAATTGTCGTACAAAAACAAACCAAATTTAATTAACCAGGCTGGTCGAATTTTATCTGCATAAGGAATTATAAAAGGAATCGGTTTGGAAATATGTTTAGCAATTTTATAAACAATTTCTCTTTCTTTGAGAGATTCTCTAACTAATTTGAATTCATAATTTTCTAAATAACGAAGACCACCATGTACTAATTTCGTCGACCAAGATGAGGTTGCTCCTCCAATCTCACCTTTGTCAGCTAAACAAACTGATAAACCTCTACCTGCAGCATCCCTCGCAATACCTGCGCCGTTTATACCGCCACCTATTATGAATAAATCAAAAATTTTAGACATTTAAATCATGATTTTTTAAAAATATACAACCTCTTTTAGAAATTTAAAATTTTTAAATGAAATTATTTACAATTTCATAATACCTTAACATTAATTAATTATTAATAAAAAATAAAATAAACTAAACTTAACAGAAGGATAGATATGAAAAAAATACTTAGTGTTTTAACAATTCTATTTACTTTCTCTTTTACATCACACAGTTATTCAAAAACAGAAATTCATTGGTGGTACGGAAACAGTGGTTTTCTTGGTGATGTAATTATTGAAATTGCAAATAGATTTAACGCTTCACAAGATCAATATACGGTCATTCCTACAGGAAAAGGAAGTTATGAAGATAACATGGCGGCAACTATTGCTGCATTTAGAGCAGGAGACCAACCACACTATTCACAGGTTTATGATGCTGGTGCTGCAATAATGGTAGCGCAAGTAAAAAATGGTGTTGTCATCGGTTTTGAAGAAATGGCAGAGAAATATGGCATTGATGTAGATGCTGACAATTATATTCCAGGCATTAAAAATTTCTATGCAGACTCTGATGGAAAAATGATTGGTGTGCCTTTCAATAGCTCAACTTGTTTGATGTATGCAAACATGGACATATTGAAAAAAGTAGGAATTGAGTCAGTTCCAAAAACTTATGAAGAGTTTGAGGCTATAGCTCCAAAAATTAAAGCTGCCGGATACATACCTTTAGTTCAAAGTCACTTTCCTTGGATATGGACAGAAAATTTCTTTTCAAGACATAATCTACTTATGACTGATGGAAACAATGGTTACGATGCTGTTCCAACAAAAACTTTATTTGCTGAAACAGATGCATTTGTAATGCATTGGAAAAAAGTCAAGGAATGGTATGAAAAAGGCTTTTATGGATATAAAGGAAGAGCGTGGGGAGATAACCAAGCTCCATTTATAGCTGGTGAAGCTGCATTTTGGTTTGGTTCAGCTGCTTCGTTCGGTGGAATGAAAGGTGTTGTACCTAACTTTACAGTAAACCATATTCCTTACTGGGATTCTGTAACTGGTGGTAAAGAGTATCCAACGTTTATCGGTGGTGCTGCTAACTGGATCTTAAATGGTCATACTGAGGAAGAGTACAAAGGACTTGCTAAATTTATAGAATTTATGGGTTCTCCAGAGATGGATCTGTATTATCACAATATGACTGGTTACTCTGCAGTAACTAAAGGTGGAATAGAGTTAGCTGAAACTATAAATTTCTATAGAGCTTCTCCATATCATAAAGCAGTTGGTGAACAATTAAGCTTAGAAGGTTCGACTATTCCTGGTGGATATAGAGCTGGTAATTGGCCACAAATTCGTGAAGTAATTTACGAAAATGTTGAGCCAATGTTAAACGGCAAAATATCAATCGAAAAAGGATTGCAGAACATGGATAAAGGTGCAGCTAAATTGTTAAAACAATTCGCTAAAACTTTATAATTAATAATTTAAATAAGGAGGGTGTTGATTTACCCTCCTTATTTTTTATTTTACTTATATGAAAAAAGTCCAATTTAAATCTAGCTATTCACAATATTTATTCTTAGCACCACAGTTAGGAATTTTATTAATTTTTTTATATTGGCCAATCATACAAACCTTCAGAGATGCATTTACAATGCAAGATGCTTTTGGATTTGGAGCGACGTTTGTATGGTTTGATAATTTTTTATTTATTTTTGATGATCCAGCTTATTTTATAGCTTTCAAATTTACTATTATTTATAGTTTTGCAATTACATTAATTACCGGCTCAATCGGTTTGCTGCTTGCCGTTCAGGCCAATAATGTAATACATGGTAAAAGCACTTACAAAACACTTTTAATTTGGCCTTATGCAATTGCGCCTGCGGTTGTAGGTGTAATGGCAAATTATTTTTTTAGTGAAAGATTTGGGCTCCTTTATCATTTATTTCACGAACTTTGGGGTTTCAATTGGTACGAGAGTGTTTTTGACTCGTATATTTATGTAATAATAGCTGGTTCTTGGAAGCAAATCAGTGCTAATTTTATTTTCTTCTTGGCAGGTCTTCAAGCTATACAAAAATCTGTAATTGAAGCATCAATGATTGATTGTAAAAATAGTTTTAGAAGATTTTGGACAATTACATTCCCATTATTAATGCCAACTACATTCTTCTTAATAATTATTAATATAACCTATGCTTTCTTTGATACATTTGGAATTATTGATACTACAACGATAGGTGCTCCTTCAGGTGAAACAAGAACTCTAGTTTATAAAGCCTACATGGATGGATTTAGAGGATTAGATTTAGGAAGTGCTGGAGCTCAATCAATAATGATGATGTTGATTGTATTAGTAATTACAATTTTTCAATTTAGATATATCGAAGGGAAAATACATTATAATTAATGACTAGATTTATCACATCAAGTTTTTCACATTTAATTTTAATCATTGGAATACTTATCATGGTACTTCCTGTGTGGATGATTTTTGCTAGCTCAACGCACACAAGTTCAATGATTAATATGAATGGTCTCCAAATGTTTTTAGGAGATAGCTTTTATGAAAATTACTTACGGGTTTTATTATATCAGGGTGGTTTCTTTAAAGAGATAACAGCATTAAAAATGTTTTTTAATAGTTTTTTAATGGCTACGGGAGTTGCAATTCTATCCGTTGTCACATCTTTAATGGCTGCCTACGCATTGGTTTATTATAGAATAAAACATGCAACATTATTGTTTTGGATAATTTTTATCACGATATTAGTACCACTAGAGTTAAGAATTTTTCCTACTTATTCAGTAATGGCTGAACTTAATTTAGTAAATTCTTACTTTGGATTAATAGTTCCAATTTCAGCATCAGCTATAGCAACATTATTCTTTCGACAATTTTATAAAACTGTTCCAGATGAATTACTTGAGTCTGCAAAACTTGATGGGGCAAATACCTGGAGATTTTTTGTTGATTTTTTAATTCCTTTGTCAAAAACGATGATTGTAGCGATGTTAATATTTATGTTTGTTTTTGGTTACAATCAGTACTTATGGCCGCTATTGGTAACAACTTCAGAACAATATTGGACAGTGGTTATGGGATTAAAAATGATGTCGGGTTCTATTGTTCATCGTTTTGCTTTTGTGATGATGTCTATGGTTCCACCAATTTTAATTATAATTGTGTTGCAGAAACATTTTATTAAGGGGGTTTTTCAAGATAAATGAAAATTAAACCACTTCAAATAATTGCTCATATTATTTTAATATTAGGGGTATTGTTAATGGTAGTTCCTATTTGGATATCTTTTGCAAGTTCTTCACATGACTCTGTAACTATACTGACGGAAGGTATGAAGTTTCATATAGGTGATCAGCTAGCAAGAAACTATAACGAAGTTTTAAATGAAAAAGGTGGTTGGTCAGAAGAAGTGACTGCTGCAAAAATGTTTATTAATAGTTTTATAATGGCATTAGGGATTGCAACACTTAAAGTTGTTATTTCTGCAATGTCAGCATATGCTTTGGTTTATTATAGATTTAAATTAGCTGTACCAATTTTTTGGTTAATCTTTATTACTCTACTTGTTCCTTTGGAGGTAAGAATTTTTCCAAGCTATAAAATTGTATCTGATTTAGGTTTAACAAATTCATACACAGGCCTTATTCTTCCGTTAGTTGCTTCAGCTACAGCAACTTTTTTCTTCAGACAATTTTACAAAACAATTCCAGATGAACTTTTGGAGTCGGCAAAATTAGATGGAGCAAATGCTTGGAGTTTTTTCATAGATTTCTTGGTACCACTATCAAAAACTATGATAGCAGCAATGTTTATCTTTATGTTCGTATATGGATATAGCCAATATTTATGGCCGCTAATAATGACAACTGCAGAAGAATATTGGACTGTTGTAATGGGAATGAAAATTATTTACACAGAAAGCTATGAAGGAGTTGCTTTGCCAAGAACAGCAGAAAGATTTGCATATATAATTTTATCAATGATCCCACCAGTTTTAGTGGTAGTATTTTTACAAAAATGGTTCATAAAAGGATTAATTCAAACGGAGAAATAAATGAGTTTTTTAGATTTAAAAAATGTGACTAAGATTTATCCAAACGGAACTAAGGCTGTTCACGAAACTTCATTAAGTGTAGATGAAGGAGAGTTTATGGTTTTTGTAGGACCAAGTGGATGTGGAAAATCAACTTTATTAAGAATGGTTGCAGGTTTAGAGGACATTACAGAGGGTGATATTAATCTTGATGGAAAATTAATTAATGAAGTTGATCCATCTGAGAGAGATGTAGCAATGGTGTTTCAGAACTATGCATTATACCCACATATGAATGTGTATAATAATTTGGCTTATGGTTTAAAAAACAGAGGAATTGATAAAGAAACAATTGAGCAAAAAGTAAATGATGCAGCTAAACTGTTACAAATTTCAGATTATTTACAGAGAAAACCTTCAATGTTATCTGGAGGTCAAAGACAAAGGGTTGCTATGGGAAGAGCAATTGTAAGAAATCCAAAAATATTCTTATTTGATGAACCTCTTTCAAACTTAGATGCAAAATTAAGAATTCAGATGAGACTTGAAATTAAAAAACTTCAACAAAAGGTTGGAGTAACAAGTATATTTGTTACACATGATCAAGTTGAGGCCATGACACTTGCTGACAGATTGGCAGTAATTAATAATGGAATTATTGAACAGCTTGGAACTCCTATTGAGATATATGATAATCCAAAATCTTTATTTGTTGCTGGTTTTATTGGTTCACCTCAAATGAATTTTTTAAATGGTAATTTAAAAAATAAAACATTATCTGCAGAAGGTTTTGAAATTAAAGATGTTAATACTGACTTTGAGGGTGAGGTTACATTAGGAATAAGACCTGAGCATTTAGTACAATCTGAGAGTGGTTTAATTAATTTAACAGTAGACTTAGTGGAACAGCTTGGTTCGGATAATATTGTTTATGGTCAATTGAAAAATAAAAAAGACTTTTGTTATAGGTGTCCAGGAAATCAAACTGTTGAAAAAGGTTCTAATTTAAGAGTAAATATGGAGAACAATAAATATTATATTTTTGATAAAAGTACTGGCAAAAGAGTTAATTAAATTTGATTTTAAGTAAACCAAATCATATAAAAATTTATGGTCATCGAGGAGCTAGAGGTGATCTTCCTGAAAATACTTTAGAGAGTTTCAAATATTTATTTGATAATAATTTTAGTGGATTAGAAGTAGATATTTTATTTTCTAAAGATTCGGTGCCAGTAATTACCCATGATTTTTTCTTAGACAGAGATCAGACTAAAGACTTAGATGGTAATTGGATAGAAGATGAATATATGAAAATTAATAGTAAAACTTATAAAGAATTATTAAATTATGATATAGGAGCTGTTAATAAATTATCTAGTTATGGCAGAAGATTTTTAAATCAAAAAAGTTTAGAAAACCAGAGAATACCAAATTTAAACAAATTGTTTAAATTATTAAAATCTTATGAAACTGAAGATTTAATAATTAATTTAGAATTTAAGTCTAGTCCATTAATTAGCAATCTAGTTCCTGAACCTATTGAGATTGTAAAACTTGTAAAGCAAGAAATAGAAGTCTCTAATTTAAGCGATCGAATTTTAGTTTCTTCCTTTGATTGGAGAGTTTTAAAAGAATTTAAATTACAATTACCAAAAATTTCTAGAGGTTATTTATCAACACAACAAGATTTAAAAAAAACAAGGAAAAATATTTATGAAAATTCACCTTGGATGGGGTTTATTCCATTTTTTAATAACAGTGAAATTCCAGAAGTTATAAATAATTTAGGTGGAATTGCTTGGCATCCTTTTTACAAAGATATAAAAAAAAAAAATATTGAAGAAGCACACAATCATGGACTAGTGGTAAATACTTGGACTGTAAATAGAGAAAGCGACATGATGCGGATGATTGAATATGGTGTAGATGGAATATTTACAGATTATCCTCTAAGGCTGAAAGAACTTTGTGAAAAAGAAAATAAAAAATGGTTTTAGTATATTTTAATGGATTTAAACATAGTTAATAATGAGGAAAAGTTTTTAGCAGGTAAACTTGAAGGTTACACTTTAAAAGGTGCTGAAAATAAATTTGACAACAAAGGAAACCCTTTATCATTTCCAGGCTGCACAATAATTTGCAATATTCCTATTAATACCGATTTATCTAATCAAATTATTAGTTTCCAAAAAAAAATAGAAAATTTTAATCCTAAAAAAACTTATTTCTATTTACCTCCATCTAGTTTTCATATGACATTATTTGATTGTTGTAATTTAAATACAAAAAACACCAATTATTGGCCATCCGATATAGATCCTGATATGGATTATAAAGATATAGCTGTTGAATTAAATAAAAAAATTGAAAATTATAATTTTCCAAAACAATTTAATCTTAAACTAAAAACTTTTTTTGGTGGTTATAGTATTATTTTAGTACCCTTTTCTGAAAAGGATGAAAAAATTCTAAGAAATTGTAGAGATGAACTTAGTAGCTTGTTAAAAATTAAATTTGAAAATCATCAAAGATATACTTTCCATATTACTTTAGCTTATATTTTGAGACAACTTAATGAGACTGAAATAAAAAACTTAATTGAATTTAATAAACAACTATCCTCTGACTTTAATAAAAAATTTCCAAAAATTACTTTCAAAAAACCTGAAATGTATACTTTTAAAGATATGCTGGAGTTTAAAAGTATTAATTCTTAAAGCCTGTAATAGTTTTTTTTTTTAGAAATGACATTTGATTTTTATATAAATGTAATTTTAAAGATTTATTACAATAAACTTTAATGTGATTTAATTTTTTTGAAGTTCATAGATAGAAACGTAATGTTTCCTCTTAGGCAGTGGGATAATGGTTGGAACTTTAGTCAATCTTGGTTTTATTGATTTATTTCCTACAATTATATTTTTGTCATAATTTTCCAAATCAACCTCAGGATGAGGATTTCCATCATTGATTAATGGCCACGCATCACAAGCTCTATAACCAAATAAAATTAACGGTCTTGAGTTATTCATTTGGTTGTGTCCAGACCCATGAACTGATCTACAATGAAAAAAAACGACCGTTCCAGCAGTTCCAGTTATAGAAACACTATCTTTAGTTCCTATTTTATCTTTCTTAGTGTCTATTTTTCCAACAAAATAATTTTCTTTGCTGTGGTGACTGTACAATTTCTTTTTGTGTGATTTTTTTATTATTTTAAGTGGCCCATTTTTTTCATAGCAATCATCTAAATATATACCAACTGTAATTAAATCATCGTTTGTATGAGGGTAAAAAGCCCAATCTTGGTGCCATCCAATTTCACTTCCTTTTTTCTTATTTGGTAGTTTAAAATTTAATTTACCTAGATGAAATCTTACTGTTCCACCTAATAATTTTTTAGCTATAGATATAATTCTTTTATCTCTAGATAATTCATAGAAGATTTTATGTCTGTTCTGAGGATTATTAAGTCTTAAAATTTCTTTATTTTTAGAAGAGCCTGAATTGTAGACAAAATGGTAATTATCATAGGATTGAGTTCCATTTGCACCATTACCATTTTTTTTCTTTTTCTCTTTTAAAATTACTTCATTAACAATTTTATTTATTTTATTTATCTTTGTTCGAGAAATTAGATTTTCTTTAACAAGAAAGCCATTTTTTTTAAATAAATTCAAATCATTCATAAATGCAGATTATAAATAAAAATAAATCTTCTTATAAAAAAATACAATGTTTAATTAAATTATTAATAAAATTTAGTAATTTTAAATTATTTTTTTAATGCATCTTCAAGATAATCCAATCTATCTTGACCCCAAAAAATCTCGTTATTTAAGACATATGAAGGAGCACCAAATACATGGTTATTAACTGCATCTTTTGAATTTTTTTGGTACTCAATGTTTACTTCGTCAGTTAAAGCTAACTTTTTCATTTCCTCAAAATTTAAATTTAATTTTTCACAAATTTCCCGAAGTATTTTGTGATCTGAAAGATCTTTATCCATAGACCATAAATATTTTAAACACTCATTTCCAAAATGAAGTTTATTTCCCATTTTATTTGAGGCGATTACAAATTTTGCTGGCAAATGTGGATCACTAGGTGGAAAAAATTTTGGCTGTTTAATAATTGGCAAACCTAATTTATTTGAAATTCTCTCCATTTCCAAAAGTCTGTACTTTTGTCTTGCAGGGTGTCTTTTAGGAACTGGTAATCCTCCGGTATTTGGAAAAATTTCACCAACTAAATCAAGTGGTTTTTCTATTACTTCTAAATTATATTGACTTACTATTTTTGTAAATCTATCAGCACCTAAGTAAGTAAATGGAGACAAGACACTAAAATAATATTCAATTTTCATTATTTATTTAATTTAATGCAAACTGCTTAATTTTTTCAAATTCAAAATGATCTGCAATGTCCTTTTTAGCATAATAAACATCTTGAACTACACCATCCTCATTAATTAGAACGTCGGTCACAGCTATATCTAAATGACCTTTTATTCTTGTAGGAATATATCCTTTCATCATAGCAGGAATAATTTTATGTGCTTTAAACAAAATTGCGTTTAGTGTTTTACTCACTGATCTCTCAATTTCATATTTTTGAAAATATTCAAAATTTTCATCTGCTAATACTGTGAATGGTAAATTCTTATGCTTATCCATATATGATTTTAAATTATCTACTGGTGAATGAAATATTCCAACATGTGTAAAATTATTTCCAAGTTCACCAAATCTCTTATTAATTTCATTAAGTCTTAGGTTGCAGAAGCTACAACCTGCGATTCTATAAAAAGTTAATAAGACTTTTTTCCCTAAGGTCTGAGATAAATTAAATGAGTTACCATTCTGATCTGGAAGTGTAATTTCCTCTAATTTATCGCCAGTGCTAATTTTCATATTCTACATTATATAGAAATATGAATGCTTTGTTAACAACCTTTAAACGAAGCAGACATATTTCTAATTAAATTGAAATACAAGTCTTTTCCTGGGTCTAAAGTCGCTCCTAATGGGTCAACTACACCGGTTTTAATATTCATATCTTTTGCAACTGCTTTAATGATATCAGGGTTGAATTGAGGTTCAGAAAATACACAAGCAACTTTATCGTGTTCAATTATCTCTCTGATTTCTGCTAGTTGTTCTGCTCCAGGCATTACATCTGTATTAACAGTAAAAGCACCTAATATATTTACATTAAATCTTTTCTCAAAATACTGATAAGCATCATGGAATACAATTGAAGCAACACTGCTACTTAAATCAGTCATTACATCAATTGTAAGTTTATCGATTTCTTGTAAAGCTTTAGCTAAATTACTTTTATATTTAGCTTCATTTTTAGGATCATTTTCAATTAAATGTTCTGCCATTTCATTTAACATAGCTTTTGCATTAATTGGGTCCAACCAAATGTGTGGATCAAATTCACCATGAGCATGTCCATCATGATCGTCATGTCCGTGGTCGTCATGATCATCCTCTTTTTTACCATGATCGTCATGATCGTGGTCGTGATCATCTTCTTTTTTACCATGGTCATCATGTCCATGATCGTCATGATCATCTTCTTTTTTACCGTGATCGTCATGTCCATGGTCGTCATGATCGTCTTCTTTTTTACCATGATCGTCATGTCCGTGATCGTCATGACCATGTTCGTCAAAAATATTTCTTTCTCTAAATTTTAATACCTGTAATCCTTTAGTTTCCATTAATTCAATTTTTTCTGCTTTCTTAGCAATAGAACTCAATGGTTTTTCTAAAAAACTCTCTAAATCTTCACCAACCCAGAATATTAGGTCAGCATTTTGAAGCATTTTTGCGTGCGAAGGTTTCATTGCAAATCCGTGTGGAGAAGCATATCCATCAACTATTAAATCAGGTTTAGCAATACCATCCATTAAGTAACTAGCTAATGAATGAATTGGTTTAATAGAAGCAACTACTTTTATTTCGGCATTTGCTGGTGTAAAAAATGTTAGAATTGATAATATTGAGAATATAAGTTGTATTTTTTTAATATTTTTCATAATAAGTAATTTAATTGGTTGTTATAATATAACGTTATGTAATAATATAACATTTATATGTCAAGCAATATATGAGCTCAGAAAATAGTAGATTAGTAAAATTAAATAACGCTGGTTTTAAACAAAATGATAAATGGCTAGTAGAAGGTGTTTCATTAACTGTTGAAAAAGGGAAAATTGTTACCCTTATTGGACCTAATGGTTCTGGAAAAAGTACTACCGCAAAAATTGCATTGGGAATTTACAAAAACATAGAAGGAAGTGTTGAGAAATACACAAATAAAGTTGGATATGTTCCTCAAAAAATTTCTATTGATTGGACCTTACCATTAAGAGTTTATGATTTTATGCGTCTAACTGAAAATATTAAAGATGAGGCAATTAAAGAAGCACTTACATTAACAGGTGTTATCCATCTTAAGAATAAAAATTTAGGAAATTTGTCAGGTGGTGAATTTCAAAGAGTTTTAATCGCAAGAGCTATTTCAAAACAACCTGAATTATTAGTTCTTGATGAACCTGTTCAAGGAGTTGATTACACTGGCGAGATTGCTTTGTATGAATTAATAAAAAGAATTTCTGATACACTAAATTGTGGAATTCTATTAATCTCACATGATTTGCATACAGTTATGACTGCAACTGATCATGTGGTTTGTTTAAATGGCCACGTATGTTGCTCTGGATCACCAATGGATGTTGCTAAAAACAATGAATATAAATCCTTATTTGGTGAACAAGCATCTCAAATTCTTTCTGTATATGAACATAAACATGACCACGTTCATTCTGATGAGGGAGAAATAAAGAAAAATTAATATGTTTGATGATTTTTTTATAAGAGCATTATTTGCAGGAATAGGAATTGCATTTGTAACAGGACCATTAGGTTGTTTTGTAGTATGGAGAAGATTATCTTATTTTGGTGATACATTAGCTCATTCAGCACTTCTTGGTGTAACAATGGCATATACCTTAGATTTAAATATTGCTATTTCAGTGTTTTTAATTTCTTCAGTAATCGCATTAATCCTAATTCAACTACAGAAAAAAACTAATTTACCCGGGGATGCTTTGCTTGGTCTTTTAGCTCATTCTTCATTAGCTGTTGGATTAGTAGTAATAGGTTTTTTAGCATTTATTCGTTTTGATATTATGGGTCTATTATTTGGTGATATATTAGCCGTAACAACTGATGATTTGATAATTATTTGGACTGGTGGCGCTGTAATTTTATTAGTTCTTAAATTTATTTGGAAACCGTTGTTTGCGTCTACAGTCAATTATGAGTTAGCAGAAGCAGAAGGATTAAACCCTGATAGAGCAAAAGCTATTTTTACAATTCTTATGGCTGCTGTAATTGCCATATCAATTAAAATGGTAGGGTTATTACTAATTACAGGTATGCTAATTATACCAGCGGCTATGGCTAGAAATATCTCAGACAGTCCTCAAAAAATGGTAATATTTTCAATTGTTGGTGGATTACTGTCTGTCGTATTAGGTTTATATTCTTCATTAGAATTTAATACATCTTCAGGACCATCAATAATAGCTGCCTCGTTAGTATTATTCATACTGTCTTTATTTAAAATAAAACAATCGATTAAATTGAAAAACTGATAACATATTGATAAGAATTTAAACATGCAAAAAGAACATAACCTTTCCAAAAATCAAAAAATTATTTTTGACCTAATTGATAAATCTGGTGGACCAATGAAAGCTTATTCAATCCTTTTTAATGTTCAAAAAAAAGGAATTAAAGCACCACTACAAGTTTACAGAGCATTAGATAAATTAGTTGAAATAGGAAAAATTCATAAGATTGAAAGCAGAAATGCTTTTATAGCTTGTCAAAATTCAAGCTGTCAGGTTTCAAAAGCAACAGCTTTTTCAATTTGTGAAAGTTGTGAAAATGTATCTGAGATAAGTAATTCAAAACTATCAAAATATTTATCTAATTTTTCAGATGACTCTGGAATGAAATATAGCAAATACAATTTAGAATTTTTTGGTTTATGTAAAAAATGTAAATCAAAATAATGAGCACAGTTTCATTAACTTTAGATGAAATATTTGAACTAGCTAAAAAAACTCTTTTGGCAAATGGTTGTGATGATGAAACAGCATCAATTTTATCTGACTTAATCAGAAACGCTGAAAGAGATGGTTCTGTATCCCATGGTTTATTCAGATTGCCAGCTTATGTAACAGGTCTTAAAGGTGGAAAGATAAATGGTAAAGGGAAACCTGAAGTAAAAAAAATATCTTCATCAGTAATTAAGGTTGAAGGAAATAATTGTTTAGCACCTGTTGTATTAAATAAAGGTTTGCCTGAACTAGCAAAAGCTGCAAAAGAAAATGGTGTTGCAGTATTAGCAATAAATAATTCACATCACATGGCTGCTATGTGGCCTGAAACAGAAAAATTAGCAGAAGATGGTTTGGTTGCGTTTGCTTGTACATCTTACAAGCCTGCTGTAGCACCTGCCGGTGCAATAAAACCTTTGTTTGGAACAAACCCAATTTCATTTGCTTGGCCACGTCCAGGTAAAACACCAGTTGTTTATGACATGGCAACAGCTTCAATGGCGATGGGAGAAGTTCAAGTTGCTAAAAGAGAAGGTCACAAAGTTCCAATTGGAACAGGTTTAACTAAAGATGGTAAAGAAACAACTGATCCAGGGGAAATTGCCGATGGTGGAGTTTTATTACCCTTTGGTGGTTACAAAGGATCTGCAATTGCAATGATGGTTGAATTAATGGCAGGTGCACTAGTTGGAGATAATTTTAGTTTTGAAACTGCTGCTAAAGATAATAATGATGGTGGTCCTCCAAGTGGCGGTGAATTCATATTAGCCATTAACCCAGATAAAACATCAGGTACTAATTGGCAAAAACATGCTGAGGAATTTTTTAAAAAAATGAAATTAATGGGCGAAGTAAGACTACCCGGAGAAAGACGTCACAATAATAGAATGGATACTGGTCCAAGAAATATTAACGAAGAATTAGTAAACAAAATTAAATCTTTAAGCTAAATTAATCTCAATAGGTGTGTGATCAGAAGGCTTTTCTCTTCCACGTGGATCTTTATTAATATTAATATCTTTAATTTGATCAATTATAGAATTTGAAACTAAAAAATGATCAATCCTCATACCGTTATTTTTTTGCCATGCACCTCTCATATAATCCCAAAATGTATATCCTTCTTTATCCTCATGAAAATATCTGTAGACGTCATTAAAACCAAGATTAATCATTTCTCTAAATTTTTTTCTTATTTCAAGTCGGTATAAAGCATCGTCTTCAAAACTTTTAACATTGTAAACATCTTCAGCTGATGGGATTATATTGAAATCACCAGCTAAAATAATATTTGAATTTTTTTTAGATAAAGTTTTTAATTGTTTTATTAATTGATCAAGCCATTCTTTTTTATAATCATATTTTTCTGTATCAACAGGATTACCATTAGGGGTGTAAATATTTATTAATTGTATGTTTTTTTTCTTATGTTCAAATTCAGCTAAAATTATTCTTGATTGTTTTAACTTATCCTTAATCAAATCCGTTTTGATATTTTTTAATTTATTTTTTGAGATGATCGCTACACCATTATAACTTTTTTGACCAAACACATGACTTTCATAGTCCATTGATGAAAAATCATCATATGGAAAATTAACATCTTCAGTTTTGATTTCCTGCATCATTAAAATATCAGGTTTATATTTTAATAAATAACTTTTTATATTTTCAATTCTTGCTCTTACCGAGTTTACATTCCAAGATGAAATGAGCATTAAAGCGAGAAAGAAACTCCACAACCACATGAAGATTTGGTTTGTGGATTAGATATTTTGAATTGTTCACCTATAAGTTCAGAAACATAATCAACCTCAGATCCTTTAAGCAAATCAGCAGAAGTTTTATCAATTAAAATATTTTGATAATTTAAATCATCATCTTGTTTTGATTTATCAAATGTAAATTCATATTGAAAACCAGAACATCCTCCACCTTTGATAGCGATTCTAAAGAATGAACCTTTGTCTTTTTTTGATAACAAATTATCTATTTGTTTTAAAGCTTTATCCGTAAATTTAATTTCTTTAATCATGTTCGAACACTGATATTACTAATATAATACTTAATTATTTAAATTAAAGGATGAAAAAAGACACTTTGTTAGGCGTATTTAAAAGTAAAGGTAGACTTAATAAAGAGGCTAATTCAAAATACAGATCTCCTTTTCAACGTGACAGAGATCGTATAATTCATAGCGCATCATTTAGAAGATTAAAGCATAAAACCCAGGTATTTGTTAATACAGAAGGGGATCATTTTAGAACAAGGATTACTCATTCAATTGAAGTTGCTCAAATAGCAAGATCAATTGCAAAATATCTAAAATTAAATGAAGATTTATCTGAAACCTTAAGTCTTGCTCATGATTTAGGTCATACTCCATTTGGCCATGCAGGAGAGGATGCTTTACATGAATGTATGCATAATTATGGTGGTTTTGATCACAATCTTCAGACACTAAGAATAGTAATGTTTTTGGAGAATAAATATTTTAAATTTGCTGGATTAAATTTAACTCTTGAAACTTTAGAAGGCCTTTTAAAACATAACGGACCTGTAGATGATCTAAGCATGATCAATAAATTAATTGGTTCAAAAGTTTTCAAAAATAAAATTAATTTTAATACTTATCCATCGTTAGAAGCTCAAATATCAGCTATATCAGATGATATTGCATATAATAATCATGACATTCAGGATGGAATTAAAGCAAACCTATTTAAACTTGAAGAACTAGTTGAATTAGAATTTTTTAAAGACATTTATCAAAAATATAAAAATAAAATAAATAAAGAAAATTATAAAATTGCTATTTATCAAATCATCAGAGATTCAATAGATATTATGATAAGAGATTTACTAAGTAATACAGAGAAAAATATTAAAAAATTTAAAATTAAGTCATTAAAAGATGTATCAAAATCAAATCAATTAATAGTTTCTTTTTCAGATAAAATAGAAAATTCAGAGCAAGAAATCAGATCATTTTTAAGACATAGAATGTATGACAATAAATCGGTACTTAATAAGAATCAAAGAGGTAAAATGATAATTAAGAAATTATTTAAAATAATTAAATCAAATCCAAGAAAATTTCTTACTAAAGAGCAATTGACTAAAGACAAATATAGAGCTATTTCAGATTTTATATCTGGTATGACAGATAGATACGCAATTAACCTATACAACGATAATAAATGAATATTTTTGAATTATATTTAGATAAAATTAAATCAATTATTGTTGAACTTAGTAAAAAAAATCAACTCATCGTACCGGAGAGTTTCAATGGTATTAATGCGGAAATACCACCCCCAAAATTTGATTGTGATATTTCAACTAATGTTGCAATGGTTTTATCTAAACTAAACAAAACTTCTCCAATACAATTAGCAGAAAAGCTTGCACCTGAAATAAAAAATAGCGATGATCTAATAGAAAACATATCCATAGCTAAACCTGGTTTTATAAATATTAAATTTAAGCCATCTTTTTGGTCAAACTTTATTAAAGAAATAATTGATAACGCTGAAAAATTTGGAATTAATGAAAAAGAGAAAAAAAATAATTATTTAGTTGAATTTGTATCAGCTAATCCAACAGGACCTTTGCATGTTGGTCACTGTAGAGGAGCTATTTTAGGAGATGTCATATCTAATGTGTTAATATTTAATAAGCACAAGGTAACAAAAGAGTATTATGTAAATGATTATGGTAATCAAATTATAAATTTTACAAAATCTGTATACTTTAGAATTAGAGAAATAAAGTTTAACGAACCTTTTCTTCAAGATAATCCTGATTTGTATCCAGGAGATTATCTAATTGATTTTGCAAAAAATATAATTTCAGATAATTCAGAGTTAAATTTTGATAATTATGACGAAATTGATGATAAGCTAACAGTTTTATCTATAGAACAGGCTCTACTTTTAATTAAAAAGAACCTTAAGAGTTTAGGAATTAACCATGATAATTTTGTTAGTGAAAAAAGTATTGTTTTAAACAATGAAGTAGAGAGTGTAATAAAATTTTTAGAAAAGAATAAATTTGTATACAAAGGGAAAATTAAAGCTCCAGCTGGAGAAGACGATAAAAAATGGATAGAAAGAGAACAGTTACTTTTTAAATCTACTGATTTTGGTGATGACAAAGATAGAGCATTACAAAAGTCAGATGGAACATGGACTTATTTTGCAAGTGATGTTGCATATCATAAAAATAAAGTAGATCGTAAATTTGATTATTTAATAAATATTCTTGGTGCAGACCATGCTGGTTATATCAAAAGAATTTCATCTTCGGTTGAGGCTTTGTCGGGAAAAAAAGATAAATTGATCTGTAAAATTAGTCAGCTTGTTAAACTCATTAAAGATAACAAACCATTTAAGATGTCAAAAAGAAAAGGTGATTATATAACTGTTGATGATTTAATTAAAGAAGTAGGGAAAGATGCAACTAGATTTATTATGCTAAACAGAAGTAGTGATGTCGAATTAGATTTTGATTTTGATGCTGTAAAAGAAAAATCAAAAGATAATCCATTGTATTACGTTCAATATTGTTATGCTAGAATTTCATCTGTCTTTAGACATATTAGCAAAGATTTAAATTCAAATATTAAATTAGATGATTTTAGTTTTGAATACTCAAATGATGAGATCAAAATTTTAAAAAAGATTTCAGAATGGCCAAAATGTATCGATGCAGCTAGTTCAAAATTAGAACCACATAGAATACCTGTTTATTTATATGATCTTGCCTCAGAATTTCACTCTTATTGGAATCTTGGTAAACAAAACCCAAAAAAAAGATTTATTAATGATCAAAAAACAGTTTCACCAGATAAATTAATTTTTTTAAAAGCAATATCTAACGTTGTAAAATCTGGGATGGATATAGTTGGTGTAGATACACCAGATAAAATGTAATGTTAAAAGAAATTAAGTATTTAATCTTTATTCTTGTAATTGCTTTATTTATTTTTTTGACTGGTAGATATTATTTTTCAGATGAAAATAAGAAGAAATCATACAGATCTTATAAAAATAATGATGAAAAAATTAAATTATATTCAAAAAATCTACCTGTTTTGAAAAACGACACACAAAATGTAATAGAATACGTTAAGCAAACAAACAAAAAAAAGAAAAAAAAGTTTAATTTTTGGAAACTTTTAGAGAATGATTAAGAATAGAAGAGCTTTTATTGTTGGTTTAAAATCATCAAAACTATCAAACAAGGAGATTACTTTTTTAAATAAATATAAACCATGGGGAGTTATTTTATTTTCAAGAAACATAAGTTCAATTGAACAAACTAAAAAATTAACTGATAAAATAAAAAAGATATTTAAAGATAAAAAATACCCAATACTAATTGATCAAGAAGGTGGCCGAGTAAATCGATTAAGTAAAATTATTTCATTTGACAATTTAACCTCTGAATATTTTGGTAATTTATTCACAAAAGATAAGAGAAAATTTAATATTATTTATAAATTATTTATCGATAAAACTTCATATTTGCTTAAATCAATTGGTATTAATATAAATACTGTTCCTGTTTTAGATATTCGAGTTAAAGGAGCTAGCAACATTATTGGTGATAGGTCTTTTTCAAAAAATAAAAAAAATATCTCTAAAATTGGAGATATTTGTATTGATTTTTTTCATGAAAATTCCATTGGCACTGTTATAAAACACATTCCTGGACATGGATTAGCTAAGGTAGATAGTCACAAATTTACTCCTGTAGTTAGCAAAAACTTAAATTATTTGATTAAAAATGATTTTTTCCCATTCAAGAAAAAACAAAGCTATTTTGCTATGACAGCGCATGTAATATATCGAAGCATTGATAGATTAAATACAGCTACACACTCTAAAGAAATTATAAATTTAATCAGAAAAAAAATTGGTTTTAAAAACATTTTAATATCAGATGATTTATCAATGAAAAGTTTAAAAGATGATTTAAAAACTAATACTATTAAAACGTTTAGTGCAGGTTGTAATCTTGCTCTTCACTGTAATGGCAAATTGTCTGAAATGAAGATAGTTGGTGATAATTCACCAAAGGTTAGTAATTTTATTATAAAAAAAACATCGTTATTTTATAAAATTTTAAGTTAATATCTGAGTATGACTATTTCTGATTCTGCATTATTTAATGTTGACATAAATAACTATAATGGTCCCTTAGATATACTTTTAGATCTAGCAAAAGCTCAAAAAGTAGATCTTGAAGAGATATCAATTACAAAGTTAGCAGATCAGTTCCACGATTATATTACAAAAGAAAAAGATTTAAACTTAGAAATTGCTTCAGAATATTTATTGATGGCAACTTGGTTAGCTTATTTAAAATCTAAATTATTACTTCCAGGAACACCAGAAGAAGAATTTAAAGTTCAAGAAGTTGCTGAAAAATTAAAATTACAACTAAAAAAATTAGAACTAATAAGATTACTTTCTGAACAAATGCTAAAAAGAAAAAGACTGGGTAGAGAAATTCGATCAAGAGGAATGAAAGGAAATATAAGATCTATTTATAGCACTGATTATAATTTAAGTTTATTTGAGCTTCTCAAGTCATATTCAACAATTATTATGACCAAGGATTTTCAAAAAATGAATATTCCAAAATTACCTGTATTTACAGCTGAAGATGGAATTAAAACAATAAGAGAATTTTTTGGTAAATTAATTGATTGGAAAAAATTAGATGATTTAATTCCTAAAAATTTTAAAAATGGTTCAAAATATAAACGTACAGGAAAAGCAGGAATTTTCGCTGGTTCATTGGAATTAGTTAAAGAAGGAAACCTGACTATGAAACAAGATAAATTATTTGATGATATTTATGTGAAGGAAAATAATGATTAAAAAAGAAAAAATTGCAAAAGATAATATTGTTAAATTTCCATCCAAGCTAACTGATTTAGATAAAGAGATTGAAGCTGTTATATTTGCAGCTGCTGAACCATTAGATGTTGATACAATCGAAAGCAAAATAACGAAAAAAGGTAGTGTATCTAAATCATTAGAAAAGCTGCAGCAAGAATACTCTAAACGTGGAATTAATCTAGTTTGCATAAAAGAAAAGTGGTCCTTTAGAACTTCTCCCAACTTGTCAAACATCATGTCACAAGAGAAGACAGTTGAAAAAAAACTTTCTAGAGCTGCGGTGGAGACTTTGGCTATAATTGTATATCATCAGCCTGTTACTAGAGCAGAGATTGAGGAAATAAGAGGTGTTGCATTCGGAACAAATACTCTTGAAATATTGATGGAACTTAATTGGGTAAAGCCGGGTGGTCGTAAAGATGTACCAGGTAGACCAATCCAGTATGTTACGACTGATGAATTTTTAAGTCATTTTAATCTTCAAAAATTATCTGATCTACCAACAATTGATGAATTAGGTGCTGCTGGATTAATTGACAGCTCTAGTGTCGATAGTGCAATTTTTGGAACTGGTAAATTCTACAAAGAAAAACAAGAAGAAAAAAAAGAGGATATTTATTCTAATATTGATGAGATGCTAAATAGTACTCTTGATACAGAAGAGAAAGATTAACAAAAAAGTAACTTTTAAATTAATCATAAAAAGGTTATAAGTTTTTTATGAGCATAGGAATTTGGCAAATTGCAATCGTAGTTATATTAGTAGTCTTATTATTTGGACGAGGTAAAATTTCAAGTCTGATGGGTGATGTAGCTAAGGGAATTAAAAGTTTTAAAAAAGGAATGGCGTCAGATGTTACTGACGATACAGAGCCAAAAAATATTTCCGACGAAAATAAAGACTCAGAAAAAAAAGATTAAATCACATGCCTACTATTGGTTGGTTTGAGATATTAATTGTTGTTGGTATTGCAATTGTTGTTCTTGGCCCAAAAGATTTTCCAATCATGTTAAAGAAAGCTGGTTCATGGATAGGAACTGCTAAAAGATATGTAAGCAACATTCAAAATGAAGTTTCTAATTTAGAAATTGATGAAGAAAAAATTGATAAAGAAATAAAAAAAGAAACTAAAAAAGATGAGCAATGAAGAAAATGAAGGTGGATTTGTTAGCCACCTAACAGAATTAAGAAAAAGATTAATACATAGTTTTGTATTTCTAATAATTTTCTTTGCAATTTGTTATATATTTGCGGAACATATTTACGGTTTTTTAGTTGATCCATTTGCTCAAGCCGTAAAAAATGATGGATCTGATCGAAGGCTTATTTTTACAGCCTTACAAGAAACTTTTTTAACCTATATAAAGGTATCTTTTTTCACTGCTTTTTTTGTCACTTGTCCATTTATTCTAATGCAAATATGGAAATTTATTGCACCAGGTTTATACAAACATGAAAAAGTTGCAATACTACCGTACCTTGTATTAACACCAATCCTTTTCTTTTTAGGAGGCATGCTTGTTTACTACTTGATAATGCCTCTAGCTATCAAATTCTTTTTATCATTTGAAAGTACAGGGGTGTCTACAAGTCTTCCAATTCAATTAGAGGCTAAGGTAAATGAATACTTATCACTTGTTATGAAGTTAATTTTTGCATTTGGTATAAGTTTTCAATTACCTATAGTTTTAAGTTTATTAGCAAGAATAGGTGTTGTTGATAGTCAATTTCTAAAAGAAAGAAGAAAATATGTTGTTGTGATTATATTTGCCGCTGCAGCATTACTAACACCACCAGATCCAATTACTCAAATTGGCTTAGCCGTTCCATTATTAATTTTATATGAATTATCTATATTTTCAGTAAAATTTATAGAAAACAAAAAGTTAGAAAAAACTGATGCATAATTTAAAAGAAATTAGAAAAGATTTTTCAAAATTTGAAAAAGATCTTGCAAAACGCTCAGTAAAAATTGATTTTAATAATTTAAAAAAACTTGATGAGTTAAATAGAGATTTAATACAAAGGAAAGAAAATTTAGAAAAAGAAAAAAAAGATATTTCAAAATCTAAAGATGAAAATCTATTTAAAAAATCTAAAGAAATATCCATAGAATTAGAGAAGATTTCTGAGAAACAAAAAAATACTAAAATTGAATTAGATAGTATTTTATCAAGTATACCAAACATACCTCATCAAGATGTTCCAAATGGAATAGATGAAAATGATAATGTGGAAGTCCTAAAAGCTGGGAAAATTCCTGAATTTGATTTTAAACCTAAATCTCATTACGAACTCGGCGAAAATTTAGACATGCTTGATTTTGATCTTGCAACAAAAACAACTGGATCAAGATTTGTATTTGTTAAAAAAGAGCTAGCATTATTGGAACGTGCTTTATCTAATTTTATGCTAGATACTCATATTTTTCAAAATGGTTATCAAGAAATTTCACCTCCATTAATAGCCTCTGATAATACAATGTATGGGACAGGCCAATTACCAAAATTTGAAAACGATCAATTTGAAATAAAATTTGATCAAGGGTCTGATAGAAAATTTTTAATTCCAACAGCAGAAGTAATATTAACCAATATAGTTAAAGATAAAATCGTTGATAAAAAAGAATTACCTATGAGATTTGTTGCTTCAACTCCATGTTTTAGAAAAGAAGCTGGTAGTTATGGAAAAGATACAAAAGGAATGATTAGACAACATCAATTTTATAAGGTGGAGCTGGTAAGTATTGTTGAAAAAGAAAATTGTTTAGATGAATTAGAGCGAATGACTAATTGCGCAACAGATATTTTGGATAAGTTAGAGCTACCTTATAGAAAAATAATTTTATGTTCTGGTGATATGGGTTTCAGTGCTGAAAAAACTTATGATATTGAAGTTTGGTTACCATCAGAAAATAAGTATCGTGAAATATCATCATGCTCTTCTTGTTCAACATTTCAGGCACAAAGAATGAAATCAAGATATAAAAATAAAAACAAAGAAACTGTTTTTGTTGGAACATTAAATGGCAGTGGTTTAGCTGTGGGTAGAACACTAATTGCTGTACTAGAAAACTATCAACAAAAAGATGGTTCGATTATTATTCCTAAGATACTGCGACCGTATATGAATAATTTGGAATCGATTTCAATTAAATAAAGTTGTTTTAATTACGCAGATAGTATAAGTATTCACATAATTTAGAAGGAGATTTATGGAAGGTTCAGGAATAGGACAATTTATACCGTTAATTTTAATTTTTGTTATTTTTTATTTTTTCTTAATCAGACCACAGCAAAAAAAGGTTAAAGAACATAAAGCTATGGTTGAAAGCCTTAAAAGAGGTGACAAGGTTGTCACTTCTGGTGGTATTACAGGTACAGTGGAGAGACTAATTGACAACGATAAAGTTGAAGTAGAAATTGCTGAAAATGTAAAAGTTGAGATAGTTAAATCTACTGGTATTCAAAGTCTTGTTAATACAAACACTCAAGAAGTTAAAAAATAATTATTTTTAGTTAAGTGCTTTATTTTTCTAAGTTAAGAATTTTATTTATAACTCTCTTTTCAGTTCTTTTTATTTTAATTGCTTCATCAAATCTTTTTAAGTTTGATGATAGTTTTTTTGATAAAAAAATTAATCTAGGATTAGACCTTCAAGGTGGATCTTATCTACTTCTTGAAATTGATAATGAACCTGTAATTGAACAAAAATTACAAAACCTAACAACAACAATCAGAAATTATTTCAAAGAGAAAAATATTAAAATAAATAATATAAAAATAGATAATCAAAATATTTTTTTTAATGTAATAGATAATGATAAGCAATCTGTCTTAGATGTTTTTCAGGATGAAAATAGTGATCTTAATCCTTATTACCCAAGATTTAAATCACACCAGTTGGAAATTGAAGATACAGGATTAAATTTTAAAGTTAATTTTTCAAGACAGGGTTTAATTAAACTTAAAACTTCTTCTCAAGACCAAGCTATAGAAATAGTTAGAAGAAGGGTTGATGAGGTTGGTACTAATGAACCCAATATACTCAAAAGAGGGAATAACAGAATTTTAGTTGAGCTTCCTGGATTAGATGATCCAATGAGAATAAAATCATTACTTGGAAAAACTGCAAATCTCACATTTCGTTTTGTAACGAATGATGACAATGATCGTTTTGGTGTTGAAAAGTTAAAATTTGAAAATGGTCTAGAAGAAGCCACAGTTAGTAAAAGAATAATTATAAGTGGTGAAAATTTACTTGATGCTCAGCCAAAAATGGACACTCAAACTAATCAAACTATTGTTTCATTTACTTTAGATAGAGTAGGTGCAAAAAGGTTTGGTAAAGCAACCTCAACTGGCATTGGAAAGCAATTAGCAATTGTTTTAGATGGTAAAATTATTAGTGCACCCGTAGTTAGAGACACGATTGCCAGTGGATCTGGTCAGATAAGTGGTGGCTTCACTTTTCAAACAGCAACTGATCTAGCTTTATTATTAAGATCAGGAGCGTTACCAGCTCCATTAGAAATAATTGAAGAAAGAACAGTAGGTCCAGATCTTGGACAAGATTCAATTAATGCAGGTATGATTGCTTTAGCAATAGGTTTTATGTTGGTGATAATTTTTATGTTTATCAAATATAAAATTTTTGGTTTGATAACTAATGTGACTTTAATAGTAAATTTATTTTTACTTTTAGGTGTTTTAACCTTATTTGAAGCTACTTTAACATTGCCTGGTATTGCAGGAATAATTCTAACTGTAGGTATGGCTGTTGACGCAAATGTTTTAATTTTTGAAAGGATCAAGGAAGAATTAAAAGACGAGACTAACAATATTTTGGCTTTTGATGGTGGATATACTAAATCAAGAACAGCAATTTTAGATGCAAATATTACTACATTATTAGCTGCAATTATTTTATTTTTTATGGGCTCAGGTCCTGTAAAAGGTTTCGCTGTAACCTTAGGAGTTGGAATATTTACAACACTATTTTCAGTTTATTTTATAGCAAGATTATTCACTAGCATTTATGTATCAAGAAATAAAAATAAGGAAAAATTAATATAATGATTGCTTTTAATAAATATTATAATCATTTTAATTTATTATCTTTAGCGTTGATTGTTGTTTCATTATTATTATTAATATTTAAAGGACTTAATTTTGGCATAGACTTTAAAGGTGGGACATTAATTGAATTAAGAGCCTCAGACTCAAAAATAAATGTTAGTTCATTAAGAGATAGATTTAGCCAAATGGATTTGGGAGATGTTTCTGTTAAGAAATTTGGTAATGATACTGATTTTTTAGTAAAATTTGAAAATAAAGATAATAAGAAAAATATCATTGAAGAAATTAAAGTTAATTTAGATAAATCCTTTGGAAACAACTATGATTTTAGGAGAGTTGAAAATGTTGGTCCAAAAGTTAGTGCTGAATTATTAAAATCAGGGGTAATAGCAATATCTTTGTCATTAGCATTAATGCTTATTTACATTTGGATTAGATTTGAATGGCAGTTTAGTTTAGGTGCAATTTTAGCTTTATTTCATGATGTAATTGTAACTCTTGGAGTTTTTTCGTTATTTAATCTAGAAATAAACTTATCAATTATAGCAGCAGTATTAACAATAGTTGGATATTCTATGAATGATACAGTAGTTATTTTTGACCGTGTTCGAGAAAATTTAAGAAAATATTCAGATATAAAAATTTTTGAATTAACAAATATTTCAATAAATGAAACTTTATCAAGAACAATAATAACATCAGCAACTACTTTACTGGCTTTATTAGCTATCTATTTTTTTGGTGGTGAAATACTTAAAGGATTTTCACTTGCTATGATAATGGGTGTTGTTTTTGGAACTTATTCCTCAATATATATAGCAAATACTGTTCTAGTTAGATTAAGAGTTTCTCAAAAAACAGTTTTGAGAGAAGACGATCAAAAAAATTAAATTAATCATTAAAAATTTAAAAATTACATTATAATACTTCATAGTATTGTAATTATTATAAGAAAATGAGACTTTGGAAACCGTCTAGTAAAACAATAAAAAATTCAAATCTATTCAAATTTGAAAAATTTATAGCCAAAAAATTCAATAAAAATTTCAATGTAAATTTCAATAAAATTCATGATTGGTCAGTTAAAAATCAGGGTGATTTTTGGAGCAGTGTTTGGGATTTCTCAAAAATTAAAGGAATTAAAAGCAAAGCTAAAGTCAAAAAATCAAAAAAATTTTTTAAAAATATTTTTCTACCAAATTCAAAATTAAATTTTTCTGAAAATTTACTTTCAAAAAATACAAAAGAAAAGGCAATTACTTTTATTAGTGAAAATGGCCATCGTGAAATCCGAAATTGGAATGAGTTAAATAAAAATGTAAAAAATTTATCAAATAATTTAAAAAAATTAAATCTTAAGTCAAAGGATAGAATAGCTGCTTATATGCCAAATATACCTGAAACAGTAGAAGCTTTTTTGGGTTCAGTTGCAATTGGTGCTACATGGTCATCTTGTTCACCTGATTTTGGAACTAAAGGAGTTATAGAAAGATTTTCTCAAATTAAACCGAAAATTTTAATTGTTACTAATCAATATTTTTACAATGGAAAAAAAATTAATATTCTAGATAGAATTCCTGAAATAATAAAAAAAATACCTTCTATAAAGCATGTAATTATATCTATTTACCCAGGACAGCCTATTTTAAAAAAACTTCCAAAATATAAAAATATCAAAACACATCATTGGACTAACATTATTAAAGAAAATGTTTCAAAATTTAAATTTCCTAAATTTGATTTTGAACATGATTTAGCAATTCTTTATTCAAGCGGTACAACAGGTAAACCTAAATGTATTTGCCATAAAAATGGTGGTGTATTAATTCAGCATTTAAAAGAACATCAACTGCATTGTGACATTAAAGAGAATGATAATGTTTTTTATTTTACAACATGTGGATGGATGATGTGGAATTGGCTAATTTCAGTTCTAGCCTCAAAAGCATCAATTGTATTATTCGATGGTTTTCCAATGTATAAACGTGATGATCTTCTTATAAAAATAGCTAATAAAGAAAATATAACTTTATTTGGAGTTAGTGCCAAATATATAGATACTTTAAGAAAAACTAAAAAAAATTTTAAGAAAATTTATAAGTTAAAAAAACTTAGAACTATATGCTCTACTGGATCTCCATTATCGTCAGATAGTTTCAAATTTGTCTATAACAATATTAAAAAAAATATTCATCTAGCTTCTATTTCTGGAGGAACAGACATTGTTTCTTGTTTTGTCTTAGGCAATTTATATCAACCAGTTTATGCTGGAGAAATACAAAGTAAAGGATTGGGTATGGATGTTCGTGTATTCAATGAAAAAGGAAAATCTATTTTAAATATAAAAGGTGAATTGGTTTGTGTTAATCCTTTCCCATCAATGCCTTCAAAATTTTGGAATGATCAAAAAGATGTAAAATTTAAAAAAGCTTATTTTAATAAATTTAAAAATATATGGCACCACGGTGATTACGCAAAAATTACAAAAAATAATGGAATAATAATATCAGGAAGATCAGATACTACTTTAAATCCTGGTGGTGTAAGGCTTGGGACTGCCGAAATTTACTCTGAGGTAGAACGGTTCAAAGAAATAAGTGACTCATTAGTTATTGGACAATCATGGGATAATGATATTAGAATAATTTTATTTGTTACTTTAAATCCAATGTATCAACTTGATGATAATTTATTAAAAAAATTGAAATTACAAATTAAAAAAAATGCTTCGCCTAGACATGTGCCAAGAAAAATAATTCATGTAAACGATATACCAAGAACTAAAAGTGGTAAAATTGTTGAATTAGCAGTAAAAAATATAATTGAAGGAAATACAATAAAAAACAAAGAGGCTTTGGCTAATCCAGAAAGTTTATATCAATTTAAAGATATTAAAGAGCTACAATATTAATTTTTTAATATAAATTTTGAGCTATTACCATTGTAAGCAACATTGGTAATGATAATAAAGTATTTGTTCTTGAAAATAACATCGCTGTTTTTGCTGATTTTGCTTTTGTATCAGGATCACTTTCAACAATTCCTAATGCTCTTTTCTGATTTGGCCAAATTACAAACCATACATTAAATGCCATTATAATTCCTAGCCACATCCCTATACCAATTGCAGTATGTTTTGGTACACCTGAACCAATACTTAAAGTCATAGCATCATGAAGATATCCATTAAGAAGAGCTAGAATTAAACCTGAAAGAACAGTTAATGCAGCAGCCCACCTAAAATAAAATAATGCAGCAGGTGCTATTACTTTACCAATAGCTGGCTTTTGTTCATCTGGAATTTTTCCCATATTTGGAATTTGTACAAAATTGAAGTACCACAACAACCCAATCCACATAATTGCAACAATCACATGTATGTATCTAAACAACCAACTCCAAAATAGAGTATCGAAAGCTATTCCATCATTTAAATAAAACAATCCTAAAAACAATACTATAGCTAACGCAAGGGATGTGTGAATTGTTTTTGATAATGATGACAACAAATTACTCATGATTCTAAATAACTATACACTAATTTTTGAATATTTTTAAGTTGTTAAATTTAAGCTAAAAGAGGTTTTAAAAATTGACCAGTATAACTCTCCTTTATTTTGCATACCTCTTCAGGTTTTCCTTCGGCGACAATATTACCACCCTTTACACCGCCTTCAGGACCCATATCCACAATGTAATCGGCTGTTTTAATAACGTCTAGATTATGCTCAATAACAACAACTGTATTTCCAAGTTTTACAAATGTATGAAGTATTTCTAAAAGTTTTTTAATATCATGTTGATGTAAACCTGTAGTTGGTTCATCTAATATATACATTGTCCTTCCAGTCGATCTCTTTGACAGTTCTTTGGCAAGCTTAATTCGTTGAGCTTCACCTCCTGATAATGTTGTTGCTTGCTGACCAATTTTTATATAGCCCAATCCAACTTTTTTAAGAGTTAACAATTTTGTTTTTATATTAGATATATTTTCAAAATATTCACACCCTTCATCAACTGACATATCCAAAACATCTGCAATACTTTTACCTTTAAATTTGATTTCCAAAGTTTCTCTATTATATCTAGTCCCTTTACATTCATCACACTGTATATAAACATCAGGTAAAAAATGCATTTCATATGTAATTACACCATCACCCTCACATGCTTCACATCTACCCCCCTTAACATTGAAAGAAAATCTTCCTGGTTTGTATCCTCTTGTTTTCGACTCCGGTAGACTTGTAAACCAATCTCTAATAGGTCCAAAAGCTCCTGTATATGTTGCTGGATTTGATCTAGGTGTTCTCCCAATAGGAGATTGGTCAATATCAATTATTTTATCAATTAGTTCTACTCCTTTATAACCTTTAAATGATTTAGGTGCTTTTCTTGCCTTATTATTTAAAGTTAAATTTAAGGCGTGAAATAAAGTTTGTAATATTAGAGTAGATTTACCACTACCAGAGACACCAGTAACACAGGTAAAGGTTCCAGTTGGAATTCTTAGATTAACATTATTTAAATTATTTCCACTTGCTCCATTTATTTCAATAAATCTTCCATTTTTAGCAATACGTCTTGATTTTGGAATTTCAATTGTTTTTTTATCAGAAAGATACTGTCCAGTAATACTATTTTTATCTTTTTTAATTTCTTCATATGATCCTTGTGCTGTTATCTCACCACCATTACTTCCAGCTTCTGGACCTAGGTCAATAATATGATCTGCATTTTCCATTGTCTCTGTGTCATGTTCTACAACGATAACAGTATTACCTAGGTCTCGTAATCTTTTTAATGCATTAATTAGTTTAACATTGTCTTTTTGATGTAAACCAATTGAAGGTTCATCTAACACATATAATACGCCTGTTAAACCAGAACCAATCTGCGAGGCTAATCTTATTCTTTGTGCTTCACCACCTGATAATGTTCCAGATTCCCTTGATAATGTTAAATAATCTAAACCAACGTTAAGAAGAAAATTTAATCTTTCATTAATTTCTTTTAAAACATGTTCAGCAATTTTAAATTGTCTTTTATCAAGGTTATTTTCTAAATTTTTAAACCATTCTGCTGCATCTAAAATAGATTTTTTTGTTACTTCACTAATATTAAGATCATTGATTTTAACACATAATGCCTCTTCTTTTAATCTGTCTCCATTACATGCTTCACATGCAGTATCAGATTGATATTCAGCAATAGCTTCTCTTTTCCATTCACTATCAGATTCTAAAAATCTTCTTTCAAGATTATTAATTACACCTTCAAAAGTTTTTTTATAAGAATATTTTTCATAACCGTCATCATAATTAAATTTAATCTCATCTTCATCTGAACCATAAAGAATAATATCTTTAATTTTTTTTGGTAATTTTTTCCATTTTTCATCTAGAGAAAAACCATAATGTTTTGCTAAGGAGGCTAAAGTTTGAGCATAATATAATGTGGTTGATTTTGACCATGGCTCAATTGCTCCATCAGCTAAACTTTTTCTTTCATCGGGAACCACTAAATTTGGATCAACATTTAATTTCATTCCAATTCCCTCACATTCTTCACAAGCTCCATAGGGACTGTTAAATGAAAAAAGTCTTGGCTCAATTTCCTCAATTGTAAAACCACTCTCAGGGCAAGCAAATTTGGTAGAGTAAATTAACTTTTCAAGTTTTCTAAATTTTTGAGGAAGTGTTTCATCCTCATATTCTACAAAAACCAAACCATTAGCTAAATTTACAGCTGTTTCAATACTTTCTGCCAATCTGTTTCCAAGTTTTGAATTTAAAACTACTCTATCGACTAAGACTGAAATATCGTGTTTCAGTTTTTTATCTAGATTGGGTGATTTTTCTATATCATATAAAACATTATCAATTTTAATTTTTCTAAAACCTCTTCTTTTGTAACTTAAAATGTCTTTTTTATATTCACCCTTACGACCTCTTACTACTGGAGCGTAAATATAAATTGTTGATTTTTTTGGTAATTTTTTAACCAAATCTACTATCTGTGTAATTGTTTGAGAGGTTATTGGTTTACCTGTAAATGGCGAGTAAGGGATACCTGCTCTTGCATATAACACCCTCATGTAATCATAAATTTCTGTTACAGTTGCAACAGTAGATCTTGGATTTTTTGATGTATTTTTTTGTTCTATTGCAATAGCTGGACTTAACCCTTCAATTAAATCAACATTTGGTTTTTTCATTTTATCTAAAAATTGACGAGCATAGGCAGATAAACTCTCTACATACCTTCTCTGACCCTCTGCGTATATTGTATCAAAAGCTAAAGATGATTTTCCTGACCCTGATAGACCCGTTATGACCACAAATTTGTCTTTGGGAATCTCTACAGTAATATTCTTCAAATTATGTTCTTTAGCGCCCTTAATAACTATCTTTTTCATCATAATTTTAGTTGCTATGAGTTAATAAAATTAATATTCAGAAGAATTGTGATATAATTCTAATTAACTAATTTAACAAATATTAAATATTATGGCTGGAAGTTTAAATAAAGTATTATTAATTGGTCGTTTGGGCGCAGATCCTGAGATTAAGCAAATGGTAAATGGTAAAAGTGTAGCCAGATTAAGCCTTGCAACAAGTCAATCCTGGAAAGATAAAAACACAGGTGAAAGAAAAGAAAAAACTGAGTGGCACCGTGTAGTTGTATTTAACGAAGGGTTAGTAAATGTTGTTCAACAATACTTAAAAAAAGGAGCTCAAGTTTATGTTGAGGGACAACTTACAACACGAAAATGGAAAGATGAACAATCTGGACAAGACAAATACTCAACAGAAATAGTTATACAAGGATATAATTCATCACTTACTATGTTGGGCGGGGGAAATTCTGGTGGTGGAATTCAAAATGACACAACTCAACAAAATAATATTGAGGATTCTTCACAAGTGTCAGATATGGATGATGAAATTCCATTTTAAATTCTATGAAAAATACTGAAGAGTTTAAAGATAAAAATATAAAATTGATCTCAATGCATGATGAGATGAGCTCATCATATCTTTCTTATGCAATGAGTGTAATTGTAAGTCGTGCACTTCCTGATGTAAGAGATGGGTTAAAACCTGTTCATAGAAGAATTTTATATGCAATGTATAAAGGTGGATACGATTGGTCTAAACAATTTAGAAAATCTGCAAGAATAGTAGGGGATGTTATTGGTAAATATCACCCTCATGGTGATCAGTCTGTCTATGATGCTTTGGTGAGAATGGTGCAAGATTTCTCCATGAGTCTACCTTTAATTCAAGGGCAAGGAAATTTTGGTTCTATAGATGGTGATCCTGCAGCAGCAATGAGATATACCGAAACTCGCTTGTCAAAAGTTTCTCAATATTTGATTGATGATATTGAAAAGAATACAATTACTTTTAAAAGCAATTATGATGAAACAGAGAAAGAACCTAGTGTTTTACCAGCACAATTTCCAAATTTATTAGTAAATGGAGCAGGTGGTATCGCTGTTGGTATGGCAACAAGTATACCTCCCCACAATTTAGGTGAAATTATAGATGGCACCTTGGCCTTAATAGATAATAAGGATATTAAAATTAAAGAATTAATGAAACATATACCTGGTCCAGATTTTCCAACAGGCGGTGTCATTATAGGTAAAGATATAATCAAACAAGGATATAAAGATGGAAGAGGATCTTTTAAGATAAGGGGTGAAATATCAATTGAACAACAAAAAAATGGACGTGAAAGACTTGTAATAACATCAATACCTTATCAAGTTAATAAATCTGTTTTAAACGAAAGGATTGTTCAATTAGTAAGAGAAAAAAAGATTGAAGGAATAAGAGATATACGAGATGAATCCAATAGAGAGGGTATAAGGGTAGCAATTGATTTAAGAAACGGTGTAGAACCGGAAACTATAAAGAGACAATTGTATAAAAATACTCAAATAGAAAGTTCTTTTGGATTTAATACTTTAGCTATTGTTGAAGGAAAACCTCAAACTTGTACATTAAAAGATTTTTTATCTAATTTTTTAACTTTTAGAGAAGATGTAGTTATTAAGAAAACTAAATTTGATCTTCATAGAGCAGAGGAACGTGCGCATATATTAATTGGATTATCGGTCTCAGTTGAAAATTTAGATAAAATAATAAAAATTATTCGATCATCTAAAACACCTGATGATGCTAAATTATCTATTTTAAAAACAAAATGGAAAATAAACAAATCTCAAAAATTAATTTCTTTAGTAGAGGGAAAGACAGGTAAAAACCCTTATTCTTTATCTGAACCACAAGTTTTGGCTATTTTAGAGTTAAGACTTCAAAAATTAACTGCATTAGGAATAAATGAAATCGAGGTTGAAATTAAAAAATTAGCTGAATTAATCACTAAATATAAAAAGATTATTTCATCAAAAAAAGAACTTTTAAAAGTAATCAGTGAAGAGTTAAAAAATATTAAAGAGAAATTTTCAACGCCAAGAAGAACAAAAATTATAGATGCTGTTTTAAATTATGACATTGAGGAAACCATCCAAAAACAATCAGTAATAATTACAGTTACGTTACAAGGATATATAAAAAGAGGTTCTTTAGATGGAGTAAAAAAGCAAAAAAGAGGTGGTAAGGGAAAATCAGGGATAACAACTAGAGATCAAGACTCTGTTGTTCAAACATTGTCTGTAAATACACACACTTCAGTTCTCTTCTTTTCTACTGAAGGTTTAGTTTACAAGATCAAAGCATGGAAAATTCCAGAAGGTTCATCATCATCTAAAGGTAAGTCTTTATTTAATATTTTACCTTTAAAGAGTCATCAAGCAATAAGCTCCATTATGCCAATGCCAGAGGATGAAACAGATTTAAAAAATTATCAAATAATTTTTGCTACAGCGCAGGGAAAAGTACGAAAAAATAGTTTAGAAGATTTTTCATCAATTAATGCATCTGGAAAAATTGCGATGAAATTGGAAAACAATGATAAAATTGTAGGTGTTAAAATTTGTAAAGATAATCAAGATATAATTTTAAGTACAAAATTTGGAAAATGTATTAGATTTGAAGCTAAGAAACTTAGAGTTTTTAAAGGTAGATCTTCTAAAGGAATTAAAGGTATAGAGTTAGCTCCTAATGATCAAATAGTATCTTTATCAGTTATCGATAATCATAAAATTAATAAAAATGGAAAAAAATCTAAAGATGAAAAATCTGAATTGAAAGCAAGAGAAAAATTTGTTTTATCAATAACTGAGAATGGTTATGGTAAAAAGACTTCTCATACAGACTACAGAGTTACTAATAGAGGTGGAAAAGGCATTATAGGAATAGTAAATTCACCAAGAAATGGAAATATTACCTCATCCTTTCCTGTTTTTGAAGGGGATGAAATTTTAATTTCTACGAATAAAGGTAGGGTTATAAGAGTTGCTGTGAAAGAAATTAGAACAGCAGGAAGAAATACTCAAGGAGTTAGAATAATTAAGTTATCAGGAGAAGAAAAAGTTGTTTCAGCAATTAAAATTGATGATAATTTAATTTAATGAGTAAAATTGCAATTTATCCTGGTACATTTGATCCAATAACTTTTGGACATATAGATGTAATAAAAAAATCATTAAAATTGTTTGATAAAATAGTAGTAGGTGTTTCAGATGAAAGTAATAAAAATTATTTATTCAGTTCTGATGAAAGAATAGAAATAGTCAATAAAGCCTTATTTAAAGACCTAAGATTAAATAGGAAAAAAATAAAAGTTGTTTCTTTTGGCTCTTTAACCACTGATTTATGTAAAAAATATAAATCAAACATTATTCTAAGAGGATTAAGAGCTGTATCTGATTTTGAATATGAATTTCAGTTAGCTGGTATGAACAGAAAATTAAACCAAAACGTAGAAACAATTTTTTTAATGTCTGATGTAGAAAATCAAATTATTTCATCAAGATTTGTGAAAGAAATCGTTAAATTAAAAGGAGATATAAAAAAATTTACTACAAAAAGTACAATTAAATCTTTAAAAGATAAATATGAATAAAATTTTTATTAAAATACTTATTTTACTTTTTTTTATTACCAATCAATCAATAGCTGAGGAGAATATAATGATATTAAAATTAAAAGATGGTGAGGTTAAAATTGAATTATTTGAAGATGTTGCGCCAAATCATGTTAAAAGAATTAAGGAATTAGCAAATAGCGGTAAATACGACAATGTTGTTTTTCACAGAGTTATAGATGGATTTATGGCTCAAACAGGTGATGTAAAATTTGGAAATTCAGAAACTAAAGATTTTGATCTTAGAAGAGCTGGAATGGGTGGATCAGATTATCCTGATTTAGAGCAAGAATTTAATAGTCTGCCACATGATAGAGGAACTTTGTCAATGGCAAGAGCTCAAGATCCAAACAGTGCAAATAGTCAATTTTTTATTTGCTTTCAGCCAGCTCCTTTTTTAGATCGTCAATACACAGTATTTGGAAAAGTAATTGAAGGTATGGAATTTGTAGATAAAATAAAAAGAGGTGATCAAAACAATAACGGTGCTGTAACTGATCCAGATAAGATTATTAGTTTCAAATCCCAATAAATTTTTTAATGGCATTAAAAAAATTTGCCTTTAACGTTTTAAAAAAAGATAAATTTGCAAGGTGTGGTTTAATCGAAACACATCGTGGAAATATACAAACTCCGGCTTTTATGCCTGTAGGAACCCAGGCAACTGTTAAAGCTTGTACAATAGATGATATTAAAAAAACGGGTTCCGAAATAATACTTTCAAATACTTATCATTTAATGATACGACCTGGTGTTGAAAGAATAGTATCTGCTGGTGGACTTCATAATTTTATGAATTGTAATTTACCCATATTAACTGACTCTGGTGGTTTTCAAGTAATGTCTCTTTCAAAATTGAATAAGATTGATAGAGAGAAGGGTGCCATATTCAATTCTCATGTTGATGGTAAAAAATTTTATTTAAGTCCTGAGGAGAGCATCAGAATACAGTTGGGTTTAAATTCAGACATAGTAATGATTATGGATGAGTGTCCAAAAAAAACTAATGATTTTAATGTTATTAAAAAATCAATGGATCTTTCAATTTATTGGGCTGAAAGATCTAAAAAAGCTTTTGGTAACAATCCTCATAAAGCTTTATTTGGAATTGTTCAAGGAGGTCTATTTAAAGATCTAAGACTTAAATCACTTGAAGAATTAGTTAAAATTGGTTTTGATGGTTATGCTATTGGAGGATTAGCAGTAGGTGAGACACAAAATGAAATGTTTAATGTTTTAGATGACATAAAAGAATATTTACCTACAGAAAGACCTCACTATTTAATGGGTGTTGGAACACCATCAGATATTTTAGGTGCTGTCAAAAGAGGGATAGATATGTTTGATTGTGTGTTACCTACCAGATCTGGAAGGACAGGTTTAGCTTTTACATGGAATGGAAGGGTAAACATTAAAAATAATAAGTATCAAAATGATAATACTCCGCTTGATCCTAATTGTGAAAATCTTAACTTAAACAAATACTCAAAAAATTATTTAAATCATTTATTTAATACCAATGAAATATTAGCTTCAATGCTGTTGACGCTTCATAATATTAATTTTTATCAAGAATTAATGTCACAAATTAGAAAAAATATTAATTCTGGCACATTTGATGATTTTCATAATAAATACATAGATAAGTTGTAGTTAGAGCAAGTGTGCCATTTTGTATGAATAATAATGTCAAATTCCTTAATTTAACAACCTTAGTTTATTAAAACTTTTAAATTCAACGAATTGAAAAATAAAAATTTTTCTGTATACACACAATATTCATTTAAAAAAAATGAATCAATTTTGTGGGCCGTTAGCTCAGTTGGTAGAGCAATTCCCTTTTAAGGAATGGGTCGATGGTTCGAGTCCATCACGGCTCACCATCAATTGAACTAGCTAATTTCAATTGGTGGGTAATCTAAAATTACTCCACCCATCTTTTCATTTAAGTCTTTAATTCTGTTATCAGATGATGGATGTGTACTCATAAATTCAGGTGGCTCTTTGCCTTTATTAAATTTTTTCATTCTTTCCCAAATTTTTACAGTTTCCCTAATATCATAACCTGATAACGATGAAAAAATCATTCCTAAATAATCAGCTTCACTCTCTTGTTTTCTATTAAAAGGATTTAATAATCCTAATTGTGTAATTAATCCAACTGTATTTATTCCAGTTGTTCTATTAACTTGCGAAAGTTTTCCTCCACTAAAAATATCTATTAGTTGTGTTCCAGTATTTACTAGTGTGGCTCTACTTGCTCTTTCAATCGAATGTTTTGCTACAGCATGAGCAATTTCGTGACCCATAACTGCAGCTAAACCATCAGTATTTTTTGTTGCTTCAAGGATACCAGTATATACAGCTATTTTGCCACCCGGCATACACCATGCATTTCTAACTTTTTTACGATCAATTAGAATATATTCCCATTCGAAGTTAATTGTTGGGTCTTCAATTCCTGCTCTATAAAAATACTCCGAAATTGAGTTTTCCATTTTTTTTCCAATTTCTTTGATTTCATTTAGAGTGTTTGTGTCATCACTCATTTTTTCTTTTTCTTTTATTTTTTCATAAATAGCAGCTGCTTGAGCATTAAGTTTTGCTTCAGAGACAATTTTTAATTGTTTTCTCTCAGTTATAGGTGCAGTGGTACAAGAAGATAGTAATAAACTTCCACATCCACAACCCATATAAGATAAGAATTTTCTTCTATTCATAACTATAAAATTTGATAATAGTAGTTTAACATGAATCTTAACAATAAAATATTAATAGTATTATTTATTATTTCAATATTGTTTGTTATTTACGCTAGTTACAGTTAATTTTATGGCTAAAAAAAGTACTAAAAAATCTTTATCTTTAACTCTTAGAAACTATTTTATTGCTGGCGTTGTTGTTTTAATACCGATAGGTTTTACTTTATATTTAACTAAAATTTTAATTGGAATATCTTCAAATTTAATTCCCAAAAATATTAATCCAAATAGTTATTTACCTTTCAATATTCCTGGCGTTGAGATTGTAATTTCAATTTTACTTATTACTATCGTAGGTGGACTGTCCTTATCATTTTTTGGAAGAAGAATTCTAAAATTAATTGATGATTTGTTTAAAAGAATTCCTTTTTTAAGAACGGTTTATTCAGCAATTGTTCAAATGACTGAAACTTTTTCAAAAAAGGATGATGGCAAAAAGAGTGTTGTTTTGATTGAATATCCAAGAAAAGGAGTTTGGGCCGTCGGATTTGCCACAAAGGAAAATAAAGGAGAGATGGCAGAAAAGACAAGGAAAAATTTAATTAATGTTTTCGTTCCAACAACACCAAACCCAACAAGTGGTTTCTTATTAATGTTTCCGGTAGAAGATGTGATATATTTAAATATGTCTTTTGAAGAAGCTTCCAAATTTATAGTGTCAGCGGGTACCTCAACAAAAAAATCTTAAGCGATATCGTTTATTATATCAGCTCTATCGTACAATTTTATCAAAGGTTTGAATTTACTTATATCTTCATTTGATTTTTCTATTCTTCTCATTTCCTTTTCAGCTAATAAGAAAAGATCACTATTCTGAATTGGATCTGCTAACTTAAAATTTTTTAC
>CACHPE010000007.1 GCA_902581605.1 uncultured Pelagibacteraceae bacterium | reverse complement strand
TTGATATAATCCACATATTAAAACAAATTGGAGTTGATGTTTTAGAAAGTATAAAAAAATAAAATGGCTAACATAAAATTTACTGGAGTACACAAATCATTTGGATCTAATAAAATAATCACAGATTTTAATCTTTTAGGTAAAGAAGATGAGTTTCTTGTATTAGTTGGACCATCTGGATGTGGAAAATCAACTCTTCTAAGAATGATTGCAGGATTAGAAAAAATAGATGAAGGTGAAATATTTATTAATGATCAAAAAATTAATGAACTACATCCTTCAAAACGTCAAACTGCGATGGTATTTCAATCTTACGCTCTTTATCCTCATATGAATGTTTATGAAAACATGTCTTTTGGTCTAAAAATTGAGAAAAGACCAAAGGAAGAAATAAATACAAAAGTAATGCAGGCTGCAAAAATTTTAAAAATTGAGGAGCTTTTAGAGAGAAAACCAAAACAATTATCTGGAGGTCAAAGACAAAGAGTGGCTATAGGAAGAGCTATTACAAGAAATCCAAAGATATTTTTATTTGATGAACCTTTATCTAACTTAGATGCAGCATTAAGAGCTGAAATGAGGGTTGAAATATCTAAATTACACAATCAGATCAAAACTAATATGATTTATGTGACTCATGACCAAGTAGAAGCTATGACTTTAGCAGACCGAATAGTTATTTTAAATCAGGGAAATATTGAGCAAGTTGGTACTCCTGAGGAAATTTATAATGATCCAGCAAATATTTTTGTTGCACAATTTATAGGCACTCCCAAAATGAATATTTTAGAAGTAAACGAGGAAAATGTTGTTTCAGAAAATACAATTAAATTGTTAGGAAACGACATTCAATTTGATAAATTAAAATTAAATAAATCTAAACATTTTGTGGGTATTAGGCCTGAACATTTAAAAGCAAATCAGAATACAAAATTTACTTTTAATCCTGAAATAGAATTAATTGAAAACCTTGGTAATGAAAAAATTGTATATATGAAAAAAGATGAACACCAATTAAGCGCGAAAATTCCAAGCAATGTTGAAATAGGAAGTTCCATAGGTTTTGATCTAAATGACATTTTTATTTTTGATGAAAATGGAAAAAGAGTAAAATCATAACACAACCTATAATTGACTAATTTCAAATTTTTACCATTTTTTTGAGTAATTAACATGTATCAAGCACATACCTGATATGTTTTAGTCTTGTGTTTGCTAAATAGAATCATTTTAATATAGTTTTAAATATTAATAGGAGGGGAAATGAAAAATATAATAAAGATGTTTTGCGTTATTTCGTTTTTTATCTCGAATATTGTTTACGCAGACATAAAGTTTTGGACTACAGAAGTTCAGCCTGCCCGAATGGCTAAGCAAGAGGAAATGGCAAAAGCTTTTGAAGCTAAAACAGGTATTAAAGTAGATGTGATCCCGGTAGAAGAAAAAGATTTGGGAACTAGAGCTACAGCTGCAGCGGCAGCAGGTGACTTACCAGATGTGATCTATCATACTTTACAATATGTATTGCCATGGGCTGAAGCAGGAATATTAGATGTAGATGCTAACAACGCTGTTGTTAAAGAACTTGGAAAAGATACATTTGCGCCAGGTGCACTTAACATGGCAAAAAAAGGTTCAAAAATTGCAGCCGTTCCAGTTGATGGATGGACACAAATGGTTGTTTATAGAAAAGACCTTTTTGAAAATGCAGATTTAGCACCACCAACAAGCTATGCAAACATTGTAGCTGCTGTTGAGAAGTTATCAAAAATAAACGGAATGTTTGGTTTTGTTGCTGCGACTAAAACTGATGAAAATTTCATGAGTCAGGTTTTAGAACATGTTCTATTAGCAAATGGAGTTAATATTGTTAAAAAGGGTGGTATCAAAAAACAAGGTAAGAAACTTAAAGAAGCATTAGAGTTTTACAAAGTAATTGCTAAAGCAAGTCCTCCAGGTGAATTGTACTGGAAACAATCTAGAGCACTTTACTTTGCAGGAAAAACTCCAATGATTATTTGGTCTCCATTCATTATGGATGAGCTTGCAGGTTTAAGAGACTCAGCTCCACCAACAATTAACAGTGATCCTACGTCACCTGAACTAGCTTCTAAAACTGGTTTCATAACTAATTTTAGTGGACCTAGTAATAAGAAAGGTGCTGCATGGGCAGATGTTAGATATTTTGGTATTACAGCTGACGCTGATACAGATGAAGCTAAACAATTTATCATGTACTCAATGGATGAAGGTTACACAAGCACATTATCGATAGCTCCAGAAGGTAAGTTTCCAGTAAGAAGAGGAAATTCAAGTGACCCTGAGGCTTTCACAAAAGCTTGGAGTAAACTACCTGTTGGAGTTGATAGAAAAGCTCCTCTGTCAGATCTATATGACCCAGATGTAATTAATAACATTGTAGCTGGTTTAGATACTGCAAATAGATGGGGTGTTAAAGAAGGTGAACTATCAAGAGCGTCAAAAGTCATAAATTCTCAATTTATAAACAGAATCGCTAGACTTTATATTGATGATCAAATTGATGTCGATGAAGCTGTTGATATGATTAACAAATCATTAGCTAAATTCAAATAATTTTAATTTTATAAAAAAGCGGATAATATAAATTATCCGCTTTTTTTATGAATGACACTCTAGCAAATACAGAAAAAAAAACTGCATACATACTAACTTTACCTGCAGTTCTTTTAGTTTTTTCAATAATTTTATTTCCAATTTTTGCTAATATTTGGATTAGTTTTAAAGAAGTTGAATTAAAAGATATTCGAATTCCAGAACCAAGAGCAAAAAAAATTGTAAAATCTATTTCTGATGAACCTACTAAAATAAAAATATTATATAAGTTAAGAAATAGTTCATTAATTCAAGAAATTAGAGATGTTTCGTTTCAAGATAATTTTCCAAAAAATTTTGAAATTGAAAATTTAGATCCAAGATGTTCTTACGAAAAGTATAACTTAAAATGTGAATTTGGAAATTGGCCAGCCAAATATAGGGAAAATTTTCAAGTAATATTTGCAACAAATGATGGATCAAGCATAGACAAAAAAAATCTTAAATCAATTAAACCAAAATTGGATGGGAAATCTGATAATATATTGCTTAATACCAACTTTACTCTCAAAAATTTTAAAAAAGTTTTATTTGAAAATGAATTTATAGATTTACTACTAACAACTTTTTATTACACATTTTTTGGAACTGTTGGCTCAATAGTATTTGGTATTTTAACAGCTCAAATGGTAAATCAAAAATTTTATGGAAGAACATTTATGAGAAGCGTTCTCCTTTTTCCTTATGTTGCTCCAGTTGTTGCTTTAGCTTATACTTGGGAACTTTTACTAGACCCTAATAGTGGTACCCTAAATAGTTTATTATTAAATTATCAAATTATTGAAACTCCAATAAACCTTCTTGGACAAAAATATATTGAAATTAGTATTTTGGGTTTTGATTTTAAATTAAGGTTAGCGCTTACAACAGTTATAATGTTTGAAATTTGGAGATATTTTCCTCTTGCCTTTTTATTTATACTTGCAAGACTTCAAGCTATTCCAAAAGAATTATATGAGGCAGCTGATGTTGATGGGGCTAGTCCCTTTCAAAAATTTTTTAATATTACACTCCCTCAAATAACTGCAGTAATTTCGATTTTATTCATGATTAGATTTATATGGAATTTTAATAAATTTGAGGATGTCTTTTTATTAACTGGAGGTGCATCAGGAACAAGAACTTTACCAATAAATGTTTATCAACAAGGTTTTGCAATATCAGACATCGGAATGGGCTCCGCTGTTTCAATAGTAATCGTTGTATTGCTTTTAATGTTTATGTTTTTTTATTTTAAACTTTTAGGAAAGAGAGTAGATGAGAATTAAAAATACAATATTATTTTCATTGATATCTACTTTTTTCTTAATTTTTTTAATTTCGATTTGGAAGATATTAGCAACATTGCAAGGTCTAAGTATTAATAGCTTTAATATAGAAATAATTTTGATATTTGGTTTTTTAATATCATTAGCTCACTTAGGAATAGGTGATAGAATTAAATCAATTTATAAATCCATAATTTTTTCTTCCATATTCGTTTTTTGTGATGGTTACTTAATACAAAAATTACCAATTTGGTATAATGTTGGCGTATTTTTAATATTATACTTTTTTACCAATAAAATTAGTAAATATACTTTTATAGGTTTAAAAGAAGAACACTCTACTCAAGTAATTTTATTTGATTTTTTAACTTTATTTGGAATTTTATTTTTTTCATTTGTAATACTTTTTCCATTTTACATGATGTTAGTAACAAGTTTTAAAACACAAATAGCATTGTTAGTGAATCCTTTAGATTTTAGTATAAATTTTGGCCAAGATATAAAAGATTTATTTAAATCTTATTTTGTAATTTTTAAATCTTATAAATTTGGAAAATATATTGTGATTAGTACAATTGTTTCTGTCGGCACTGTTATTATCACTCTTCTTTTTGCAATACCTGCTGCTTATGCAGTTGCAAGATTAAATTTCTTTGGAAAAACATTTTTATCTACATCCATACTTATAATATACATGTTTCCCGCAATCGTCCTTGTTATTCCGTTGTATACAATATTTAGTCAATTAGGTTTACGTAATTCAATAGAGGGTTTATTAATTGTTTATACAGCAACAACACTCCCAGTAGCTATTTATATGTTGCAAGGATACTTCAAAAGTATACCAAAAGAATTAGAAGAAGCTGCAATTTTAGACAAATTAAGTTGGTTTGGAATTATAACAAAAATTATAATACCTTTGAGTATTCCAGCTATTTCTTCTGTTGCATTATATGTATTTATGATTGCCTGGAATGAGTTTTTGTTTTCATTAATGTTTTTGGATAATCCAAATTCATTTACATTATCAAGAGCAATTCAATATCTAAGTGGTGATGCCGAAACACCAAGGCAATATTTAATGGCAGGATCAGTTGTAGTAACATTGCCTGTACTGTTTATATTTGTTTATTTTGAAAAATATTTAGTTAGTGGTTTAACAGCGGGGAGTGTAAAAGGCTAATGAAAGTCTCAATCAATAGAGCAAAAAAAACTTTAATTGGTAATAGAAGAAAGGGTTATACTTTACCAACCAACAACAAACTTTATCCTGCTCAGTGGAATTGGGACTCTGGCTTTATAGCTTTGGGCTATTCGTATTTTAATTTAAACTTTGCATTAAGAGAATTAAACACATTGCTAGATGGACAATGGAAGGATGGAATGGTTCCACATATTTTATTTCATAACACAAAAACAAATTATTATCCAAATTACACCGCTTGGAATTGTGGTAACAAAATTCACTCATCTGGAATAACTCAACCACCAATATTGGCAACAATTTTAAAAGAAATTCTAGGTAAAAATAAAATTAACAAAACTCAACTTCTGAACATAAAAAAAATAATTAAAAAAATTAAAAAATTTCACGAATGGTTCATACAATTTAGAGATCCAAAAAAAACTGGTTTAGTATCGATTTTGCATCCTTGGGAGAGTGGCTACGACAATTCTCCTTTATGGGATGATCCTATGAATAAAGTAAAAATTGAAAAAAATATAAAATATAAAAGAGCTGATAATAAAGTTGTAAATCCAGATTTTAGACCACTAGATATTGATTATGATAGGTATGTAACAATCAAAAACAATTTAAGAAAATTGAAATATAATCCAAAAAAGGTTTATAAATCCTCATTCTTTAATGTTGTAGATGTTGGTTTTAATTCAATTTTTTTAAAAGCAAACAAAGATCTTGTTGAATTATTGGATACATTTGGATTAAACAAAAAAAAAATTGATAATTACATCAAAGTGACAGAAAAAAATTTTCTTAAATTATATGATAAAAAAAGAAAAACTTTTTTTTCAAAAGATATAAAAAATAATAAAAAGATCTATATTCCATCAATAACCAATTATTTTTTATTATTTGCTGATTTAAATAATGATAAAATTAATAAAAGACTAATTCAAAATCTTAAAAAACATAACTTAAAAGAAAAATATTTTTTTTCGTCAATCAAATCAAATCACAAAAGTTTTGAGGAGAAAAGATATTGGCGTGGCCCTGTTTGGATTAATTGCAATTGGTTTATTTATAAAGGATTAAAAAATAAAGATAGGTTATTTTCTGACAAAATAAAAAACAAAACTATCCAAATACTTGAAAAAAAAGGATTTTTTGAATATTTTAGCTGTAAGAGCGGTCAACCAATGGGGGCAAAAAATTTTTCTTGGTCAGCAGCTCTATACTTAGACTTAAAACTTAATAAAAATTAGTTTGAAAAACCGTACTTTCTTAATCTAACATCACCTGTTCGAGCGTGCGCTTCCATGCCCTCGTATCTAGAAATTCTAGCACAAGCTGCTCCCACTTCTTTAGTTGCTTCTTTACTCATTCTTTGGAAGCTAAGTGTTTTGATAAATTTTCCTACAAATAAACCACCCGTATATTTTCCAGCACCTTTAGTTGGCAAAATATGATTTGTACCTGAACATTTATCCCCGTAAGCTACAGTTGTTTCTTCTCCGATAAATAAAGAACCATAATTTTTAAGTCTATCATGATACCACTGTAAATTTTTTGTCTGCACTTCTAAATGCTCCGGTGCATAATCGTCACTTACTTTTGCGATTTCTTCATCAGTATCACATAATATTACCTCACCATAATCTCTCCATGCTGCCCCAGAATTTTCTCTAGGCAAGTCTGGTAGATCCTCAATTAATTCTGGAACCCTTTGCAATACATAATCAGCAATTTTTTTGCTTTTTGTAAATAACCATGCTGGAGAATTGTAACCATGCTCAGCTTGTCCAACTAAATCGTAGGCAACCATTTCAGGATCAGCTGTTTCATCTGCAATTACTGCAATTTCTGTAGGTCCAGCAAATAAATCAATACCAACTTTTCCAAATAAAAGTCTTTTTGCTTCTGCAACAAATTGATTTCCAGGACCGACTAAAATATCAGCTGGTGCATTTCCAAATAATCCGTTAGTCATTGCTGCAATAGCTTGAACACCACCTAAATTCATAATTACATCTGCACCACATAAATCAGCTGTATAAACAATTGATGGATGTACACCAACACCAGGTTTAGGAGAACTGCAGACTATTATATTTTTAACCCCTGCAACTTTTGCTGTTGTCACACTCATAACGGCTGAAGCTATATGGGCATACCTTCCTGCAGGCACATAACAACCTGCTGTATTTACTGGAATTAGTTTTTGACCTGCGAACAAACCATCAGATAACTCAACCTCAAAATCTTGTCCATAATTTTTTAATTGTGCTTCTGCAAATTTTCTTACTCTTTCATGGGAAAATTGAATATCATCTTTTGTTTTTTGATCTAAATTTTTTTTAATTTCCTCTATTTTTTCTTTAGAAACAATTACATCACCTTCATATTTATCAAATTTTTTAGAAAGCTCTTTACATCCTTCTTCTTTAGTTTTCTCAATGTCTTTTAAAATATTTTCAACTATTTCTCTTGTTTTAGTATCATCTGTAGATGAGGTTTTAGGTGATCTTTTAAGATATGTTATTGCCATTTCTCTCCTTTAAAATTTCAGTTTATTTAAATGAATTTTTTTTGAAATTCAATGAATCATTTAGTCCAAAGCGACTACTGCTGCAGCAATAGAGGCCAATCGTGCCTGAGCCTCGTCAGATCTACTAGTAATTACCACGGGTACTTTTCCTCCGACAACAACTCCTGCGGCACATGCTCCACTAAAATATATAAGCATTTTAACCAAAGCATTACCAGTCTCAACACTTGGTACCAATAAAACATCTGCCTCACCTGCAACTAAATTTTTAATTCCTTTTATAGCTGCTGATTTTTTTGAAATACTATTATCAAAAGCCAAAGGACCAAAAACATCGGCATTTAAACTTTCTTCTTTGGCTAATTTTGTTATTTCTGCAGCCTCAATAGAGCTAGGTACACTTTCTAAAACCTCTTCAGTTGCAGATAATATAGATACTTTTGGTCTTTCTATTCCTATTCTATTTGAAAAATTAATTACATTTTTAAGAATGTGCATTTTTGTTTTAACATTTGGTAAAACATTTAATGCTCCATCAGTGATTATTAGTGGTTTATCATCTTTATCAATAGTCATATGCCATATGTGACTTAACCTTGTTTTTCCCAACAAATTATATTCACGTTTAAGCACCTCTTTCATAAGTACATCAGTATGAATATGACCTTTCACTATTATTTGCACCTTACCTTCACTTGCTAATTTAGCTGCAATTTTAGCAGTATCATTTTCTACAGGTTCATGGATAAGCTCATATTTAGAAATATCCCATTTAATATCTTCAGCACATTTTTGAATTTCTACTTCATGACCTATAAATATTGGCTCAATTAAATTTTCATTAACCGCATCTTGAACTGATAACATGGGTAAAGGTTTACCAGCATTTACAACTGCAACTTTAACTCCTTTTTTTTTATGAGCTAAATCTAATAAGTTGTTTGGACAGACAATTTCTTTGTTTGAAAGCATTTTCTTTAAATAAGTCAAAAAACTCAACATGTATATAGAAAAAAATCGTCTAAACAAATTATGTAAAAAGTTATAATCTAGAGATTCAGAGGGCAACACTTTGGAGATTGTAACAAAAATAGCGCCAATAATTTTGGCTTTGATAATGTTAGGCTTAGGCCTAGGATTAAAACTAGAGGATTTTGGAAGAGTATTAAAAACACCAAAAGATTTTATTGTAGGTTTTATTTCTCAATTAATAATCCTTCCAATTGTAGCATACATATTAATTTTAATTTTTAAAGCACCGCCAGAAATAGCAATAGGGGTTATGATAATAGCGGCAGCTCCAGGTGGAGTCACATCTAATATTATGACGAAATTTGCTGATGGAGATGTTGCGTTATCGATATCTTTAACAGCTGTAATTAGTTTATTAAGTATAATTACAGTTCCGTTGATAATTTTTACATCTGCAGATTTGTTTGGAATTACAGAAATTTCTCAAAATATTTCTATGACAGGAATAGCACTAAAAATGTTTTTAGTTGTAACGGTTCCTGTAATTTTAGGAATGATTATTAGAAAATTTGCTGAGAATTTCATAGCCTCTAAAGTTGGAATGTTCAACAAACTTAACATTGTGTTATTTGCAATTTTCTTCTTCGCGGCATTTTACGAGGAAAAAGAAAATATAATTAGTTTTATAATGCAAGCTGGTTTAATTACTTTAATATTAAATGTATCGATGATGGTTATTGCCTACTACATTGCAAAAGCTTTTACCTCTGGAGTTAAACAAATGAGGTGTATTGCCTTAGAATGTGGATTACAAAATGGTACTCTAGCTATATTCGTTTCTACACAAATATTTGGCACTGATATATTATACGCAATACCAACAGCTGCTTATGCACTAATTATGTATATTACAGGATTTATCTTTATTGCTATTTTAAGAAAGTCTAATTAAGAATTTATTATTCTTATCTGATTAAAAACTTTGTAGATAAAGTGACTTAAGCTTATCATATTTTTATTCACCATCCCCTTAGTTGTTATAAAAGCACTATCTTTAGCATTGAAAGTAATTAATTTTTTTTCATTAATATGAAGATATTTTTTATCAATTAAATATTTAAGTTTTCTAACAACAGTAGGTCTTGGAATACCAGTTATCTCAGAAATTGACATCGCATTTACACCTCTATTATCGGAGCCCATCAGTTCCTTAAGATATGCACGCATATTTTTTTTCTGTAAAAAATTTTTATTTTTAACTGCATTTATTACTACAACCATACCAATACCTAAAGTTTCTAAATCTTTTAACTCTTTTCTCCATCTATTCAAATAAGTGAACCAAAATTTATTAAATTGATACAAGCAGTAGGAAAAATTTTCCTTTATTGATAATACTGTTTCTTTAACGGAATAAACTTCAGTTGCTAGTTTTTCTTTTTTTAAAATTTTATTAAATTCATGCAATATAGTTGCAACTTCGGTAAGAGTTTCGACTGCTTTGGCTTTGTAGAGAGTATCTCTAACAACAAATATTTTTTTACCTGTTTTTTTAATTACTTTTTGCTTTTCTAATTCTAAAACTTTTCGTCTAATACTTTCTTTTGGAATTCCCAGGTCTTTTGAGATGTCCGAAATATTAATTTTATTAATTTCTATAGATTTATTTCCGTAAAAAGTTTCATAGTTAATTTTTAAACCATTTTGCCTGAAATATATAAGGTCTTGATGTATTAAATATATAATGATTACGAATTTATCTATGTCTTTGTAATGATCATAGGCTCTAACAAACCAATTACTTGTTAAAGTAAAATAATAGGGTGCTAGTAAGGTAAAGTTATCTTGAATTATTTTATTTATTATCTTTTCATCAATGTGTGCAGATATACTAGGTAAAATTTTCATGTTTAAAAAAACCCAATTTGAACAAATTTTTTTATTTGTCAATCTTTTAATTATTTCTTGAGAACAAATTACTTTTTTTTATCGAATTCTAAACTTCCTCTAGAATTAACGTTATCTTTTACGTGTTTGTAGTAACTAATATCTTTGATTAACTTTAGAAGATCTATTCCTTTATTTTCATATCTTCTCTTAATAGTCATTCTTGGAATATTCACAAAATTTATTTGATCGACGAAGTCTTCTGTCCATTCTTTTTCTATTTTATCTTTGACTAATTTTTTTAAAAAAATTCTAAAGTCAGTACAGGTAATTGATTTTATATTCTCATTAATCAACATAAATTTTTATCTTATCATATAATTAAATTATTTAGAATCTATTACAACTATTGTTAAATCATCTTTTTGAATATGACCTTTATTTAAAATATCATCAATCATGATTTTCAATCTTTCATTATTAGGAGTTGATTGATATTGTTTGATATAATTTTGAAAACCTTCTGAACCTAGCATTTCTCCATTTGGGTTTTTAATTTCAGTTATACCATCAGTAAAAATATACATAGAGCTGTTTACAAATGAAATTGTGTGTTCTTGATATTTTGTATTAGGCATAATTCCTAGAGGAGGACCTGCTTCGTTATAATTTGTAAATACACCATCTTTTGAAAAGATAATAGGAGGCTCATGACCTGCACTTGAGAGCAAAAGTTCTTTTTTAGTGCTATCATAAATACCCACTAACATAGTTACAAACATCCCTCTTGATATTGTTTCACAAATTTCATTATTGAGCTGTATCAATAAATCAGCAGCAGAAAAATTTGTCTTACTTAAGCAACGATAAAGACTTGATGCCTTAGACATTAATAATGATGACTTAATTCCTTTACCAGATACATCTGCAACACCAAAACCATATTTTCCATCTCCTAAATCTGAAAAATTATAAAAATCTCCTGAAACCACTTTTGCAGGTATGTTGATACCTGCAATTGGAAAATCTTCTTTTTTATTTTGTGATAAAAGAGACTTTTGAATTTCTCCAACAATTTCTACTTCTTTTTGAATTTTATTCTTCTCGATCATTTCTTTTGCCATTTTAGCATTTCTTATTGCAAGAGCAGCAGGTGCAGATAAAGTTTCAAGTAATTTTCTATCCTCTTCAATAAATAATTTGTCATCAGTTTTTTTATTCAAACAGTGAATAACACCAATACATTCATTAGCGGCTATGAGTGGCGAACATAAAACTGAATAAGTTGTAAAATTTGTCTTATTATCTAAATCAAAATAGAATTCTGCAATTTCTCTAACGTCTTTTCTAACATTTCCAACTCTTATACATTTTTTTTGCTCTACAGCTTTTGCCATCACTCCATCAGATAAATCCAGCTCATATTCATCAAGATAGTCTTGATTAATAGAAGCAATACATTCAAATTTTTTCTTTTGATCATTAATCAGGAATATATTTGCAGCTTGAGCATTTAATCTACCAATAATTACTTTAAGTGCTGTGTTTAATGTTTCTTTAAGCTCAAGAGATAAAGCAAACTCTTGATTCATATTTGTAATGATTTCAAGATCTATGTTGGCTTGAGATACCTCTGGTTTTTTTTCTTCTTCTGGTTTTTTAGGTTTAAATAAGAACATTTATATCTAGCATTTTAAGCTGATTTTAGGTAATTTTACAACTATGGAGATTATAATTCATAGTCCAAATCTTTATATTCATCTTCACGATGCTGTATTAATGGTACAGTTTTTAATTGATGGTCTTATTCAAGTTACATCAAATTTTAAAATATAATTATTTCATTAGTGGATTTTTTATTTGTAATAATTTTAGGTGGCCTTTGGGGAAGTTTTGCAAATGTTTGTATTTATCGTTTGCCTTTAGATAAAGGAGTGGTTTCTGGCAGATCGTATTGTCCTAAATGTAAAAATCAAATTACCTGGAAAGATAACATACCAATACTTTCATATTTTTTATTAAATGGAAAATGTAGAAAATGCAAAAAAAAAATATCTGCTCAATACGTTTTTGTTGAATTTTTAAGTATATTATTTTTTACTTTTATTTATTTTTTGTATGGAATAACTTTGACAACTCTTTTATTAATAATATTAAGTTTATCATTTATTATTATATTTTTTATTGATCTAAAACATTTTATAATTCCAAATGAAATTACTTTTTCTATGATGGTATTAGGATTTATAAAATCCTTTGACCCAAATTTAAATTCTCTTTTTCCAAATTATATTAATTCCTTAATTGGAGGTTTATTAGGATATGGAATAATTTGGTCAATAATTTTTTTTTACAAACAAGTTAAAAAAAAAGAGGGAATGGGATTGGGAGATGCAAAACTTTTTGCAGTAATTGGTTTTTGGTTTGGTTGGATAGCTATACCCTTTGTAATTTTTATTTCATCAGTCGTCGCTTTATGTTCAGTAATACCTAGTTTAATAAAAAAAAGTAAAAATATGTCTTCTCAAATCCCATTTGGTCCATTTATTATTTTAGGGTGTATTTTGTATGTAATTTTTGAAGAACAATATAAAAATTTTTTATTTTGATGATTGATAAGAAATATATTTACTTATGTAGTGTTTTTTTTATTTCTGACAATAATCAAATATATTAATCCTCCTATTATTCAAAAAATTTCATTCATTAATTATGATTTTTATCAAAAAGTATTTAATAGGGGTGAGGTAAAAGGTGTAACAATTGTAGATATTGATGAAAAAAGTATATCTAAGATTGGTCAATTTCCTTGGAGAAGAGATATATATTCAAAGATTTTAAAAAATTTAAATCTGCATGATCCTAAAGCCATAGCCTTTGATATAGTATTTAGTGAAGAGGACAAGCAAAATCCAAAAGATTTATTGTTAAAATTACAATTAGAAAGTGATCAATTAATAAATATAGATGTAATAGATACAAATAAAATTTTTATAAATAGCATAAAAAATTCAAAAGTAATTTTGCCTATCTTAGGAGAACCCAAGGATAATTTTGTAAAAAATAATTCTAAACCTAAATTTAAAATAATTGCCAAAGGAGAAAATCCTAAAAATTTTATTTATAAATTTAAAAATAAAATAATTTCACTTGAGGAAATTAGTAGTGCTGCAAGTGGTATTGGTTCAATTTCGTTAATTCCAAGTGTAGATGGTGTAATTCGTAGTGTACCGGTGCTTTATAATATAGATGACAAATTATGGCCTTCATTAGCCCTTGAAACAGTGAGAATTGCAACTGGTCAAAAAAATCTATTAGTAAAAAGTGATAAAAACGGAATTGAGTTAATTAAGACTAAAAAAAATATAATTCCCAGCGACCAAAATGCAGCAATTAATGTAAAGTATAATACATTTTCTAAAGATAATTATGTCTCTGCTTTTGATGTAATTAACAATGACTTTGATCGCAAAAGAGTTGAAAATAAAATAATTTTAATTGGATCATCTGCTCAGGCATTATTTGATATTGTTAAAATTTCTAATGGTAAAACAGTTCCTGGGGTTGAAATTCATGCTCATATTATTGATAACATTTTAAACAATCAAAGTATTTCAAAAAACATTTATACCCAATCTACTGAAAATATAATCTTCTTACTTCTAATAATATTTCTGATTTTTATTCCAATGAAAATTAAACCAAAATTTAGTATTATTTTTTTTATTGGCGCTATTATTATTATTAATTTATCAAGTATTATTATTTACCAGTTCAATTTTTATATTGACTCATTATTTTCAAGTATTGCAGGAATAGTAGTGTTTATGATTTCATTGTACTTTAGATACTTAGAGGAAAATTCAATTGCTATTGAAAACGAAAAAAAACAATCAATTTTAAAAAAAGAACGAGAAATAGCTGGTGAGGTTCAAAAGAAATTATTCCCAAGTAATAAAAAAATTGAAAAATATATATTTGCAAAAAATACACCAGCTAAAGATGTATCTGGGGATTATTATGATTACTATCAAGTAAATGATAATGAAATTTATTTTATATTGGGAGATGTAACAGGCAAGGGAATTAAGGCTGGAATATTAATGGCAAATGCCGCTGCAGTATTTAGATCACTTGTAAAAATGAATTCCTCTGTCGCAAAAACTGCTTTATACATGAATAATCAAGTTAAAGATTCCTCTTATCAAGCAATGTTTATTACTGTTATTTTGGGAAGAATAAATTTAGAAAAAAAAGAAATGGAATTTATTAATATGGGTCATGAACCAATGATGGTATTAGATCAAAAATTTAATTTTGAGTATATAAAATCAACTTTGCCTCCAATGGGACTAATGCCTGTCAAAGATGAGAGTTTTTTTAAAACAACAATTATGGATATATCTGATAAAACTATTTTGATATATACAGATGGTGTCACAGAAGGATATGTCGATGAAGGTAAAGAACTTGAGGTTGTTGGTCTTGAAAATGAAATTAAGAAATTAAATACAACCTCGCCTGAGATAATTATTAATCATGCGACAAAAATATTAACAGATAAAGGCTTTACCTTAAGAGATGACATTACAGCTCTTGGAATAAATGTTAATGATCTGAATTAGGTTTTAAACTTTTATAACCCTAGAAACTAACTTATAATTTTAAAAGTTGTTTATGACAAAAAATTTATTTAAAAATTTAATAATTATTTTCTTTTTAATATCTAGTTCTGCTCTAGCCGAAATTTCGTATCGAGAAATTTTAGATAACCCAACAGATTTAGAGTTAAATTTAAATTATGCTAAACAACAAGAAAAAGTCGGTAATATTAAATCAACTATTGCTACCCTAGAAAGACTGAGCAAACTTTATCCAAAAAATTCTGATATCAAGTTATATTTATTGTCAATTTTACTTAAGATGGACTCAAAAGTGAAAGTTGATTTTATGGTCAAAACAATGCTTGAAGATCCTAATACGAATGAAGAAACTAAAAAATTAATAGCTGAACTTCTAACTGGTGATCAATTTCAAAATGATAAACAAAGTAAGTGGATTGCTTATTTAGATATTAATTATTCTCAAACTGAAGAAGATAATATTAGTGGAAGAACAAAGTCAGGACAACTTGCTAAAAGTAATGGTACCACCGACTCTGAAGTACCTTTTCCAGCTAATGATAGTAGACTTACTTTAGAATATGATAAAACTTTCGTTAGAGGCACTGCTTTAACTGTAGGAAGAATTTTAAATGAAAGCTCATCTATATTTATGAACTTAGGTTTAAATGTAAACACTTTTAACAAAAAGCTCAAAGGAGAAAGTGATGTTCACAATGTCTCTTTTAGTTACTTTAAAGCAAAGAAAAATCATTATTTTTCACCGTATATTTATTACAATAAATTAAATTATAGAATGCAAGAGGATTATCAAGCTAAGGGATTTGGCATGAGCAATACATATTTATTTAATGATAAATTTAATTTGAATTATGCTTTAAGTTACTCAGATAGTAGATACCATTCAGAACCTAGTCCAATAGATTCTCAGGGAACTCGAATATTTGTGGATGCAGGTGATTTAAATAACAATGAAGTTAATAGTGCTAATATAAGATTAAATTATAACTTAACAGATAAAATACAAATTAGCTCAAAAGTAATTTATAGTGATATTCAACATGCTCAACGTTTTGATAGTTATGAGTCTAGTGGTGCAAATTTATCAATTTCTAGAATTTTTCCATTTGGAACATTTACAGCATCCGCAACTCATTTAACAAACGTATATGATACAAGAAAAATTACGGTATCATCATTAAAAGATAGAAAAGATACTAGTTTAGTTGCTAATTTCATTTTAAAGGGTGATATAAATCAACTTTTACCTTTTTTAAAAAAGATAAATAAAGATAATAATATTTATTATACTATAAGCTTGAGAGAATCTAATGTAAATTCAACAATATCGAGCTATGAAATTAAAAGATCATTTGGAACAATTGGAATATCTAAGAGGATAAATTTTAATGATTAAGAAATTTTTTTATATTTTATTTATTTATTTTCTTTTAATTTTTAAATCCTTTGGTGCTGAATTTATTGGTGTAATAGGTGTAGCCGTAGGTGAAATAAGAAATCAAAATAATGAAAAACTATTAAGTGGATCTAAAATATTTTATGGTGATACTATTGTAGTAAAGCCTAAATCGAATGCACAAATATTATTTTTAGATGAAACTGTAATGACAGTAGGGGAAGACACCGAACTAACTATAGATGATTTCATCTATGATCCAAAAACAAATAATGGAAATTTTGTAACAAATATTAAATCTGGGATCGTAAAGACAATTTCAGGAAAAATAAGTGAAAAAAATCCTGAAAATTTAGAAATTAAAATACCAAATGGTTCTTTAGGCGTAAGAGGGACAGAGTTTCTGGTATCACTAAATGATAAGAAAGAAAGTACAGTTTTATTATTAGGACCAGGCCCAGAAAATACTCTTGGTATGGTTCCTGGAAATATTAAATTAACAGATGGAATAAACACTACAAATATAAATAGCCCTGGTTTTCAAGCAATGATCCAAAATGTTGTATCTTTAGCATCACCAGCAAACCCAGATGTATTAAATCAAATGTCAAGTTCAATGAGTCATTCAGTTTTAAATTCTAGTAATGTAATTAATACTTCTAAAAATTTAACGGTAAATTTGATAAATTCATCAGATTTAAAAAATAATATTATTATTACTGCAAAAAAGTTTGATTTAAAAGCAGACGAGAGCGCTTCAGAAATTTTATCGAGCTTATCAACAGACACTGAGTCTAAAGATATATTAGTTGCTATGAACCAGTTACAAGAAAATATAATAGTAACTGATAATGAGAATTATGTAAGGACTTTAGATCAAGACACAATTTTATACGACTCAGGTTGGTTTGATCTGACAAAAGTTACAACTGGATCAAATGGACTATCGTACAGCTCTGACAAAAATGTTTTTGAGGATGGAGCAACGCAACAGGGTCGTGCTAAAGTTTATGTAAACTTTAATAAAAAAGAAATAAGTGCAGATGTATTTTCTAAATTAACATTAAAAGGAGCATCTACAGTTGATTATAGTTTTACAACACCTACAGTTACTTTAACAACAATACCAGTTGTTGCCTCTGTACCTAAAGCACTAGTTCCAAATGGAACAACAAGTTTAGATGAATTAATTGATAGTGGTGGGGGTGAATGCCCAGCTGACTCTTGTACATCTTTAGTCAGAGTTGCTAACACTTTGCAGAGTAGTGCTTTGACATTAAATTCTGGAACTACAGAACAATTAATGGACAAGTACAACCATGACACTAGCAATTCAGATGCTGCAAAAGAGGTATTTCAATACGGTAAATTTACCACTGTTGATGGATCCGGATTAACGGGTCTAGGAACTTTTGTCTTTGAAGGAGCCCATGATGCAGCTGCAGCTCCTGCAGGAGAAGCTGCTTATGTTCAATCTATTGAAAGATTAGAAGGCTCAACAGTAGTAATAGGTAAAGCATTAGAATAAACAAATATTAAAATTGAGTAAAAAGATCTTTTAATTTTTTTTAAGAAAACCATTATAATTAAAATATGTTTAATGAAATAATTCAAGATATATCTAAAGTAATTGTAGGAAATAATCAAAAAATAAAATTAACTTTAGCTGCAATAATTTCCGAAGGAAGTATTTTAATAGAAGATTTCCCAGGCTCAGGGAAAACAACTTTTGCAAAATCTATAACAAATAATTTAGGATTTAATTTTAAACGTATTCAATTTACTTCTGATTTATTGCCCAGTGATATTTTAGGTTTTAATATTTTTTCTAAGGATAAACTTTCTTTTCAAAAAGGACCCATTTTTACTAATATTGTTTTAGCTGATGAATTAAATAGAGGTAGTCCAAAATCTCAAAGTGCATTTTTAGAGGCAATGGAAGAAAAAAATGTTTCGATTGATGGAACTACATACAAATTACCCGAACCTTTTTTTGTAATAGCAACACAAAATCCAATGGATGCATCTGGTACAAGCAGTTTACCAGACTCACAATTAGACAGATTTATGATTTCATTTTCTTTGTCAGACCTCCAGGATAATGAAAAGATTAAAATGTTGAAAAATAATATTAATTTCAATGAAAATAATTCTAATCCTTTAAATTGGGATAATATAAAAAACAAAAGATTGAAGATAAATATTAATGATGAAATTTATCAATATATAATCGAAATAGAACAAACAATTAAATCTCTAGAGCAAGAAATATATATTTCTGCGAGGTGTTTGAAACAAATAATTGATCTTGCTAAAGGGTGGGCAATGATCAATGATAAAGAATATGTTACACACCAAGATATTAAAGAAATACTACCTTTTATCTTAAGACATCGAATAAAGTTTTTAAATCAAGATGAAAAATTTGATTTTATTAAAAAAGAAATATTAGAAAAAATTGCCATTAAGAAATGATAGCAAAAGCTTTTGTAGATTTTTTTAACAGTAAATTAACTCAAAACCTAAAGAATAAAAATAAAACCAAAATATATATTTATCCAAATTTCAATGGTTTAGGACTAGCTTTATTTATTTTTTTTAATTTTTTAATTGCTGTTTTTTATGAAAATAATTTTGGGCTTTTATTATCGATAATAATATTTTTTATTTTTTTTATTTCTATTTTTATTTCTCATCAAAATCTGAATAATCTTTATATTAACGAGAATGCAGAATATTTCATTCAGTCTGAAAAACATGAAAATATAGACATAATTATTATTAATTCATCAAATGACAAAAAGTTAAATATTGATATCGATTACGATAACAAAACAATTGGAAATTTTAATTTTACTAACAAATATAATAATTTTTCTTATCCAATGAAATTTAAAGATCGTGGTGTATTTCCATTCAAAAGACTCTGTATCAAATCTATTTATCCTTTTGGTATAATAAGAACTAAAATTTATTTTCATCTAAAAAGTTTAATTTATGTATACCCAAAGGCAATAAGACCCCCTGAAAATTTATTGTATGAATTTAATATTTCAAACACCAATAGTGCGAATGATGACTTTGATGGAATTGAGGAATTCAGGAGAGGAGATAGTTTATCAAAGATAGCTTGGAAAAAATCAACAATTAATGAAAAAAAAAATGTAAAAAAATTCAAAGAACCTAAAAAGCATCAAAATTTTATATTAGACCTAAATAGATATCCAAATATACCTTTTGAGCTACTATTAAGTTATTCCATTTATATAATTAAATATTTTTTTCAAAAAAAAATACATCTAATTTTAAAGCATAATGAAAATAGCTTTCATCTTAGATCAAATCAAAGTTCTCTAAATGAAATTTTAAAATATTTTGCTAATGTTAAGTCTTAAAATTTTAAATATAAAAAATCTTCCAATTTTAATATTGATTTTATGTTTAGTTTCAATTGGCACTGAAATAACATTTTTAAACAAAATTTTTTGGATAACTTTAGTCTTCATAAGTTATTTTTTATTAAAATTTAATTTTAAATTTAAAAATTTATTAATAGGTGGTTATGCTCTAATTGCTATTTACATTCAGCTAAGATTTGATCAATTTGTTTTTTCAGAAGAATTTTTCTTAAACTGTTTAGCTATCTTAATTATTGCAAAATATTCAGAGTTATTAACAAAAAATAATCAATTATCTTTTTCAATGATTTCTATGATTATTGCAGTAGCAAGTTTAATTAAAGGTCAGGATCTACTTAGTTCAATTACCTCTTTAACAATTATTATTTCATCAGTTGTTTATATGTATTTGATTCAACAAAAAGAGCTTATGGATTTTAACCTAAAAAATATTTTTAAATATTTAGCTTTTGGCTTTAGCATTTTTCCAATAATTATTATTTTTTATTTAGTTTTTCCACGTGCAGACATAAATTTTAGAATTTTTGATCCTTCTGCAAGTTCGTTAGGTATACCTGACAATATTAATCTTGGTTCGTTCAGAGAATTTTCAAATTCTGAGGAGCCAGTTTTCACATTAATAAATAAAAATTATAAAAAAGATCAACTTTATTTTCGAGTGAAAGTATTTGATTACATGGAAAAGAACAGATCCTGGAGACCTACTTCAAATATATATATGTATAATACTTTTAAAAATCATACCAAAGTTTACAAAGGGCAAAACCTAAGGGAAACTTATGAAATAATCCTAGAACCTCATAAAGGTAAGTGGATACCTTCATTAGATAATTCTAAACTTAAAACAATTGATAGCAAGATCGAGGAAAATTTATTTAACCAAACTTACACAATTAAAAATTTAATTGATAGAAAGAAAAAAATAGAGTTCTTTAGGTATAACAATAATCAAGAAATATATGATCGATTAATAGATTACTATACGCTATTACCAAATACTATCTCTAAAGATTTGGTAGATTGGTCAACTAAAAATAAAAAAAATAAAACAGACAAAGAATATTTAAATACCATTATTAAAACTTTTGCAAATGGTAGTTACTTTTACAATTTAAGTCCTAAAAATTTATCTGGGAATAACTACGCTGACTTTTTCTTTAAAAGCAAAGAGGGTTATTGCGAATACTTTGCAGGTACTTTTGTTTTACTTGCAAGATTAGGGGGGATACCTAGTAGAATTGTTTCTGGTTACTTAGGCGGAGATTTAAATGATATAGGTGATTTTTATGTGTTTAGACAAAAAGATACTCATGCCTGGGCAGAAGTATGGTTTGAAGAAGAGGGATGGGTTAGGGTGGATCCTACAAAGTATATTCCTCAAGAAAATGTTAGAAATACATTAAACGATTTATTTAATTATAAAAAAAATACATCAGATAGTCCTATACGTTTGAAAATTTTTAAATATGTTGGTTATTATTTAAATTATACTGATTTTGTTTGGACACAACATCTTTTATCGTATGACAATGCACAAAGAAAATCTTTTATAAAAGATTTAACAAATTTTACATTCTCCAAAACATTTTATTGGATATTTATTCCTATTTTATCAATTTTATTTGTAAGATTTTTATTTTTATTTAATAAAAAAAAATTTATTAAATTAGTAATTAATTTTGTGATTTGGAGGTTAAGAAAAAAATATAATTTACTCTATTCAGATACTCATCAACAAATATTAAACAAGCTATCAGTAAGAGAACAAAATAAATATAAAAATCTATTTGAAATTTTTGAAATTGTAAAATATTCAAATAATGAAATAAGATATTCATTGATATTTAAATCTTTAATTTAAAAATTATTTAGATATTATCTACCATTATGAACAAAAAAGGTTTTACTCTAATAGAACTCCTAGTAGTTGTAGCAATCATTGGTATCCTTGCTGCAGTTGGTGTTGTTGCTTATAGTGGTTATACAAGTGGTGCTAAAAAGCAAGCTGCCATTTCAAATCATAAAGCTGTAGTAAAATATATAATTTCAGAAACAATGAAATGTTCAATGGGTAACGAAAAAGCAATGAACGATGAATTAGATTGTAGTAAACAAAATTTAAATACCTGGAAAGATGTAGTAGCAGATGCAGCAATTGAAGCACTAAAAGATTTTAAAAATCCATATTTCCCATCAAAAATAGCTTTAACACACGGAGGTGATATTATTAGAGACGATGATGTTGGTCATATTAGAATGAGATCTCCACAAAATAAAATTAAAGTAATGACATGTGTCAAAACTCCATGTTCTGGTACACAATGTGATATGCCCAATCATGTCTGCAGTGAGGAAATTAATTTGAATTAATTTAAAAATATATGAAAGTAAAAAACCTCTATAGACATTTTATGAAACAGATTTTATTCATTATATTCTTTCTTTTTTCACTCGGATCTTTAGGTCATGCTACTTGTAATACAACAATAACTACCGCAATAACTGATGAGCAAACTTGTGGAGCAAGTGAAACCTTGACTGTTGAGTCAACTGGTTCAATAGTATTTAGTGGAAGTCAAGCAGTCCGCGCAAATAATGGTGTTGGTGCATCAAATACAACCGTAATCAACCATGGTTTGATAAGTGCAACGGGTAATACCATAAATATGAAAAGCGCCCCTGGAACAAATAAAATTACTAATTCAGGTACAATAAATACAGCTCAAAATGAAAATGATAGCAGTGGTATTGCTGTTTTAGTTCAGAAAACAGATAACACTGAGATTGTTAATAGTGGAACTATTCATGGTGGAAATACTGCTATACAAGGTCTAACAACTGACGATATAACCATTACAAACAGTGGTACTATTTCTGCAAATTTGAATACTTCTCCTGCCATTTACCTTACCAATGGAACAGATGCAACAATAACAAACACTGGAACTATTACAAGTTTAAGACATGGAATTAGACTTGGTAAAGGTCATGGTTCATTCAATAATGCTACAATTATTAATTCTGGTTTGATTGCTGGCACAACTCATAATAATAGAAATTCAATATATGTAAGCGATGATAACAATGTAACTTCAGGATTTAATTTAATAACAAAAGGAGAAGGATATTATGATGGTAAAATTCTACTTAGTGATCAAAACGAAACAACCGGTGTAACATTTTTCGACTTTACTTTAGATTGTAGTATTTCAAGAGATCAGACCATAGAAATTCATGAAAAACAAAATGTGAGGATAATTAATAATTTATGTGGGAATGATACTTATGAAATTCTAGATTCAAATTTAAATCCAGATCCAGACAATTCAGAAACAAATGGATATTTAAGAATTTATGGAGAAGAATTAGATGTTGTTAGTAACAATAAAAAATACAGAACAGAAATTTTCAGTAATACTTTAAATAATATTTTTAAGTCATTAAGTGATATAAAAGAAAGATCAACATTTTATACCCAATCGAAAAGAAATAATATTTATCAAAACTCTATCAAAGGGGTTTCAGGTTATTTTTTAAAGAATGATTATGAGGAAGAAAAGACAAAAACTTTCTTATCTTATTTTGAACAAAATGCTAAGTTTAATAGTAAGGAAAAAAGTAAAAGTGAAAACTTAGCTTTTGGTTACGATATAAAGACAAATTTAAGCAATCTCTCAATAAAACCGTTATTTGGTATTTCTAGCAATAAAATTACTGATATAGAAACTGAGTCTGATCAAATAATAAGAAATAATTTTATAGGTCAATTTATCGCTTTACACTCTAATTATGAATTTAAAAGAAAAATTCAAAATAATAAGGACTTGTCATTAACAATATTCGGTGCATATGGCGCTCATCGACTGCCAAAATATATATCAAATTTTACACATGGAGATTTATCAGTAGACGAAGCAATTGATCAAGTTTTAGGCGCTGGTTTTGATGTTGAGTATTCAATAAATAATGAAAATGGTTTTATTTTAAAACCTTATTTTGGTTTAGACTTTAACAAAACTCTAAGTGGTATAGTCAAAATGAATGATATTAATGGTGCTGGCTTAAAAGAGGATATATCTCAAAGTCATACAATGAATGGAGCTGTCACAAAAAAAATTGGATTTTCTTTAACTAAAAATACAGAGGATATTAGTTTAAGCCTAAATTTTGAACATAGTAATATGGATAAAATAATTAATAATAATTTAAATTTATCTATTAGTAAAAAGCTTCAAAGAGTTGCTAAAAAAAGAGCAATGCAAAGAAAAGAAGATGAAAAATTAGATCCTGAACTTGAGAGCTTATTTGATCAGCTTCAGGTTGTAAGAGAAAACGAAAGACTTGCATTGGTTGCTAACAAATTAAATAAAGAAAATCAGACAATGAAAGATTTAATTATTCAATTGATAAAAGAAAATCAAAAAATAAAAACTGAAAATAAGTTATTAATTAAAAACATGAATTAAATTGATTAAACAATGGATCAATTTTTATTAATAAATATTTAAGCTTTTTAAAGTTATTTAAATTTTAACTCAACTTATTTTTTATTAGCTAGTTTTTGCAAAAGATATATCTCTTTATCTGTAAGAGAATTTTTTTCTTCTTTAATTTGGTCAGCTAAACTTAATAAAGTTATCAATGAAAAAAATGATCCAAGTCCACTCATAATTATAAAATAGATTAAATTGGGATTTAATATTATTAATAAAATAATTATTGTAGACCAACCAATAAAAATTCCATTTAAAATTGTTCTATGACTTTTTAAATCTTTGATTTTAGAAAATTGTAAAAGTAATAAAGATAAAAACAACATTACGCCTGCCAGTGTTGCTCTTAAGGTTACGAGAATATCTATTCCACCTCCATAGAGCTCTTTGTGAATAAAATATGCAATTACACCTTTGTATGAAAAATAAAAAAATAAAATTAAAGTTAAAACTATTGATAAATAATATGCAATTTTTGGTTGAATGCTAATTTTAAATTTCACAATTAATTATTTAATATTGCAAATAGAATTTCAACAAGATTAAATTAGAATAATAATTTCAAATGAAACAAAAAGGCTTTACATTAATAGAACTCTTAGTCGTAGTAGCAATTATTGGTATCTTAGCTGCAGTAGGTGTAGTTGCTTATAGCGGGTATACGAGTGGAGCAAAGAAGACTGTAGCTAAACAAAACCATGAAATGATGGTTAAACAATTTTCAGTAATGGTCATAGATTTTGAAATTAATGGAAGTATCAATCGAAAATTAAATGGTGGCAGTACAAAAAATTTTACTCAAAAAAATTTAGCTTTTGATTGTCCAGCCTTTCAGCATCATTTTAAAGACATTAAAACTCCATATGCAGACTCAGTTGCTATTAGCAAAGATCAAGACAATCAAGCTTGGGGAGGTCAATGTTGTAATTATGGGAAAGAGGGAAGAACGTATATCTGGAATAAGTCAGGTGGATATTGTACTTTCTCTACATATGTTGATGCTAACGAACTAGTTTATGATGAAGTAAAATGGTCTGATTAATTATTACTAAAAGTTGTGTCTCCAAGAATTTCGATAAGTGCTAACCTGACCTGAACCAGCTTTAATACTTATTAAATCTTTCTTTTTACTGTCTTCACATTCTTTCTTTTTCTTTTGATCTGTTATTTTACTACAATCTACTTTACCTGCTATGTTAGCAAAAAGAGTGTCTCCAAATGTTACGATTTTAGATAATACTCCTTGTCCAACCCAAGCACATTTATTCTTGTTACCCAAACTTTGTCCAAGTTCAGATGAAATATTAGTTCCACATTCATCATCAACACCACAGATATAAGCATCCCCTAAGCTACATTTGTTTACAGATTTTGTTGGCTCATATATTGGAAAATAAACTTGACCACGATATACAGTCGGTTCAGCAGAAACTTTCGCGTAATCTTTTAAATTTATGTACCAACCTTTGTCAGCATTTTGAGGACAATTAGCTCCTGTTGTATCATCAGTGGTATTTTTACATTTTGTAATGGTATCAGCTTTCGCTGGCACTGCTACATCTTTAAAGAATGGATAATTTTGATCTTTAATTCCAAGCATGAAGTTTTGTACTCCAGAAGTAGTATCATTTATTCTTTCGTAATCACCAGTTCCAGCAAACAACCACATGGAATTTGTTGTATCCCCAATGGTTGCATCCATAGCGTGATACATATATCTTCCATTTGCTTTTGTTGAACCAGCATTAAACAATGTTGTAGTGTCATAAATTTTAATTAAATTTCCACTATTATCATCAGTCATATTAGTTAAATTCACTTTAGTTATCTTTCCCTCTAGATCACTAACGTAAGCTAAACCTCCAGAGTAATTAACTCCAGATGCTGTATCAGGTGTTACTAAAACTATAGATGAAGGAACTGAATTTACAATATCACTAGCTTCAGTGTCTTCTATTTGTATTCTTTTATATAAACTTCCAGGGTTCGTTTCATCTTCTAAATTTATTAAAGTTAAATTAGATCCAACTCCTTCGAACTGAGTTCCGTACCCACCACCCATAACAGCCACATATACATCATCGAGAATATTATTATCTCCAGCACCATTGTTTGGAATTCTGAATATTCTTGGATCTGACCATGTTTCACCTAGCTCACTATAATCATACTCTGGATTTGTTTGTACACCTGTAGCTTTTGATCCTGCTTTTATAAATACCCCTAACAATGAACTTGTATTTGTATCTCCACTATCTGCAGAGTAGGTCATCTCAGTTCCAAAAGTGATTTCCGTATCACCACTTGAATTCGTTGTTACAGTAAAATTAGTATAATTTTTATCGTTAAAGGTGACTGAAATATCGCTTTTCTTAATTCCTTGAACTGGGAAAGTCCATTTTTTCCCTTTGTAACATGATGTCGTTAGCGATGTGTTGCATGTATTAGATATACTATTGTCTTTTGTAAATTCATCTGTAACTTCTATAGCTTCAGCAAATGAAGCAAGAGAATACGATTTACCAATATAATCATAATTATAAATAACTTGATTATGATCAACTCTGTAGACTCTATGATTTATTTTATCATTAAAAATTGACCATAAGTGCAAAGGTTTATCTGGATTAGTTACATCTAATACACTCATTCCAGCTCCACCTCTTCCATAAGGAACAAACAAAATTGTATGCCATTTTTTAGAAGTATCTAATGGAGATTTAAAATACATATCGTGTGCAACAATTGAACCATCAACTCCAAAGATTGCATTTGATCCGCCCCCTTTTGCAAGATTTAAATTGTTATTCATAACCAAAGGTAAATATGGAGTAACTAATGGTGGAACAAATCCCCATTTTTCTTTTCCAGTGTTTGCATCAAATGCATGAAGAATTCCGCTATTAGAGCCGGCGTAAATAACAGGATTATCATCTCTTGCTTTTAAAGAATCTTTCCATGCAACATATCCATTTACATTTCTAAAGTAAGCTTCTTGATTGATATTTTGAAATTGTGTGTCTGCAGCAGGTGCACCTACTACAATTAACTGTGAGTGATAAATATCACCTAGATAAATATTTTTTCCGTCTTGTGTTCTCTTTTCAGTAAGATTGCAATCCCCATCGTAGTCAAAATAGTCTGTTCCTCTTACAAAATTTATTAATCCTTTTAAATCATCATCTGTTCCATCTAGAACTCCAGCTGAATTTGCACATCTTCTATTTAAACTTGACCCACCAGGAGAATCTGTTTTTCTATGATAATCTTGAATATCATTTTCATATAATGATAATACATTTCCAATTTCTGTAGCATATGTATCTCTAAAGTTATTATAATCTGCTTTATAATCAGTACCTGGAATTATGCTCCAGATTTTTCTTGAGTTTGGTGATGGAACTACATCTTGTGCTGACCAGTTATCAACGTGATTTTCATCAATACTTCCATCTGAATTTATTTTTGTTCTGGTAAGTGTTCCTATCCATTCTTTATTTTGTTGGTAATCAAATTGTGCTTGGTATAAAGATCCACCTTTTTCAATTGTTGCTGTAATTGCAGGAGCAGTAAACGAGAGTTTTTCAGCAATGATTTCTCCAATTTTAGCTTTAAGTTGAGCAGTTAATGCAGCTCCAGTTGTAGCAACAATTGATTTACCAGTGCCGCCTTCTCTTGCAACATCTTGAAACTTTTTATATCCACTTGCCCGTATTCCAGTACCAAAAGCAATTGCAAAAGTTTTAATTTTATGATTTTTATAAATATCTTTAACAATTTTAAGACCTCGAGTATGTGTATGATTAAACCATTCTCCATCACCGATTAGGATTACATAAGAATTTTGACAATCTAGATTTTTATCTATAGGTGAATAAGTAGTATTTTTATAATACCTTGATGCAATTCTCATTGCTGAATCTAAGTGCGTACCTCCACCTGGATTAACTGTCCTTATCATTTTAGCAATTTGAGCAGCACCGCCTTTATAAATAGGGACTTTAAGACAATTATAATAATTACAAGGTGTTGAATATCCTTGTCCAGTTTTATGGTCTCCATGCCATCTATTAAAACCAGAAGCTCCGGCAGACCAGTAAGCAAATCCAAAATCTACCCCAGAAGTTAATGAAGAGTCTTTTACTATTGCTTCTATAGCTTCATACGCTGCCTGCATTCTTGTTTTTGGAGCTCCACCAATAGACTTAATCCACCCACCATTTTGATCTAAAGCGTGAACTTGGCCATTATTCATATTTGCAGCAAGAAGTCTGTTGTTATTTTCATCCCATCCTAAACCCCATGGAAAATATAAATATAGTCTGCTGGTAGATGATGCCGATCTACTTCTACTTCCTTTTGTCCAGTTTGTAGTTGCGCCGTTACCTGAAGCGTTAACTGTAATTTTTTTTATTCTGCTGTTATTCCATGATTGAGTAAACAAGACGTTTGAATTATTTGGATCTCTCTCAAGTCCAACATAGGAACCCTCAGGATAATAGAAGTTAGTATTTCCATTATAATATGGACAATTTCCACCAGATCCTGAAAACAACTGGGCTCTGTAAATTCTATTACTACGGTAGTAATAAATATGGTTACCCATTACCTTAGTACCATAACTATATCTAAGTTGTGACTGTACATTGCAGTTATACTGTTGGTTATTATTTAGATTTATGGCTTTAAATCCACCGCTATGTCCTACGTAGAGCATTCCAGTACTTGGATTAATAGTCATGTTGTAAGTGTATCCACCTAAATAATATCTATTCATACATCGACCATCGCTAGCTCTTATAGCTACAACTGATCTTTCATAAAATGCTGTTGTATAGAAAATGCCGTTATAGGTTTCTCCACTATATGAATAAGATGTTTTACAGTTTCTATTTCCTTCATATTTAGCATTTCCTTTTCCAGAAACTCCTTTATTTCCAAAGCCACTGTCTGTTGTGGCTGTATCGTATAAAAACTTTTTAACTCCATCATAACCGAATTGAGAAACTAGTATGTTACCACTGGCATCTGCATCGGCATCGTAAGGTAATCTCATACTTGCAGTCCCTCCACTCATTCGCCATCCCATACTTCCAGATTTATCTAGTAATATTAAAACGTTTGCAGGAACATCGCCAATACCAGTTCCTGGAGGCAAAGCTTTAGCAAATAAATTTTCTGTTGTTAAAAATATAAATAAAAAACTAAATATTATTTTTTTTATTTTCATTGAGAATTTTCCAACTGTTCCATTTCTTTTTTAGCATAGAATTTTGATAATTTTTCATCCAGCTTAGGTGTTGAAATATAAATCTGCTCATTTTTAATTCCATCATCACCAGTTAATCTTTGATATACAATAAATAAATTTGTTTTTTCAATTAATTCTATACCCTCATAAGCGTTTGGATTGTTTCCAGTGTCAAAATTTTGATAATTTTTTTTTACATAATTCATTAATGTCAATTTTTCAGTTACTAAATTTCGATCATCGTTTAAAGCAACAAAATTAACTGCAACCAATTCGTCATTTAAAAATTTATATTCAATGCCTACATCGTTTAATTTTTGGTTAGGGCAAACATCATTTGCTAAAATAGGATAAACATCTAATTCAGCATATTCCATTGGAAAGGGTCTTGTAGCAATTTCTCTTTTCTCAAAAACTTCTTTTTTTTCTCCAAATTCTGCTATTAGATCACAAGCTGAATAAGCAAAATTAATTGATAAAATTATAGTTAAAAAAGTTTTTAATAAAATTTTCATTCTTTTATTTACAATATAACAAAATTTAATTTGACTTTAAAACCGTTCAAATTGGTCTATTTTGGTAAAACTATTATACTTTCTAAGGCTACAACTATCCTTTTTTTAGATAATGAATTAATGGAGTGTTTTTGGTTGTTTTTGTTAAATCCGTGCTCTTCAGCCTTTATTCCACAGCCATATATCCTATAAGCCATACCATTTTGTCCACTATTTCCTGCTTGTTTTTTTACACTTGAGCCTGACCCTTTAAATGGAGCGGCACCTATATTAGTAATAAAGTATTCATAATAATAGCCCTTTAATCTTTCGGCTTCATCTTTCTCCGCTTTAGAGGCGTTCTTATTAAAACTATCCCGAATGACATCACCAAAATTCCAGCTTTCACCAACAACGACTTTAAGATTATCAGGTTTATCTGGAAAACTATTAAAACAATAATTTGAAGTATTAAAATAATATTTATCAGATGTGGTATAATTAACTTTTTGCATTTGACCAGTAAAAGTAGATTTCTGATTAGAGGGTAAATTTCTACTCCCAACATTTCTTTTATGATTTGAAGGATTCCAAGGACCTAAATATTGATTGAGTACGTATTTTTCACCTTCTAGCAAAGCGGTTTCAGCTACATAAAAAGTTTGTTGATACTCATCACTCTTATTATTACTTTGATGGTCACTTGCAGACATAACAATAAGTGCACCACCCATTAAAGACATTGCAAGCATTAAAACTAATGATAGGACTAAAGCAAACCCTTTCTCATTCTTTCTAATCATAATCCAATATTCCTAGCATGGGCTGTTACAACAATTGTATCTCTTAAAAATTTATCAGTTTTTTTTATATTTCTTGACTTATCTGTCATTGCAAAGATTAATCTTTCTTTAGAAGTTCTAAAAAAATCTTTTGTTGATCTAACTGTTAAGGCAATATCAATTGTTTTAATTTTATATAATTTATCTTTTGTTGCATTTGTTGGGGTAGGAGGTGGTTTAATTAATAAACCTTTGTCATCAATTGCATTAAAAACTAAATCACTAACATAATCTGTAACTAATGATGGTCCATATGTTTTCGGATTGCTATCTGTATCACCATCATCCCAATCATTACTTGTGGTGTTCCATTTTTCTTTTGATTTATAAATTGCAAATGCATCAATTGGAGGATATTTATTTCCTGGTAAGGGTGGAGCAGACTTATTTGGAATTTTTGATTTTTTACACTCATAAGTAATTTTATATCTTTCATACTCATACTTTAAAGGATCACCAGTTGGTTTACCTGCAATTGTTCCGTAAACTATTTCAATTTTATCACATGACTGTGCAAAATTACTTGATTTAGTAATAATGATAGGAGCATGTTTATTTGATGTTGGAATATTATCATTAAAATATTTAAATCCTGCAAGCCGTATATCTCGTAGTAACATTCCTATAACATCTCTCCCAGCTGTAGATATTTTTGCTCGATCAGCAACCTGTGAGTAAGAGTTATTAACAACTGTATATGATGTAAACATTGCTGCCATCATCACCACAGAAATTAAAATACCAATTAAAATTTCAATTAAAGTTACACCAGCAATTGAACTTAGCTTTTTTTTCATTTAATGAATTTGAAAGTAAAGATATTTTCTCTTGCCACCATCATTCATATTTACTTCCATTTTTCCTAAATACCATTTTTCATAAATTCCAGTATTTTGATACTTTTGTGTATTATTATAAGTGCAATTGTTTCCAGACGCTCCATTGTTACAGATATCGAAAACTTTTAAAAATTTTATATCTTGTGATCCTTTACATTTAATTCTTCTTTTAGAAAATCTATCATCCCATTTTTTAAATTTATTCTGAGCAGCATTATTAAATGAACCTGTAGTTGTGGTTCCAGTTGAGCAGCTCCCCATTCTCCAAGATGAATCAGTACCTGATATCCTATTAGAAACTAAAAAGTCCATTAATTTTACGTCTTTATTTGGGGAAGTTGAGTTTTTCTCTGCAATTAGGTCTTCTGCTACCATACCTACCAAATAATTAGATTTTGTTCTCTCACCTGAGATATCGATAGATTGAACAGAATAATTAACCATTTGGAATATTGCTACAAAGCCAATGCCAATAATAGCTGTAGAAACTAGTGCTTCTAGTAAGGTTATGCCTTTTTCGTAAATTCTTTTATCTAATTGTCCAATCATTTTTACCCCATTTATATTTAGTAACTGTACCAAATCTTGACCATAGAACCAAGTATGCAGGTTTTGTTAACCCATTTTTTTTACCAAGAGTTTTCAGATCACATTTATCACCAATTTGTTTTGCATTACTTTTGCTACAAACAAGCGCATAATCTTTTACCTCTTCACCATTAACAAAAAATCCATATTGATTTTCTAATGATCCAGTTTGAAAGAACTTAGTTCCATCTTTTGAAAAACATACATAACCTTGCTTGTTTGTATGGACTGGAGTATCAATCACTATTTCCTGCACAGTTTCATCCCAATATTTATTATCTTTACTACATTTTATACTTCCTGAATTAATTTTTTCTGAATAAGTATCTGAATACATTCCTTTGGTTCTGATTGTTGTTGATGAAGTACCTCCAGGAATTATTTGAAACTGAACGTACTGAAAATTACCTCTTTGAAGTTGAGTGTTGATATTTGTAAGCATTGACGCAATTTGTTCAGAGGCTTTTCTAACTTTTCTATCTTCACTCCACTCCATAAAATTTGGATAACCAACAGCAGACACGATAGCTACTATAGTTATAACAACTAGTAGTTCTAAAATCGTAAAACCTTTAATGTCCTGCTTTTGCTGCACCTGGATCTATTTTTCCTGACTTTACCAATTCTTCTAAAGATTTATCCATTGTAATCATACCATCTCTTACTGCAGTTTGCATGATACTGGGAATTTGGTGAATTTTAGCTTCACGGATTAAGTTTTGAATTGGTGGAGTACATTTCATTATTTCAAATGCTCCCACTCGTCCTTGACCATCTTTTGTTTTTAATAATCTTTGCGTAACTACCATTTTTAATGAGGTTGAAATTTGTGCACGAATTTGTTCTTGTTGCTCAGGCGGGAACACATCAATTATTCTATTAATTGTACTTGGTGCGCCACTTGTATGCAATGTACCAAATACTAAGTGACCTGTTTCAGCAGCAGTTAGTGCTAAACTAATTGTTTCTAAATCTCTCATTTCTCCAACTAGAATTACATCAGGATCTTCTCTTAAAGCTGCTTTTAATGCTGCAGCGAATGATTGAGTTTGTTTTCCAACTTCTCGATGAGACACAATACTTTGATTATCAGTGTGAATAAACTCAACTGGGTCTTCAACAGTTATTATATTTGAAGTTCTGGTCTTATTAATTTCATTTACAATTGCAGCTAATGTAGTTGACTTACCTGAACCTGTTGGACCAGTCACTAAAACTAAACCTTTGTGAAAGTCAACGATATCATAAAGAGCTTGTGGTAAATTAAATTGATCCATATCAGGAATTTTACTTTCCACTCTTCTGCAAACACATGCGGGACCATTGATTGTTTTATAAAAGTTTGCTCTAAATCTTAGTCCACTTAAACTTACCGCTGTATCAAGTTCATGAGTTCGTTCAAACTTTTCTAATTCTTCTTCATTACAGTTCATTGATAGAAGATCTTTTAAATCTTGAGCTGTAACCATTACTTCTTGAACTTTTATAATTTCCCCTGTTGCTCTGTAAGCTAGAGGCGATCCAGCTCTAATATGAAAGTCTGATATTTTTTTATTATTTTTTGCTAGATCTTCTAATTTTTCAAACATAGTGATCTAATAATATAAATTGTGCATTTTTTGTCACTTTATTTCTCATAAAAACCCATTTTGAATAAAAATTATTTTTATTCTAGTAAAAGTTGAGTATAAGCTGAGGAAAAAGCTAATTATGAAAAATCCATTTGCAAATCTTTTTAAAAAAAAAGCAAAAAGTGATGCACCAGTTCCCAAACCAGAAGCAGGGAATAAAAAAGAAAGCTTCTTTAGTAAGTTTCTAAAAAATAGATTAGGAAAATCAACTGCTAAAGGAGAAGAAATAATAGGTGTAGAGTTAACACCTAATGAAATTAGACTATCTCAAGTTTCAAATAACAAGTCTAATCAGTGGGTTTTAGATAAATTTCATGTTCATAAATTTGAAGGAATTCCAACAGGGGGAACAGTATTAGAAAATCCCGATAAAGTAGCTGATGAATTAAAAATTGCTTTACAAAAATTAAAAATAAACACAACAAACGCTGCAATAGCAATACCTGTTACCAGTGCGATAATAAGAGTTGTTACGGCTCCTTTAATGACAGACGAGGAATTAAAAAAAAGCAATTGATACAGATTCTTTGTGGGAAAACCTAGTTCAACTAACTGATAATTTAGCTGATTATTCAATTTTTCATCAAGTAATAAATAAAGATACGACAGGAAATACAATGGATATTTTATTCGTTGCTTCCAAGCTTTCAGACATCAATAATTATACTGATATAATAAAAAAGGGCGGACTAAATGCAGTTATTATTGATGTAAAATGTTTTGCGTTAAAATCTGCGGTAGACCAAATAAATCAAATAGCAGGCTCAATTGAAGAAAGTAATTTAACAGCAGTTTTAGAATTTGGTTTAGATGAAAACTATGTAATGATTTTATATGAAAATAATCCAATTATCACAGATATATTTATTAGAAGTCAAGATAGAAAAACTTTAGAAGAAAGTAATAATCAAGAAGAGATGGATGCATTAGTTAGAAGATACATGACACAAGTTAAGCAAGCAATCCAAGACTTTGAAACAAAATACGAAAAAAGAATTCGAAACTTAAGAGTAACTTCAAACTTACCTAACGTTGAGGAATATCTAGGAAGTTTTAGAAAAAATATGACTAATACAGGTTATCAACTTTTTGATCCTTTCGATGGAATTAAAGTTCCAGCTCAACTTGAAAATGAAATCAATATGAAAAATCGATCTTATTTTTCAACTGTTATGGGTTTGGCTTTTAGAAAATTAGATGTGTTTGGTTATTACAAATTTGTTACAGCTGTAAAAAACATAAACTTGCTTCCAAATAGAGATAATATGATAGCACAGAAAAAAGCAAAAGCTGTTTCAAGTTTTGCTTTTAAAGGAGTAGTTGGCGTAGTTGCAATAATTTATATAACTTTGTTTGGATTTTCATTTTGGCAAATTACAGAATTAAATAAAAAAATTGTTGGTTATGATCAGGTAGTTCAAACACATGAACTTAAAACTTTAGAAAAAAATAAGTACGCTAAAGAAATTGGAACAATGTTAAAATCATTAAAATTAAGTCAATCAATTAAATCAAACAAAACAGTAAGTTTTAGAGTGCTTGCACAAATTGCCTCTGCAGTACCTAAAAGAGTTAAGTTTAAATCAATTGAATATAATGGAGTTGATCAAATAGTAATTGAAGGCTCAGCATTCAGTGACCAAGATATCCTTAAATTAATAAGTAATTTGAACAATAAAAAACTGATATCTCAAGCATCTTTAGCAAGTATGACTCTTCCTGAAGGTCAGCAGCAGGGATCACAAAAAATGAAAGGCTTTAAAATAGCCTGTATATTGGAGAGCGCTTAATGGATCTTAAAAATCTAACAATGTCAGATTTAAAAGCTAAATTTTCTGGAGCTGCAGATAAAAAAACACTTATAAAATTTGGAATAGGATTTGGTGCAATAATTATCTTCTTAATAATCTATTACGCTATCTTAAATCCAATGGTTAAAGAGAGAAAAGTTAAATATGAGGATAAACTACTAAAAGAAAACGAAATTACGCAATTTGAAAATGAAATAATTCAATTTAAAGCTAGGATTAAAAAATTAAAACCTGAATTTGAAGAAAGTTCTACATTATTTCATTCAAAAGCTGAGGTAGAAGATCTTTATCAAAGCTTAAGTAGACATGCAGGTGTGAATGGATTGGTAATTTCAAAAATTGAAAAGAAAAAACCAATTGCTGTAATGAAAGAGGGAATAGCCAAGCAATCAGAAAATAACTTAACACCAGACATGATTTCATATTACAAGATACCTGTAGATTTTGAGATAAAAGGCAAATTTCTTGGCTACATAAAGTTTAAAAGAGCAGTATCTAAACAACAGAAAATGCTTAACTTTGACAAAGAGACCATAAGTGTAGTACAAAACGATTCAACTGGAGCGATAGTGGCAACAGGAGTATTAACAATAGTAGGATTACCAAATGAATTTTTTTAAAATTTTATTGGTTATAACTTTGATGATTTTTGCCAAAACATCTTTGGCAGATAATCACGATCAAAAAGAAGAGCTCATTGAGCAGGTAAAAGAAATCACTAAAGAATTAACTGATGAAGACGAAGTTCCACTAAACGATCCATTTGCTGGAAATGAAGGTACGAATTCATTGACAAGTATGCCCGAGGGCGAACAAGAAGATGAAATGAGTTTATATAACTTTAAACTAGCAGGTTTAATCTCAGGAAAAGACCACAGTTATATTACAGTGGTGAGTTCAGCTGGTGAGGCAATCACTTTAACTCTAGGACAATATTTAGGAAAAAATCAGTTTATAGATTTAAGACTTACAGAGGCTATTTTTAAAAAAGAAGACGGCAAATATTTAATTTTAGATTTTAACAATCAAATTAGAGAGGCTGATGACTATTAAAAAATTATTCAATTTATCTCTTGTTTTAATAATAGGAATTATTTTAAGTGGATGTGCTAATTCGCAGTTTGCAAAAAAATATAACAAACCTTTTAAACATAATACTCCATTAATTAAAAGTAATGATATTACTAAAGCAGGTAAATCTGAAATTTCTAAAACTTTAGATATGGGGCCAAAGCCTGTTGAAGGGGATACTAGAAAATTAGGTAAAAGAAAAAAAATATCTTCAGAGGCACAAAGAAATTATTTAATTATCTCTGATGATTTCCCATTACTTAAGCAAAGAGTAACTTTAAAATTTAAAAATTTAGACTTTAAAGAGACAATGCAATTAATGGGTAAAATTGGAGAAATTAATGTATTAGTTGGAGATGAAGTTGCAGGAGTAATTTCTGCAGAATTAATTGATGTACCTTGGGATAAAGCATTTCAGGCTCTATTAGATATGAAAAATTATGCATCAGATGTTGATGTTTCTAGTAATTTAATAAGGGTTCACTCTCCAGAAACTTTAACGTCACAAGAGAGTTATAAATCTGAGAGAGCACAAGCGGTCAAGAAAAAAGTTGAGCTAGAAGATAGTGTTGAGCCAATTTTTTCTGAAATATTTAGATTGTATTATATTTCACCAGCACAAGCTAAAGCTACAATTGAAGAGTTATTCACACAACAATCTGGTGATAGTTCATTTACTCCAATTCAAATTACAGAGGAAGTGACTACTAGATCTATAATAGTTAGAGGAAAAGAAAAAGACTTAGATGTTGTTGATAAAGTAATTAAAGAAATAGATATCAGAACTAAGCAAGTTTTAATTGAAGCATTTATAGTTGAAGCAAATTCAGATTTTGAAAGAGCGTTGGGTACAAGGCTTGGAGGATATTACCAAAAATTTGGGAAAGTTGCTGGTGGTGTAGCAGGTACTAGTACTGGAAGTGCGGCTGGAGCTAGTTTAGACGAAGCTGCTGGATTAGGATCTGCAACTGATAGTATCGCAAACTTTCCTGTAACAGGTGCAACCAGTGGAATTGGATTATTAAGAAAAACAACCACAGGAGTTTTAAAAGCTGAAATAACAGCACTTGAAAGTATGGGTATGGGGAAAACTATATCTAATCCAAAAGTTTTCACTCTAGATAACCAGCTTGCTACAGTTACTCAAGGTGAAGAAATTCCTTATCAAACGACATCAGATGGAACTACATCGACCTCATTTAAAGAAGCAGCTTTAAAATTAGAGGTAACACCAAGCATAATTGGTGATGGAAATGTTTTATTAACTATTAAAGTAAACAATGACACACCTAATAGAGCAGCTGCATCTGATGAACCACCAATTAATAAAATGGAAATTGTTACAAAATTATTGGTAGCTGATGGAGATATAGTTGTTATTGGTGGAATTAAGAAGAACGTACAATCTAATAGCAAAAACCAAACGCCAGGTATAGGAAATATGCCTGTAATAGGTAATCTCTTTAAAGGTAAGGCTAATTCTGATAATCTAGATGAATTATTGGTGTTTATTGCACCAAGAATTTTATAATGATTAATATTAGTAGAGAGTCTGAAATAAATTTAATTAATATTTTGATTGATCAAGATATTATTTCTGGAAAAGATTTAATTAATATCAAAAAAATATCAACAGAGGGACAAAAGTCACAATTAGATGCAGTCTTTGAACTTAATCTTACAGATGAAAATAAAATCTTAGATTTACTAGTTAAAGAACAATCATTAGAAGTAGTTGATTTAACATCTTTGCCTGTAACTGAAGAAATAAAATCTGTTCTACCTTCAAATTATATTAATATGAATTTTATAGCACCATTTAAAGTAGAGGGTAAAGTTTTACATATAGCTATTCCTGATAGTTCTAAACTTAGTTTAATGAGAAATCTTAAAACAATTACTAAAATGGATATTGAATTACATGCCGCTAAAATTAGTGAAATTTCAGATTTTATTAAGAAACTTCATGCGGATGGAGAAACAACAATTCAATCAATCCAACAAAAAAATAAAGAAAAAATTCAAACATTTGATTATGATGTAGATGATAACACCGAAGTGTTAGATGAGAAACCTGAGGAAGATATAGAGGCCTTAGAAAATGAATCTGAAGTAATTAAATTTTCAACAGCGGTTGTTGCAGAAGCTATTAAATCTGGTGTTTCTGATATTCATATCGAACCATATCGGTTTAATTCTAGAGTTAGATATCGATTAGATGGTATTTTACAAGAGCAAGAGCAATTTTCTAAATTCTTACACTCAAACTATGGTGCAGTAGTTACTAGATTTAAAATAATGGGTAAACTAGATATTGCTGAAAGAAGACTTCCTCAAGACGGAGCTATTCCTTTTAAAATAGATGGTAAGGTAGTTGATTTACGTCTTTCAATTTTACCAACAGCAAACAATGAAAGAATTGTTATGCGGGTATTAAATAAAGATGCCGGAGATATAAGTTTAGAACAATTAAATTTTGAAGAAACTGATTTAAAAAATTTAAGAAAAGCAATACATGGAACCCAAGGCTTAGTTTTAGTAACTGGTCCTACAGGATCTGGAAAAACAACTACATTGTATAGTATTTTAAAAGAAGTTTCTAAACCTAATTTAAATATTTTAACTGCAGAAGATCCTGTTGAATATGAATTAGATGGAGTAGGGCAGGTTCAGATAAAAGATGATATTGGATTTAATTTTTCTACAGCATTAAGATCTTTTTTAAGGCAAGACCCTGAAATTATTTTAGTTGGAGAGATGAGGGATAAAGAAACTGTGGATATAGGTTTAAAGGCTGCATTAACAGGTCACTTAGTATTTAGCACACTTCACACAAATGATGCGCCAAGTACAATTACAAGATTACAAAATATGGGAACGCCTGATTATTTAATTAGTGCTGCTGTAACGTTAGTTTTAGCACAAAGACTTGCAAGAAAAACATGTCCTGAATGTAGAGTTCCTGATGAAGATATTACCCCTAAAGCTCTGGCTGATCTTGGATTTACAGTTGAACAAGCATCAAGAGCAAAAGTTCAAAAAGGTAAGGGTTGTCCAAAATGTAAAGATACTGGATATAAAGGAAGAATGGGTATTTACGAAATTTTAAATGTTACAAAACCAATTAAAGAAGCTATCTTAAGACAAGCTACTACCCCTGAACTTAAAGAAATAGCTACCAACGAAGGTTTTAGAACAATGCAAGATATGGGTCGTGAAATGATTTTAACTGGAGATTTAAATTTCAGAGAATACGACCGTGTTTTATCAGGGGATTAAATTAAATGTCTTCAGAAACTTTTTCTTACAAAGGTATTTCAGCAGGAAAATATGTTGAAGGATCGATTGATGCTTTAAATCAAGAAGAAGCATCATTTAAATTAAAAGAGCAAAAAATTATCATCACAAATTTAGTTAAAACAAAAAAAAAAGTTACCAAAGATAAAAAAAAAAGTGGCGGATTTTCTTTTGGAAAGAAAAAAGTAAAACCTCAGGATGTTGTAATTTTTTCAAAACAATTTGCAACTATGGTAAAGGCAGGTCTACCAATTCTTAATGTACTTAGTATGTTAAGAGATCAAATTGAACATCCAACAATGAAAGAAATTATTGAAGATATTAGAAAAAGTTTAGAAGGTGGAATAACACTTTCGAAATGTTTTGAAAAATATCCACAAATTTTTGACAGTATTTACATTAACTTAATCAAAGCAGGTGAAGCTAGTGGTAAACTTGATGTTTTTTTAATGAAATTGGTAGAATCATTAGAAAAAAGAGAAAAGGTTAAAAAGAAAATCAAAAGTGCACTAACTTATCCAGTAGTTATGTTTACAGTTGCTATTACTGTAATGGTTTTCATGCTAATCAAAGTAGTTCCTGTTTTTGCAGAGATGTATGAAGGTATGGGCGTCGCTCTTCCTACACCTACGGCTGTTATAATGACAGCAAGTAATTTTATGAGAGGTTCTGGAGGTTTAACGTTAGGAATTGTCACTGTTATATTATTTGTAATCTTTAAATACACCACGACAAAAATTCCAGCAATTAGATACAAATGGCATCAAAGAGTTTTAAAAATGCCAGTGTTTGGTGACATGATTTTAAAGTCATTGATTGCTAGAATTTCATTAATTATGGGTAACTTAAGTTCTGCTGGTGTAAATTTACTTGAGAGTATTGAAATTGCAAAAGCAGTAAGTAATAACGATGTGGTTACTCTTGCTTTAGAAAATGTTAAAAAAGGAGTTTTTTCAGGAGACACACTTACAAAACTTTTTTTAAAAGAACCAGTATTTCCACCTACTTTCAGTCAGTTAATATCGGTAGGAGAGCAAACAGGAAATTTAGACGAAATGTTTACTTCAGTATCAAATTACTATGAAGAAGAGTTTGACACTGCTGTGGACAATATGTCCAGCCTAATTGAACCTATCATGATTGTATTTATGGGTGTTATGATTGGCGGTTTGATGATTGCAATGTACTCACCAATCTTTAACGTTGGTGCAATTATTGGTGGTTAAAAAAAAATCAAATTGGACACATCTGTAATCCTTTTATCAAAAAAAAACTTTCATTTTTATCAACTTTAGTTAAATACCTTTTTGTGATTAAGAATTTACACTTTTTAGTTGTTTTAATAATACTTTCTGGATGTGCACAGAATGTAGCAGTTATGGGTCCTGCAATAACTTTTGCTACTACAGGCAGTATTAACCAATCACTTTTGTCAGGAACTATTAATACAGGTGTTAAACATAAAACAGGAAAAGGTGTAAGTGAACATATGGTTCAATCTTTAAATGAGCCGATAGATTGTTCTATGACAAGCAGCAATGAATTAGCTGAAATGTTTTTTGATGATTATATCAATTTAGACTGTTACGTAGAAAAAAATTAATTATTTAAATTTTTAGAGAGTATGAGGTGGTTTATCCAAGGTTTTTCTCCTTCTTTAAAAACAACTGCATCCATTATTTGTTGAATAAAAAAAGTTCCTAATCCGCCTGGTTTAATATCATCAATTTTTCGATGTCTGATTTTATCTTTTTCAACTGGCCTTCCTTTATCAAAAAAACCTATTTCAAGATGACCATCACTAACGGAAATTTTAATTTCCATTTTGTCGTCTGTCTTTTCATTTTTATATGCATGCTTAACTATATTTTGTGCTGCTTCAGCAATAGCTAAAACCAATTCATCTTTTAGCTCTTGATTAATGTTCAATTTTTCAAAAACCTCTCTACAAAAAGATCTAACGTGTTTAAGATTTGAAGAATCTACTTGAAAGTCTCTTTTCTCGTCTAAATTTATTATTGCTGGTTGTTCCATTAATCTAGGTTTAAGATTTGCTCTAATTTTGCCATCATAATTACTTTTAAAACGGACTTACTAATATCTTTTAAAGTAACTTTTGTTCCAAGTTCCATTGCTTTTTGATGACTTTCAATTAAAACTGATATCCCAGAGGAGTCCATGTATTGAACTTCCTTCAAATTTAAGTGAACTTCTTTTTTTGCTTCGATAAGAGGCATTATAATCTCTTTTGCTTTCTCAGTTACATCCATGTCTATTTCACCATCTAGATGAACTGTAGATATATTTCCCTCTTCTGTAACTTTGTAAGTCATAAATGCCTTTATTTAACAATTTTTTAATAAAATCAATAAAAATACAATCTATGATTGACCCAAAATGATTAATTGCATTATATTATTAAATAATATTAAATTATATACAGTTTAAAATTATTATAAAATAAAAGAGGTTTTAAATATGAGAAATAAAAAAAATAAAGGTTTTACATTAATTGAGCTACTAGTTGTTGTAGCTATCATAGGAATTCTTGCAGCTGTTGGTGTTGTTGCTTACTCAGGTTATACATCAGGTGCTAAAAAACAAGCAGCTAAATCTAACCAAGCTGCTGTATCAAAATACATAGCCGCCGAATTACAAAAATGTAATCTAGGAGAGCTCAAAGCAATGAATGATGAACTTACTTGTTCTGGAAACGACGGCGGTAAAACTGTTGCGGCTGCAGTTAAGGCTTTAAAAGATTTTAAAAATCCTTATGTAACGAGTACAGCTGCTGTTCAGACAGGTAAAGATGCAACAAGTGACGATAATGTCGGGTTGACAACTTTGACTGCTAATGGAAATGATGTAACTATTGAAACTTGTTTCCAAACAGCTTGTAATACTGCCGATAACAGAACTTCGAATGTAGTGAAAGTAGAGTAATAATTTAGTACTCTTTTATTTTATTATATGACCACAAAAAGCTCAGGGTTCACACTCATTGAGCTTTTAGTGGTTGTTGCAATACTAGGAATTATAGCAGCTATTGGTATTGTAAGTTACAACGGTTACGTAGCATCTGCTAAAAAAACTTCTGCAAAAAATATAATGCAACAAATATCTTTAGGTCAAACTGAACATTACTCTGATAATGGATCTTATTATACTCAAGGAAATTGCACTTTTAGTGACGCATCTGATTCATCATCGACTGATATTGAAACAAATTTATTAGGTGGCTCTGATAGTATTACAGAAGAAGTTGGTTATAATATTTGTATAGCTAAAGATGGATCAAATTACAAAATATTGGCAAAGGAAGATGGTGGCTCGTGTGAGTTGACACTTTTAGCAAATGGAAGATTTTCACCGCCTGACGGCAATAACTGTTAAATTAAATTATCATGAATTTAGAGTTTATTAAAAATTATATTTCCAAAATATCAAATATAGATCTTTCAAACAAAGCAAAGATTTTTGCAACTGTAAGTTTGAGTTGGATAATATTTATAGGATATCTGACTTGGTGGAATGGTTTAAAAAGCCTAGCATTAGACAAAAGTTTTAGGTGGGATGAGTGGTTTTGGTTTGGAATAGTTCCAGCTTTAGTACCTTATATTTTTTACTTTATCTGGAGAAAAAAAGATGAGTAAATTATGGATAATGTAGACTTGGAGTCTGTTAAATCATTTGTTGATACTCTCTGGGTTATTGATTGTGCAATATTAGTTTTTATCATGCAGGCTGGTTTTATGTGCATGGAAACTGGTCTTTCAAGACATAAAAATAGTATTAATGTTGCTCTTAAAAATGCAGCAGATTTTGGTGTTGCAGTTGTTATTTTCTGGATTTTTGGCTTTGGTTTAATGTTTGGAACTAGTTGGAATGGATTTATAGGAACTGATCTATTTTTCTTTAAAACTGAAAATGCTGAATACATGACTTACTTTGTATTTCAAGCAATGTTTGTAGCAACTGCTGCAACGATAGTTTCAGGGGCAGTTGCAGAAAGAATGAAATTTAATGGATATTTAATCATTACTGTTCTTGCTACGGGTATAATTTATCCAATTGTTGGTCATTGGGCTTGGTCGTCTAGTTATCTTAATAATGTTGATGCTGTTAGGCAATTATTAGCTGTAACAGGTAATCTTAAATCCACTGGTTGGTTAACAGATATGGGTTTCGTTGATTTTGCTGGAAGTACAATCGTTCACTCAGTAGGAGGATGGATTGCTTTAGCAGCTGTATTAATTTTAGGTCCTAGAATTGGTAAATATTCAGAGGCAAATAAAGGAAAATTTACAGGATCTAGTTTCCCATTAGCTGTTTTAGGAACTTTAATTTTATGGTTTGGTTGGTTTGGTTTTAATGGTGGAAGTAATGGTGCAATGGATGAAACAGTACCATTGATTTTAATTAATACATTTCTTGCTGCTGCATTTGGTTTGTTAACAGGTCTTGGAATTTCATTTGCTTTCTTTAAAAAACCAGATCCCTATTATGTTATATTGGGTCCGCTAGCAGGATTAGTAGCAATAACAGCTGGATGTAATTCAATGACATCAGTAACAGCTATTTTTGTTGGTATTATTGGAGCCATTATATCTATTTTTGTAAATGAAATATTAAATAAATTCGAGATAGATGATGTTGTTGGTGCAGTTCCAGTTCATTTAGCAGCAGGTATTTGGGGCACATTAGCAGTTGGATTATTCAGTGACTTAGAATTGTTAGGTACCGGATTAACACGATTAGAGCAAATTGAAGTCCAGTTCATAGGTGTGATTTCTATCGGTGCTTTTTCTTTTTTTGGATCATATATTTTATTAAAAATTTTAAATTATTTTTATCCTTTAAGAGTAAGTCCTTTGCATGAGGAACTTGGGTTAAATATTGCAGAACACAATGCAACATCCGTTGAACATGATTTAATCAAAATTTTAGAAAAACAATCAGATAGTGGAGATTTAACAATTAGGGGACCACAAGATCCTTTTACAGCAGGAGGAGTGATTGGATTATATTATAACAAATTGATGAGTAAATTAGAGCAAAGCGAGTCAGAAAGAAAAATATGGAGTGACAGAATTTCAAATGAAGTTAAACTTGCAGTAAAAGTTCAAGAAAACTTTTTGCCAAAAAGAAATCTAGAAAATTATCCTGTTCACGGAATTAATTTAGCGGCAAGAGAAGTATCAGGAGACTTTTTTAGTTTTTATCCTCACAATGATAGTGTTTATTTTATAATTGCTGATGTTGCTGGAAAAGGTATTCATGCTGGAATGGTAATGGCTAAGGCGTCAACATTATTTGAAATAATGTCTAGAGATAAAGTTGATCCAGATGAAATGATGTTTCATATGAATAACGATTTGTTTTTAACTAAAACAGGAGGGATGTTTGTTACTTGCATATTAGGTGAATATAATACTATTACTGATGAAATAAGATGGGTTAATGGTGGTCATCAACCAGCAGTTATTAGAAATGAAAATGGTGAATACAAACAATTCGAAAGCAATTCTCCACCAATGGGTGTTGTTTCGCAAAAAGATAAATCTGTGTATCAGATAAATAGAATAAAATTAAATGGACACAGATTTTATGCTTTTACAGACGGATTATCTGAAAGCGAAAATGAAAATGGTCAAGAAATAGGAATTGAGGGTTCAATTCAGGTAATAGAAAAAAATTTTAATATAGATGTGAAAAAGCAACTTTCTGAGATTACAAAAGATGTAATAAAAGCCGCAGGTAATAATAAATTAAGTGATGATTTAACTTTAATTTCAATCGGAAGATAATATTTTCCCCCAATTTGATCTAATTTATAATGCAAGTTTAAATTTTAAATGGTAGGTTTTTATTAAATAAATGAGGAAGATATGTTTAAAAAAATAATATTAACAGCAGGTTTTCTATTATTTAGTACTAATTTGTTTGCAGCACAAACTCAGATTGCACAAGTTAATGGCATGATGTGTATTAAGTGTCAAAAAATGGTTACTGAAGCATTACAAAAAGCTTGTCCTGATGCAACAGTTAAAGTTTCTTGGCCGGAAGGTGTTGCTGTTTCTTCATTCGCTGATAAGTCCAACTTATCTGAGGATGAATATAAAAACGCAATTTTAGGAACTGGATTTGAAGTGGTTAAAGTAATTAGTGTTGACGGTATAATTACTGACGCTGAGGAAGCAAGAAAACTTGTAGATTAAAAAAATTTTTATGACTGTAGCTGAACTCCATATTTTGGTTGATAAGCTACAGTCTAAAATAAGTCAATTAGAGCTCACAAGTAAAGGAGCAATCAAAGCAACAGAGTTTAGATTAGAGGCTGTTCTTCAAGCAAATTTAGATACATTTTGGTTATTAGTTTGTGCTATTTTAGTTTTCTTGATGCAAGCAGGATTTATGTGTCTCGAGTCTGGTTTATCAAGAAATAAAAATAATATTAATGTAGCTCTAAAAAATATAACTGATTTTGGAATTGCTGTAGTTACATTCTGGGCTTTTGGATTTGCACTAATGTATGGAACAAGTGTGATGGGTTTATTTGGAAATAAGTTCTATTTTTTTACAACCAAGGTTGCTGGTTATCAGACATATTTTGTTTTTCAGGCAATGTTTGTTGCGACAGCAGCAACGATTATTTCAGGAGCAGTTGCTGAAAGACTTAGATTTTTCTCATATGTAATTATTACCTTTATAACTTCAGGCATAATATATCCAATAGTTGGGCATTGGGCTTGGGCTTTTGATTTTAGTAATCCAGAAGTTAAATTTGGATGGCTTGGTAAAATGGGTTATTTGGATTTTGCAGGTGCTTCAGTAGTTCATTCAGTAGGTGGTTGGGTTGCTTTAGCGGTATTACTAATTATTGGAAGTAGAACTGGTAGGTTTAGAAAAGATAAGGATAAAAAACTATTTCAGGGAAGCAATACTCCTATGGCTGCTCTTGGAGCTTTAATTTTATGGTTTGGATGGTTTGGGTTTAATGGAGGTGCAAATGGTGCAATGGATTTAAAAATCCCCTTAATATTAATAAATACATTTTTATCAGCATCATTTGGATTAATTTTTTCAAGTGTAATGGGTGTTATTGTTATGAAAAAACCTGAACCATTGTTTATGATTACTGGACCATTAGCTGGTTTAGTTTCCATTACAGCTAGCTGTGCATATGTAAATCCTTCTGAAGCTATATACATTGGAGCTATAGGTGGAATTTTATCAGGGTCTACAATTATTTTGTTAGAAAAATTAAAAATTGATGATGTTGTTAGTGCTATCCCTGTTCACTTAGTTGGCGGTATTTGGGGAACTTTATCGGTAGCAATTTTTGGTGATTTTGAAATGATGGGTTTAGAAAAATCAAGAGTAGAACAACTTATTATTCAAATAATAGGAACTTTTAGCATTGGTGGTTTTTGTTTTGTTGCAGCATTTATTATTTTTAAATTTATTAATTATATTTTTCCATTAAGGGTTGGAAAAATTCAGGAAGAACTTGGTTTAAATATTTCTGAACATAATGCATCAACAGATACTCACGAGTTATTAGAAGTATTAACAAATCAAGCTAAAACTGAGGATTATTCGTTAAGAGCACCACAAGACCCATTCACTGATAGTGGAATTATTGGCACTCAATATAATTTTTTAATGGATAAATTAGAGCAAAGCGAAAAGCAAAAAAATAAATGGAAAGATAGAGTTTCATCAGAAATAAAATTAGCTATGAATGTCCAAAAACGTTTAATGCCAAATAGAGATCTATCTAATTATCCGATTTATGGATTAAATATTCCAGCTAGAGAAATTTCAGGAGATTTTTATGATTTTTATTTACATGATGATCTTGTTTATTTCACATTATCAGATGTTTCTGGAAAAGGAGTTAATGCTGGCATGGTTATGGCTAAGGCAATCACTTTATTTAAAATTTTTTCAAGATTAAAATTTAAGCCAAATGAAATTTTACTCGAGATGAACAATGATTTAAACGAAACTAACCCCCCTGGTACTTTTGTTACCTCTATAGTGGGTTGTTATAATATTAAAACAGATATTGTTGAAATAGCTAATGCAGGTCATCAACCAGCTTTATTTAGAAAAGGTAATGATTTTATTGAGTACCCTTCATCATCTACTCCGCTTGCTGTAGTTAAGCAAAAAGATGAAAATGTATATAAATTGGACTCATTTAAATTAGATGGAGGAAGAATTTATTGTTTTACTGATGGCTTTTCAGAGTGCTTAGATGAAAATAAAAATGAAATAGGTATTGATGGAGTGAAGAAACTTTTAATTAATCATCAAAATTCTTCTTTACAAAAAGAACTTGAAAATTCTACTGAAGAAATAAGAGTTAAGAGTCTAAAAAAAGATTATAAAGAAACTGGAATTAAAGATAATAGCGATATTTTAGATGATGATTTAACAATTATCGGAATTGGGCATTAAGAATAAATTTTTTCTTTAATAAAAAATTTTAATATAAGAAACCCATTTTGAACAAGATGTCACATCAAAATTACCCATTTTGGACAATAAAAATATTTATTAAACTTAGAATGCATGTTTTAATATCTTCATGAGTACAGAAAGCTTACATAGAACATCCAAGGATATTGAGACCCCTTCTCAAAATGTTGAAACAAATAATGTCGTAAAATTGGATGTTCTTAAGCCTAAAGTTAAAACTTCTAATTCTCCAGTAGTAGTTAAAGAAGTATCTAAAAGAGTTAATATTGATACTTTAAAACAAAGACTTTACGAAGAGAAAAAAAAGGAAAAAGTTAAACGAACAATAATTTTATCATCTTTTATTGTCTCTTTGGGCGCTCTAACGATGTTAACTTATTAAAGTTTCTAAATCTTTCTTTATTATATCTGGTATAAAAATTTCTTTTTTTGAGTTATTTTTATAACGGTTAAATTTATTTTGACCTGGATACATTATTTCTTTAACTCCCTTAATTTTAGGAAGTTTTTTAATTGTTTTAATATTGTCTTTTATTCGTTGTTTGTAATTTTTTTGAAATAAAGTGGCTTTAAAAGTTATAAATAAATGTCCAATATTTTGTGGACCTGAAAAATCATCAAATGGATCTTTAACTCTTCCTGCATGATTTCCTCCAGTTAAAACTCCACTTAAAATATCTACCATCCAAGCAAGCCCTGAACCTCTAAAACCTGCAATTGGTAATTGTACACCTGCCAATGCCCTTTTTGCATTAGTAGTTGGTTTACCAAATTTATCTAATGCAACTCCCATAGGAATTGATTGATTATTTCTCGCCGCAACTCTAATTTTACCTCTGTTAATTACTGAAATTGAGGTGTCTAAAATAAATGGGATTTTAGAACCAGTAGGAGATCCAAAACAAATTGGATTTGTTCCAAATAAAGATTTTAAACCACCGTGTGGAGCAACTGCGGGTGGAGCATTAGTGTAAATCATAGTTATTAAATTTTTTTTTACAGCTTGCTCAGCGTAATAACCTGATAACCCATAATGACCACTATTTTTTACCGCTACCATTCCAATACCAGTTTTTTGTGCGTGCTTAATTGCAGTTTTAATTCCAAGATCTGCTGCAACAAAGCCAATGCTATTTTTTGCATCTATATGGGAAATAGATGAAGAAATTTTTTTAATTTTAATTTTTGGTTTTGGGTTAATTACTTTTTTAGAAATTCGATCACAGTACATTTTAAGTCTAGATAAACCATGGCCATATGCTCCTACTAATTCTGCATTAATTAAAGCATTGGATGAGATTAAAGCATGCTCTCTAGTCAAGCCATATTTTTGAAAAATCTTAATGATTAGTTTTTTAAGTAGAGGTGTTTTCACTTATTTGAATATTTTTATGTCTTTGTTAAAAAAATTCTTAATATCATTTATTAATAAATTTGGAACTTCTAAAGCTGCAAAATGACCACCCTTAGAAAATTTTTTCCATCTTTTTATATTAAAAATTCTGTTCACATATGATTTTGGAGGCCATTCAAGCATTTCTTTTGGAAATTCTGCTATTGCAGTAGGGACTTTTATTTTCTTAAAATTTTTTGGAAAAGATCGACCACCCTCTTTTCTTCTCCCAAAATATATCCAAGCAGCGGTATTAAAACTGTTAGTAATTATATAGATCATTATATTTGATATTAGTTCATCTTTTGAATATGTTTTTTCTATTTTACCTCTTTTAAGGTCTGACCAACCATGAAATTTTTCTAAAATCCATGCTGCAGTCCCTACAGGACTGTCTATCATTGCATAAGATAAACTTTGAGGTTTTGTAGCTTGTTGAGTTCTGTATCCTTCCTGCATAATTTGATCAAAATTAAATTTTTTTTCCCATTTTTTTTCTTTATTATTTTTTGGTCCTTTTGGATGTCTAATCGGCAAGCAGTTAATATGAATTCCTTTACAATATTTTGCACTATCAAGACCAATCCAAGCTGCAATAGTTGCTCCCCAATCTCCACCTTGTACAATATAGTTTTTATGACCTAGATTTTTGACCATAAATTTATTTAATATTTTGCCAATCTTTCTAGGACCTAAAGCTTTTTTAATTGGAGTTGAAAAACCAAATCCTGGCAAAGAAGGTACAATTACGTCAAAACCATCTTCAATTTTTCCTCCAAATTTTTCAGGATGAGCAAGTTTTGGAATGATATCAAAAAATTCTATTACACTACCTGGCCACCCGTGCAAAAGTAATAGAGGTCTGGATTTAGGATTTTTACTTTTTTCAATTATAAAATGTAAATTTATACCATCAACATTAGTCTTGAAGTTTTTAAATGAATTAATTTTGGTTTCAAACTTTTTCCAATTATATTTTGAAACCCAATATTGAGATATTTTTTTTAGAAAATTATAATTAGTTCCATATTCCCACCCATTTACATTTTGCATCATCTGCCATGGATAGGTTTTTACTTTTTTATATATATTATTAAGTGTACTTTTAGGTACACTAATCTTGTATGGTTTTATCATTAATTAACTATGACTTATCCAAATTGTTTTTGTTTGAAGAAATGAATTTAAAGCTTCAGTACCTTGATCTCTACTTAGTGAGCCAGATTGTTTATATCCCCCAAAAGGAGTTTTAATATCACCTTCAGAAAAAGTATTTACTGACACAGTTCCACAAGGCAAGCTTTTAGCTAAATGAAATGCTCTATTTATATCTTGAGTAAATACACTTGCATGTAATCCATATTTAGAATTACTGGCAATTTTTAAAGCTTCTTCATCATTTTTAACCGTCAAAACACCGAGCACTGGTCCAAAAATTTCCTCTTGAGCAATAGTCATATTTTCTTTTAATCCATCAAATAAAGTTGGTTTTGCATAAAAACCTTTTTGCTTATTATCTGAAACTCCTCCTGATAAAAGTTTTGCACCTTCATCGATTCCTGTCTGGATATATCCATCAACAGTTTGTAAATGTCCTTTTGAAATCATGGATCCCATGTTTGATTTTGTATCCAATGGATCTCCAACTTTTAATTTTTTAACTTTTTTAATAATTTTATCTAAAAACTCATCTTTAACTTTTTTATGAACTATCTGTCTCATATTTGCTGAACAGTTTTGTCCACCATTCCAAAATGCAGAATTCATAGCATTGTCAATTAAATCGTCAGTAATTTTAGCATCTTCTAAAACTATAAATGGACTTTTTCCTCCCATCTCTAATGCAACAGGTTTTAAATTACTTTCACTTGAGTATTTTAAAAAATAACCACCTACTTCAGTTGAACCTGTAAACGAAACTGCATCAACATCTTTGTGTCGACCTAAAGCCTCACCAACATCACCATAACCTGGAAGTACATTTAAAACTCCATCTGGTATGCCAGCTTCTTTTCCAATTTGAGCAACTCTTATTGCGGTAAGAGGAGTGTCCTCTGCTGGTTTGATTATTACCGAACAACCTGCTGCAAGAGCTGGTGCCATTTTCCACACTGCCATCATTAAAGGAAAGTTCCAAGGAACAATTCCAGCAACAACTCCAATTGGTTCTTTAACAATTAAACTTGTAATAGATGGTTCTGTTGGACCAACTTTTCCAAATACTTTATCAATTAATTCTCCATACCACTGAAAGTGCATTGGGGCATCATTTGCAACTTCATTAATACAATCTGTTATAAGTTTACCTGTATCAACACTTTCTAAAACTGAATTTTCTTCACCATGTTTTCTAAGTAATTCAGCAAATTTTAATAAAATTTCTTTTCTATGCTCAGGTGAGCTTTTAGACCATACACCACTATTAAAAGCTTTTCTTGAAACTTTAACTGCTAAGTTAACATCTTTATGATTACATTTTGCAACAGTACAAAGTTTTTTACCAGTTGCGGGATTGATTGTTTCAAATTTTTTACCATCAATAGCATTTACATATTTGCCATTAATAAATGCTCTTCCTTCAAATTTAAGTTTACTGGCAATTACTTTATATCTATTACCTGAGCTCATAAAATTTTCCTATAGATTGAATTTATTTTATTTTCTTAATTTAGTGTAAGGCACCTTGAGACTAAAATAAATAGATTTACTAGGACATTATTTATTCAACTTAAAATTGTATTAAATTATTTTTTGTATGTACTTCGCTCATAAACTTCACTAGGCTTAAATTAATTTAAATTGATACTTTAATTAACTAAAAGGAGATAAATAAAATGTTTATTAAAACAATTTGCAAGACACTTATAAAAGTGGTTGCAATTATTTTCTTTGCACAAGCAGCTTATGCAGAAATTACTCTTAAGCTTGGAACTACTGGTAGATTGGGTATGCCAATTGGTGACGCAATAGATCAGGCGTTGATACCAGCGATGGAGAAAGCATCTGGAGGTAAAATGAAAATTGAACCTCATTATCAAAGAAGCTTATGCGCAGAACAAAAATGTGGTGAACAAGCTAACCAAGGACTTATAGCTTTGTGGACTAGTTCTACTGCAAACTATGGTAACTTTGGCCCAGAATTAGCAATTTTCGATTTGCCATTTATTTTTAAATCTTTAGAGGATGCTAAAAGAATATCAGATGAATGGTTAGCTGAAAGACAGTGCAAGCTAGCTCTTGAGAATGCTGGTCACATTTGCCTTTCTGTATATTCAAGTGGAGGATTTAGACAACTTGGAAATGCAACTAAACCTGTTCATGAACCAGATGATATGAAAGGACTTAAATGGAGAACTACTAAAAGTCCAGTTGAGTTCATGCTAGTTAAAAATTGGGGTGCAACACCAACACCTTATGACTGGAGTCAATTATATCAAGGTCTTCAATCAGGTGTAGTTGAAGGTCAATATGTTGCTAGTCCATGGCAGCATGTAGCAAAACTTCATGAAGTTGCAAAATATTTCACTGAGATCGGAGGAATGTGGTCTGGAAATATTTTAGCGATGGATGCTAAACAGTACAATGCATTGTCTGACCAACAAAGAAAATGGTTACACGAAGCAGCTGATGCCTATGGAGAAAAAGTAAACGAGTTGGATAACGCTTGGATTAAAAATGGTGAGGATGCAATTAAAGCATCTGCTAAAGAGTGGTATGTACCAACAGAAGCGGAAATGACTAAGTGGAGAGCAGGTGCAATCGGTGCTTGGTTAGACGCTAAGGGTACTTTTGAACCAGAAGTGGCTAAAAGAGTACTTCTAGAACAAGGTATGGATGGATTTGTAGCTCAGTTAGAAGCAGCTGGCGCTCTATAATTCATTCAACAAAAATTGTGTAAAGACCACTTAATTCACTAGAATAAAGTGGTCTTTGCCTAAAATAAATCTTAACTTATAAGTATTCATGGAAAGTATTATTTTACTTGTGGTACTCCTTTTTCTAATTTTATTAGGAGCTCCAATTGGCTTTATATTAATACTGATTCCATTTGTTTATATTATTCTTACAGATGCTGTGCCGCTTGTTTTAATCCCCAGTCAAATGTTTACCGCTATTGACTCAGTTCCTTTAACTGCAATTGCATTCTTTATGTTGACAGGTGAATTAATGACAAGTGCAACGATTACAGATCGTTTAGTTGCTTTGAGTAGGGCGTTGATTGGGCGTATACGAGGAGGATTAGCTCAAGTCAATGTTTTGGTAAGTATGTTTTTTGCGGGTATGAATGGATCTGTCGTAGCAGATACAGCTACAGTTGGTGCATTAGTATTACCAGCAATGAAGAAAGCAGGTTATCCAGCAGCATTTTCAGCTGCGGTAACAGGTGTAAGTTCTACTATAGGAGGGATTATTCCACCTAGTATCATGATGATTGTGCTTGCTAATGCAACTGAGATTTCGATTGCATCTTTATTTGCAGCTGGGATTATTCCAGGAATTTTGATCGGTGTTGTTATTATGGTAATCAACCATTACTTCGCAGTAAAATATAATTTCGAACGTAGCGATGAACCATTTTCGGTACGTCGAGCTGGTAAAGAATTATACAGATCCTCATTCGCTCTTTTGATACCTTTGGTTTTAGTTGGTTCAGTGATGGGTGGCGTAGCATCGGTTGTTGAAGCCGGAGCTATCACAGCATTAGTTGCGTTATTTACAGGTGTATTTGTTTATAGAACTATTAAATGGAAAGATTGCACAGGTGCTTTTCGTCGGGCATTCCGTAATTCAGCAATGGTTTTTATTATCATAGCTGCATCAGGACCTTTTAGTTGGTTGCTTACTTCTCTTGGTGCAATAGGTGATCTTGAAACCTGGCTTTTAGGCTTAGCGGATTCTCCTATATTATTTATTTTAGCTTTGATATTATTCATCTTTCTTCTTGGAACGGTAATGGACTCAGCAGTTAACATTATCATTGTTGGCCCAGTTCTAGTGAATGTTATGTCTCAAGCTGGCTTTCCTGAGGTACAAGCAGCTATGGTTGTTATAGTTGGTTTCTTAATAGGATCAGTAACACCACCTGTTGGTGTTGCTTACTTTACTTCTGCAACAATAGCGCAAGTGCGTCTTGAAAAAGTTGCTATTGCGTTAATTCCTTATCTTGTTGGTCTTTTTTTACTTTTATTTTTTATTCTTATTGTGCCAGAACTAACAATGTTTCTTCCAAACTTATTGAGTAATTAATGATGAAATTATTAAACAGTATTGATCGTTTTATTCATCGTACGTTGGAAGCTATGTGTTCAATATTATTGGCTGCTATGGTTGGTTTTACTCTTTACAATGTTACAATGCGATATGTTTTTAATAACCCTCCTGTTTGGGGAGATTTGCTAACAGTATTAAGTAATATTTGGTTGATGTTTATAGCACTTTCTTTAACAGCAAGAGATAATGAACATGTAGCATTAAATTTAATTTATGAAAAATTACCAGAGAGAGTTTCATTATACATACGCCAGTTCTGGAAAATTATGATTATGATAATTGGTATAGTTTTAATAATTTATGGAATTGAACTTGTAGAGGGTATGCGAGGGAAGTATTGGGAAATGTGGTATTTAGAATTTAGTATGCAAGGCATAGAGTTCAAACCGAATTATATGCCTAAAAAATATGCAGTAGCTATCCTCCCTTTAGCTGGATTTTTGACTACCATTGGTGCCGCTATTGGTTTTATAAAAAAGGTCTAATTAATAAAAAAGTGTTTACTTAACCTTTGCCTCTCCAAGGAATAGTTTTATCTATTATTTTTCTTAAAGATATATCAAATAAAAGACCCAGCAGACCCATTATGAAAATTGTTATCCAAATAACTTCATATTGAAAGTATTTTTTTGCAACATTTTCAACAAAACCAATACCAGTTGTACCTGCTAGAAACTCTGCAGCAACAAGTGTTCCCCAGCACATACCAACAGCAACTCTAATTCCTGTAAGAATTTCAGGAAGTGAATTAGGGAAAATCACATATCTTAAAATTTGTTTTTTAGTAGCTCCTAACGAATGTGCGGCATGTATTTTTGAAAGCTGTGTTCCTGATGCACCAGCTCTTGCAGAAATAATCATAATTGAAAGTGAGACCATGAATAATAAAAATATTTTACCCGTATTATCTATTCCAAGAACTGAAATAATCAATGGCGCCCAAGCTAATGGTGGAACAGGTCTGTATAATTCGATTAAAGGATCAAAGAAACCTTTAGCAAATCGATTTAGACCCATAAACAATCCTAATGGCACCCCAATAAGAATTCCAAAAACTAAACCTAAAAATACTCTTAAGAATGAGTCCCATATATGTCCATATGGAACAGGCACTTTAAATAATTTAAAGTCACCCGTAACAACTTTTAAAACATTGCTTTTAAAGTTTTCTTTTACAATTCCATCTTTTGAATGTACCGGATATTCACCAGGCAATATGTCTGCAATCCAGTCTGGTAAAATAAATCCTATCATTTTACTTACATCAACCATCTCAATCCATAAAAGAGGAATATTTTTGTATCCAACACTTGGTTTAGACATCAATACAAACTTATTAAATGTATCTGATGGTTTGGGTAACCATCTGCCTGAACCTTGTTCAGAACATGTTGGTCCACTTGCTACAATTGTTCCTGCTGGAAATAAAAGAATATCAATTAATCTTAATCCACCTTGCTCTTTATTTTGTAATTCATCAAACTCTATTATTGCTGCTTGCATTTCATTTAATGCATTAGGAGGATAGATGCTTGCAAACTCTATTCTTCTTGCAATTTTAACAATATTTTTTGCATAGTCAGATGCTATTTCTTCACTATCATCTAATCCTTTTCTGTAAGTCTTAATATCATCTTTAAGTTGTTTGATTGCGCTTTTGAACTGTGGGTTATGGTTTTTTAATTTAAAAAATTTGTCGTCAATTTTTTTTAGTTCTGCTGCAGCAGCATGAAATTTTAAACCTTTATTAGTTTGAGGTGCAGTCGGTATTTCAATGGTATTTTCAATTGTACCAGTTCCAGAGTTTATAGTTGTAATTCCCCAGCCACCTTGTTCATCAATAAGTTTCTGTCTTTCAGTTTTTTCAGCATCTGTCTCAAATGGATAATCTTTCTCTTGGAAATTGGAACTTAGAAGTTTTATTTCTTCTGTCATTTCCTTAAGTTTAATTTTGGTATCCATTTCCATTAGTTCTTCACTTGTTAAAAATGGAATTAATTTAGAAGTTCTATCAATGTAATCTACAAGGATTGTTTTTTGTTGATCATTTAGATCAGGTGATGCTTTTATTTCATTTGCAATTTTTACAAGATTTTTATTTTCAACTTTAATAATGGATGTGCTTTTAAATTCTCTTTCTTCAATAGGGAACTGATATTTTAAACCTAATAATGACTCATTAATTTTAGCGACTTGACATAATTCATTTGCTGATTTTGGATAAAAACCTTTTGCAATGTCCCAGGAATAATAAAGCCATAGGATTAGAATTACACTGCTACCAACGATTACCCAGTGCGTTCCACCTTTAGCTCTTTCAGGATTACCAAAGACTGCATCCACTTTTTCAGTTTTAATTAATCTTCTTCCATAAAGAATACACCCAATTACAGCTACAAATATTAAGATCGTTACTAATTGGGTTAACATTTAATTTTCTTTACCCATAATTTCTTCTTCCATATTCCAAATCATTGATAAGATTTCTTCTCTGGTAGAAGAGAATTCCTTATTCTTTTTTATTTCTCTTAAGTCTTGTGTAAGACCCATTTCTGCAAATGGCAGATTATACTCTTTATGTATCCTACCTGGTCTTGGTGCCATTACATATAATCTTTCTCCAAGTAACAATGCTTCTTCAACAGAGTGAGTAATTAAAATAATAGTTTTTCCTGTTTCTTTCCAAATCTTTAAAACTAAAGACTGCATCTTTTCTCTAGTTAAAGCATCTAATGCACCTAAAGGTTCATCCATTAAAATTAAATCAGGATCATTTATTAAACACCTTGCAAGCGCAACTCTTTGCTGCATACCACCAGATAATTGATAAGTTGGCGTGTTACCAAAACCTTTAAGCCCAACTATATCTAACCATTCATCTACTTTCTTAGCTGTAACTTCAGTATCTTCTTTTTTCATCCTAAGACCGAAATTTACATTCTCAGCTACCGTAAGCCATTCAAACAAAGCACCTTGTTGAAATACCATTCCTCTTTCAACACCAGGTCCGTCAATTTCATTATTGTTAAGTGTTATTTTTCCTGAAGTAGGTCTTAAAAATCCTGCAGTAATATTTAATAAAGTTGTTTTTCCACAACCAGAAGGACCAAGAACTGTAAGCAATTCTCCTTTTTTTAAAGTAAAGCTTACATCTTTTAAAGCGTGAACTGTTTCTCCTTTTGGAGTTTTAAAAATCATATTTAGATTTTGAGAAACTAGATCGCTCATAACTTTCTTATATTAGAAATTTGACAAAAAAAATAGGCACCAATTATAAATCGGTGCCTATTTGAAAGTTTTAAACCCTTAAAATTATAAAGGTAAGAAACTTGTATCCACAGATCCTCCTGGAGTTCCCATACCTTTTAGGAAACCATCAAGATTACCACTTTCCATAGATGCTTTTGTTTCTTCTGGAGTTAAGAATTTGAAACCACTTAAAGTTTCTTTCATATCTGAAACCTTCATTTCAGAAGCTTTCGCCATAGCGTTCATGTCAGCTTTACCAGCTTTATATCTAGCATTAGCTTCATGAGTAACTTCGATGAAAGTTCTTAACATTCCAGGGTTTTCTTTCATGAATTTATCTGTAACAGAAGTGATATCTATACCCAAGATACCAGCTGCTCTAGCTTCATCTACAGTTAAAAGTCTTGATCCAACTGCAGTTGCTGCTTTGATAGAGTTACCACCAAATAAACATGCCATTACAACATCGCCACTTACTAATGCAGCAGCACCTTCTTCTGGGTCCATTTGAATAATATCCATTTTACCTCTGTCAGCACCAACAACTTTCATACTTTCATCAAAAACGTATTCAGCCATTGTTCCTAATGGAACAGCAACTTTTTTACCTTCTAATTCAGTAGCGTTTGCTTTTGTAATTCCAGAAGCGTTAGATGTAACACAAGTAGTTCCACCCATTCCGTATTCCATAGCAATATCAACTAATTTGATAGGTGCATTAGATTTTACGGCATTTATAAAAGGCACTAATCCTTGTGAGTAAGAAATATCAATATCTCCTGCTAACATTGCATCAGTCATTGCTCCACCATTTGTGAAGTTAGTCCATTTAACTGGTACACCAAGAGCTTTAGCAAAATTTTTCTTCTGCATGTCCTCTAGATTTGGGCTCGGCCATTCTAGAAAGTATGCAACTCTAACTTCATTTGCAGCTGAATTAGCAACTGAAATTGATAGGTTAAGTGCAAAAATAGATCCTAGAATAAAACTTAGTATTTTTTTCATTTATTCCCCTATGTTTAATTAATTAAATTCTGGATATTTAAATTCAAATTGTCTCTGAAGTAAAACAAAAAAAGAGACTTATACAATCCTTAGTTGTGTCAATAATGTGGTAGTTAATCCATTTATTTTAGTCTAAAGAGGTCTTAATATTAAATTAAAATATTATATAAAAATTTTTTATGAGCACACAAAATAAAACATCAATTCCAAATTCTTTAAATGAACATTGGATGCCATTTACATCCAATAAAGATTTTAAAGAGAACCCAAGATTAATTGTTGAAGCTAAAGGTGTGTATTTAAAAAACCATCAAGGACAAACCCAAATAGATGCAAGCTCTGGATTATTTTGCAATCCTTTAGGTCATGGTAGAGATGAAATTATTGAGGCAATAACAAATCAGTTGAAAACTTTAGACTATTGTCAACCATTCCAACAAGGTTTTGGTGGGTCATTTGAATTAGCGACTAGAATTTCAAAACATACACCAGGAAATTTAAATAGAATGTTTTATACAATTTGTGGTTCAACAGCTGTTGAAACTGCAATAAAAATTGCAATAGCTTATCACAGAGCAAGAGGAGACAGTCAAAGATTTAGATTTGTTGGAAGAGAAAGAGGTTACCATGGAATGAATATTGGTGCGACTTCTGTAGGAGGTATGGTTAATAATGTTAAAACTTTTGCAAGTGTTTTAATGCCAGGTGTTGTTCATATGAGACATACACATTTGCCAGAACATAAGTTTGTAAGTGGTCAACCTGAGACTGGTGTTGAGTTAGCAGAAGATTTAGAAAGAATTTGTATGAACTTTGGAGCTGAAAATATTGCAGCTTGCATTGTTGAACCTATTGCGGGATCAACAGGCACATTAGTTCCACCAAAAGGATACTTACAAAGATTAAGAGAGATTTGTGACAAACACGGAATACTTTTAATTTTTGATGAAGTAATTACTGGATGGGGAAGAACAGGTTCTCCATTTGCATCACAAGAGTATGGAGTAACTCCAGATATGATGACGATGGCAAAAGCTACAACTAATGGAATTAGCCCAATGGGAGTTGTTGCATGTAAAGAGGATATTTATGATGCAATAGCAGAAAACGCTCCTAAAGGAACAATTGAATTATTTCATGGATATACTTATTCAGGAATTCCAATTTCAGTTGCCGCTGGATTAGCAGTACAAGATATTATTGAAAAGGATGATATTTTTAACAGAGCTAAAAATCTAGCACCTTATTTCCAAGAAGGTTTGATGTCATTAAAAGATATCGATGTAGTTGATAATATAAGGGGATATGGAATGATGGGTGGTATTGATATTGTTATGGATAAAAAACCAGGCGCTGCGGGATTAACCTGTTTCAAACATTGTTATGAAGCAGGAGTAAATTTCAAAGCTACTGGTGATTGTTTAATCATTGCTCCAATGTTTATTTGTGAAAAAAAACATATAGATGAGATAATTGAAAAACTTCGAACAGGAATAACAAATTACGCAAAAAGTAAAAAGAATTAATTTTCATTTATGAAAATTGGAGTTCCTAAAGAAATAAAACCACAAGAAAACAGAATTGGTTTAACACCAGATAGTGTTAGAACTTTAGTTTCAGAGGGTCATGAGGTTTTAGTAGAAAACAATGGTGGATTTGAAGCTGGTTTTGAAAATGATCAATATTTAAAAGCTGGAGCTAAAATTACTGATACAGCGTCTGATATTTTTAATGATGCAGAAATAATTGTTAAAGTTAAAGAGCCTCAAAAAGTAGAAGTTGATATGATTAGAGAAAATCAAATTGTATATACCTATCTACATTTAGCAGCTGCAAAAGAACTTACCGAGGGATTAATAAAATCTAAAAGTATTAATATAGCTTACGAAACAGTTACTGATGACAATGGAAGACTACCTTTACTTGCTCCAATGAGTGCTGTTGCAGGAAGAATGTCTGTACAAGCAGGTGCTCATTGTTTGGAGAAAAACCAAAGTGGCAGAGGTTTGCTATTAGGGGGTGCACCAGGTGTAACAGGTGGAACTGTAGTTATATTGGGTGGAGGAGTTGTTGGAGAAAATGCTGCAGTAATTGCAACTGGTATGCAAGCAAAAGTTCATATTGTGGATAAATCTAAGGATAGATTAAAACAACTTGTTGAAATGTTTGGAGATAAAATCATTCCAGAACAAAGTGATAAAACTGATTTAGATAAATTAGTTGCTGAAGCAGATCTTTTAGTTGGTGGAGTATTAATTCCAGGTGCAGAAGCACCAAAATTAATCAGTAAAGAAATGATTAAGTCTATGAAAAGAGGATCTGTAATTGTTGATGTTGCAATTGATCAAGGAGGCTGTGTAGAAACTAGTAAACCCACAACACATGGTGATCCAACATATATTGTTGATGATGTAGTACATTATTGTGTAGCTAACATGCCTGGTGGTGTACCTAGGACATCTACATTGGCATTAAATAATGCAACTTTACCTTTCTTAGTTAAGCTTGCTAATAAAGGTTATCAAAAAGCATTAAGTGAAGATAAAAACTTTTTAGCAGGGTTAAATGTTCACAAGGGTCAAGTGACTTACAAAGCGGTTGCTGATGTTTTTGGTCACAATTTTGTTGAACCTGGAGAAGCTATTAAACATTAGAAATGGAGAAAAACTATCCTTCAAGCACAAAGGTAGTTGTAATAGGTGGTGGTGTTGCTGGTACCTCTTGTGCTTACCATTTAGCAAAGTTTGGTTGGAAAGACGTGGTTTTATTAGAAAGAGATCAATTAACATCCGGCACAACTTGGCATGCAGCAGGATTAATTGGACAATTAGGATCAACTTCTACAATCACAAAGTTAAGAAAATACTCTTTAGATCTTTATAAAGAGCTCGAAAAAACAACAGGTTTATCTACTGGTCTTAAACAGAATGGAGCTATAACAGTTGCATCATCTAAAGAAAGAATGCAGGAGTTGTTAAGGCAAGCTACAACTGCACAACTATCCAATGTTGAAGTTGAGGTTTTAAACCAACAAAGAATAAAAGAATTATATCCAGTATTAAAAAATGAGGATCTAGTAGGCGGTGTTTATATGCCAAAAGATGGACAGGCTGATCCTATTGGAGTTACTAATGTATTGGCTAAAGCTGCTAAAATGTTAGGTGTGCAAATATTTGAGAAGTCACCAGTAAAAAAAATTTTAGTAAAAAATAAAAGAATATGTGGCGTTGAAACTTCTCAAGGCAAAATTGATTGTGAATATGTAGTTTTAGCATCAGGAATGTGGTCTAGACAAATAGGAGAAGATATTGGTGTCAGTGTTCCACTTTATCCTAATGAGCACTTCTATGTGATTACAGAACCAATTAAAGATCTTCCCAAAGATTTACCTGTTTTAAGAGATTACAATGCTTGTCTTTATTTAAAAGAAGATGCTGGAAAAATGTTAGTAGGAATTTTTGAACCTAACGCAAAACCTGCATTTAAAGATAGCGGAAGAGTTCCTGATGATTTTTCATTTGGGGAATTTCCTGATGATTTTGATCACTTTGAACCTTATCTTGAGAAATCTTTTCATAGACTTCCGATGTTAGAAAGTGCAGGTGTAAGAAAATTTTTTTCTGGTCCAGAATCTTTTACACCTGATACTCAGTATTTACTTGGAGAAACACCAGAAGTTAAAAATCTTTATACATGTTGTGGTTTTAATAGCATCGGAATAGCAAGTTCTGGAGGAGCAGGAAGAGTAACTGCACAATGGATGATTAATGGAAATATAAATGAGGATCTATTTTCACTAGATATAAAAAGGTTTCAAAAGTTTCATTCATCAAAAAAATTTATCATTGATAGGGTTACTGAAACCTTAGGAGATTTATATGGTATGCATTGGCCGTATAAACAACACAAAACTTCAAGAAATGAAAAATTATTACCTTATCATGATCAGTTAAAAAAAGCAGGTGCATGCTTTGGAGTTTCTGGAGGTTTTGAAAGACCTATGTGGTACTCTTTAAATGGAAATGAACCAAAATATAACTATAGTTTTAATTATCAAAATTGGTACCCATCTGTAAAATTTGAAACAATAAATGCTAGAAAAAATGTTGGACTTTTTGACTTTTCAACTTTCTCTAAATTTGACTTAAAAGGTGAAAAAACTCATAGCGAATTACAAAAAATCTGTACAGCTAATATTAAAAATGAAATTGGTAAATCTACCTATACTCATATGCTAAATGAGGACGGTGGCATTGAAACAGATCTAACTGTTGTTTGTATAGATAAAAATTATTTTAGAATAGTTAGTTCGGCAGCAACAAGAGAAAGAGATAAGCATCATATCCTTAAGTATTTATCTAATAATGTTGAATTGACTGATATTACAGAAAAAGTTTGTTGTCTTGGTTTATTTGGTCCTAAAAGTAGAAATATGATTCAAAAGATAAGCAGCAATGATTTTAATTCTGAAAATTTTAAATTTGGTACAGGCAAAGATATTAATATAGGTAATATTAAAGTTTGGGCGCAAAGGTTATCTTATGTCGGCGAACTCGGTTTTGAATTATATGTAGATAAAGAAAATGCATCTGAATTATATGATTTATTAGTTAATGAAGGTAAGAATTTTGATTTATCTCATTGTGGCATGCATGCAATGGATATAATGAGAATGGAAAGTGGTTTTTTACATTGGGGCCACGATATTTCACCAGAAGAAAATCAGTACCAAGCAGGTTTACAATTTACAATAAGTTATAAAAAAAATGTCAATTTTATAGGTAAAGACGCTCTATTAAAAATTAAAGATAAACCTTTAGAAAAAACAATGATGATGTTTACATTAAAGGACAGTCAGCCTGGTGAACCTTTGCTGTTATATGAAGAACCTATTTATTTAGATGATAAAATCATTGGAAGAACAACTTCTGGAAATTATTCTTTCTGCTTTAATAAAAATTTATCATTTGGTTATGTTAATTCAGGAAATACAATAGAAACGCTTAAAGATAAAAATCTATTTATAGAGGTTGAGAAGATTAAATATCCAATCGAAATTCTCTCAAAACCACTAAATTCAAAAGATTTTAGACGAGAATAATTTATTTTAATTTTATTGTATTTAAGATGATTAGCTGGTTAAATTGATTGTGAAAAAAAACGATCAAGACACATCATTATTTAATAATAATATTGCTTCGAATAAAGATATTGAAGTAGATAAAATAAAAACTACTAATGTAAATATTTTACTTAATAGAGTTCGATTAGATCAAAAAAGAATTTTAAAAAAAAGAATTGTTTTTTCAGTTATTTTGGCTTGTTTAGTTAGTTCCTTAGCTATTTATTTTATTATTTAGTTTAGAATTTGATTTTAAAAAAGGTTATTGAAACAATAAAGATTTGTATTATAAATCATTTATCAATTAAGGCGGGGTAGCTCAGTTGGTTAGAGCGCGGGACTCATAAGCCCGAGGTCAGTGGTTCGATCCCACTTCCCGCTACCAAAAATTATGAAAGATATTTATATAACTTGGGAGGATTATCATAAAAAGATAGAGCAATTAGCTAAAAAAATTCATGAAGATAATTTAAAATTTAATCAAATTATTTGCATTGCAAAAGGTGGATTAAGAGTGGGTGATGTTTTTAGTAGACTATTTAATATTCCTTTGGCTATCTTATCTGTTGAGTCTTACCATGGTGATAGTGATGATATTAAAAATCAACAAGGACAGTTTACTTTTTCAAGAGATTTAGCAAAAACAACTCCAAATTTAGGTTCTCATGTTTTATTGGTTGATGATTTAGCGGATTCAGGGAAGACTTTAATAAAAAGTATTAAATGGTTAGAGCATTTTTATGGATTTTATTTAGAAGAAAAAATTAAAACTGCAGTTATATGGCATAAATCAACTTCAAAATTTAAACCTGATTACTCTGTAGATTACTTAAAAGATTCTCCATGGATACATATGCCTTTTGAGAAATACGAAACTACAAATATAAAAGATTTTAAGTTTTAAGAATAAGTTATTTAATTAAACTATCATTAAACTGATTGGATACTCTAACGAACGTTGTACATTTACTTAATTGTTTGAGTGAAGGCGCACCAACATAAGTACAACTGCTCCTTACACCACCAAGAATATTTAAAATTGTATCGTTTATTTTACCTCTGTATTTTACTCTTACTTTCCTTCCTTCACTACTTCGATAATCTGAAAGTCCACCATAGTGTTTTTTATTAGCAACTTCAGAGCTTGATCCATAAAACTCTATATATTTTTCTCCATTAACTTTAACAATTTTACCGTTTCCTTCATCATGTCCTGCAAGCATACCTCCAAGCATTACAAAATCTGCACCACCGCCAAAACCTTTAGCAACATCACCCGGACAAGTACATCCACCATCAGCTATCACGTGTGCGCCAAGACCATGTGCAGCATCAGCACATTCGATTACCGCACTTAATTGAGGATAGCCAACTCCAGTTTGAATTCTTGTTGTGCAAACACTTCCAGGTCCAATACCAACTTTAACAATATCAGCTCCACTTAAAACTAATTCTTGGGTCATATCTGCTGTTACAACATTACCTGCAATTATTGTTTTAGTTGGGTATTTATCTCTTACTGATTTAATAAAATTAGTGAAATGTTCCGTGTATCCATTTGCAACATCGATACAAATGAATTTAAAAAAATTAAATTCTTTTAATACTTTATCTAAATTTTGAAAATCTTCTTTTTTAATTCCAACACTGAGTGCAATATTGGGATAGATTTTTTTTATATTTTTACTTTGTTTTATTTTTTTTACATTATGTTGTTTTGTTAAAGAAGTAATCATTCCATATTCGTTTAATTTTTCAGCAACACTTATTTCTCCAACTCCATCCATATTTGCAGCCATTATTGGAATTCCCGACCATTCATTCTTGCTATATTTGAATCTATAAGTTCTTAGGAGATTTACGTCTTTACGGCTTTTTAATGTACTTCTTTTAGGTCTAAATAGTACATCTGAATAATCTAGTTTAAGCTCTTCTTCAATTCTCATTAATGATTAAGTTATAATCATAATAATTAAATTCAAACATTATATAGCCTGTGGATAAGTTTTTTAACTTTCTAATGCCCTGGAAATTCAATTAAATTTTCAACTTTATAATTATTTTTTACTAAATTATCTGATCCACCTAGATCAAATAGGTTTATTACAAATACAAATCCCGCAACCTTACCTTTCGAAATCTCAACTAAATTTGCAGCTGCCTCAGCTGTACCTCCGGTTGCAATTAAATCATCTATAATTAAAACTTCATCTTTTTCATTAATAGAGTCTTTATGAACCTCAATTGTTGCCGTACCATATTCAAGCTCAAAATCTACTGAATGAACATCTGCTGGCAACTTATTTTTTTTTCTTAACATAATAAATGGTTTGTTAAGTACGTATGACACAGCAGAGGCAAATACAAATCCTCTAGATTCTATAGCTGCAATTTTAGTAAAGCTAAATTTTTTTGATCTTTCAACAATTTGATTAATTGTTTCTGCAAATGCATTTTCATCTTTTATTAATGTAGTTATATCTCTAAATAAAATACCTTTTTTTGGATAATCAGGTATAGATCTAATATAATCTTTTAAGTTCATAATAATTAAATATAGAAGTATAAATAAATAGATTTTTAATTATGACAACAAATAAATTAGCAATTATAGGTGGTAGTGGTCTTTATGATGTAGAAGAATTCAAAGATAGAGAATTACTTAATTTAGAAACACCATGGGGAAAACCATCTGATCAGATTTTAAAAACAAATTATAATGGTAAAGAGGTCTATTTTTTACCAAGACATGGAAGGGGTCATTTTATTTCTCCCTCAAATATTAACTTTAGAGCAAATATAGATGCACTTAAACAATTAGGTGTAACAGATATTGTTTCCGTATCAGCTGTTGGCTCACTTAAAGAAAATTTACCTCCTGGAAAATTTGTAATTGTAGATCAATTTATAGATAGAACTTTTGCAAGAAATAAAACTTTTTTTGATGATGAGATAGTTGCCCATGTATCAATGGCTCACCCAACCTCTAATGGATTGATGAATGCATGTGAGCATGCAATTAAAAAATCAAATATAGATTATCAAAGAAATGGAACTTACGTCGTTATGGAGGGACCTCAATTTTCTACATTGGCAGAATCTAATTTATACAGATCTTGGAAAGCAGATGTAATTGGCATGACTAATATGCCAGAAGCAAAATTAGCAAGAGAAGCTGAAATTAGATACGCTTCAGTTTCAATGGTAACTGATTATGACTGTTGGCATCCAGATCATGAAAACGTTGACGTTCAGCAAGTTATCAAAGTTCTTTTAGGAAATGCTGCAAAAGCGAAAAATATGATTAAAAATTTAATTGAGAATTTTGAAAATCATATTGATCCAAAAGATCCTACAAATAATTGTTTGGATGTAGCTATAATTACAGCCCCAGAAAAAAGAACACAAAAAACAAAAGATAAACTTAAAACAGTAGCAGGAAGGGTGCTTTTAAAAAAATGAGAAAAATATTATTAATTTTTACTTTTATATTATTTTCAACTCTAGCTTATGCAGGACCTTACGATAAGATTAATGAAAGCGGTTTCATTAATAAAGAGGTTAGATTGATTAAGAATTTTGAAATTAAGGATCCTAAAAATAAAATTATTTTAATTTATAATCACGGACAAGACGAAAATGATATCGCAATAAATTGTACATGGGTATCAATGTTAAGAAATCATGCATCTTTGATAGACCAAGAGGTTAATGGAAAAAAAATAATGGTTTATAATTTATGCTCAACTCATCTTAGAGGAGATATGTCTAAAAATATGTCTAAAAAAAAGGATTGGTGGTGGTTAAAGCCTGTACCAAAAATTTATGAAGGTAAGCATATATTGGATAAAAGAGTAGAATTAAATTTAGAATTAATTGAAAAATTTGTAGATGCGGGAGTACCAAGAAAACAAGTTTTTGTTACTGGACATTCTTGTGGCGGTTTAACCACATTATTGTTTATGTCTAGGTACCCAGATAAGGCGGGTGGAGGCATATCTTATATGCAAGCATGTTTTGGAAAATTATCTTCTAAATATAAAGTAAAAAAAAATGGTGTAGAAAAAGCAATGGCTAAATTTAGAAAAAAATATCAAGGACCTCATGATTTGCGACAAAAGATGAATGACGAAATTAAAAATAATTTAAAAGTTCCTATATTAGCCTTCACACACCCAAAGGATAAATATGAAGGATTATTATCTGATTGGTTAGAACAAATTCCTGGGATGAAAAGAATAGTAATTTCAGAAAATTATAAAATTAATGGAAAAAGATGTAAGAGAAAAGGAGATGACTGGGAGGAACCAGTAAAAAAAGGTCATGATATGGATGTTGGACTTTGTTTTCAATATTATAATCCAACAATATTAGATTATATTGCATCAAGATTGAAATGAAAATTGAAGGAAAAGAATATCGAACAATTTGGTTTGATGAGAAAAGCCAAACTGTTAAAATCATTGATCAAACAAAACTTCCACATCAATTTATAATTAAAGATCTCAAAACTGTAAAAGATGCAATCAATGCCATCAAAATTATGGAGGTTAGAGGAGCGCCATTAATTGGTGGAACCGCTGCTTACGGTATTGCTTTAGCTATTATGGAAAAAAATGATCCTAATTTTATTAAAAAAAGTTCAGAAGATTTAATCCAATCAAGACCTACAGCTATTAATTTAAAATGGGCAGTAGATAGAATGATGAAAAAATTATCAGGGTTAAATAATAACGAATTATTAAATGTAGCTTTAAATGAGGCAAAAGAAATATGTGATGAAGATGAAAAGTTTTGTGAAAATATTGGTATTAATGGATTAAAAATAATTGAAGAAATTTATAATAAAAAGAAAAATACTGTGAACATATTAACACATTGTAATGCTGGCTGGTTAGCAACTATTAATTGGGGTACAGCAACATCGCCAATTTACCATGCTCATAAAAAAGGCATACCAGTTCATGTATGGGTAGATGAAACAAGGCCAAGAAATCAAGGTGCAAACTTAACATCATACGAATTAAACGAAGAAGAAGTTCCAAACACAATAATTGCTGATAATACAGGGGGTATTTTAATGCAGAGGGGTGAAGTTGATATGTGTATTGTAGGTACTGATAGAACTTTATCCAATGGAGACGTTTGTAATAAAATTGGAACTTATCTTAAAGCTTTAGCTGCACATGATAACAATATTCCCTTTTATGTAGCGCTACCAAGTTCGACTATAGATTGGGATATAAAAAACTCAAAAGATATTCCAATAGAAGAAAGAAACTCTGAAGAATTATCTCATGTTGAAGGTATAGATGAGAATAATAAAATTAAGAAAGTTTTAATATATCCAAATAAAAGTAAAGCTATGAATTTAGCTTTTGATGTAACACCAGCAAAATATGTAACAGGATTGATCACTGAAAGAGGGATTTCGGCTGCTTCTTCAGAAGGACTAAGGAAATTATTTAAATAAGTTATCTTAGGGAAGCAGCTATGTTTCCACCATCTACAGTTAATACTGCACCAGTTGTTTTTTTTGATACAGCTAAATGAAAAAAGGCTTTTGCAACATCTTCTGCTTTTACCTCGTTTAAAAGCAAGTTACCTCTCATATATTCATCAGTTGAAACTTCTCTCGCCTTAGCTCGAGATTTAATCATTCTATCATTTAATAAACCACTTCTAATTCTATCAGCATTTACACCATTTGATCTAATTCCAAACGCACCATAATCTAATGCATATTGTTTACATAAACTTAATAAGGCTGTTTTTGGAAGACCATAAGGACCAAAGTTTTTTCCAGGATTTACTGATTGTTTTGAAATATTAAACAATAAACATCCTTGAATATTTTGTTTTTTCATTATTTTAATTGTTTCTGAAGCACAATTTTGATGAGAGAAAAAATTATCTTCAAAGCTTTCTCTTAAAACGTTATCTTCCACTTCAGCAATTGATCCACCAACTGCTGTTCCAGCATTTGATATTAAAATATCGATGCCACCATATTGTTCGCAAATTTTTTTAAAAGCATGTTTTACACTTTTTTTGTTTCTTACATCACAGTGCAAACATAGATCTTTAATTTTACTTTGCATTTCTTTTACTTTATTAAAATCGTAATCAAGTAATACAATTTCTGCTCCATAACTTTTAAATAGTTTATAAGTGGCTGAACCAATTGCACCAAATCCACCGGTTATTACAACAACATTTCCTTGAAGAATTTTTTTAGTTTTTTTAATTTTAGCTTGTTCTAGCGACCAATATTCAACATCAAATAAATCTTTTTCAGGTATAAACTTGTATTTTGTTGTTTCTTCAACTGATGAAATTACTCTAGCATTTGTTTCAGTTAGATCTCCAGCTATTTTTGAAGCATTTAAACTATCACCCACACTAAATAAACCAACGTTTTGTACCAAAATTACCCTAGGAGATGTATCTAACATTGTTTTTTTATCTTTAACCTTTTTCTTATTCGTATTGAAATACTTCACATATTTTTTTTTATAATCTTTAAAACTTTTCTCAGCTATTTTTTTGAAATCTTCAATACTTGAATTTTGCTTTGGTGTAATTACCAGTGGAAAGGGCTTGACTCTAATAACGTGATCAGGAGTAGCAGTTCCAATACTAGAATATCTTTTAACTTCTTTACCATTTATAAAATA
>CACHPE010000006.1 GCA_902581605.1 uncultured Pelagibacteraceae bacterium | reverse complement strand
TTTTTTTTTGTTAGAATAATTTTTTTAGAAAAATCTGTATAAATATTATAGCCATCTTCTACTTTATAAATAATTAAAGGTTTATCTGATTGATAAAGATCCTCTAAATAAGGGTTAAATTTAAACTTATGCTGGCTGAGTTCTTTCAATTGCTTTCTCTACTATAGGTAAATGTATCAGACCTGCAAATAATGATAATGCGATAGATCCGTACCATGCATAGTCAAAATTTCCATTTAATTCATAAAATACACCACCTAGATATGCTCCTAGGAAAGAACCGATTTGATGGCTTACAAAAACTATTCCATATAAAAGTCCAACATATTTTGTCCCAAATATATGTGCAACAATTCCATTTGTTGGAGGAACTGTGGATAGCCATAAAAAACCAAAAGTAACTCCAAAAACTACAGAATTAAATATACTTGGTGGTAAGAAAATAAAATAGATAATTGAAACACCTCTTAAAAGATATATTGCACTTAATATTTTTTTCTTACTATACCTCGTTGCTAAATAACCACTTGTAATAGTGCCGGCCATATTAAATACTCCTATCAAAGCTAAAACCATTGCAGGTGTCCAATCAGGCAAACCCTTATCCGCCATATAAGTAGGAATGTGAGTTGCAACTAGCGCAATATGCCAACCACAAACAAAAAAACCTAATGTGAGATAAATAAAACTTTTATTGGCAAATGCCTCTTTAAGAGCTTCTCTAGCAGTTTGATTGTTATCTTGATTAACTCCTACAGGTATTTTAGGAGTACTAACAAATAAAGCTACCACTAATCCTAATCCTAAAAGAAGAGAAAAATATAAAAGAGTATTCTGCCAGCCTGTTTCAACTAAGGAATATCTTACAAGTAAAGGTGATACAAAATATCCAAATGAACCTGCACATGTAACAATTCCTGTTGCAATAGTTCTATTAGATGCTGGAAAATGTTTAGCCACTACTGATACTGGGATACCTATTGCAGTGGAGCCTAAGCCTATTCCAATCATCACTCCTATAGTTAAAGTAAAATAACCTCCAGTATTGTAACCAGAATAAAAAAGCAAAACCCCAACTAAATAAAAAACAAAACCAATAAATATTGCAACCGCTCCTCCATATTTATCAGTAATTATACCAAACAACGGACTGAATACTCCCCAAAGTAATAACTGCAATCCCATAACAAAACCAAAATGAGAAATGGTAATATCTAAGTCAGTATTAAAATCAAAATAAAACAATCCAAAGGTCTGTCTTATTCCCAAAGAAATAATTACAACTATAGAAGCAGCAATTAAAGTGATTAGTGCTTTTTTGCTAATAGTAAAACTTTCTGAACTCATTTAATAAATTTTAATGCTTGTTTTATATCATTTATTATGTCTTTAGGATCTTCAAGTCCAATATGCATCCTTATTATATGTTCGTCTTTATTTACATGTGTAAATTGTCTCTTACCTAGTGCTTGGTGTGCTTGATAAAGTGCTAAGCTTTCAAAACCTCCCCAACTAAATCCATACCCAAAAAGTTTCAAAGAATTAACAAATTTTAACACTGAGTTTTTATTTTTTGATTTTATTTTAAATCCTAATAAACCCGATGCCCCAGAATAATATTTTTTCCATAATTTATAATTTTGACTACCTTTTTTATATGGATAAAAAACTTTAATTATTTTTTTCTCTTTTGATAAAAACTTGGAGACTTTAAGTGCATTTTCTTGATGTTTTTCTAATCTTACATCCAAAGTTCGAATACCTCTTAAAATTAAATATGCATCATCAGGACCTAGTCTTAATCCTGAAACTTTATTTGTTGCTTCAACTAATTTAAAAACTCGTTTACTTATAGCTAAACTTCCACCCATTACATCTGAGTGACCAGAATAATATTTTGTTGCAGAGACAATTGACATATCAAAACCTAGTTTTATTGGTTTCAAAAAATAAGGTGTTCCCCAAGTGTTATCTATGGCTGTATAAATTTTATTTTTTTTTGCTAATGCAACTATTTTAGATAAATCTTGAAATTCAAAAGTGTTGCTTCCAGGGTTTTCAACAAAAATAAGCTTTGTTTTTCTTGTAATCTTTATTTTCAAATCATTTAAGTCATTTGGATTATAAAATACTGCTCTAATATTAAATTTTTTTAGGTATGTTTCCATTAAAAGTCTTGATGGCGAGTAAACTGAGTCTGTAACAAGTATTTCATCATCTGGTTTTACAACACTTAACACTCCAAGAAATATTGCACCAAAACCAGTAGGAGTTAGATAAACTTTATAACATTCTTCAATTTTTCTTAAAATCTGTTGTAAAGCAAATGTTGTGGATGTTCCCTGTCGACCATAATCGAAATTTCCACTTACTGGATCTTTCGAATATTTATTTTGTGTTTTTTTAATATCCTGCATAGATTTAAAAATAATAGTAGAAGCTCTAACCACAGGAGGATTTACCGACTGATTATGAAAATCTTTAGCTGTATGTTTCAGGAAAGTCTTGAAGGAATTACCCATAATAAATTTGATATGTTACTTAGACAATGCTATATCCCATGAAAAACGTCAATAAAATTAAAATAGGAATAAATGAGTTACCCAAAGAAACATAGAGGCCGAAGAAAACAAGGGTCTAAAAAAAGAAGAGCTAAAAGAAAAAATAAGAAAAAATAAATTTAAAGCAAATTCATGACGGTAAGCCTTAGAAATTTGTGTTTACTTTGTTTTTTAATACCTATCATCACCATAATTATTTCATTTGTTTGGTCAGCAAACTTAAACTTGATAAGTTGGTGTATACCAAATTTTGAGGGGTGCACATCCATATCTCGAGTTGGAAGATATGAGCCTGTAAAATATTTTTTCAAACCTTTAATGTTTATTTACGCAGCTTTTCTTTATTATTTTTGGAAAAAATATTATGAATTTTTATCAAAAAACAAAATTAATTTATCAAAATTATTAAAATTTTTGGCGTACTGCTCTATTTTATTTTTGGTGCTGTATATTATTTTTTTAGGTGAGGGAAAACTTTATAGGTTTTTTAGACAAGTAGGAATATTTATCTATATTTTTTTTACAGTATTAACTCAATTGTTTTTTTCTATAAAATTTAAAAATACTTTAGAAATAAATATAAAAGCAAAGAATTATTTATTTTATTACTCGGCAACTGTAACTTTATTAGGAGTATTGTTGTTTCCTCTTGCAATATCTGAAGTAGAATTAATAAATAATTTTAAGAATATTATTTCTTGGAATTATTTTTTGTTAACACATATATATTTTATAATTCTTTTTTTTATTTTAAAAAAAATTAAATAATCCAACCACCCCCAAGCACTCTATGGCCAAACTGGTCTTTACGATAAAAAACACATGCCTGACCAGGTGAAATGCCATCCTCTGGAAGTGCTAAATTAACTTTAGCATTATTGTTATTTATTAGATCAACTTTTGCCTCTAAAAGACTTCCAGTAGATCTAACTTTAACAAATAAATTTTGATCTAAATCCTCCTTGTTAGTCAATAAATTTATTTCCTTTAATGAAATTGTTTTTTTTCCAAGTTTTTCTTTAGGTCCAACTATTATTTCATTTTTATCCGAATTTATCTTTAACACATAAAGGGCTTCTTTATCTGAAACTTTAATTCCTTTTCTTTGTCCAATTGTAAAATTAATAATTCCATCATGAACACCAATTACATCACCATCTAAATTTTTTATATTTCCTTTCTGAAAGGAGTCTGGCCTAAACTTTTGTATTACTGAAGCGTAATCACCATTTGGAACAAAACATATGTCCTGACTATCAGGTTTATCAGCAACGTTTAAATCTAAATTTTTTGCAATTTCTCTAGTTTTGTCTTTTAACATTCCACCTAATGGAAATCTTAAATAATCTAATTGCTCTCTAGTTGTATTGAATAAAAAATAACTTTGGTCTCTATTTTCATCTATAGCTCTATACATATTTGTGGTTTTATTTTCTGTAATACTTTTTACATAGTGCCCAGTAACTAATGCATCAGCTTTGAGTTCTTTTGAAACTTCAAATAAATCATTAAATTTAACAGTTTTATTACATTGAACACATGGAATTGGAGTTTCACCTTTTAAATAACTCTCAACAAAATTATCTATAACACCTTGCTTAAACTTGTCTTGGTAATATAAAATTTTATGCTCTATACCTAACTTATGTGCAACACGCTTAGCGTCCATTATGTCTTGACCTGAACAACATTGTTTTGATGCAGCTACTTCTTTGCCATCGTCATAAAGTTTTAGTGTTATACCAATTACATTGTAACCTTCTTTTTTCATGATACCTGCTACAGTGGAGGAATCTACTCCACCCGACATTGCGACAACTAAAGTAGTATCTGAGGGTTTTTTATCTAATCCAATAGAATTTAAATCTTTATACATAAGGTGGTATTTATACTTATTTACAATATAAGTTAAATTAAATGATTTTAGATTATGAACCAGGTGACAAAGTCACTAATCCACAAAAAAAAGAATGGGGAATTGGACAAGTGCAATCTATAATTAACGATAAAGTGACCGTTAATTTTGAAAATGTTGGAAAAAAAGTGATTAACGCAAAAAACGTTGAATTAATAAAACTAGGAAAATAAAGGTGAACTTAAAAGAGATTATAGAAAGTTTAGTTGAAAGTTTTTTAGAGGCAGGAGATTTAGCTATTCAATTAAGAGAAAAAGGTTTAGTAAAAAAAATAAAACCAGATAAAACACCTGTAAGCAATGGTGATTTGGAAGTAAATAAATTTATATCAAACAAAATTTCTGAGGTTACTCCTAATTTACCAATCATTTCTGAGGAGACCTCTGATAATAAAGATAACCTAAATTTTAAAGATTTCTGGCTTGTTGATCCCATTGATGGAACTTATGATTATATTAATAATTTAGAGGAATTTACTATTAATGCTGGTTTGATAATCAATAATAAACCTGTTGCAGGATTAATAAATGCTCCTGCAAAAAAAAGAATGTTTTACTCATATGAAAAAGGTAATTCTTTTGAGCTTAGCTACGGTAAAAAAATAAACTTAAGCAATTTACCTATCAAGAAATCAGAAAATTTAAAATTTATTTCATACTCAACTAAAATAAAACCTGAAATTCAAAAAATTTATGATGATTTGGGGGTTAAAGAAAATATTAGAATGAAAAGCTCTTTGAAATTCTGTGTCGTTGCTGCTGGTGAATATGATGGTTATGTTGCTGAACCTAGGGCATATGAATGGGATATAGCAGCTGGTCATGCAATTTTAGAACATGCAGGTGGAACTGTAAGTGATTTTGAAGGAAATGAAATTTTATATGGTAAAAAAGATTTAAAAAATCCTAGTATAATTTTAAAAAATAAAAATATTTTATAATGGATGAACAATTAAGAATAATACTAATAATTATTATTTCTGTTTCAATTTTTGGATTATTGGTATTTGTTTTTGTAAAAAATTACATAAGAAATAAAATAAATCTGCTTGTAAAAGAAGAAAAAGATAAAAAGTCAAAGTAGATTTATTATTTTTAGATATTCATTTTTTTCTATATCCATTACTTTTTTTGATGTTTCAAAATCAAAACCATTTCTTGCAAGTAAAGATATATCTTTTTTATAAAAAAGAGTTCTATTATCCTCTGCTCTAGCTGGACCAATTCTTTTCTTTTTACATAATTTTATTGCAGAAAAAAAATCTTGATCCGAATTATTTTCTTTTATTTTATCAACTGTATCTTTAATAAATGTTTCGTTTATTCCTTTTCCAATTAGATAATTTCTAATCTTATTAATTGAGTTTCCTCTTTGAATCATACTTTTAGCTTTACTTTCAGAATAAAATTGATCATTTATAAATTTGTTTTTTTCTAAATCGGACAAAACAATATCAATCAATTTATTTACATCTTTTTTTCTTACATCAGACGCTGATAGTTTTATATATTTTTTTAATAAATAAGTTTTGAGTTGTTGTTTTGAAGGAGCATACTTTTCAACATAAGCAAAGGCAAAATTACGCATCTCATCTACAGTTACTTGAAGCGTTTTTTTTCTATTTCTTATAGGAATCATTAATAGATTTAATATAATATATCTATATGATTGGACAAATTTATACTTATTTCTCAATTGAGACACTTTACATGTGGATCAACCTTGGAGTTCTACCTTTTTGGTTTATCTTGATAGTGTTTCCTCAATCACACTTAAATAGAATTTTTGTAACATCAATTTTTCCTTTTTTCATTTTAAGTGGTGTATATATCTTCATTTTATATAAATCTTATTTAATTGGTTATGATTTTGATGGAAATTTCACTCTTTACTTAGGTCTAAGTGAGCTTTCTAGATTGTTTGAAGATCATTTGTACATAATGATATTTTGGACTCATTTTATAGCGATAAACTTATTTATTGGTGGTTGGATTGTTAAAGACTCCCAAAAGTTTTCTATAAACAAAGTTTTGATGGCTGTGCCATTAATTGTGACTTATTTAATTGGTCCAATAGGTTTGTTTTTATACTGGATAATAAGAATTTTTTACGCGAAAAGAATTAGTTTATATGAGTAATCATATAGATTTCTATTTCGATATAATTAGCCCATATGCATATATTGCACACAAAAAAATTCTTAAACATAAAAATATCATATTTAATTACAAACCAGTCTATTTAGGTGGTCTTCATAAGCTAGCTGGAATTGATTCTCCTGCATTTAATAAATACAAATTGAAAAATAATATAAACGATTGCAATTTGGTATCTGAAAAAAATAATATTGAATTCAAATGGAATTCTAATTTTCCAATAAATTCTTTAAATATAATGAGAGGATATATTAGTGTTAGTAAGGATAAGCAAAAAGATTACTTAAATTGTTTTTTTGATGCTTATTGGAAAGATAATCATGACTTATCAAATGTTGAGAATATGTCTAAATTAATAAATGATTTAGATATTGATAGCAAAGAATTTTTTCAATCCATAAAAAAACAATCTGTTAAGGATCAATTGATTAAATTAACCACTGATGCTTTTCAAAAAGAAGTTTTTGGAACTCCAACCTTTATAGTTAATAATAAAATTTTTTGGGGGCAAGATAGACTTGAATTTGCTTTAGAAGAAATTGCTAATAATTAAATTATTTTAAAGTTACTACTAGCTATAGAACCAAACCCACCATCAATATGAGATACTTTGTGATATCCCATATCTTTTAAGGATTTGACAGCTAAGGCTGATCTTACACCTCCTGCACAAAATAAAACAAATTCTTTATTTTTATCTATCTGTCCATTTTGAAATATTGGGTTATTAGGATCTAGATACACTTCAAGCATTCCTCTTGGTATATGACTTGCTCCTTCAACACTACCAGTGTTTTCTAATTCATTACTTTCTCTTATATCAATAAGATTACAATTTTTATTTTGAACCATTTGATAAGCTTCTTCTGCATCAATTGTTTTAATTTCACGCATAGCCTCAGAAACTAAATTTTGAATTGTTTTAATGCTCATAATTTTAGTTTAAATTACCTCAAAAAAATTATATTGCTATAAAATTATGTTAAAAATTAACTCTAGAGCTCCAGCATTTGAGGTTCCATCAACAACAAAAAATAAATACTCATTAAAGGATTCAATTGGAAAATATGTTGTTTTGTACTTCTATCCTAAAGATGACACGCCAGGATGTACTATTGAAACTAATGATTTTAATAAACTTCTTTCTAAATTTAAAAAATTAGATTGTGAAGTATATGGAGTTTCAAAGGATAGTTTAAGAAGTCATGATAAATTTAGAGATAAATACAAAATTAAATTTGATTTACTTGCTGATGAAGAAATAAAAGTTCTTAAAAAGTATAAAGTTTGGGGTAAGAAAAAATTTATGGGACGTGAATTTATGGGAATAATTAGATCGACTTATTTAATCGATAAAAAAGGCAAAATACTTAAGGCTTGGAATAATGTAAAAGTTAAAGACCACGCAAAAGAAGTATTAGAAACTCTAAAAAACATTGTAAAAAAATAAAAAGGCCCCATTTCTGGGGCCCTTCGTTAACTAACTAGAGAGAGAGATTATAGTTAATTTTTTTATTAGAGGCTCTTCAATGAGATAACGACATGGAGATCAAAGAGCCTCTATATTGCATACAATTAGTCTCGTATTGCGTACGCTATTACTCCTGTTTCAGTTACGTCAGTACCTTTGGCTTCAGCCTCTTTACTTAGCCTAATTCCAAAAGTAGCTTTCATAGCTGAGAACACGATGTAAGACACCACAAATACAAAAATGTTTATTGAAAGCACACCAATTAATTGTGCACTAAAGGATGCATCGGTATTTGTTAATGGCACTGCCAATGTTCCCCATATTCCAGCAAACATGTGAGCTGGAATTGCACCTACTACATCGTCAAGTTTGAAACTAAAAAGTAATTTTGTTCCAAACACTACAATTAAACCACCTACAGCACCTATGAAAATAGCTGCTAAAGGCGATGGTGCTAATGGTTCAGCTGTTACAGCCACAAGACCACCAATTGCTCCATTTAACATTTGAATAACGTCAGTTTTACCAAACATTAATCTTGTAATTATTGCAGCGGCCATCACACCACCAGCTGCAGCAAGATTAGTGTTTATAAAAATACTTGATACAGCAACTGCATCATCAAATGTTCCAATAGCTAACTGAGATCCACCATTGAACCCAAACCAACCTAACCATAAGATGAATACACCAACTGTAACCAATGGGATTGAAGAAGCAGCAAAAGGTCTAATAGCTTTAGCTTCACCTTTACTACCAAATCTGCCATATCTAGCACCTAACAACATTATTCCAGCTAAAGCTGCTGCACCACCTGTTGAGTGAACTAGTGTTGAACCAGCAAAATCAGAGAAGCCTAGTTCTGCTAACCAGCCTCCGCCCCATTGCCAACCCATGACGATTGGATAAATAATTCCAGATAAAATAGCTGCAAAAAGAAAGAAGGGCCAAAGCTTTACTCTTTCAGCCATTGCTCCTGAACAAATTGAAACTGTTGTTGCACAAAAAACCATTTGAAAATACCAGTCAGACCCATCAGCATATCCAGTATCAACTGAACTTGCATCTGACCAAGGTGTAAATGTGCCGATATATCCACCTTCAGGTATACCATACGCTAAGTTATATCCAAACAACCAAAACATAATTCCAGCAATTGAGTAAAGACCAATGTTCTTCGCACAAATTACAGAAACACTTTTAGAAGTTACCATGCCAGATTCTAGCATTGCAAAACCCGCTGCCATGAACATGACCATGAAACCACACATTAAAAATAATAGTGAATTGAATATAGCTTGGACTTCTGCAGAAACTGTTGTCTCTGCCATACCCGCACTACTCATGTTTAATAAAAATATTAAACTAAGAACTGGCGCGGACATTTTTTTTATAAATTTAGTCATAAGACCTCCACTTGTTAAGTGATGTCTTATAATTTTATTAATTTTTAAAACTAACGCTGATTAGGAAAAGTGGCTATGCAGTTTTTGCATATAGAAACAGCCCTAAACGTGCTTTCAAAACGTTTAGGGCTGTAGAAAAAGAATATTATCTGTTGAATACTTCTTTTAAAGCTTTGGCTGGTAAGAATTTTACCTTTTGAGAAGCAGCAATTTGAATCTGCTCCCCTGTTCGAGGGTTTCTTCCAACTCTTGCTTTTCTTTTAGCAACTTTGTACGTACCGAACCCAGCAATTTTCACTGAGTCATCACCTTTTAAAGCATCTAAAATAGTGTTGGTAATTGTATCAAAAGTTCGCTCAGCATCTGCTTTGCTCAAATTTAATGAGCCAGAAAGCTTAGCAATTAGTTGTTTTTTATTCATTTTAGCTCCGGTTTTGTTGGTTAATATTTATACTTCCCATAAACGTTGATAAATCAAGCTTTTTTTTAGTGTTTTGTTTTTTAAAACATACAATATCTTGTAAAAACGAAAATAAACGTTGTTTTTATTAACTTTTTTTAACGTTTAAAAGCTTGAATTATCTAAACAAACCTAGGTCTTTTAGATCATTAAATGTGGTGAAAAACATCAATGATAGCAACAAAAACAATCCGATTCGAAAAAACCCTTCTTGAGTTTTTTGAGATAAAGGTCGGCCTAAAACTTTCTCAAACGCATAAAACATTAGATGTCCTCCATCCAACATTGGTATTGGAAAAAGATTAATAAGTCCTAAACTTATTGAAATATAGGCCATCATACTAATGAATGCCAACACCCCAAACGTTGCGACTTGTCCAGAAATTTTGGCAATTCTAATTGGGCCTCCCAATTGAGAAGTGTCTGCTTTACCTAAAATCATTCCTCCTATGTATTTAAGTGAGGAAATGCTTACAAAATAAACTTCATTTGCTGCGTGATATAGTGCTTTTGCAGGTCCTAATTTAACATGATTAATTTTATCATTATAAGCTGATAATTTTATACCAACCATTCTTTTATTTATTTTGTTCCCTAATCCATCATCACCTTCAACAACATTAGGTTTTACTTTTAATATCAATTCATCATAGGAACGCTTAACTTTAAAATCTATAAAATCACCAGTAGACAAAGTTATAAATTTAGAAACCTCCATAATACTTTTAACTTCATTTCCATCAATTTCTAAAATTATATCTTGATCTTTAAGTCCTCCGATCATTGCAGGACTGTCTTTTTGAACTTCGCTGATTACAGCAGGAGTAAAATCTTTACCAACAAACGTATACAAACAAAAAAATATAACTAAAGCTAATAAAAAATTAGCTAATGGGCCACCAAACACAATTAATGCCCTTTGATATAAAGGTTTTAAAGTAAATAATTTTTCTCTTTCCTCTTCATTATATTTTTCAAGTATTTCTTGATGATCGGCCTGAGAATAAACATTTCTATCTCCAAAAAATTTTACATATCCTCCTAGAGGAATTGCACATATTTTCCATCTTGTGCCTGATTTATCATTCCAACCAAATAACTCTTTACCAAAACCAATTGAAAAATCTGTAACACCTACACCATATTTTCTCGCAAAATAGTAGTGTCCATATTCATGTATAAAAACAACCACCAGAATAAGTATTAAAAATGGAATAATATAAGTAAGCATGATTTAAATATATTATTATTTTAAATTAACTCAATAAGCAAAAATGCCATATTATTACTAGAATTTATATTTTAGTTTAAATTTTGACTATATATGTTGTATAATATTTACATGCCTACATTTGATGTGATTAGTAAAATAAATTATCAAGAATTTGACAATGCTTTAGCAAATTGTTTAAGAGAAATCAGTAATCGTTATGATTTTAAAGGGCTTCATATTTCAATTGAACGAAAAGATAAAACGGTGACTACAAATGCACCTGATGAATTAAAATTAAAGCAAGTAAATGAATTATTACAAACCCATTTAGTTAGAAGAAAAGTAGATCCAAGGGTTTTAGAAGTTAAAAGTTCTGAAGGAGCGTCAGGAGGATCTATTAGACAAGTCAGTGGATTAAAAGAGGGAATTAGCCAAGAAAATGCAAAAAAAGTTATTTCTGATATCAAAAAACTAAAACTTAAAATTCAAATTAAAATCCAAGGCGATGAATTAAGAGTAGATGGCAAAAAAAAAGATAATCTTCAAGAAGCTATCGCTGCAATCAAAGCAATTGATATTGGGCTTCCAATTGATTTTGTTAATTTTAGAGACTAATTAAACTTTTTGAATTAAGGATGCGCTATTATTTGTAGGCTTATTAACATCTTTTGAAACTTCATGAAAAATTAAATTAGGAATTTTACGTTCCTTTAAAAATGTAGAACCTTGTAATTCTAAATTTAAATAACGATTAATATCAGCTTGATTTAAAATAACTGGTTGTCTGTGATGAATTTCATTTATATTTTCTTTTGCTTCCTCTGTAATCAAACAAAACTGATCATTTTCAAAGATGCCAGCAAAATAAATAAAATTATTATCTTCACGGGTAAAATAATGAGGAGTTTTTTCTTTTTCTTCTCTTTTCCACTCATAAAAACCATCTGCAACTGCAACACATCGGTTGTTTTTAATCAATTTTTTAAATGAAACTTTTTCATCAATAGTCTCTAACCTTGCATTAATTAAGGCTTTAAAATCTTTTTCTTTAGCCCAACTAGGCACTAAACCCCATTTTAGATTTTCTAAAGTATTTCCATTTTTATATTTTTTTATTACAGGGAGTTTTTGATATGGATGAGCATTATAGTTTTCAGTATCTTCAACCTGAATTGCAGATTTAACTAATTTATTTGTTTTAGTTACAGGGTTTTTTACTACGTACCTTCCACACATTATATTGTTTGCTGTTTCATTAATTCTTCTATTTGCTTAATCATAATTTTTGGTGATCTCATAGCAGGGTAAATTTCTTGCGCTTGCTCATAACTTCTTATTGCTTTTTCATAATTCTTTAACTGAATATTTACTAAACCCTGCCCTGCTAAAGCTCCAAAGTGTCTTTGTTCTAAAGCTAAAACTTGATCTATATCATTTTGAGATTTTTCAAATTCTCCTAGCATATAAAGGACAGTTGCTCTTTTATTCCAAGCTTCAGCCCAACTTTGATCTAGATTAATAACCTCAGTAAAAATATCTTTTGCTTTTATATAGTTTTGATCTCTCACAAATTGAGAACCTTCCTCTAATCTTGCAGTAAGTTTTTCATCTGTTGGATGGGTGCTCCACAAGGCCCAAATTTCTTGTTCAATTATAAACGCTACTTTTGATTTATTTGCTTTTAACTCATTAAACAATTGGTTCAGTCTAGTATCCCTTTCATTTCCTAATGAGCTACCATGTGAAAATAAATAAAACAAAACTATTAAAAATAACTTCTTCATAATTAAATATTATCAAATATTAGAATTAGAGTCGTTGGTTTTAAGTGTCTTTATTATTATTTTTACAACTATAAAAAGAAATATCTTTTTCTTTTTCTTCTTGTTTTATATTGGTTGTGATTTCATGAATAAGTTCTCCAGTTTTTTTGGTAAAAACTGCAGATTCTGAGTAATTTCTCTTCTCATCAAATGCCTGGATTAAAACAATATCTTTATTAGAAATTTTAACTTCTAGGTCAATTTTATCAATAAATTTAGATAAATTTTTTACCTTTAAAGTATTAGGAGTTTTAGAAACGATTATTAACTTATTAATATCTGCTCTATTCACTTGTTCATTAGAAAATGTTTCAAAATTGTGATCTGGATTTTTTAAAATTACTTTTTCAAACGTACACTTAAGATTTAAATCTGAGTTAATGGTTACGTTCGTATTTTGAGCTTGAGCAAAACTCAAAAAACATAATAAGCTAAATATTGATAGAAAGATTTTCATTTAATTATTATATTAATAATACTTTTTTTTATTGTTTCACTTACTTTTATTGTTCCATCTTTGTTGGGGTGTATACCGTCTTGTTGATTCAAACTTGGATTAAGTGCCACACCTTCAAGAAGAAATGGGATCAACGCTAAATTATATTTTTTTGATAACTTTGGATAAATAGCATCAAAATTTTTTTTATATTTTTCCCCATGAGTATCTGGTGCCATCATTCCCGCTAAAATAATTTTAATTTTTTTATTTTGAGCAACTTTTATTATTTGTTCTAAATTTTTTTCTGTTTCCTCTGGTTGTATTCCTCTAAGCATATCATTAGCACCTAACCCTAAAATAATTAAATCAATACCTGGCTCTGATAAACTCCATTCAGCTCTATTTAGTCCACCTGATGACGTGCTACCAGACACACTTCCATTAATGACTTTAATATTTAACCCAGCCTGCTTAAGATTGTTTTCTAAAACTATTGATAAATGCTGTTCTTTAGGTAATCCATAACCAGCCATCAAACTATCACCAAATAAAACTACCTTTTCTATTGCACTTGCGTTTATGTGCACTAGAAAGATTATCAAAATTTTTGTAAATAAACTTTTGTTCATGAGTACTCTTCTTAAATTAAAAAAAATAAATCTCAAATACCAAACTGGTAAAGATACTATCAGTGTTTTGAAAAATATTGATTTAAATATTAAGAAAAAAGAAACTGTTTCAGTAGTTGGAGAAAGTGGCTCAGGAAAAACAAGTTTAATAATGTTAATTGGAGGCTTAGAAAAACCAACTTCTGGTAAAATAATTTTTAATGATCGAGACATAACAGGCCTTGGTGAAGACGAAGTATCTGAGATAAGAAAGAAAAATATTGGAATAATATTTCAGTCTTTTTATTTAATTCCTAATTACACAGCAATTGAAAATGTTGCTTTAACTCTTGAACTTAATAATTTTAAAAATCCAGAAAAAGAAGCAAAAATTTTATTAGATCGTTTTGGTTTAAAGCATCGTTTTAATAACCTTCCAAGTCAATTATCAGGTGGTGAACAACAAAGGGTTGCTATCGCTAGAGCAATTGCGATGAAGCCTGAATTAATCTTAGCTGATGAACCAACAGGAAACTTAGATACTGAAAATTCTATCATGATTGCAAATATTTTATTTAAGTACGTCAAAGAAGAAAGTTCTTCTTTAATCATGGTAACTCATGACCCTAAACTTGCTGACAAAGCAAAAAAAAAAATAAAGATTAAAGATGGAAAAATTAAATAATCCTTCAGAATTTAGTTTGATTTTTAAATATGCTTTAAAAGACTTAAGCAGAAATTATCATAAAATTTCCAGCATCATTGTTACACTCTTTATAAGTTTATTTATCTTAAGTGCTATTTTCACAATTGAAGATAGTCTTAAAAAAGAACTAAATGATAATGCCAAAGCTCTTTTGGGTGGAGATTTAGAAATTGATTACAATCGTAACGAGGGGAATTTAGATCTAGTTAACAAAGTAAAAGAATTTGCAACTGTTTCTCAAATGATTGAGTTCAGCACTATGCTTTCAACTACTGGCAGAGATAAAAATAAATCATTATTTACTAGAATTAAAACTGTAGATGAAAAATATCCTTTATATGGAAATGTTGTGTATGAGCCAATTGGTGCTTATGAAAGAATGCAAAGAGAACCTAATACTATACTTATCAATGAAAGTTTATCAAAAACCCTAAATATTAAAATTAACGAATTAGTAAAAGTACAAGATCAAAATTTTAAAATAATTGGAATTATTAAATCGGTTCCAGATGTAAGTGGATTTGTTGCATTTGGTGATTGGGCTTTAGCAGGAAAACAAACCTTAGAAATTTTAAAACTAAACGGAATTGGAAGCTTTTTAAACTATGAATACAAAGTAAAGTTTAATGAAAATGATAAGCCAGAGGAAATTGAACAACGAATTGAAGAAATCTTTAAAGACGATCTAAAAGTTAAACTTAGATATCCCGAAAATTCTGCAAGTGGAATAAAAAGAATAATTAATAATTTTTCTCAATTTTTATCTCTTGTATCTATAAGTGCAATGTTGATAGCGGGCATTGGAATAGCAAATACTCTGCTTTCTTTTATTAATCAAAACAACATGTCGATAGCTGTAAGAAAAGCAGTTGGCTTTTATTCAGGCAATATTAAAACACTATATTATCTGCAGTTATTTATACTTTTACTTATCATCACTGTTGTTGCTTATGGATCGAGTTTTTTAATTGTCCCAATAGCAGATAAATATTTATCTGATGGGTTGGGATTGAATGTTTATCCAGTATTTTCGTTACTTAATTTTTTTAAAATATTTTTAGTAGGATTATTGGTACTGATAATTTTTTCTATTCCAACAATCAGTTCTATTGATCAAGTTAAAGCGTCCAATTTATTTAGAAACGTATTTCAAAACCTCCAATTTTATTATTCTAAGAGATCAGTTATTCTAAGCTTTGTTTTGTTATCTATCTTAATTATATTATTCACAATTGGGTCTGAACAACCTTCTTATAGCTTGGGTTACTTTGCTGCTTTTTTTATTTGTTTAATTGTATTTTTCTTACTTTCAAAATTAATCATTTTTTTCCTAAAAAAATTCAAATCTAGTCCAATAATTTCTTTAAAAGTTTCAATCAAAAATATTACCCAAACAAAAAGTATAACTCCCATTACAGTAATGTCTCTTGGCTTAGGGGTTACTTTGTTATTAACATTAGCTTTAGTTGGTACAAATTTTCAAAGAGAAATTGCAAAATCTATTCCTGATATTGCACCTGATTATTTCTTTGTCGGTATTCAAAAAGGTGAAAGAGGAAAATTTGAACAAGGTATTTTAAATATGGATCCAAATGCATCTATAGAAATTGTGCCAATGGTATCCTCTGGAATTGTAAAAATTAATGGTGTGGATCCTAACACTTATATTAAACCAGATAATGATAGTTACTGGGTAATTGGTAGCGAACGAAGATCTTCATGGGTAAAAAATATACCTGAAGATAATCAAATTTTAGAAGGTAAATGGTGGGATTTATCAAATCCTGATCAACTTCAAATATCTCTAGATGCAAAAGTTGCTAAAGATTTTAACATTCAGTTAGGTGATATTTTTACTTTAAATGTTTATGGACGTGAAATTGAAGGAAAGGTCATTAATTTTAGAGCAGTAGATTATCGAGATTTAAGCATCAATTTTGCAATGTTATTTAATCCTCAATTTGCAAAAAATATTCCGCATGAATATTTAGCCACTGCAAAATTTAATTCAAATAAATTTGATGAAACTGAAATGCTTGAAATCATGCCAAGTTTATCAATGATAAAAATTGCAGATTATTTATCTAAAGTTACAGCTGTTTTAAATAAAGTATTTATTGCAGTTACTTTAATTTCAGCAGTTACTATTATTATTGGTTTAATTGTAATTTCGAGTGCAATTATGGTTCAAGGGAAAGTAAAAGAATATCAAAATTTAGTCTTTAAAATTTTGGGTTTTTCAAAAAAACAAATTGTTTTTTCATCACTAATTGAATTCATAATTATTTTTAAATCTGTAATTTTAATTGCAATATTCTTTGCAGTGATTGGTTCAAAATTTATTATGGAAAATATTTTTGAGCTAGTTTGGATGTTTGACTTTAAAGTTTTAATTTATTTAGGATTTTCAATTGGCTTTGTTACTTTAATTTTAATATTGCTAACAAACCTAAAATATCTAAATCCTAAAGTTTATCCTTTAATAAGAAATCAATAATTAAAATTTAGTAATTTTACTATCCAAAGAAATTAAATTTAATTCTACTTTCAATTTTGGATATCTTTTTTTTATTTTTTTTTTAATTTTTGAGAACGACTCTCTATGAATTTTTTTTTCATTCGCTAGACTAAATTCCTTTTTTCCATTTACAATTTTGGCAGCACCACAATCTGTATGATTAATGACAATTAATTTTTCTATTTTATGCAATTGAATAGAGGTTGCTAAATTGTCATAAAATGTTTTATGCCATTTTTTGAATTTATTATGTGTAATCCCAACCGCTGCACCTGCAATTGTAAAAGCACTGTATTTTCCTGTTAATTTTTTTTTCTTTAAATGATTGTGAACTAAATGTTGAAATCTTGGATCCATACAAGACAACACCATTGCTTTAAATTTTGATTTCTTCAATTTAGTTCCACTTTAAACATAGACTCATTTCTTCTATTCATTGGAAGAGTAAATGGGCTATCATAGGTTGCTCTAATTGGTGGGCTTATAATTTTTATATTATTTTTTTGTAACTCTTTTTCTAAAATTTCTTTATGCTTAAGAAAGTTTCCATCTGACGCTCGTCCAGAATATCTCAGCACCGCGTAGTATCCTCCTTCGATATTAACTACTTTAACATCTTCCCTACTGGGATTTGGTGCATTTTCTGAATTAAATTTAGAGGGTAAGTAAAATTGCATGCTCATATTTCCATTTTTTTCAACTTGAGTAACTGGGGTAGTCATTTTAATTTTCTCTTGGGTATCGTTTCTACCTGAAATATAATTAAATAACTTTCTAAAATTACTGTCTATTCCAGATGTCATAGTTTCAACTGCTAAACGATCAGAATATTTTCTAATCTCATAAATTTCATTTTTAAAGACAACTTCATAATTTGCTTCTTCGTAAGCCATAACTGCAGAATAAGATAAAATAAATAAATTACAAAATACTATAAGATAAAGTTTAATAATTTTCATTGTTACATAACTTTATATTCAAAATTTTGTGTAGTTTCATTAATTTGAATTAATTTAGCGCCATTTCTCTCATGAAAATTTGTTGCCATTTCTGTTAGAGGTGAAAGGGTTACTAATCTATTTAAATGATTAGATTTTTTAATTTTTTTGAATACTTCTTTTACTATTAATTTTCCTCCACCCTTTTTTTTAGACCATACAGTGTAAGCAATTGCTATTTGACCACCAGCTTGATCTCTCATAGCAGTTTGTAGAAATGCGTCAGTACTAAGTTTTTCTAACTCTTCAACACTTTTTGGAATTTCATTTGTATAAGCAAAACACATTACGGCATGAATTTCTCCTTGATATTCAACACCAAAAATTTTTCTTCCATATCCTGTTCTAAACTTATTATCCAATTCTGGTCTTACAGGATCCTCTTCTGGATTACATTCTTTAAGCTCAACAAGTTTTGCACCTTTAACCCACGCAAAAAAATTATCAATATTTTTACTTAAAACCTGTCTATTTTTTCTTAATCTAGCTTTAATTCTTGGATTAAATTTTTTTTTCATATTAATAATAATTATTATTTAACATCTATTTTAAATTTTTAATGTGTTATTAAATCATACCAGATAATCATACAAAAGTTTTGCACTAGTAACAAAAATTAAAGCGTATAAAATATTATAAAATAATTTTTCCTCTATAATTTTAAGTAATTGATATCCAATTAATATTCCAAGTAATGCAACTGGAAACAATATTACTGACTGTTTAAAAGACTCAATATTTGTCATAGATAAACTAATATACAACGGAAGTTTAATTAAATTTACAAAAGTAAAAAAAAATATTCTTGTACCTACATAAATTTCTTTTTTCATTCTAAGTGGAAGTAAGTATAAACTAGTTGGTGTCCCTCCCGCATGTACACAAAAACTTGTAAATCCTGCTACAACCGAGCAAGCACCACCTTTAAAAAAGTTTTTTTCTGATTTTTTTTCTTTGTTTTTTTTAAAAAAAAAGTAATGACCAGCAAATAAGAAGCCCATAACTCCAATAATAAATTTTAGCAATTCCTCTGAAAAATATGAAAAAGTTAAAGATCCAATAATTATACCGATACCTGCAAATGGAAACATTAATTTTAAAGTTCCTAAGTCAAATTCTTTTCTATATTTATAAACAGCAATAAAATCTGAAAATATTAAAATTGGTAAAATAATTCCTAAAGCTTGATTTAGTGGCATCACTATTGTCATTAACGGAACAGAAATTAAAGTCATGGATCCACCTAGGCCTGATTTTGCAATTCCGTATAAAATTATGGCTGGAACAACTGTAAAAAAAAATAATAAGTTTATTTCCATTTATTTAATGAGTTTAATAATTTCGATCCTAAAGGGCTGATTGGTTCCTGAAGTATTATTTCTTTTCCAGTTTTTTGTTTTACTAATCGTAATAATTTAGTTGCTAACCCTTGTTTTCTAAAAATTGGATTAACAAAAATATACTCTACCTCACCTTTCTCATTAAATCTAACAAAGCCTATTGTTGTATTTTCATTTTTAAAAGTAAAAACACCCTCAGTTTCCTCAATTTCAAAATTAGAAACCTCCAAAGTGATCATAAATCTCAGTAATTTAGGAGCAAAAGAATGATCGCTATTGCAGCAATAATGGAGCTAACGACAATATAATTGAGTTTAATATTGAATTTTTTTTCTACAAATTCAGTAATTTTCTCCCAGAACAAAACAATCAAAAAAATAATAATAGCTGGAAGAATATATTTAATCATTATTTATGCTTTTATATTATAACCTTTTTTAAGAAGACTTGTTACAATCACTATACAAATAATCAAAAAGCTTAACATTAAACCAACACTTATCCATATATTAAAATCTGATACTCCATAAAATGAAAATCTCAATCCATTGATCAAATATACTACTGGATTAAAATATGTAACTATTTGCCAAAACTCTGGAAGCATGTCTAAAGAGTATAAGCTTCCACCTAAAAAAACCATCGGAGTTATAACAAGTGTAGGAATGATTGACATTTGTTCGAAATTAGAACTCATCAATCCAATTAAAAAACCAAATAATGCAAAAGTAAATGAAACTAATATCAAAAGAAAAATCATTAATATTGGAAATTTTACTTCAACTTCAACAAAAAAAGTTGAAGTGATAAATATCATACAACCTACAATTAATGTTTTGGTTGCTCCTGCACCAACAAATGCAAGAACTATTTCTAAAGTTGAAATCGGTGCAGCTAAAATTTCATAAATTGTTCCATTAAATTTAGGAAAAAAAATACCAAAAGACGTGTTACTTATTGATTGGGTTAATAATGTAAGCATCAACAAACCAGGTACGATGTATGATCCATAACTAATGCCATCAATGTTTTCAACATATCCTCCAATTACTGAGCCAAAAACTATAAAATATAAAGAGGTAGATAAAACTGGTGATAATAAAGATTGCATCAATGTTCTTCTAAATCTATCCATCTCATGAAGATAAATTGCTTTAAATGCGTAATAATTAAATTTCATTATTTTCCTTTACTAAACTGACAAAAATCTTTTCTAGTGTACTCTGTTCTGTTTTTAGATCCTTAAGTTTTAATCCTGCATCTTTTAAATCTTGAAGTAAATTTGTAATACCCGTTTGTTTTGCTTGTACATTGTAAGTATAATCAATAGACATTTTATCTTTTCCAATCTCAAGATTATATTTTACTAAACTACTTGGTATTTCTTTGACCTCTTCCTGTAAGTCTACTGTAAGTTTCTTATGACCCATTTTCTTTAATAATTCTTTTGTATCATCAACAACTATTATTTCTCCTTGATTGATAACTCCCACTCTATCCGCAATAGCCTCTGCTTCTTCTATGTAGTGTGTGGTTAAAATTATTGTAACACCAGTTTTTCTTAAACCCTCAACAACTTTCCACATGTCTTGTCTTAACTCAACATCTACTCCAGCAGTTGGTTCATCTAAAAACAAAATAGTTGGTTCATGAGACAATGCTTTTGCAATCAAAACTCTTCTTTTCATTCCTCCAGACAATTGTCTAAGTCTTAAATCTTTTTTATCCCATAAACTTAAATCTTTTAAAACTTTCTCAATATGTTTTGCGTCAGGTTTCTTTCCGTACAAACCTCTAGAATAGGAAACGTTATTAAATACAGTTTCAAATTGTTCCAGAGTAAGCTCTTGTGGAACTAAACCAATTTTCGACCTCGTTTCTCTATAATCATCAACTATATCAAATTCGTCTACTGTAACCTTTCCAGAAGATGGCCTTACTATCCCACAAATAATACTTATTAGAGTTGTTTTTCCTGCGCCATTTGGTCCAAGCATTGCAAAAATTTCACCTTTTTTAATATTAAGATTTATATTTTTTAACGCTTCAAAACCATTGTCGTATACTTTTGAAAGGTTATTTATGTTTATTTGATCGTTTGACATTTAGATAAGCATATATAGAGACAATTTATGGCATTACAATAAATTTTAATATTTTTAGAATTTAGTTATGAAAAAATTTTTAGTATTTATCTGTTTTGTATTAACATTTAGCACCAAAGCAACTGGAAAAGAAACTACTTACAGTAAAGAATTGTTCGATAAAGCTTTATCAGAGGGAAAAGTTGTTGTGGTAAGTTCATGGATAAAATATTGCTCATCATGTGCAGGTCAAATGGAAGTATTAAAAAAAGCAAAAAAAGATTTTGATAATATGGAATACTTTGCTTTTGAAGTAACAAATAAAGAAATTGCTCAATTTTTTAATGTTCAATATCAAACAACACTTTTAATTTTTAAGGATAATAAAGAAGTTTACAGAAGTATTGGTGAGACCACCAAAGAACTTATTTATGAAGCTTTAAAATCCTCCATCTAAATTTTATTTTCAAAATTATTACTGGCAAGAAAGTTGCAATTAAAAAAGATAAAAATAATAAAGACTGAACTATAAAAGGTGAAAATAAATCTTTAGGAAAAATTACTCCCACTAATAAACTTTTAGAAAAATCTGGAAATGGAAACATTAAAAATCCAGCAACTAGACCAATTATAATTGAAACATAAGCGGTATTTTCATTTACTTTATTGTAGAAACTATAAAAAACAGTCACTACAAATGCACAACAAAATAAATCTGCAAGTAAGAATAAATATAAAATATCAAATCCTTTTGAAGCAACGCCAAAAGCAATTACAGACAAGATTAAAATGAAATATTTGGATATTTTTAAATAATTAGTTTTTTTATCTAAGTTAAAAGTTGCTTTACCATCAACTACAAACAAACTAGAGATAGCGTTAACCAAAGTATCAACGGTCGAAATTGTTAATGCGAGACCAAGGATAACGATCAAGAAGGACAAAATTTCTGTTTGATCTTTTAATAATAAACTAAAAAATCCTAAATCAGGTCTAACAGATGGATCCATTGAAAATGAAACCATTCCAATAAAACCCATTAAAAAAACTATTGGAACAATAATAAAGAAAGAAATTACCAAACCACCTTTTAATGTTTGATAATCTTTTGCTGCATATACTCTTTGCCAATTTCCTTGATGAAATAAATTAGTTGCTGCAACTGCAATAAAAAAAGTTAATCCAGCAGTATATCCTGGAATATATTTTAAACTTAATAATTGAGGATTTTTCTCATGAATTAAAGAAAAAGAAAAATTATTTCCTGAAGAGGAACTAATAATTAAAATTAAAATAGATAACAAAAAACCAATTACAATCATTTGAATAGTATCAGTAAATATTGATGCTCTTAATCCACCATAAAGAGTATAGCTTAAGGTAGCTACCAAAACTATAAACGCTGTAATCCATAACTCCGTTCCAGATATATAATTGATTAATATAGCAACCGCCGTTACTTCTGCACAAAGAAAAATGAACATATAAAAGATTGTCATTAACAAAATTAACTTAAATAGGCTTTTGCTAAATTTCTTTCTCATAAACTCAACTAAAGAAGACCCTTTTGGGAATTCATTTCTAATTTTTTTTCCAAAATAAATTAAGAAAATCATTGGAAAAGCTGTGCCTAATGCATATCCAATAACAGCACCTACTCCACCCCATGTTGCGGCGGCAACTGGACCAAATAGAATCCAAGCTCCTAAAGCTGATGCTACAAGACTTGTAGTGATTGAAAATAAACCAATGTTTCTATTTGCAGTTAAATAATTATTAATTCCTTTAAATTTTTTAGAATGAAAAATTCCCAAGAAAGCAAATATTAAACTAATTGTGATAACTAATATTAATGAGGTTGATTGAGTTAAAAAATATGTTTTATCCATTTTATCCCTTTCTGAATTACCGGACAGGTTCTTTGGGTATGATCTCAGTCTGTTAAGACACCCCTTGTTAATATACTTAATATATTTTTTTTATTATTGAAAGTCTTTTTAAAATTTAATTATTTCTGATTTTTGTGATTCATTATTTCGATCATACATTGTGTGGCGTATTCTCTCCACTCAGATGAGGTTTTATTTTTTAGGCCATTAAGATGGTTTCTGTTACTTTGAATATCATCTTTATGCTTAATGTAATCAGCTCCATTTAAGTTTTTTTCCATTTCAGACAAATTTGTTTCCATTGCTTTTATCCATTCTTTCCCAAGATCAACACATTTTTCATCATCTTTTTCATCACAAATTTGTTTAAAAAAATTAAAAATAACATCATCAGTATTTACTGAAGTATTCATTAATTATTGTTTACAAGTACCAATCGACTCTGGACCACACTTTTGACCATTAGTCCAAGTAGCTCCAGTTAAATTAGCTCCATCAAAGTTAGCATTCATAATATTAGATGATGTAAAATTAGCTTCCATTAAGTTGGAGTTTTGAAAATTGGCTTCAATCAATGTTGCCCCCATAAAATCAACTCTAGTCAAATTAGCTCCAGTAAAATTTGTTTTTTCAAAATTTGCACCTATAGAAACTGACTCATAAAGATTAGCTCTTACAAATGTAGACTCTGGGAAAGTTCCAAATGATAAATTTGATGTCATCATAATACTTTTATCAAAATTTACTTGAATAAAACTTGCAAATGAAAGATTTGAATTTGGAAGATAGCTGCCTTGTAAATCCTGAGAGTCTGAAAATCTACAATTAGAATAATCTACACCTTCTGTTAAAGGATCATCACAAGCAGCATTTGAATTTGTGAAAAACAACAAACTAAATATAGCAAGTAAGATAATTTTTTTCATATAAAAAGTTAACAAATAAAATATGTCAAAACAATGAATGATTTAAAATTTAATAAAAATTTTATAGTCTTACTTTTTTACCAGTTTTTGCACTTTTAGTTATTGCAGCAAAAATTTTTAGAGAAATTAAACCATCATTACCATTCACTTTTGGTTTAGCTTTTTTAGTGACTACGTCAGCAAAATGGTCAATTTGGTTTACTAATGTATTGTCATCTTTTTTGTTTTTATCTTCATTAACAAAAATTTTGTTCCACCAGCTTCGTTCTTTTTTATAGAACCAATATTTAAGATTAGGAAACTGTAAAGAACCTTTTGTGCCTCCAATCATATATGCAGATTGGTTTGTAATTGGGTATGCAGGATTTTCTCCAGCAGTTAATTCATAACTCCATGGTGCAACAATTGTATCTGACAAATTTAGTGTGCAAAGTGCTCCTGAATTAAAGATCAGGCTTATTGTAGCTGTATCTTCTACTGCAAATTTTCTAATTTTATTAGTTGTAAATGCTTGAACGTATTTAATAGATCCAAGTAAGTAACAAATCATATCGATATCATGGACTAAATTAATCCCTAGAGGACCTCCTCCTTTACTAATTCTCCATTTTTCTTTGTAATAAGCTTTGTGTTTATAAAGCCAACACAATACATTTGCTGAAACGATGTTTCCTAATTTTCCTTTATCAATAAGACCTTTTACCTTTGATACTATTGAGTTATGTCTTCTGTGATAACCTATCAATAATGGTGTTTTATTTTTATTAGCACTTCTAATAATTTTTTTAGCTGAATTAATATTATCTGAAATAGGTTTTTCTAATAATACCGGAATTTTTTTCTTTAAAAAACTGACTGTATGTTTTTCATGAAGTTGATTTGGAGTAGCAACAATTACTGCATCTAAATTTTTTGAATTTAACAGTTCATCTGTATTTGAATACAATGGGATCTTAAATTTTTTAGATAAATTTTTAGCGTTATGACCAATCTCTACTATCGAATGTAAATTTGCTTTATTTGATTTTTGAATAGCTTTTATATGTTGCAAACCCATTAGTCCTGTTCCAACAATTGATATATTTATTTTTTTATTCATTTTATGAAATTTTTATCTTTGTAAAGTACTTATAAAGTTTTTTGGGTTTAATTAAAGTACTTGGAAAATTTTTGTTATTTGGTGCATCTGGGTAGTGCTGAGTTTCCAAACAAACCCCTTGGTAAGGAGCAAGTTTATTTTTATACCTTAAACCTTGACTAGTATATAGCTGTACACCAGGAAGATTTGAATAAAAGTCTAATTGAATATTAGTTTTTTTATTTTTTAGAGAGGCTAGATAATTTTTATAATTTTTTTTAATACAATATGTTAAATCAAATCCCAATTGATTAATTGTATTAGATGCTCTCTTTATTTTTTTGTTTTTAATAATGTCTATTTTTTTTCCAATATTTTGGAATTTGTTGAAATCATTAATGGTATTTTTAACTTTTTTAATTTTACCAGTTGGGATTAATTTATTAGTTACTTCAAGATATTTTTCTGAATTAATTTTTAAATCATGATTGAAAATTGCATCTTTTTTATTTTTATTTAAATTCCAGTAACTATGATTGGTTAAACTCACATGAGTTAATTCGCTTGATTTATATTGATATTTTATAAATAAGCTTTTATTTCTGATTTCAAAAATACACTCTGAATTTAGATCTCCTGGAAAACCTTGGTCTAAATTTTTAGATAACAATTGATAGATAATTTTATTTTTTGAATGATGTTTTATTTTCCATTCTAATCTATCAAATCCTATTTTCCCTCCATGGAGGGTATTTCTTCCTTCGTTGCCATCAAGTTTATAAATCTTATTTTTAATCTTAAATCTTGAATTTGAAATTCTGCCTGCATACCTTCCACAAGTAGCACCTACATAAAAATTTTTATTTCTATAATTTTTTTTAGAACCAAGATTTAAGATTAAATTTATCTTCTTTTTCTTATCATAAACTTCATACAAACAAGCACCGATATTGATTGATTTAACTCTTAGATATTTATTTTCTATAATTGAGCTTTGTACCTTCACAAAGCTTATTACAACCAACCTTTATCAACAATATAAGATTGATTTGTGCATCCACCTGATTGTTCTGATGAAAAAAACAACACTGCTTGAGCAAGTTCATGTGGCAACAATCTCTCTTTTAAACATTGGTTTTTCATCAAATCTTTTTCAGATTCTTCGTTTAACCAAAGATCAATTTGTCTTTGTGTTAAAACCCAACCTGGTACTACTGAGTTAACTCTAATGTTAAATTCACCTAAATCTCTTGCAAATGATCTTGTTAAACCAACTACTCCAGATTTTGCGGCTGTATAAGCGGCCATACCACCTTGTCCGACCATCCAAGACGAAGATCCTATATTGACAATTACACCACCCTTATTTTCAATCATTGATTTTTTAACTGACTGAACTGTGAAAAAATAATGTCTTAAATTTACATTCATTCTTTCGTTCCAATATTCTTCTGTAACATCGTCAATTTTGTGTCTTGTGTCATTAGCAGCATTATTGATTAAAATATCAATTGGGCCTTTTTGATCAATGATATCTGCAATTGTCTTTTGAAGTTGTTTTATATTTAACAAATCACATTCAAAAAAAGTTGGTATTGAATATTTTTTATTTTTTATATCCTCAATTAATTTTTCAGCTTCTGACACTTTAATATCTATGAAGTAAACCTCAGAACCTTGTTCACAAAAATGTTCAACAATTGAAGCTCCAATTCCTGATCCTCCACCTGTAATAAATACTCTTTTATTTTCTAGATCATAATATTTTACTTTCATTTTCCTATTCCTCCACCTGTTATAAATACTCTTTAGTTTTTAAAATCATAATGTTTACAAATTCTATTAATTTAATATTTTTAATTCTGTTTTTTTTAATATTTATAGAGAATTTAAATTAAAAATATAGATTTTATTTAGCTTTATAACCTAAACCAATATTATTTGTTTTTTTACTTGCATCCATAATTTTTGGATATTCATAATTTAATCCTAAAAGCTGTCGTACTTTTGGATTTGAATTGTTTTTAAAGTCTTCAGATAAATAAGTGACTAAATCTTCAACTGGTTTTATATATTTAGGAAGAAACTCTATCAGTAATGCTGCTCTTTGATGATTTGATTTATTTGATGATGCTCCATGCCAACAGTTACCATTAAAAAAAACTAAATCTCCAGGATTAGCAACCATTTGTTGTTTATTTGAAAAATCATCATTTTCATTTGGATAGTGTAATTTCTTCTGTGATCCAGGTATATATGCAGTTGCTCCTGATTGTTCTGAACAAATATCTAGAGGTATAGTAGCCTGACAGTTTTGTGCAAATGAACTATTAATACCCATGGGAAAAGTCTCGCTTTTATAAAAATCCCAATACGGATAATCGATATGAAGTTCTTGACCTATAGATCCTGGTAGCAATCTACTTGCGCAGTAAGATCCACAAAAAAATTCTGAACCTAAAAGTTTAGACATTAAGCTAAAAATAATATCGTTTGTTATTAATTTACTAAAAACCTCACCTTTACCAAACAAATTCCATATCCTTTGCTGAAGTTTAATTTTGTCAGATGCTTCAGCCTCAGCATTAAAGTGGGTTTCTTTTTGCTCCTGTGTATCTGCAAAATAATTAACAATCTCTCTTGCTTCTTTGATATCATTTAAATTATATGCATTTTCAATAACGATAACTCCAGATTCAAGCATTAATTCGTTTATTGCTTCGGTAATATTAAAGCTATTTATTGAGAATTTCCGCATAGATAAATTTTAAGTGAAAAAAAATTAAAAAAAAATAAAAAAAGTTAATGCTCTAATTCTTTAGCTAGATCGCCAATTTTAGCACCACCTGCCATCAATCTTTTCACATCCTCGTTACCAAGTTCCGATGACAATCCTGAACCAATTACTTCTCCTAAACTTAAGAAAGTATATCGATCAGCTATAAGACGTGCATGAATTTCGTTGTGTGTAATAAGTATAATTGCAATATTTCCTAAACTTTGCACTTTTTTAATTGTCTTTAAAACCTCCATTTGCTGCTTTTGACCTAATGCTGACGTAGGTTCATCTAATATTAATATCTTTGCACCAAAGTAAATTGCTCTTGCAATAGCCAATGTTTGTCTTTGTCCACCTGACATTGTTCCAACTGGCTGATTAGGGTTTGCAATATTAATTCCAATTTTAGACATTTCTTCTGTTGTTATTCTGTCCATCTCATCCATTTGCATTAAACCAAATCCACTAGGTCCTTTTATTAATTCACGTCCAAGAAAAAAATTTCTTGTTACTGATGTTAGAGCGTTGAGTGCTAAATCTTGATAAACTGTTCCAATACCTGCATCAGACGCTTGACGTGGTGTAGTGAAGTTAACGATTTCTCCATCTACTTTTATTTCTCCACTTGTCATTGGATGAACCCCAGATAATACTTTGATCAAAGTTGACTTTCCAGCACCATTGTCACCTAAAAGCGCGTGAACTTCGCCCGGATAAACATCTAATGAAACCCCGTTTAAAGCAGTAAATGTTCCAAATTTTTTTACTAGATTCTTTATTTCAATTAATGGTTTTTTATCCATTAGATATTTCCCATAATTCGTTTTCTAATATTCTCATTTGTCAAAGCAGCAGTAACAAGAACTGCTCCAAGGAAAACCCTGTAAAACGATCCATCAATCCCAGGAATATAAAAGAAGGCTTCTTTTGCAATTCCAAAAATAATTGTGCCGAGGATTATTCCACCTATTGTTCCAAAACCTCCAGTTAGCACAACACCACCAATAACCGCTGCAGCAATTGCTTCTAATTCTTTTAAATTCCCTTTTGCTGTATCCGCAGTATTAACTTCAAATACCTGACACGCAGCAAACATAGTTGCGCAGAACGCAGTAAACATAAATAATGAAATCTTAACTTTATTAGTTGGCACACCGTTAGCTTTTGCAGCACTAAGGTTTCCACCAGTTGAATAAATCCAGTTACCTGCTTGAGTTTTACTCAAAATTAAATAACAAATAAACGCTATAAGTCCCCAAATCATTAATGCAGAATACATCCCTTTAGCAAAAATGTTTCCATAGTTATTTACATTCCAATCTGCCGTATAATATAACCAATTAAATACTGGCTCCATAATGTCGCCTCCAAAAAAATTAGCAACCGGTCTTGCAGTAACTATTGTATCTATGTAAGCTCTTGCTATATCAATATCAGTAACCGCTTTTGCAGCAACATCAGGAACATTAACTCCAGCTTCTATTTTCTTTGTCAAAATTTCCACCATTGAATCATTGCCAGATTTTTTTGCTCCAGCTAAAGATTTTTCTAAAGTTGCAATCATTTTTTCAGCGTTTGCTTCAGTTTTGTAAGTAGCAACTTTTTCGTTTATATATGTTAGTCGTTCAGTTAATTTTGATACCGTGCTCGCTGGCACAGTGTTAAGAATTTCTAATAGTTGGTCATTTGGTAAAGCTTTAGCCGCATCTCTTTCCATTTCTCCATGACCTGGAACATTTATAATGTTTTTTATATCTGGTAAATCTGTAACAGTTGTTGATCCAGCAGTTTGATCAGGAGCTCTATTAAAAGCTCTATACGAAACTTCTGTTAAACCTCGTAAAAAGAAAAGTCCACCTAGCGTTACAATGAAAGATGCTATACCACTTTTAACTATTATCCATCCTTGTATCCATCCAAAAGATAGCGTCATACATAATGTAATTAATATTGCTAGTAGTGGTGAAACATCTTTAATTTTAAATAATGTGTATCCTTCAAAATGAAAACCTCCTTCAAAAGATATGTAAGGAATAACAACAGCAAAACCCCATTTTAGTATCATTGCCATGCAACCACCAGCAAAACCAATCATTGAACCAACAGAAAGATCAAATTCACCTGCTATAATTAACATTCCAGCAGCAAGTGCAACAATCCCTAATTGTGCAATTACCCTAAAATTATTTCTAATTCCTAAAGCGTTAAATCCTTCACCAGAAAAAGGATTAAGAGAAAATTGCCCTTCAGGAATTGAAAAGTATCCCAACATACAAAAAAGTAAAAGCATCACTCCAAAAGGTCCAACCTCTGGACGAGAAGTAAAAGCAGAGTACCATTTTTTTTCACCTTGTCGGTCTGACTCTTGTCTTGGTTTTTTTGTTGTTGATGTATTCATTTATAAAAGACTTATTAATTATTTTAAAAAAAAAGGGCCGATTGAATAATCGACCCTTTAAATTATTACAGACTATCTATCAATACCTGCTAAAGCAGCAACTGAAGAAGCGTTAGACTTGTCAACGAAGCCAGGTCCTGAAGGGATGTTAGCTCCTGGTAAAAGTCCAGCACTGTTATTGTACAAGTGTAATACGATAACTGGCATATAACCTTGTAATCTTTGTTGTTGATCGATAGTGAAAGAAACTCTTCCAGATCCGATTAAGTCCATAACTGCAGGACTCAAGTCGAAGCAAGAGTGGTGTACTGTCATACCAAGATCAACTAAAGCTTTATCAACAGCTTCACATACGTGTGGTCCTACTGAAAGGATCGCATCGATATCACTGTTAGCTTGTAAAGCAGCAGTTGCTCTAGTTTGAATAGTTGCAGGGTCAGATGTAGTATCAGTCATTTGCATAGGAACAGCTGCACCGTAACCTTCACATCTGTCTACAAGAGCTGTATTGTATGCTTCTTGAATCATACAAAGTGCTTTAGTAGCACCTTCAGATTTTGCTCTTTCACCAGCTTTTTGTCCAGCAAGTAATTCAGGCTGACCAACGTGCATCAAAGCACCCAAGCTAGCAGAAGACTCTAAACCAGAGTTCATTGTAATTACTGGAACACCAGCAGCAACAGCAGCTTTAATAGCTGGGCCTAATGCATCTGGATCTGGTAAAGAAATTACCATACCGTCTGGTTGAGTAGCTGCAGCAGCTTGAATTGAGCTTGCCATATCAGCCATATCAGCAGAAGGGTTGTAGATGTATTCAAAGTCAGCACCGATTGCTCTAGCTGCATCTTCACCACCTTTTTGAACTACTGGCCAAAAAGGATCTTTACCTTCACCATGAGTAATCATGACGTATCTTTCAGCGAACGCAGAAGTTGCAAATAATGCAATTGCTGCAATCGAAAGTATAAGTTTTTTCATTATTTCCCTCTTATTAGTTAGTTAATTTAATATATATATTAATTATTAAGTCGGGATTTAAACACATTCAAACATAAGTAGTAAAGTAAAAAATAAAATTATTAACAATTTATATATAATATCTATATCTAATTTTATTTTGTTAAAATTAAAATAAATTCAACTATTGGTTGATATTTATTTCTTATGATTTTTTTTTATTTTTTCATACTTTTAGAAAAATTTAATTTTTTTTATTAAATTATGAATAGAATTTTCTAATACGTTGCACTTCTTCCTAATCTTGCAGCACCTCTAACGCCACTAGCGTCTCCGTATCTAGGTTTTAAAAAAACACCCTCATATTCTCTTCCAATAACAAATTTTCTAACCAGTGAGTCTATTTCATGTAAAAAATCAATTTCGTTTGAAACTCCACCTCCAAATATAAAAGCATCAGGATCTAAAATATTTATGATGCTTGAAAGTGACATTGCCAAATTTACTTTAAAATCATCTATAAATCTTTCTGCATCTAAATCATGTTTTCTGTTCAATTCAAAAATTTCATTTGTTTTTAAATTTTTTCCATAAAGTTTCTTAAATCTTTTTGCTAAACTTAAACCAGATAAAAAACTTTCAATCTCTGCTTCCCTAGCATTACTAGAGTCAAAATTTTCTTTTTTAGCTGCAAAATATGGAATTTGGTTGTGTCCCCATTCCCCTGCTACTCCATTCGAGCCAGTAATAATTTTTTTGTCTATTATTAAACCACCTCCAACTCCTGAACCTAATATAATTCCATAAACAATTTTATAATGTTTACCTGAACCATCTACAGCTTCTGATAAAGCAAAACAGTTTGCATCATTTTCACAAAATACTTCTTTTCCAAGTGCTTTACGTAGATCACTTTGAAATGGTTTTTTTTCTAACCAAGATATATTTGGAGCATTTTTTACTAATCCAGTTTGAGGGGAATGAACTCCTGGATGACAAACTCCAATCGGAAGTTCTTGTTTAAACTCTTGCTCTAATTTTCTATGAATATCTTTTATAGCAGTTATAATTTGGGTATACTCCTTTGGACACGATATTCTTGATCTGTGTTTTTCGTCCCCATTTTCTTCAAGAACAACACTCTCTATTTTGGTCGCACCAACATCAATACCTACTTGCATAACTAATATGTTGCTCTTCCACCACTTAAATCAAAAACTGCTGCAGTTGAAAATGAATTCTCCTCACTAGCTAACCAAGTTACTAATGAGGCTAATTCCTCAACTTTTGCAAATTTGTTTCTAGGTATTTTTGATAACATATAATTAATATGTTCTTCTGTCATTTGATCAAATATCCTGGTTTTAGCTGCTGCTGGTGTTACACAATTTACAGCTATATTTTTTTGCGCAAGCTCTTTACCTAGAGATTTTGTTAAACCTATTACACCTGCCTTAGATGTACTGTAAGCGCTTGCATTTGGATTTCCTTCTTTACCCGCAATAGATGCAATATTAACAATTCTTCCATAGTCATTCTTAGCCATAAATGGAACAACTGCTTTGCAACAGTAAAAAACCGCATTTAAATTTAGGTTAATTACCTTATTCCATTCTTCTATTGGATATTCTGCAACTGTAGTGTTCATCCCAGCGACACCTGCATTGTTGATAAAGATATCAATCTTTCCATGTGAATTGTCAACTTCAGATAATTTTGAATTTATTGTTTTATAGTTGCTCACATCAACTATTTGATAAGTTAAATTTTTAGAATTTACTTTTTCTAAGGCTTTTTTAGCTTCACCTTCGTCTATATCCCAAATTACTACTTTAGCTCCAGACTCAATAAATCTTTCAGTGATTGCTAAACCAAATCCTTGAGCTCCACCTGTTACAATTGCTACTCTGTTTTTTAAATCATATTTAATCATCTTTATTTTTTAAATTTTTTTGATCTTATTAAAGGAAAAGCTAAGGCAATTAAAGACAAAATAAAGAACGTTAAAGCTATTGGTCTTGTGAAAAACATTAACCAATTTCCATCAAATATAACCAGAGATTGTCTTAAAGTACCCTCAACTAATTCACCTAAAATCAATCCGATGATAACTGGCACAACTGAGAAACCAAATCTTCTCATAAAGAAACCAAGAACACCAAAAAATAGCATTATCCAAACATCTATTATAGATTGGTTTAGTGAATAGGTTCCACAAACTGAAACTGCAAAAATCATTGGCCATAAAATTTTATTTGGCACTAATGTTATTCTTGCAAAAATTTTTGCTCCAAAGAACCCAAATATAAAAAACAAAACATTAGCAATTAACATTGCTCCAAATATTCCATATAAAAAATCAGGTTGTTCTCTGAATAAATCAGGCCCAGGTCTAACACCATGTATAATTAATCCAGTTAGGATAACAGCTGTTGTTGCACTACCAGGAATTCCAAGTGCGAGTGTTGGGACCATTGCGCCTCCTGTTGCTGCATTATTTGCTGCTTCTGCACCCGCAATACCTTCTATAGAACCTTTTCCAAACTCTTCAGGTTTTTTTGAAAATCTTTTTGCTTCTGAATATCCAATTAAAGATGCAACTGTTCCACCTTCAGCAGGTAACACTCCAATAAACGAACCTATACCACTGGATCTTAAAATTGTTTTCCAGGTTTTTTTATAATCATCTTTACTTGGAAGTTTTATTGCTTTTAAAGCTATTCTATTAAATACTTGGTTAATTAAAGTTGATTGAGTTAACATCTCGCTCATAGCAAATAAACCAACTACTACCGGTATAAAACCAATCCCTTCAGTTAATTCATTAATTCCAAAAGTAAACCGATCAATTGAAGTCATGAAATCTTTACCAACAGTTGAAATTAAAATTCCAAATGCACCTGCAATTAAATTCTTAATTGGACTTCCCTCTCCTATTGATGCAAGCATCGTTAAACCAAAAATAGCTAATGCAAAATATTCTGGTTGACCAAATTCATATGCAAGTTGAGCCAGAATAGGTGCAAAAAAGACAAGAATAATAACACTAAAAATACCCCCAACTGTACTAGAAACAGTTGCCATTCCTAAAGCCCTTCCAGCCTCTCCCTTTTGAGCTAAAGGATACCCGTCTAAACAAGTTGCAGCAGCAGCTGGAGTTCCAGGTGTATTAATTAGAACTGCAGTTATCGCACCTCCATAAGTACCTGCACAATAAATAGAGGTTAACAATACAATTGCTGATAATGGATCTAGTGTCATTGTAAAAGGTAAAATTAATGCTCCACCAGTTGTTGGTCCTAAACCAGGTAGAACACCTAATATTAAACCAAACAAAGTTCCAAAAAATAAAACTAACAATAGCTTTGAGCTAAACAAAGGAGCCATCATTAATAATAAATTGTCCATCTAGCTATAATAAATATTGGTTATAATTCCAGGTGGAAATCTTAAACCTAAAATTGTTTCAAAAAAAATAAAGACAATCACAGGAAAAATTATCCCAACAAGTAATAAATAAAATATTCTTTTCTCTCCCCAACAATAGGAAACAAAAATAGATAATACTGAAATAGCTAGAAAGAAATCTAAAGTCTTTGAAATAACCAAGAAAATCAAAAAGCTTAAAAGTGTTAAATAGAATGATTTTGGAAGTTTTTTTTCAACTTTCCAAGGATTTTTAGTTGCTAAATAATAGATTAACAATGTCATTACTATAATTAAAACTAAGAGTGCTTTTGGAAATGTTGCTGGCTGTATTCCTCTATTTAAAATGGGAGGAACAATGTCAAAAGTAAAAGTTGTGATTAATAATGCTATAGATATTAAAATAATTACAAGAGAAACTTTAAACTCATCTCTAAAAAAAAAGGGCAAACTTTTGTTTGCCCTTTTTTGTTTTTGTACATTTTTCATATCTAAATGTACTTTTGATTAGATTAGTTTATGTAACCTAAAGCTTTAAGCTGAGCAGTCATTTCTGTAAGCATTTCTTCCATTTGCTTACCCCACTCGTCGGCACCAACTACACTAGTATCATCAAGACCAATTTCAGTTAAGAAATTTTTGTAATAGTTGTGGCTCATAGCTTTCATCATTCCAGCTTCTAATTGTTTTACTCTGTCTGCTGGAGCACCTTTTTTAGTTACAAAACCTCTAACAGTAGATAAAGAAACAGGTATACCTAATTCTTTTGCTGTTGGAGAATCTCCAATTTTTGCCATTCTATTATTTGCTAATACAACTGAAACACAAAGCGTGCCTTCATTAATTTCAGTTAATGCCTCACCTAAGTTTAAAACACCTACATCAATATCTCCTTTGATAAGGTTAGTTTTAATTGGAGCAACACCTTTGTAAGCAACAATAGTTGGATCTTTTAATCCACCTTTTTTTGTAAATGCAATCGCACTAACATCGTCAATACCGCCAGTATGAGTAGTTCCATATTTTAGTGATTTTGATTTTTGAGTACTAATAAATTTTTTAGCATCTTTGATGTCGTTTTTGCAATTAACAACAAATAACTGAGGGTCGTCTGTTCCTCTAGCAAGTGGTTGCATATCACTTAACTTGACTTTAGTTTTTCCTAAAGCCATAGAAACAGCATGACCTGTTGTCCAAGTTAAAGTATGATTTCCATCAGCTGGTAAAGACATCATGTAATCCATTGATGCTGCTCCACCACCACCTTTTTTGTTTACTAACTGCATGTCTTGCTTAAGGACTCTTCTTGCTCTTAATAACATCATTCTAGTAGTAACGTCAGTTCCACCACCAAAACCAGCATGTGTAATTGCTTGTATTGGATGACCATCAGCTTTAGCTGATGTGATCATTAATGGAAGAGCTACAACAAAAAATTCAGTTACTAGAAAAGCAGCTGCTAAAAATAGTTTAAAGCTTTTTTTCATTATTTCCCTCTTTAGTTAATTTATATTTAATAATTTAAACATAATCTGCTACAAGACGTAAAGAAAAAAATGACTGAAAATAAATCTAACATTGCTCTTCTACTTGGTGATCCAGCTGGGATTGGACCAGAGTTAATTTCAAAGCTTTTAAATGATGAGATGACAAAAAAAGCAAACGTCGTCATAATTGGTGAAAAGCAAGTATTTGAAAGTGGAAATAGTATTACAGGAATTTCACATAATATAAATGTTGTAGAAAATTTTAATGAAGTAAATTTTGATAAATCAAATAGATTTTTATTAGATATTTCTAAAGGAAAAAATCATAAATATAAATTATCTGAACCATCAAAAGAATCTGGCGAAAGTGTATTGGAAGCTTTAGATTTAGCTTTAACTCTTGCTAAAGAAAAAAAAATAGATGCAATTAATTTTGCGCCAATGAATAAGACAAGTTTAAAACTTGGAGGCAATAAACATTCAGATGAGTTACAGTTAATGGCTGAAAAACTTGAAGTAAATAGTTTTTGTTGTGAGTTTAATGTAATAGATAATTTTTGGACAGCAAGAGTAACTTCTCATATTCCAATAAAAGAAGTTGCTCAACATATTACTAAAGAAAATATCATGAAGCCTATAAAATTAATAAATGAGGTTATGAAGTTGAATGGTGTTAAAAATCCTAGAATTGCTATTCAAGCTCTAAATCCACACGCTGAGTTTGGTACAGAAGAAAAAGACGAAATCATTCCTGCAATTGAGGAAGCAAAAAAACTTGGTTACAACGTTGATGGGCCACTGCCATGCGATACCTCTTTTGTCGTAGCCTATAAAAATAAAAATCATGATTGTATGGTTGGTATGTATCATGACGCGTTACAATCTGGTCTTAAAGCATTTGGTTTCGATAGAGGAGTTACAGTTCAAGGTGGATTGACCGTACCAGTAACTACTACTGCACATGGATCAGCATTTGCTATTGCAGGAAAAAATGAGGCTAATCTAGCTCCGATTTTAAACTCATTTAAAATTGCATTATCAATGGCTGAAAATAAAAAGAATTAGATTTAATTATCTTTTAGTTCTTTAGCAAAAGGCATAGATGAAGCAGCACCTAATCTTGTCGTTGAAATACCTGCAACTTTATTTGCGAATGATAAAGCCTCTTTTATATCTAGGTCATTTGCTAAACCGACCGCAAAAGCTCCATTAAAAGCGTCTCCTGCTCCTGTGGTATCTATTACAGGTTGTTTTAGTTTATAAGCTTCCAAGAAAAAGTTTTCTTTTCCGTTTGCGAAATAAATACCTTTTTCACCTAAAGTAATAATCACATTTTTTATACCCTTTTTTAACAACTCATTAGCTGAGTTTTTTATATCTTCACTTGTTTCAATTTTTTTATTTAAATAGAATTCAGCTTCTGTTTCATTGGGTGTAAAAAAATCTATTATTTTAAAAATATCCTCATCAATTTTACGTGCTGGGGCAGGATTTAAAATAGTTATACATTTATGTTCTTTTGCTTTTTTTAATGCGTAAATAGTAATTTCATCAGGAGTTTCCATTTGTGTCAAAAATATTTCTGAATTTTTAATTGTTTCAACTTTATTATCTATATCTTCAGCAAATAAATGTTCAGCCGCTCCAGAAACAACATTGATTGCATTGTTTCCATCTTTATCGATCATGATACCAGCAACTCCTGTAAAAAGTTTTTCATCCTGAATAATTGAATGAGTTTTTACTCCAGCTTCCCTATAAAGATTATATGCCATTTCAGAATGACTATCTTTACCAACTTTGGTAATAAAACTTACATCTCCATTTAATCTAGCAGCTGCAATTGCTTGATTTGATCCTTTTCCACCTGGACCTACTACATGTTTTTTTCCTAAAATTGTTTGACCTTTGCTGGGAATTCTATCTCCAATAAAACACAAATCTGCTACAAAAACTCCTAATATAGAAATAGATTTCATTTGTTAAATTTTATGACCAAACCTTGCCATCTGGTAAAATTACACCTTTTGTCAAAACAAAACATCCAAAAGGTCTAGCATCTGTAGTTGTAACTATGCAGTATGCTTTTTTTGCTTCTTCATAAAAATTTTGTCTAGATATTGAACCAACTTTCCAATTTTCTCCAGAAACATTTTTAACGACATCAATAAATTCCTTATGCGTCTCTGTTAATTCATCTGGTTGATCATCCACTTCCATTCTCAAAGCTGGAGATCCACCTTGCGTAACAATAAAACTATCAAGAGGAAAAACTGAGAGAATTGCTGAGGCTGCTTCTTTAATACCAACTCCATCTAATCTTATTACCTTATCATTTGAAGTATTAGCAGGAAAATTCGCATCAGCTAAAATTAATTTTTCTCCATGACCCATAGATCTTAGATGAAATAATAATTCGGGGCTTAAAACTGGATTAATATTTATTAACATTAAAATATTATATTACATAAAAAAAAAGGGTGGAATTAAATTCCACCCTTTTTAATATTTTATTATCTAATGATTATTTAAAATCGTTAGCGTTTTCTTTTGTTACTAATTGCGTTCCTGTATCGATATTTGGATCAATACTTCCACCATTAGCTAATTCAAGAGCATATTTAACCCCATATGCACCCATGTTATAAGAAAACTGAGCAATTGTTGCTGTCATCTCTCCTTTTAAGATACTTGTAGCTGCATCTGGAGTAGCATCAAATCCTACTACAACAACATCATTCATGTCTGCATCTTTAAGAGCCTGCATAGCACCTAAGCCCATATTATCATTTGAAGCAAATATTGCTTTAATATTTGGATTTTTTAAAATAATCGACTCAGTTACAGATCTACCTTTCGCAGTGTCCCACTCAGCAGTTTGAGTTGCAACAATGTTCAATCCACAATTTTTAAAACCTTTTATTGCACCATCTCTTCTTAACAACGCTGTAGATTGTGACTCAATACCAGTTAAAATTGCAACATCTGAACCTTTAGGAGTTTTATCACATATAAATTTTGCAGCTAACTCTGCACCATTCATGTTGTTTGTTCCAATAAAAGTTACTCCTTCATTTATTCCTTTTGTATCAACAAATACTACCGGAACTCCACTCTTAATCGCATCATCAACGATCGGAGCAAAAGCATTTGGATCTCCTGGTGCGAGCGCTAAAGCATCAACACCTTTTGCCAGTTGGTCCTCTACTTGATTTATCTGTGCCTGAACATCTCCTTCTTGTGGAGGTGCAATTAAAATTAATTTAACACCTAGTTTTTTAGCTTCCTCTTCAGCACCTTTTGTTACAGATGCCCAAAAAGGATTTCCTGATCCAGGACCTTTAATACTGAATAGAATTTTTTTACCATGTCCATCAGCAAAAGAGACTGAACCTATACTGATCGATAAAAAAATTGCTGTAAAAAAAACAACAATTTTTCTAGTTAAGTTTTTCATTTATTTCCCCTATTGTTATTTAAAGCTAAATTAAATAAAAAAATTCAGAAGAGTTCAACTATTTATAAGTGTGCTAAGACAATTTTGAATACAACTAAGGCGTGTAAATATATATAATTTATTTTCTAGTTCCCAAATCTCTTCTTAATACGTCTACATAAACTGCAAGAACTATTATGGAACCTATCAAAACTTGCTGCCAAAAAGAACTAACATCCATCAAATTGAGACCGTTTCTCAGAATTCCCATTATCATTACACCTGCAAATACTCCTAGAACTGTACCTCTTCCACCAAAAAAACTTGCTCCTCCAATTATACATGCAGCGATCGCATCGAGTTCAGATTGAAGTCCAGCGTTGGGATAACCTGAGTCAGTTCTGCCTGCTAAAATTAAAGCACCAATACCTGATAGAAATCCACATAGTGAGTAAACTATAACTAAAATTTTGTTAACATTTATTCCAGATGCTCTAGCAGCATTTGGATTTCCTCCGATTGCATAAATCCATTTTCCAGTTTTGCTATGATTTAAAAAAATCCAAAAAATTATATATACAATAGCAATTAATACTAAACTTACTGGAAGGTATTGCGATTTTTCTAATCCTAACCATTGAAGATCAATTCTTCCATGACCGAGGTACCTAACTTCATCTGTAAAACCACTTATTGGGGTTCCGCCAGAAATTAAGTTTCCAGTTCCTCTAAATATATAAAGAGTACCTAAAGTCATTATAAAAGGATGTGGCATGCGAAGTAAGGTAATACCTAGGCCATTAAATAGACCACATAAAAACCCTGCAATCAAAGGTGTAATAACTACAATGTACCAAGGCGCTCCAGCTTTAGCAACAACAGCCAATATCATTAATGATAACATCATGATTGAACCGACCGAAAGATCTATCCCAGCAGTCACAATTACCATAAATACTCCCAAGGCTAACATTGACTGCCAAGATATTTGTTTAAAAACGTTAGTTACATTTCTCCAAGATAAAAAAACATCTGGTTGCAAAATGTGCATAACCAAAATCATAATTACTAATAAAAGAAGAATTCCATATTTTTCTAAATATGGCATTAGTTTCAAATGAAGACTTACAATTTTTTTATCTTTATCTTCCATATTTATTTTTTTCCCATAATCCACCCAATCACTTCATCTCTAGATGTACTTGATAGGTTGGCTTCTGCAAAATTAGTTCCTTGAAATAAAGCCATCACTCTGTCACATACTGTAAATATATCATCCATTCTATGACTTATAACAATTACTCCAACACCTGTTTTTTTTAAACTATTAATAAGATCTAAAACTTTACCCACTTCTTTGATTGCTAATGCTGCAGTCGGTTCATCCATAATTACTACTTTAGCATTAAAGGCTGTTGATCTTGCGATTGCCACAGCTTGTCTTTGACCACCTGAAAGTTCCTCTACTTTTTGATCGGCACTTTTAACATTTATTTTTAACTTATCTAAATGAGCATTAGTTAACTCTTTAATTTTACTAAAATCTAATAGTTTTAAAAATCCTAAATTTTTTGTTGGCTCTCTTCCTAAAAAAATATTTTCACCAATAGGTAAATTACCTGCTAAAGCAAGATCTTGATAAACCATTTCTAAACCTAAATTTTGAGAGTCTCTTGGACTTTCTAATATTTCTTCTTTGCCTTGGAAAAATAAAGAACCTGCACTTGGTTTATAAAGTCCAGACAAAACTTTCATTAAAGTTGATTTTCCTGCTCCGTTATCTCCAACTACACCCAAACATTCTCCAGCATGAACTTTTAAGTTAACATTTTCTAATGCAGTAATAGTTCCAAAATATTTTGTTATCCCTTTAGCTTCTAAGAGTGGATTGGTAGTTGCCGACATAATTTATAAAATTATTAAAATATCAATTAATTGCAACTGGTTTTGAGGCCAATAATCGTACTGTTTTCAATTCAGCTTTTTTGCAAAATTTTGGTTTTAAATTTTTTGAAATTAGATGCATGTCCTTTAAAACAATATCCCCCATACTATAAAAGGCCTCTGTCAAAGCTCCTGCTCTATGTGCTGAAAACAAAATATTTTTGACTTTCCTAATTGGGTCATTTTTTCTCACTGGTTCCACAGGAAATACATCAGTAGCTACATAAATATCTCCCTTTTTAACTCTATCGATTAAATCTTTAAAATTTACAACTGCTGCTCGACTCATCAATATGAATAGTGAGTTAGGTTTCATTTTGTTAATTAAATTTTTATTAACTAAATTTTTATTCTTAGTTGTTACAGCGGCTAAAACATAGATAATTTCACATGTTTTAAACATTTGATTTAAACTAACAGGTTTAAATCCGAAGCTTTTAATTTTACTCTTTGATAACCATGGGTCATAAACGTTTATATCTTTAGTAAATGGAAGTAACATTGGATATAAAGATTTAGCTAAATCACCAAAACCCAGTAATCCAATTTTTTTTCTTGATAATAAAGATGCTTTTAAATTGCTTTCTAACCCATATTTTTCTTTACCTTTTACAAAATCAAAATGAGCATTATGAATATTCCTTAATAGAGAAAGTGTCATTCCTAATGCAATTTCAGCGACAGGATTTGAAAACACCGGGGAAGTTGCAATTACATGGATTCCCTTTTTAGCACAATAAACATAATCAACATTATTCATAAAATTACTTTCAACATTGATTATTGCTTTCAATTTTTTTGCTTTTGACAAAATTTTTTTATCTAAGTCTGGCTGACCCATAATGAAAGTAGCCTTATCAATATAGTTTTCATAAAATTGTCTTTTTTTTTTATCAGGTGCTATTAAAACCTTATATTTTGTTTTCAATTCTATTAATTTTTTTTTCGTAAAAATCAGGTCCAGTGTTCTTGGGAAAGGATCAGATATAACAATTGGTTTTGACACTAAATTAAAATTTTTTTTACTTCTTCTTCGGTAAATTTTTTTGGTCTATCACATTTTGTTTGTATTTTTTGAGGAATTCCACTATTTGCTGCCCTCATGGTTGACTCGATTATATCTAATACATGTAAAGATAAATCACCTGAACACCTGTGCTTTTTATTTTTCTGAATAGAATATAACATTTCAGATAAACCAACGCTCCTATAATTCGCATTAGTAGCAGCTTCATTTGATCTTCCACTAGAAGAAGTTATGTTTATTTTTCCTAAATGCATCTTATCTGTTTTATGTTCACCCCATTTTCCACCTTCTGTAACAGAAATAAAAACAGAACCACCAAACATATTAGGATCTGGAACAATAATCGATCCCTTTGTGCCATAAAGCTCCATGTGATTTCTTTGATGATTAATTACATCAAAAGATAGTGTTACTTGAATTATAGCACCGCTGTGAAATTGGATTGTTGCTAAGTATGTTGTAGGAGTTTCAACTTTAAATGATTTATTTTTTTTTGGACCCGCTCCATAAATTCTTTTTTTAAAAGCTGTTAATGTTCTTCCTTGCACTTGTTTTGCTGGTCCAAGTAAATTTACTAAGGTTGTAAAAAAGTACGGTCCCATATCTATTACTGGACCTCCTTCTTTTTTATACCATGACTCAGGTTTCGGATGAAAAGACTCTACTCCTGGAAATGCAAAAATGGCATTACCCAATTTAATCTCTCCAATCAAATCAGAGTCAATTAATTCTCGAGCTTTTTGAATTCCACCACCTAAAAATGTATCTGGAGCATTTCCAAGATAAAGTTTATTTTTTTTTGCTAGTGAGACGAGTTCTTTACCTTTTGCAAAATAAGTTGCTAATGGTTTTTCTGAATAAACATGTTTACCTGAAGTCAAAACTTTTTTTGAGACTGAATAATGAGATTGTGGAATTGTTAAGTTTAAAATAACTTCTATTTCATTGTCTTTTAAAATTTCTGAAACTGTTTTAGATTTAATATTATATAATTTTGCACATTTATCGGATGCTTTTTGATCAATATCTGCACATGCAATTATTTTAAAATTATTAAAATATTGTTGCCCCCTAAAGTATGTCTCAGCAATATGACCACAGCCTATAAGACCGACCTTAAAAATTTTATTCATAAAGGTTTATACGCCTTGTCTTTGTTTATCTTTTCCTTCTTTATAAAGTTTTAAAGCTTCTTCATTCTCTTTAGTGGTTGGAACTTCGAGTGTAGGGCTATCCCAAAAAGATGAACCTTCAACCCATTTGTAAGCATGAGTTTTAATTGAAATAACATAAGTCACATCAGATGCTTTTGCTCTCTTAAATGCAGCCTCAAGATCTGAAAGTGAAGTAACGTGTTCAGATTTTGCACCCATACTTTCCGCATGTTTTGCAAAATCTACATCAACTAAGCCAGGTGTATTAGAACTCTTTAATAAGTTGTTGTACTCTTTACCACCTTTAAATAATTGTAATCGATTAATAACTGCAAAGCCTCCGTTATCGCAAACAATTATAATCAATTTATTTTTTGTGATAACCGAAGAATAAATGTCAGTATTATTTAATAGATAAGATCCATCTCCTACAAAAGAAATTACTTCTTTATCTGGATTTGCCATTTTAATTCCCAAAGCTCCAGAAATTTCATAACCCATACAACTAAAACCCCATTCTGTTTCATGAGTATTGAGTTCTCTTGGTCTCCAAACTTGAATTACCTCACCAACTAAACCTCCTGCAGCTGTAACTGCAATATCTGTTGGATCAGAATTTCTATAGATCGAACCAATTGCTTGGACATAACTTGGGACTTCCTGATTAGTCGGGGCACTCTCTTTATCTATATGTTCATTCCATGACTTAAGCTCAATTTGAGATTTTTTATTCCAATCTTCTCCTACTTTCCAATCACCTAAGGCTTGAGAAAGTTCAGTTAATGAAACTTTTGCATCTCCAACAACTGCTTGTGCTAAATGTTTATTAGCATCATATCTTGATACATTAATAGAAACTAATTTGAAATTTTCGTTTTCAAAATTTGCCCATGATCCTGTTGTAAAATCAGCAAGTTTTGTTCCAACCGCAATGGCAAGATCAGTTTCTTTTGCTAATGTATTTGTATTTTTTCCTCCCAGGCCTCCAATTTGACCTGCAAAATGAGAATGGTCTCGCTTCATTGTTGAGTAGCCCATTACAGTTTGTGTAACTGGGATGTTGTGTTTAATTGCAAACTGACTCAATTCTTCCATTGCATCTGAATAAAATACTCCACCTCCAGATATTATTATTGGATTTTTTGAAGATTTAATTTTATCAGCTGCTTCTTTAATTTGAAATTCATCTGGTCTTGGTCTTCGAATTGTGTGAACTTTTTCTTGAAAAAATTCTGCTGGATAATCAAAAGTTTGGCCTTGGATATCTTGACTCAATGAAATACAAGCAGGACCACAATCAGCAGGATCTAACATTGTCTGAACTGCTATTTGAAATGATTGAATTATTTGTTCAGGTCTAGTGATACGATCAAAATATCTCGTAACTGGTTTGAAAGCATCATTTGCAGTAATGCTTGGGTTGTTAAATTGTTCAACTTGTTGCAGTACTGGATCTGGCATTCTATTTGCATAAGTGTCACCAGGTAAAAATAAAATTGGTAATCTATTGCTCATAGCAACTGCTGCAGCTGTAACCATATTTGTTGCTCCAGGTCCAACAGAGGATGTCGCTACAAAAATTTGTTGTCTTCTTTTTGCTCTCGCATAACCAATTCCTGTAAGAGCCATATTTTGCTCATGATGCCCTCTATATGTTGGAAGTTCTTTTTGATTTTCCTCTAATGCTTGACCTAAGCAGGCTACATTTCCATGTCCAAAAATTCCAAAGACACCTGGAAATAAAGGTTCTTTTTTGCCATTAATTAATATTTTTTGAGCAATTAAATATTTAACTATTGCATGAGCACATGTGAGGGTAATTTTTTTCATAAATATGTTTATCTTTTAATATGTATAGTGTTTATATATAATTTTAATTATAAATTAAAAAACCTAATTAAGTAAACTTAAAAATAAATTCTATGTACGAAAAATTTGGACAATTCATTGATGGTAAATGGCAACAAGCTGAAAAAAAAGAAACTTATGATGTAATCAACCCTGCAACGGAAGAAGTGATTGGAAAAGCATCGAAAGCTTCATCTATTGAAGTGCAAAAAGCATTAAAGTCTGCAGAAAAAGGTTTGGAAGTTTGGAAAAACACTGCACCATGGCAGAGAGCTTATGTACTTAGAAAAATTGCTGACATGATGAGAGAAAAAAAAGATGTTATTGCAAAATGGTTAACTCTTGAAGTTGGAAAACCTCTAACTGAAGCGGTTGGTGAAGTTGGTGGTGGTGCTGATATTTTTGAGTGGAATGCTGAGGAAACAAAAAGAATTTATGGTCAAACACAACAAAGTAGATTTCCAGATACTAGAGTTCATGTTTATTATCAACCTGTAGGAGTTGTTGCAGCTTTAGTTCCTTGGAATTTCCCAATAGTTTTGGCATCAAGAAAAATTTCTACTGCGTTAGCTGCAGGATGTTCTGTAATTTGTAAGCCAGACGTAATTACTCCTGGTGCTGTGATGGAATTAGTAAACATTTGTAAAGAAGCTGGTGTACCAGATGGTGTTGTTAGTCTTTTGTCAGGTGACCCTGCTGAAATATCAAATGAATTAATGGAATCAGATATTATTAAAAAGGTTTCAGTTACTGGATCAACTAGAGTTGGTAAAATTATTTTAAAAAAAGCAGCTGATAAAGTTCAAAGAGTTACTATGGAGCTTAGCGGACACTCACCTTTTATTGTATGTGAAGATGTGGACATGAATAAAGTAGCTGATATAGCTGTAACCGGTAAATTTAGAAATAATGGTCAAGTCTGTATTTCACCAAATAGATTTTATATTCAAGAAAATAGAAAAGATGAGTTTGTTGATGCTTTTATCGAAAGAGCAAAAAAATTAAAAATTGGAAACGGTATGGATAAAGGTGTGGATCTAGGACCTTTAACTACTGCAAAAAGATTAGAAGAAATAGAAAAACTAGTTGAAACTACCAAAAAAGAAGGAGCTAAAGTGTTAATGGGTGGACAAAAACCTTCTGGTTTCAATAAAGGATATTATTATGAACCAACCGTTTTTGATGATGTAAAAGATAATTTTACAATAATGAAAGAAGAACCTTTTGGTCCACTAGTTCCAATTTTAACTTTTAAAACTTTTGATGAAGTAATTGAAAGAGCAAATGACAATGACCTAGGATTATGTAGCTATTTGTATACTAATTCTATGGATAAAGCTCATATAGGGTCTGAAAAATTAGAGTCTGGTTGTGTTGCAGTTAATACTGGTGTTGTTGCAATTGCTGAAGCACCATTCGGGGGAATAAAACAAACTGGTTATGGTCGTGAAGGTGGCTCAGGAGCAATTAAAGATTATCTAAATGTGAAATATACTCACATGGGCTTAAAAATCTAAATTAATGAGAAAAAATAAAGTTAAACAAATGATGAAAGACGGTAAACCCGTCATCAATGGCTGGTGTGCAATTCCAAGTACTGCATCAGCTGAAGCAATGGCTCATCAAGGTTGGGACTCTCTAACTGTAGATATGCAACATGGTTTAGTTGATTACAGTAATGCACTACCAATGATGCAAACAATATCAACAACAGAGGTAACTCCTTTAGCGAGAGTAAATTGGAATGAACCTGGTCAAATAATGAAAATATTAGATGCTGGATGTTATGGAATTATATGCCCAATGGTAAGTAATAAAAAAGAAGCAGAAAATTTTGTACAAGCATGTATGTATCCACCAGATGGCTATAGAAGTTTTGGTCCTGTTAGAGGTTTAATTTATGGTGGAGCTGATTATGCAGATCACGCAAATGACGAAATACTTAAATTAGCAATGATAGAAACAAAGGAATCACTAGAAAATCTTGATGAAATTATGTCTACACCAGGTGTTGATGGTATTTATATTGGACCAGCTGACCTGAGTTTAGCTATAGGTGAAAAACCTGGTTTTGATAGACCTGAGTCTACAAAAGCTTATTCAGAAATTTTAAGAATTTTAGAACATGCTAAAAAAAATAATATTTTTGCAGGAATTCATAATGGTACTACAGAATATGCATCCAAGATGATTGAAAAAGGTTTTAACTTTGTAACTATAGCGTCTGATTTAAGGGCTCTAAGTGCTGGTGCAAAAGCTACAGTTGATAAAATGAAAGGTTCATTATCCAAAAAAGACGATAACGCAACTTACTAATCTAATTGATCTAAAAATTTCTCAAATTGTTTTTTTTCTAAATTAGATGATTGTTTTTTTCCTGGAAATTTACCAGTCATTGAGTCCTTTTTAAAAGCTCTAAGTGCTTTTACTCTTTCAATTTTAATTTCACCTCTTAGTTTTAATAAATTTCCGTATGCTTTAGAATGTCGTGGAGGATTTTCAGTATCACCACAAATATCTTCCATAAATAAATACATTACATCAGCATTTTTTCCTGAACCTAGTGAAACAGTAACAATATCTGTGCGCTTTGAAATTTCACCCATTACATTTTCAGGTATAACTTCACACTCTGCAGAAAAAGCACCTGCATCTTCTAATCTTTTAAACTTTTGAAATAAATCATATGCTTCAACCGCAGTTTTGCCCACTGCTCTCAAGCCACCAATCCAAGTAGATTTTCTCGGAACCAAACCTAAATGCCCCATAACTGGAACATCTTCCTTAGCTAACATTTCAACTATATCCATACTTCTGGGAGTCATAACTGCATCTGCACCATTCTCTAAAGCTTTAAAAGCACCACGCATAATATCATCTGCTGTTACAAACTCATTTAATACTAAAGCTGCTGTTAAGAATAAATTTCTTGAACCTTCTCTTACAGGAATTACATTCTTTGCGTTTGATATAATCATATCAAAGCCTGCCTTTTCAGCCGCATCAGCTTCTTCATGGCTATTCGCTGTAACTTGTGTAAATTTTCTTTTTCCTTTAGCTGCTTTTAAATCTGCTACAGTCAAAGTTCGCTTCGCTGGTTTAGCGGCCCATGTATAAATATTCTTCATTTAATTCCTTTATAAAGAATATCTCTTCTATCAATAAACTCCTCAAAGGTTTTGATAGTAATTACTGCAGGTAAAATAAAAATAGATCGTTTGTCTCTCTCGTTTCTAATAATTCTAAAATAACCTTTTTTAATTGCTGTATCGATATAAACGTTTGAGGTTAAATATGATTTCTCAATTACTTTAAGTAATTGATTTTTGGTAATTGATTTATTTTTGTAATAAGCAAGCATAACCATATGCAACATTATCCAATGTTGTGGGGTTAAAGAAAACCAATTCAATAATTCATTGGCTAATCTACCTTCAAAATCACCAAGTGATATTTCTGCTAATTGAATTCTTTTTTGAGTAAGTTTTGGAATTTTTTTTTGTTCTTCAAAGTGTTTTGGATACTTGAACTGTCTTTTCATTTAAATAAATTTAAACTCATTGAGTTTTCTATTCAATACTATTTTTACTTAATAGTTCTTTATAAATGTTGTTTACTCTATGTACTTCTGTTGCAGTATTAAAATAACATTCGTATTCTATTTCCTCTGGTGTTACATCAAAATGATAATGGCCAGCGTCTCTGTCATGCTCGTAAGAATGAAAGTGAGTATGTTCACCAGATTCTCTTAAATTTAATTCTCCCCCAGTTGGATCCCCAGTCCAAAGAACTGTATAGCATTGTAATTTTGGTCCAATAGGTTCATAAAATTGAAGAAAATCTTTTACACATTTCATTTGTTTTGGATCGTAATACTCGTGTTTAATATCTTTATAATCAGGTTGCACGTGAGATCTTATTTTTCCATTTAATACTCTAAACACACCTGCAAGAGACATGTGCTCATTATCCTTAATTTTCAAATTTTTTAATAAAGAAGACCTTATTGCTTGAGGCAAAGAAGCTTGTTCTCCATTTCTGCCTTTGATTTTAATTTTAATTACTTTTCCTTGTTTACCATCTGTATAATAAACATTTCCAAGTCCACCGTGTTTTTTTGCAGAATATTTTTCAACAACACATTTTTTGTCAGGACTTACTCTTGCTATTATTGATTTAGATTCATCAGTTATTAAATTTTCATTTATAATTAATTCTCCACAATGACCATCCAAACATGACATTGCACCTGATCCAGCTCCTAATGCATAAGATTTTTCAGAATCAATCATTTTAGATATTTCTTGATAGTCAAACTCTGCACCAATAAATTTTGGATCATGCATATAAGGCTCTCCGCCAACATCTATTATTTTTTGATTTCCACTAATTCCTTCTGATGGACAATCCCAATCTCTTAGATTTGGGCAATCTACTACCTCTACCTCAACGTTTTTGAAATTTTCAGACAACCCTTTTCTTAACGCATCTGAAATATCTTCTAGTAGATAATTTTTAAAAGTTCCTTTTTCTATTTTTAATTGCATGATGATAATAAGCTATAATTTATTTTGCATATTGTCTATAGATAATATATATAATTTCTATACATAAATAATTTTAAATAAGGTAACGATGATTAACAAAGATTTGAAAGTAGCTGTCCTTGGTGCAGGAGCGATGGGCTGCTTGTTCGGTGGTTTGCTTGCAGAAAAAGGTTTAAATGTAATTTTAATTGATGTTTGGAAAGAGCATGTTGATGCAATTAATAAAGATGGTTTAAAGATGGATGGACATGGCGGAGATCGAGTAATAAAAGTTAAAGCCACTTCAGATCCATCTTCGTTAGATAAAATAGATGCTGTAATAGTTATGTGTAAAGCAACTGCATTAGAACCAGCTCTAAATAGTATTAAAAATATTATTGGTGAAAAAACAGTCTTTATGTCATTTCAAAATGGTATTGGTCATGAAGCAATTATTCAGAGTATTGTGGGTAATGAAAAAGTAATTGGTGGGACAACTACTCAAGCTTCAAATATTTTAGGACCAGGTCATATAATGAATCATGGTTCGTTACCATCTTGGATTGGTGAATATGAAGGAGGAATAACAGAAAGAATTACAGAAATAGCTGACACTTTTACTGCACATAATTTGGAAATGATTGCGGCTGAAGATGTAAAAAAAAGAAAATGGATGAAGCTTTTTGCTCTAACAGCAATTGGACCTTTGTCTGCAATTTTTGATCTTCATCATACGGACTTGTATATAAACAACAAAGCAAATGAAGTATCTCGAGGTTTAGGTAAAGAAATAATTTTAGAAACTAGAGACGTTGCACTTGCTGATGGTGTAAATGTTTCTGAAGATGAATGCTTATTTATGTTTAATAAAATTGTAGATTCAATGCAAACTAACAAGTCATCAATGGCTTTTGACGTTCAATACAAGAGAAAAACTGAAATAGACTTTATTAGTGGTGCGGTTTCAAAAATAGGTAAAAAACATGGTGTTAAGACACCATTAAATGACCTTATGTATAAAATGATTAAAGTGAAAGAAGGTATGTACAGCTAAATGCTTAGTACAATTAAATTAAAAAAAATCAAAAGTAACTTTCCAGTTTTAGTTGGCGACAATGTTGTTTCTAAAAGTATTTGTAATTTATTAATTAAAGAAATCAGTAACTCTAAATCATTTGATGATATGATTATGGGTGGTAGAAGTAGAATAAATAAAGGTTCGAAAAATTTTAACTCATATATCAAAAACTCAGTTAACTCTGCAAAACTTTTTAAGCTTTTTAATAGCAAGACTTTTTATAAAAAAATTGAAAATCTTTTTACAAAAAATTTTAAAGATGGATCGTGGGTTAATTTATATAAACCAAAATCCTTTAATCCTAAAAAGTTCACTATTAAAAAAAAATTAAATTCTAATGAATTAAAAAAAATATTGGGTAATAATTATACTAATCCTAAAGTAAATTTAGATATAGATTTTTCGGTATCAAAAGGAGGATATAGATTAAGGCCTCATAGGGATGATATAACTAGGTTATATAATTTCTTAATTTATCTAACAGACATACCAAAAAAAAATGGCGGCTCTCTGACTATCTATAGGAAAAAGGCCAAAAAAAATTTAAGAAAGAGTTTTAGAAGATTTCCAAAAATAAACGAGCTTGAAATAGTTAAGTCTTTTACACCCAAAAAAGGAACTGTTGTTTTTTTTCAATCTACTCCAAATTCCTATCATGGAGTAAAGCGCTTTATAGAGAAAAATTGTCCAAAACGTTTTTTTATTTATGGAAGTTATGCTTTAAACAAACCAGTTATATGGAATTATAAAGGAATCTCGTATTATCCTCATATAGTTAGTAACAAAAAAAGAATGTTGACCTCTTTTCATGACGCGAACTATTTAACCACAGCACCAAACCATTGAAATTATTTCAATGATAAAATAAATTTTAACAATGACAAATACTTTTCAAAAAAAATTATATGAGAATGGGTACTTAATTGTTAAAAATATACTTAACTATAGAAGAGACTTAAAACCAGTTCTTAATGATATGGAATTTGTCATGGATTGTCTCATTCAAAAGTATGCAAAAAAAACTGAGGTTAAAAAAGTTCTTAATCTTAATTTTAAAAGAAAATATTCATATATATCAAAACTTAATATTTATGATCTAGATCAATATTTTAATACAAGATTACCTAGAGACCATGTTAAAAGAGATAGTGATTATTTCGCTACTCAATCATTATGGAATTTAATTACAAATAAAAGAATTTTAGATGTTGTAGAAAAAATTTTAGGGAAAGAAATAATGTCTAACCCTGTTCAAAATACTAGAATCAAACAACCTGAAAAAAAATTACCAAGAGGATCAATTCACGACGGCTTAAGTGGTAGAACACCATGGCATCAAGACGCTGCCGTTTTAAATTCAAGAGGGCAAAAACTAACTGATATGGTTACAGTGTGGATACCTTTCACCAAAACTACTAAAGAGAATGGATGTATGATTACAGTAAAAAAAATTAATAAAATGGGATTATTAAACCATGTATCAGGATACAGAGGACAGGTTGAATTAAAAAATAGTAAATTACTTGATGATATGGAGCACATTTATTTAGAAGCAAATGTTGGTGATATAATATTATTACATAAGCATTCTATCCACTGCTCTTTACCAAATAGATCAAATGATTTTAGAATTAGTGCTGATTTAAGATATAATGTTGCAGGACAACCATCAGGTAGAGAGCCGCTTCCAAATTTTTATGTCAGAAGTAAAAATAAAAAAAATCTTAAAGTTCAAAACTTCAAACAATGGTTATCTCTTTGGGAGAATGCTAAAGAAAGACGTATTGGAAAACATGCATTTAAGTATCCTCTACCAACGTATAAGAATAATAAAAGAGACTTGTCTAATTTAATTTAATATCAATAAACACAGCTTAAATTAAAAAACTCATTTACATTATTTAATAATTCTCGTATTTAAAAAGCTTACTAAAATTTGATATAATATTATGAGCAATAAAAAAAAGATATTAATTATTCAAAAAGTCCATGAAAAAGGAATGGAATTAATAAATAACCACCCTAATTTTGATGTTGAAGTAACTGACGACACTTCATTAGAAAATTTAAAATCAAAATTAAAAGATTGTTATGGAGCATCAATTAGAACTGCAAAACTTCCTGGAGAAACATTTAAAGAAGCAAAAAATTTAAAAATTATTTCAAGACATGGTGTTGGCTATGACAATATTGATTTAAAAATAGCTAAAGAAAAAGATATAAAAATAACAATAACAGCTAACGCTAACGCGGTTACTGTTGCAGAACATGTTATGTTCGTTTTGCTAAATATTGCTAAAAGAAAAGATTTATTTGACAAAACAGTTAGAGATGGAAATTTTAAAGACAGAAATAAATTACCGAAAACAATTGAAGTTTGGAAAAAAAATTTTTTGATAATGGGTTTTGGAAGAATAGGAAAGGCGCTAATAAAAAGATGTCTTGGCTTTGAAATGAATGTATTTGTTTATGATCCATTTGTGGACAAGGATAAAATTGAAGAGTTAGGTGGAATAAAAGTAGAAGATCTAGCTGAAGCGGTAAAAACAATGGATGTTATTTCGCTACATATGCCTTTGACGGACAAAACTGAAAATTTAATTAATTATAACTTATTAAAAACAATGAAAAAAACTTGTATTATTATTAATGCAGCAAGAGGTGGTATTATCCATGAAGAAGATCTTGATAAGGCACTCAATGAAAATTTAATTTTTGGTGCCGGTATTGATGTATTTAAAAAAGAACCTCCTGATGAAAATAATCCACTTCTTAAAAATGAAAAAGTTTACTTAAGTCCACATACTGCAGCTTTTACTGACGAATGTATGACAAGAATGGGTAAAGAAACAATTCAAAATATTATTGATTTTTTTGATGAAAAATTAGAAAAATCTAAGATCGTAAAATTATAATATAAAAATAATTTTAAATCGCTTTGCTTTGCTCCTGAGATCAGAGAACTAACTTTTATTTATAGACTGTCAGTTATTATAGATATCAATGTTACTATTATTTAAAGTTTCAGTTAAATACTTGTACCCTATTTTTGCATATTCAAATGGGTTTGCTTTGGCTGGATCTTGTTCTGCTTCTACAACTAACCATCCTGAATAATTTTTTTCTTTCAATACGTCAAACAACGGCTTGTAATCAATGCATCCATCACCTGGAACTGTAAATGCACCTTCTAAAAATGCACCTCTAAAACTTAAGTCTTCTTTTAAAGATTTATCTAAGACACCTTTTCTAATATCCTTACAATGCATATGAATTAATCTTTCACTAAAATCATTTAATATTTTTAAAGAATCTCCCTGAGCAAATAACATGTGGCCAGTGTCTAATGTAAGTTTTACACTATCATGCGTGTTTTCAAGTAATCTTATCGTATCCTCTTCAGTCTCTATTATCGTGCCCATATGATGATGATAAGCAAGTGGCATACCTTCATCTTCGAGATATTTTCCCATTTCTGAAATTTTTTCATAATATTTTTTAGACTCATCAAGATCCATTTGAGGTCTTGTAGATAATTTTCGATTTGGGTCTCCTTGAATTGAACCAGAAACTTCAGCAAAAACCATACAAGGAGAATTACAATCTTTAAAAAGTTTAAGCTGATCTTGAATAACTTTTTTTTCTTCATTCACACTATTTGTTCTTAAATTAGCGCCATACCAACCTGAGCAAAGATTAAGATTAAATTCTTCAAGTTTTGGGATTAGTTCTTCTGATTTTTTTGGAAATTTACCGCCAGATTCAATTCCAATAAATCCTGCCTGACTAGCTTCAGACAAACACTGCTCTAGAGATGTGTCTCCACCTAATTCAGGCATATCATCATTACTCCATGCAATTGGTGCTATTCCTAATTTTACTGACATACAAAATTTATCAAAAATTTAAAACATTTTTAAATGATGATATCTTTTGCATCAAGAAAATTATATTTTCAATTGATGTTTAATTTATAATAAAAAAATGTTTCTTGATTTTATTTTTTAATTCTGTTCTATTTTATTATGATTAACTTTTCTTTGATGGGTGCTGGGCGAATTGGAAAAATGCATGCTAAATTTATAGCAACACACCCAAAAGCAAAATTAAAATACATATATGACATTAATTCTGAATTTGCTAAAGAAGTAGCAAAATCAACAAATTGCTCAATAGTGTCTTCACCAGAAGAAGCAATTAATGCAGAAGATATTGATGCAGTTCTTATAGCTTCTGCTACTCCAACCCATACTCAATTTATTACAATGGCAGCAAAAGCAGGAAAAGCAATTTTTTGTGAAAAGCCAATTGATTTAGATATCAATAAAGTGAATGAGTGCATGAAAAATATTAAAGGATCAAACGTTCCTATTCAAATTGGCTTTAACAGAAGGTTTGATGCCAGTCATTCAAAGGCACAACAAGCAAGGTTAAAAAAAGAAATTGGTGAATTGGAAATGGTTGTTATTACAAGTAGAGATCCTGAGCCTCCTGGAATTGATTATTTAAAAGCTGCTGGAGGATTTTTTAGAGATACTACAATTCATGATTTCGATTTAACTAGATTTATATTAGGAGATGATCCTGTAGTTCAAGTATCAGCATTTGGAGGTGCTTTATTTGATAAAAATTCACAACAAGTAAAAGATCTAGATACCGCTATGTTTATTTTAAAATCAAAAAATGGTGTTTTAATTCATATTAACAACTCTCGACGAGCAGTTTACGGATATGATCAAAGAGTTGAAGTATTTGGTAGTAAAGGAATGGTAATCTCTAATAATCAAACTCCTACTTCTTTAGAAAGATACACAGGTACATCAACAAATGAAAAAGAACCTATACATTTCTTTTTTATCGAGAGATATGAGCAAGCTTACAGAGATCAATTTAATGAGTTTGTAAAATGCGTTGAAAATAAAACAAAACCATTAGTAGGATTTGAGGATGGAAGAAATGCTTTGATTATAGCTAATGCAGCATATGAATCCTTTGAAAGTGGTAAAGTAATAGATATACAATTTTAAAATGTCTAATAAATATATATCTGAACAATCTAACCAATTTAAAAATAAGATAATAATTGTAACAGGAAGTACCCAGGGAAGTGGAGCTGAGACTGCAAAATTACTAGCAAACAGAGGTGCTAAGGGAATAACTATTTGTGGAAGAAATAATGAAAAAGGAAACAAGGTAAAATCTGAAATAGAAAGTATGGGTACAGAATGCCTGTACGTTAAAGCAGATTTAGAAAAACTTGAAGACTGTAAAAAAATAGTTTCAGAAACTGATAAAAAATTTAACACAGTAGATTCTTTTATAAATGTTGCCGCTTTTACTGAGAGAGGAACCATCTTAAGCACAACAGAAGAAAATTATGATAAAAATTTTAATGTAAACGTTAAAGCTCCACTTTTTATGATGCAAGATGTTATAAAAATAATGATTAGAGATAAAAAAAAAGGAACTATAGCTCATATTTTATCAATGGCTGGATATAGCGGTATGCCTTTCTTAACTGCTTACAGCTCCTCTAAAGCAGCATTAGCAGTAATGATTAAAAATGTTGCAAATTCAGTTTCTGGTCATCAAATAAGAGTGAATGGTGTAAATCTAGGTTGGACAGATACACCAGCAGAAACAGTAATTCAGAAAAAATTTCACAACGCAGATGATAATTGGTTAAAAAAAGCTGAATCAAAAGTTCCTTTTAAAAGATTAAACAAACCTTTAGACGTTGCTAAGATTTTGGCTTTCTTGTGCTCAGATGAGTCAGGAATTATGACTGGCAGCATTGTTGATTTTGATCAAACAGTTGCAGGATGGCATTCTTATTCAGCATATGACACAAAGGTATTAGATGATAGTATTTTAGGTGAGTGAACCTAATAAAATTAACTTATGAAAAAAAATAAAATCAAAGATACTGGTTTAGAAGTTACAGAATTAAGTTTTGGAACATCCTCTCTGGGGAGTATGCCAGATACTTATGGTTATGAAGTACCAGAACAAAGAGCTCAAGAAACGTTAAAAAGATTTTTTCAAGGTCCAGTAAATATGCTTGATACTTCAAGAAATTATGCAATGGGAGAAAGTGAAAAAAGGATTGGAATTGCAATTAAGGAAAATGGAGGTTGGCCAGAAAATTTTATCTTATCAACAAAAATTGATAGAAACATGGAAACTCTAGTTCTTGATAAAAAAAGAACGAGAGAATCTATTGAAGAAAGTTTAAAAACTTTAAATGTAGATACTGTTGATATTTTATTTCTTCATGACCCAGAATACGTAAAAGATGTAAATGATGTCACTAAAAAAGATGGTGCATTGGATGAATTATTTAAAATAAAAGAAGAGGGCTTGGCTAAAGCAGTTGGTTTAGCTATGGGAAAAATAAATATTATGTTTCCTATTTTAAAAAATTGGGACTTTGATGTGATAATTAATCATAACAGATATACTTTATTAAATAGAGAAGCTGATGAGATGTATAGCTATGCGCACAGTAAAAATATATCTATTTTTAATGCCGCTCCTTACGCTGGTGGTGTTTTAGCAAAAGGTCCAAGTAACTTTAAAAAAATAACTTATCAAGATGTTACAGAAGAAAAACTTGCACCTGCCAGAGAAATAGAAAAAGTTTGTAAAAAATATAATGTTGAGATGGGCGCAGCAGCTTTACAGTTTTCAATGAAAGATAAAAGGATCACCTCTACTTTATGTGGAGTTACTAGTGTTCAGAGTATTGAAAAAAACCTGACTTGGGCTAAAACAAGTATCCCAAAAGAATTTTGGAACGAAGTTTTAAAATTACCTTACTCAAGTAAAGATCCAGAATCTGAAAGAAAATACACACCTGGTTAAATTTTAAAAAAATTATAAATAAGATAATTATATATTTATTTTGTTAATTTAATTATCAACAATTTCTAGGCATAATTTTTAATTGTAATCAATTTTAAAAATACATAATCTATCAAACATAAATTAAAAAAGGAGCATAAATGAAAAAGGTTATTATCTCATTAATAATGATGTTTGGAATAATTTCTTCAACTTCATTTGCTGGTACTTTGGTGATTAATACAGATACATCTGATGCAGCGCCAAAAGAAGCTTTTGAGTATATTATTAAAAAATTTGAAGAGGAAAACCCGGACGTCACAGTAAAATGGAACGTTTTTGACCATGAAGGATACAAACAATCCATAAGAAATTTTTTAAACACTGATCCACCTGATGTTGCAAACTGGTATGCTGGTAACAGGATGTTGCCATTTGTAAGAGCGGGTTTATTTGAGGATGTCTCTGATATTTGGAAAGACTCAGGTTGGGTAGACGGAAACCTTTCTGAAAATATGGAGCATGCTAAAAAATCTATGACGATTGGTGGTAAGCAATGGGGTATTCCTTACACATATTATCAGTGGGGAGTGTATTACAGGAAAGATTTATTTACAGCAAATGGAATATCTGTACCAACAACATGGGATGATTTTGTAGCTGCATGTGCTACGTTAAAAGCTGCAGGTATTACACCTATTACAATCGGATCAAAGTATCTTTGGACAACAGCTGGTGTTTTTGATTATTTAAATCTTAGAACAAATGGCTATGAATTCCATATGGATTTAACACTAGGTAAGGTTCCTTACACAGATCCAAAAGTGCAAGCAGTATTTGATAAATGGGATGAGCTTGTTAAGCCTGGTTACTTCTTGGAAAATCATGCAGCACTTAGTTGGCAAGAAGCTTTAACTCCTATGGTAAACGGTGAAGCAGCGATGTATGTAATGGGTAACTTTGCTGTTGCTCCTTTAAAAGAGGCTGGCTTAAGAGACTCAAATTTAGGTTTCTTCCAGTTCCCTGAAATCACACCAGGCATCCCTATGGCTGAAGAAGCACCTACGGATACTGTGCATATACCTTCTAAAGCTAAAAATAAAACTGATGCTAAGCGTTTCTTAATATTCATGTCTCGAGCAGATGTGCAAGAAGAGATCAATAAAATATTAGGTCAGCTTCCTATTAACAAAAACTCTAAAGTTAAAAAGGGAGATCCTTTCTTAGCAGCAGGATTGAATATGCTTAATAATGCTTATGCAATGGCGCAATTCTACGATAGAGATGCTCCAGCTCAAATGGCATCGGAAGGCATGAAAGGCTTTCAAGAATATATGTCTAATCCTGACAGAAGACAAAAAATCTTAGAAAGATTAGAAAAAGTACGTCAAAGAGTTTATAAATAAACTTTTAGTTTAACTGTGGGGCTTACTAGCCCCCCAGTTAAAAATTAGATTTCATCAATTTGTAAAATAGAATTATATGGAACTAAATAATTCAAAATCTAAAAGAATTACTTGGTGGCAAAGAAATCAAGTTAAAATAAGCCCATGGATTTTTCTAGCTCCAGGATTAATATTTTTTTCCATTTATGTAATAGCCCCGATATTTGTATCTATTGGTATTTCTTTTTATCAATGGGATGGATTATCTCCATCTATGTATGTTGGTCTTCAAAATTATATTGAACTTTTAGATGATGAATATTTTTATATTTCACTTTGGAATAATCTTAAATGGCTAATATTTTTTATGTTAGCAGTTCCAATTGGCTTAGGACTAGCAATATTTTTAAATCAAATTGTTTTTGGAATTAGATTAATTAAATCTCTGTTTTTTTTTCCATTCGTGATTTCTCAAGTAGTTATTGGACTTATTTTTACTTGGTTTTACCAGCCAAATTATGGGGTTATTGCACCTTTTCTAAATTTAATTGGGTTAGAAGGATTTTCAATTCTTGCAAATGAAAATACTGCCACATATGGGATAATATTTGCAGGTCTATATCCACAAATTGCTTATTGTTTAATTTTATATTTAACAGGACTTAATAATATTAACCCTGAACAAATTGAGGCTGGAAGAATGGATGGTGCCAAAGGATTTCATTTATTTTGGAATATAGTGCTTCCACAACTTAGGCACGCTACCTTTTTAGCAGTTGTAGTAACTGTAATTGGTGCGCTTAGAAGTTTTGATATGGTGGCAATAATGACTCAAGGTGGACCTTATGGTTATTCAAATGTCTTAGCATATTACATGTTTGAGCAAGCTTTGAGTGAATACGGTTATAGAATGGGATACGGGTCAGCGATAGCAACTGTTTTATTCACAATAATGATGTTTTATATTTTGTTTTTTATATACAGAATGTATCGAAACGAGAGGGAGGATAATAACTAAATGTTCCCTACTCCAATTCATCAAAGACCAATCGTAAATCAATATATTTATAAAATATTTTTACCTATCTCATTAATTATTTGGTTGATACCGATTTTTGGTATTTTAATGACATCAATAAGAGGCTTGGGAGATATTACTGCTGGAAATATGTGGGGAACACCAAGTGAATTTTTACTCTTTTCAAATTTACATGATGTTTTCACTAACACTCCAATGATCAAATACACTCTAAATAGTTTTAAAGTAACAATACCAACAATGTTAGGAGCGGTTGCTTTAAGTTGTATGACTGGCTTTGCCCTTGCAAATTATAAGTTTAGGACAAATTTAATAATATTTTTTATTTTTATAGCCGGAAACTTTGTTCCATTTCAAATTTTAATGATACCGGTTAGAGATCTGACTTTTAAAATTGGTCTCTACAACACTATTACAGGATTGGTTTTATTTCATGTAGCTTTTCAAACAGGTTTTTGTACACTTTTTATGAGAAATTTTATTAAAGCGTTACCTCAAGAGCTTATTGAGGCTGCGAGAATGGATGGAGCATCTGAATTTAGAATATTTTGGAAGATAATATTACCTTTGACTAGACCAGCTATTGCAGCATTGTGCGTTTTAATTTTTACATTTATATGGAACGATTATTTTTGGGCAACAGTTTTGATACAAGGTGATCATGCAATGCCAATTACTGCTGGATTAAAATCATTAAATGGTCAATGGATTACAGCTTATCACTTGTTATCAACTGGATCTATTGTTGCTGCGATACCTCCTGTTATTATGTTTTTTTTAATGCAAAAACATTTTATTGCTGGATTAACTCTTGGAGCAACTAAAGGTTAGTATGATTAAAGTTACTTTTATTGGAGCTGGGAGTACAGTATTTATGAAAAACATACTTACAGATATTTTGCTTGAAAAAAATTTCAGTAACTCTGAAATAGTTTTACAAGATATTGACGAAAGGAGATTAAAAACTTCAAATTTGGTTGCAGAAAAAGTTGCAAAATCAATAGGTGTAACTCCAAAGATTATAACTGAAAAAAATCAAAAAATAGCACTGAGAGGAGCTGACTTTGTAATATTAATGTTTCAAATAGGAGGTTATGAGCCTTCTACAGTTGTTGATTTTGAAATTCCAGCAAAGTATGGATTAAAACAAACTATTGGTGACACTTTAGGTATAGGTGGCATCATGAGAGGTTTGAGAACTGTCCCTGCTTTATTATCTGTTGTAAAAGACATGAATGAAGTTTGTCCAAGTGGAATAATGTTACAGTACGTTAATCCTATGGCAATAAATTGTTTAGCATTATCTAAATTTGCACCTGAGCTTAAGTATGTTGGACTTTGTCATTCTGTACAAGGAACTGCTGAAGATTTAGCAAAAGATATTGGCGAAGATATAAAAAATATCAACTATGAATGTTCAGGTATAAATCATATGTCTTTTTTTACTAAATTTGAAAAGATTAATCCTGATGGAGTAAAAGAAAATCTTTATCCTAAAATTTTTAAAGCTGGAAAAGAAAAAACATTTGGAACCAATTGGGATGGATGCACAAATGAAGTTAGATATAAAGTTTTAGAAAAATTTGGATATTTTGTTACTGAATCATCTGAACACTTTGCAGAATACACTCCTTGGTTTATTAAAAACAACAGAGAGGACTTATTAAGTGAATTCAATATTCCAATTAATGAATATATACGAAGATGCAAAAAACAAATTAAAGAATGGGATCAACAAGAGCAAAGTTTATTAAATGGAGAAAAATTTGTTTGTAAAAAATCTTTAGAATATGCATCACGAATAATTGTATCAATTGTAGACGGCAAAGAAGATACAATTAATGGAAATGTTTTGAATAATAAGTTAATTTCTAATTTACCAGAAGATTGTTGCGTTGAAGTACCATGTAAAATTAATAATAATGGTATTAGTCCTCAAAAAGTTGATAATTTACCAATGCATTTAGCAAATTTAATGAAAACTAATATAAATGTTCAACAGTTAACCGTTGAAGCCTTAAGGACAAAAAAAAAGGAGACCATTTATCATGCAGCTATGTTGGATCCACTCACTGCTTCTTTATTAAGTTTAGATCAAATAAGTTCTATGGTAGATGAATTATTAATAGCTCACAAAAATTGGATACCAGTATTTAATTAATATGAAAAATAAATTTCCTAATAGTTTTTTTTGGGGAACGGCTACAGCAAGTTACCAAATAGAAGGTGCTACAGATAAAGATGGAAAAAGCAAAAGTATTTGGGATACTTTTACACATACACCTGGAAAAGTTAAAAATAATGAAAACGGAGATACTGCTGTAGACCATTATCATAGATATGAAGAAGATATTGAGCTGATGGCTAATATAAATTTAAATTCATATAGATTTTCTTTAGCATGGACTAGGATTATCCCTGAAGGTACTGGTAAAATAAATCCTAAAGGAGTAGATTTTTATTCAAGGTTGATAGACAAGTGTTTAGAAAAAAATATTGAGCCTTTCATAACTTTATATCATTGGGACCTTCCTCAATCCCTGCAAGATAAAGGGGGTTGGGCAAATAGAGACATGGCAAAAATATTTTCAGATTATTCAGAGGCTATTGTTAAAAATTTTGGAGACAGATGTAATCATTTTATCACATTTAACGAACCACAAGTTTTTACTATTCATGGATATGTAGATGGTTACATGGCTCCAGGATACAAAGATTTAGAAAAATACTTTGCATCAATACATAATGTTAATGTTGCACATGGTACAGCTTTTCAAGCAATGAAATCTTCAAATAATAATATAAAAATTGGCTGTACTTTTAATATGGCGCCATGTATTCCTGCCACAAAATCAAGTGAAGATCTTCATGCAACTAAATTATTCGATACTTATTGGAATAGATCATTTGCCGACCCTATGTATCTTGGAAGATATCCTGAATTACTAATTAATGATGTCTCAAAACATATTAAACAAGATGATATGAAAACTATTTTTCAAAAAAATGATTTTATTGGATTAAATCATTATCAACATATTAGAATTAAAGCTGATAATAAAAGTTTGCTTAAAGCAAGAGGAGCATTCAATGATGAATTACCTTTTGGTCTTGATGATAAAGATGCAAAGTTAACTCTTATGGGATGGGAAATTGTTCCAGATGCTTATTATGATCAAATTATGGATTTAAAAAATAATTATGGAAATCCAGTTATTTATCTAACTGAAAATGGTGCAGCATATCCAGATTTAATTGAAAAGAATGGAGAAATAAATGATAACGATCGTATTGATTACTTTAAGAAGTATTTAAGTGCTGTAAAAAAATCAATTGATAATGGAGCTAAAGTTAAAAGCTACTTTGCATGGACATTTATGGATAATTTTGAATGGGCGTTAGGTTTTGAAAAGAGATTTGGAATAGTGCATGTTGATTTTAAAACTTTAAAAAGAACACCTAAAAGATCGTACTATTTTTTCAAAAAGCTTGTAGAACAAAATTCAATTCCATTAGATTTTTAATTTATTAAATCTAAATAAAAACTAATTAAAAAAGATAAATTATTTAAAAGCTAAATTATTTTCGTCAAATAAATGACATTTATTTAGATCAAAACTTAAGCTTAAATTGTCTCCAATATTAGCTGAATTCTCACCATCTGCTTGAACAACTAATGGTTCTCCATCTTTCTCTAAATATAGAAATGAAGATGAACCTAATTTTTCAATTACGAATACCTTGCTATTCCAGCATTTTTCACCAGTATTGATTAAGATATGTTCAGGTCTGATACCAATCTTTACACTATCTCCAGGTGAAACTTTATCAGAAGTTTTTGGAACAATAATTTTTCCTTGTCCTGAAATTTCAACTTCGGTTCCAGAACTATTAGAGCTTATAACTTTAGAATTGATAAAGTTCATCTTTGGTGAACCAATAAAACCACCTACAAATAAATTTTCTGGTTCATTGTATAATTTTAAAGGTGATCCTTTTTGAGATACTATTCCATGATCTAATACAACTATGTCATCTGCAAGAGTCATTGCTTCAGTTTGATCATGAGTAACATAAATCATCGTTGCATTTAATTGATCATGTAATTTAGCAAGCTCTACTCTCATCTGAACTCTTAAAGCTGCATCTAAATTAGATAAAGGTTCATCAAATAAAAATACTTTTGGCTTTCTTGTAATTGCTCTACCAATTGCAACTCTTTGTCTTTGTCCTCCTGACAATTGTTTTGGTTTTCTCTCCAAGTATTCCTCAATTTGAAGAATTTTAGCAGCCTCCATAACTCTCTCTGTAATTTCTTCTTTAGATTTTTTTTCAATCTCTAAACCAAAAGCCATGTTATCGAACACTGTCATGTGTGGATATAAAGCATATGATTGAAAGACCATTGCTATATTTCTTTCTGATGGTGGAAGATCATTAATAACTTGCCCGTCAATTGAAATTGTTCCTGAGTTAACCTCTTCTAAACCAGCAATCATTCTTAGCATTGTTGACTTACCACAGCCACTTGGCCCAACAAATACAGTGAAAGATTCACTTTTAATTTCTAGAGATACATCTTTGATTACATGTGTAGACCCAAAAGATTTATTTATATTCGAAATATTTATCTCTGCCATCTTGAGTTAATATTGTTTTTAAGTATTTATTCATAATTTTTAAGTTAATTCAATCATGATTAATTTTATTAATTATGATATCTTTAACTATAATGAAAATTTTAAGAGATAGTTTTGGTAGAACCTTTCCATATATAAGGCTTTCAATTACTGATGTATGTAACTTTAAATGTGGATATTGTTTACCTAATGGTTATCAAATTGATAAAAGTGACAATAGAAAATTTCTACACTTGGAAGAAATTAAACGTTTAGCAAAAGTTTTTTCAAAATTGGGTGTATGTAAAATAAGACTTACGGGTGGCGAACCAACGGTAAGAAAAGATTTTTTTGATATAATCAAGATCTTGAAAAATGAAGCTGGAATAAAAAAAGTTGTAATTACCACAAACGGTTATCACTTAGATAAAAAAGCAAAGATGTTTGTGGATAGTGGTTTAAATGGTATTAATATTAGTATTGATAGTTTGGATAGAAATACATTTAAAAAAGTTACAGGTCATGATCGATTACCTGAGATTTTAAAAGGAATTAAAAATCTTCAAGATTTATACTTTGAAAATATTAAGATTAATGCTGTGCTTTTAAATGGAATAAATTCATCTGATAAAGATTTTGAAACTTGGGCAGAATTTATTAAAGCGAACAAGATTGATTTTAGATATATAGAATTAATGCAAACTGGAGATAACTTAGATTATTTTAAAAAATATCATATTTCATCGAAAATCTTCAAAGAATACTTAAATAAAAATAATTGGATTTTTCAAACATTAGGCAAGGATGCGGGACCATCACTTAATTTTATCAATCCAGAATACAAAGGGAAATTTGGAATTATAGCACCCTACTCAAAAGATTTTTGTAGAAGCTGTAATCGTTTAAGAATTACATCTAGAGGAGATTTGAGATTATGTCTATTTGGTAACACTGGAATAAGTATAAGACATCTGTTGCAAAAAGATGATCAAATAGATGAATTACAAGATCTCATAATGGGACAAATTAAGTTTAAAAAAGAAACCCACTATTTAGAGCTCGGTGAAACTGGTTTAACTAAAAATTTATCTACAACAGGTGGTTAATGTCTAAATTAAAAATTATAAATCAAGATGAACTTAAAGATTGGGCGAAAGAAGTATTTCGAAAAAATTCTTTCAACATGGTTGATGTTTCTTCAAAAAAAAAAACTTTTAGAAGAGCCCTTGCGTCAGGTAAAATTTATGTAGGAAAAGAAGTTTTTGATCTAATTAAAAATAAAAAGATGCCTAAGGGAGACCCTATTACATTAGCTGAGGTATCAGCTTTGCTAGGTGTAAAGAAAACAAGTGAACTTATTCCTTTATGTCACCCACTTCCAATTGACCATACAGCTACCAAAATAATTATGAATGAATTAGACAGTTCATTAGAAGTTTTTTGTATAGTCTCAGCGGTGGCAAAAACAGGTGTTGAGATGGAAGCTATAATGGGTGTTAACTCTGCCTTGATAACAATTTACGATTTAAGCAAAATAGTAAATCCACATCTTAAAATTGATAATGTAAAATTGTTAATTAAAGAAGGTGGAAAAAGTGGATTATGGAAAAACCCTGATGGGCTTCCAGATTTTTTAAAAAATATTTTTTAATGAAAATATCAGTTGAACTATTTGGCGCAGCTAGAGAATTTAGTACTAAATCATGTTTAGATTTTAAATTAAATGAAAATTCCACAATAAAAGATCTTAGAAAACAAATGATAAAGTTTATTGATATTAAATTTAAAGGAAATGAAAATTTCAAAAAAATTATAAAATCATCAGCTTTTTGTTCATCTGATGATAAAATTGTCTCAGACAATTATAAAATAGTTAAAAAACAAAACTTTAGCATTATACCTCCTATAGGAGGCGGTTAATGCTACATACCAAAATTATTGATACTTCAAAAAAAGACAAGATTGAGATTTCAAAAGCTGAAAATTTTTTGAGTCAATCTAAATTTGGAGCTGTAATATATTTTATTGGAACTGTAAGAGATTTAAATGAAAATAAAACAGTTACTGGTATTACCTATGATGCCAAAGAAAGTATGGTTATTAAAAGTTTTGAAAAAATTTATGAGGAAGCAGATAACAAACTTAATATTAAAGAAAAAGCAGTATTTATTGAACATGTTAAAGGATATGTGGGTTTAAAAGAAAAAAGCATTATTATTGGTGTAGCTTGTAAACATAGAGATCAAGCATTTGTGTTATCTAGGTATATAATTGAAGAGATTAAAAAAAGATCACCAATTTGGAAAAAAGAACATTATGAAAATGAGGAAAGTGAATGGTTAAAAGGGATGTCTCTAAATAATTAAAATGATAAAATTTAAAAATTCAGAAATTACACCAGAAAATATTTATAAAAATAGGAGAGAATTTATAAAAAAATTTGGAATTGCAGCAGGATCTATATTTTTAAGCCAAAATTTAAATTTTTCTGCAGATGCTGCTCCCAAGAAAGAAGATTTAAAATTAACTGAGTATAGATATATAACAACCTATAATAATTATTATGAGTTTGGCACAGGTAAGTCTGATCCAGTTAAAAGATCAGAAAAATTTAAAACTACACCGTGGGATGTAATAATAGATGGAGAAGTAGAAAATCCTTTGAAACTCTCTATTGAAGAAATAAATACAATGTTCCCCTCTGAGGAAAGAATTTACAAATTGAGATGTGTTGAGGGGTGGTCGATGGTTATTCCTTGGCTTGGATTTCCTCTAAATAAAATTTTAAACAAAGTTTCACCAACCAGTAAAGCAAAATTTGTTAAATTTGTTTCCATACTGGATCCAGAACAAATGTTTGGACAAAGATTTCCAATTTTAGATTGGCCTTATAAAGAAGGTCTAAGAATAGATGAGGCGATGCATGATTTGACTATATTAGTTACTGGATTATATGGAAAAAAATTACCAAATCAAAATGGTTCACCTTTAAGATTGATGGTTCCTTGGAAATATGGATTTAAAAGTGCAAAAGCAATCGTGAATATAAAATTAGTTGAAAAAATGCCCACGTCCTCATGGATGAAAGCTTCTCCAAAAGAGTATGGTTTTTATTCTAATGTAAATCCAACAGTTGATCATCCTAGATGGTCCCAAGCAACAGAAAGGGTAATTGGTGAAGGCATAATCAGTCCAAGAATTCCAACAACAATGTTTAATGGTTATGGAGATGAAGTAGCAAGTTTATACTCTGGTATGGATTTAAAAAAATATTTTTAATGACAAAATATTTGAAGCCATGTATTTTTGTTCTTAGCTTAGTACCATTTCTGATCATTACTTATAAAATTTTTTTTAATAAACTAGGTCCTGAACCTGTAAAAGAAATTACTCATTTTACAGGAGAGTGGACTTTAATTTTCATATGTTTAACATTGTCAATGAGTCCATTACAAAAATTTACTAATTTAAATTATTGGATGAAAATAAGAAGAATGTTGGGATTGTTTGTTTTTTTTTATGCCTCATTGCACTTATTAAATTATGTTGGCATAGACCATAGATTTAACTGGCAGCCAATTTTTGATGATGTTGTTAAAAAAAAATATATTTTTGTTGGTTTCGCTGCTTGGATTTTATTAATACCACTAACAATAACTTCTTCAAAAAAAATGGTTTTATTGCTTAAACAAAATTGGAAAAAATTACACAGACTAATATATGTTATTGCAATTTTAGGTTCTTTGCATTTTGTTTGGTTATCTAAAACTATATATTTTAAACCTTTAATTTACTTTGTGCTTATAACATTTTTACTAATTCTAAGAATAAACATTAAAAGAATATTTCAAAAATGAGTAATTTTAGTGAAAAAAAAATATTTGAAGAAGCAGATAATTGGCTAAAAAATAATAAAAAAGTTTCATTAGCTACAGTTGTCCAAACATGGGGTTCATCACCATTTGGAATTGGTAGTAGAATGATAGTAAGTGAAGATGGAAATTTTTTAGGATCTGTTTCTGGAGGCTGTGTAGAAGCTAAAGTCGTTGAAGAATGTATATCTTTAATGAAAACTAAAAAAATTTGTAAGAAAATAGACTTTAAAGTCTCGAATGAAAATGCGTGGGAAATAGGATTGGCCTGTGGTGGTGATATTTCAATTTATATTGAAGAGATTAAATAATGAAAATAGAAATAATCAGAGAAACTTTAAAAAATAAATCTTTAAATAAAGAATTTGCACTCATAACAAATTTAGTTAATGGAGAAAGTGAAATATTTTTTCCTGGAAATAATCCTAGTGGAATGTTTTCAAAGTATTCAGAGGAAATAGAAAAAATATTTCATTCAAATAAAAATGGTATAATAGAAAATTCAGAAATATTTGTTCAAACATATAAAAATCCAATTAAAGTAATCATTGTAGGGGCTGTTGATATTTCAATGTATTTAATTGATTTCGCTAAAAATTTAAATTTTGAGATTATTATCGTTGATCCAAGAGGATATTTTGCGTCCAAAGAAAGATTTCCAGATACAAAAATTATTAATAAATGGCCTAATGAAGCTTTTGATGAAATAGAAACTAATACAAAGACGGCTTTGGTCACTTTAACTCACGATCCAAAAATTGATGACCCTGCCTTGCAGTATGCATTAAAAAATAAATTTTTTTATATTGGCGCCCTAGGAAGTAAAAAAACACATGAAAAAAGATGCTCAAGATTGGTAGAAGCTGGTTTTAAAAAAGTAGAGTTAGAAAAAATAAATGGACCAATTGGTATTAAATTGGGAGGAAAATCACCATCTGAAATAGCGTTATCAATAATTTCACAACTAGTTTACGAAAAATATAAAAATTAAATATAAATTTATTTATTGTGTTGGTCGTTTTTGTGATTAATACTTTATTTATGAACGATAATCAAAAAAAAGAGCTTCAATCAGCAGCTTTTGAGAGATTGTTAAAACATCTGGATGAAAGAAAAGATGTTCAAAATATTGACCTGATGAACCTTGCTGGGTTCTGTAGAAATTGTTTGTCAAGATGGTTTAGAGAAGAAGGTGAAAAAAAAGGAGTAAGCATGTCAGACTTGGAGGCTAGAGAGCATGTTTATGGAATGCCTTATTCTGAATGGAAAGAAAAATATCAAAAATAATTATTTTTCTTTAAGTCTTGGAAATAATTCAACAAAATTACAAGGTTTGTGATTAATGTCTAATTGATGTTTTAAAATTCCGTCCCATGCATCTGTTACACCACCTGAGGAACCAGGTAATGCAAAAATATATTTTCCATTAGATAAGATTGCACAAGCTCTAGATTGAATTGATGATGTACCAACTGTTTTTAAACTAATTGTTCTAAAAACTTCACCAAATCCAGGTATATGCTTATCAGCAATCTCTTCTAACGCTTCAGGAGTTATATCTCTTCCTGTAAGACCTGTTCCTCCAGTAGTGATTATGACGTCAATATCTTTTTGACTTGTCCATTTTTTTAAAATATTTACAATATCTTCTTTATTGTCTTTACAAATCTTTCTATCAATTAATTTATGTTTGGCTTCTTTTATTTTTTCAACCAAGATTGTACCCGATTTATCATTATCAAATGTTCTTGTATCTGTTACAGTTAATAAGGCTATATTTATATTCATAATTTAAAAATGATTATATTATCAATTCTTTTCTTTGTAACGGCATTATTATACGCAAGTATTGGTTTTGGAGGAGGGTCAACGTATCTTGCAATACTTTTAATTTGGGGTGTACCTTATACAATTTTTCCCATTATTGCACTTGTATGTAATATAATTGTAGTATCTGGTAATTCTATTAATTTTATAAGATCTAAAAATATAAAGTTTGATTTACTATTTCCTTATTTAATCGGCTCAATACCTTTTGCCTTTATTGGAGGATCAATAGTAATTGAAAAAAGTTTATTTGAGATTTTATTATTTTGTGTTTTGTTGGTTGCAGGAATTTTTTTATTAATTGAGAGTAAATCTTTTAGTAAAGAACAAATTAAAATTAATAAAATACCAAAATTACTATCAATTTTTATTGGATCGATAATTGGCTTTATGTCAGGGTTAATAGGAATTGGTGGGGGAATTTTTTTAAGCCCTATTCTATTTTTAATGAAAGCTGGATACCCTATACATATCACCAGTAGCGCATCTTTATTTATTTTAATCAATTCTATCTTTGGAATAGCTGGACAAATTACAAAAGATCATGCTTTAGATCAGGTTATTAGCTATTGGCCATTTTTTTTAACAGTGTTTGTCGGGGGGCAAGTTGGTAGCTTATTAAACATTAAATTCTTATCGAACAAAATTTTAGCTCTACTAACTTCTTTTCTTGTAATTTTTGTCGCAATAAGAATAGGAATTAAACTTATAGCTTAATATTGAATAAATTTACTTTTAAGATATTTAGTGAATTATGAAAAATATTAAGCCTTTTGGACCATCTATAGGAAAAACAAAAATTTCAAAAAAATTTTTATATATCTTAAATAA